>JBEKPF010000017.1:0-80817 GCA_049521035.1 Occallatibacter sp. | reverse complement strand
AGAGGGAGAGCGCCAGGGTGCGCGGAATCGGCGTCGCGGTCATCACAAGTACGTCCGGCTCAGCCTGATTCGGCTTTTTCATGAGCTTGAATCGCTGCAGAACTCCGAACCGGTGCTGCTCGTCGACCACTACCAATCCCAGCCGATCGAACTCTACTTTCTCTTCAATCAGCGCATGCGTTCCAATCACGAGCTGCGCCTCGCCTCGATTAATCAGGCCTCGCGCGTGCCTCTTCCGTTCTTCGTCGAGTGACCCTGTCAGGAGCACGATTCGATAGCGGCGCGATGACTTTTCCAGCAGCTTGCGTGCGGCTAGAAAGTGCTGGGTCGCCAGAATCTCGGTTGGTGCCATTAGTGCTGCCTGGAAGCCGTTTTCCATCGCCACCAGCATCGCCTGCAGAGCCACAATGGTCTTGCCGGAGCCCACATCTCCCTGCAAAAGCCGCCGCATCGGGCTCGCGTTGCGCATGTCGGATACAATTTCGCCCAGTGCTCGTTTTTGCGCCGCCGTCGGATGAAAGGGAAGTACTTCGCGGATCGCCTCTCGGACCTTTTCCGTCGTGGCAAAGGCTAGGCCCGCTCGCTCCCTCATGCGGCGGCGTTTCAATTCGAGCCCAAGCTCCAGAAAAAACAGCTCTTCAAAAATCAGCCGCTTATGGGCTCCGGTTGCCGAACACTGTAATTGCGCAAAGGGTGTGCCCTCCGGCGGAAAATGCACCTCGCGCAGCGCTGTTTCCCGATCCAACAGTCCCAGCCGCTCAAGCATTTCATGCGGCAGGCACTCTGCCACCGTGCCACGCACCCCTTCAAGTAGGTGGAAGATCACCTTGCGCTGCCACCGCGAGGCCAACCGGCTGCCGCCCAGGGACTCGTACACCGGCGTAATGCGGCCCACTTCCAGCAGGCGTGTCTCGGCGTCATCCGAGGCGTCGGGCAACACCTCGAACTGAGGCTGAATCATCTTGAAGTTACTGCTGGACCGCGAGGGTTCGACTTTCCCGAACACGGCCACCGTCTGCCCAGCATGGAACTTTCCTTCCAGATAGGTACCGTTGAACCAGATGCACTTCAGTGCGTGACGACTCTGGCCGAGGGTCAGCTCGAAGATGGGCGCCTTACGCGTGCGCATCAGCATTGAACCGCGTACTTCGGCAATTACGCTGGCCATTTCCCCAGGCTTCAGCTCGTCAAGGCTGCGCGGATTCTGGCGGTCCTCGTAGCGGAAGGGAAGATGGTAGAGCAGATCCTCGGCGGTCTGGATACCCTTGACGGCAAGCATCTCCGCCACTTTCGGCCCCACGCCGCGCACGTACATTACCGGAGTGTCGAGCCCAGCCACACTTGGATGCTAAATGGACAAGCAAAGAGACCACAAACCCGCCAAGGGGCGTGACTCCTTAGGACTTGACCAGAAAATAAGCGTCGACCGCTTGCATCAACGACTCATGGTTGAGAAATGGCTTTGTACCGTCATATCGCGCCGCCCAGCAAACTTGGTTCACGATGTCCCTTGGATAGCAGGATCGCAGTTCCTGCTTCAGTGTGTCTCGAATGAAATCGATTAACTCGTTGCAGATCGTCGGTTCGCCGTCCACTCCCTTGTCCCGCGCCACTCTCTTGAAGATCTCGCAAAACTGTTCGTTTGATACCTCGCCGATCTTGATCTTGGTTTGAATTCTCCTTAAGAAGGCCTGGTCCACCAACTCGGCAGGGTCAATGTTCGACGCAAACACCACGAGCATTTCAAAGGGAATCTCGATCTTTTTGCCTCCCGCAAGAGTGAGGAAGTCGATTTTGCGATCGAGAGGAACCACCCACCGATTCAGCAGTTCTTCAGGCCGGAGCCTTTGCCTTCCAAAATCGTCAATGATCAGGACCCCATTGTTGGCCTTCATCTGCACAGGACCCACATAGAATTTGGTAATCGGGTTGAATTGAAGGTCCAGCATTTCTACCGTCAGCTCCCCGCCCACCAGCACGGTTGGCCGATTGCAGAGCACCCAACGGTCGTCGTGTTCCTGAGGCTCCAGCTCCGGGACGCGCTTATGAATCGCGGGATCGAAGACGGTGATAATCTGGCCGTCCACTTCCACCGCGTGCGGTATCCACACTGCGTCTTCGGCAAGCACACGGGACAGCGACGCAGCCATTGTGCTCTTTCCGGTTCCCGGAGGACCGTAGAGAAAAACAGCGGAGCCAGAGTTGAGCGCTGTTCCGAACTGGGCCAACGTCTTCTCGTCAATTACTAGGTGGGAGAACGCTCGTTCCACAGCGGCTGGCCGCACTGCGACATTCTGGACAGCCTGGCTGCGCGCCTGCTTGACGTAGCTATCAAGAGCGACCGGTGCGACGCCCGCGTAGTGACTGTGCGAAAGCAACTCGATCGCTCGCGCTCTACCTTGAGATGTGATGGCAATTAAGGGAATATTGCCCGCCATCCCCGTAACCTGACAAAAGTGTTCCGTACGCATTTTGAGAAAGAGTTCATTTGCCAGCTCAAAGCTAAGTCTTGTCTTGTCTGATAGCTCCAGAATGGAGAGCGATCCAGAGAGATACAGGATTTTTAACGCCAGATCCTCCAGGATTGACTGCCGCACGTCCAAAGCCGAAAAGGACTGCGGCCGTTGCATCGGGCCTGAAAGAGGGTCACTCTTGATGAACTCGAGCATCGGCTGCATATTACTCATGTAATAAACACTACTCCTGTTGCCAATATATTCCTTGTCGCTGGCGCAGCTGCTTGCGAATGGCCTTCAGTAACCATTCCGGTCACGTTTCGAGCCTATTTTGATTTTCAATTCCTACAGCGGTAACTAAAGTACCGGCTTGCGAATCACCTGGCTCGCATTCCGTAGGACAAACGCTCCCTGTGTGGCCAACTGGCGCGTGGACTTGCCATCGCCGGGAACCCCCGCAGCCTCCTCCCGCGTATCCAGTTCAAGCCCGCCATGCGCCCGTCGGCCGTTTGCTACACTTCTCACAGTGTCGCCCCGGTTCTGCGCTAGCCGATCTTAAATTGAGCGTCAGCCGAGCACTGGGATTGCGGCGGGAGAATTCATGGCGGTTGTCGAACTCGCGGGAGTGACGAAGGCGTATGAAAACAAGGTCGCCGTCAACAATCTGAGTCTGTCCATCGACGCGGGCCAGATGTTCGGCCTTTTGGGACCGAACGGGGCCGGTAAAACCAGTTCGATTCGCATGATGATGGGCATCACGATTCCCGACTCAGGCCGAGTCAGCCTCTTTGGAAAGCCCTTTGATCGCAAGAGTCTTGAACGCGTCGGCTACCTCCCGGAAGAGCGCGGCCTCTACAAGAAAATGAAGGTTCTGGAACAGTTGGTCTTCTTCGGCCAACTGCACGGGCTCACTGCGGAGGAGTCGCGCAAAAGGGCCACTGAGTGGGCAAAGAAGATGGAAATTGCCGACGTTCTTCTCAAGAAGACCGAGGAACTTTCCAAAGGCATGCAGCAGAAGATCCAGTTCATTGCGTCGCTGTTGCATGATCCCGGCCTCATCGTCATGGACGAGCCTTTCAGCGGACTTGACCCAGTAAACGCAGTCCTGGTGGAGAAGACATTACTTGAACTCAAGGATCAGGGCAAGGCGATTCTGTTTTCGACCCATCGCATGGACCAGGTCGAAAAACTCTGTGACACCATCTGCCTGATCAACAATGGTCAGGCTGTGCTAGCCGGCAAAGTCCGCCAGATCAAGGCGACCTATGAACGCAACCGCGTCATCGTCGAGTTTGAAGGAAACTCTTCATTCCTGAACAGCGACGAAATCGCAGAAGCAAAGAACTTCTCAGGCCACGCTGAAATCAAGCTCAAGCCCCACGGCAACGCGCAGAAGCTCCTCCACGAAGTCGCAGCGGTCGCCACAATTTACCGCTTCGAGTTGGTCGAGCCGTCGCTCGAAGAGATATTCATCCAGACTGTGGGAGGCAAATCTGATGCGTAACATTCTTCTCATTGCCAAGCGGGAATATCTGGAACAGATCGGAGGCCGCGCATTCAAGATCTCCACCATCGCCATGCCGCTCCTGATTGCAGCGCTGCTAGGCTACAGCCATTACATGGACCGCAAGGCCAATACCGGTAAGCACATCGCGATCGTGGCCCAGGATGCGGCCCTGGCAAACCAAGTCCGTCAGCAGATGCTTGACGACAAAGACGCCCAATACACAGTGGATGTGACGGCGCCGGCAACTGCGGAGGAACGTGACAAGTTGCAGGAACAGGTGCGCGCCAAGGCAATTGACGGAGTGCTGGCCATCGATTCCTCCGATCCAGAGAAGATTTCCGCCACCTTCACCTCGCTCTCTGTCGCCGATGTCTCCGAGAACGGCAGCCTGCAAAATGCTCTGAATCGCGGCGTCATCAATGAGCGCATGATCGGCAAGGGCATGACCCAGGCCGATGCCGACACCATGCTGGCCAAGGTATCCGTCGATGCCTTGCAACTGGACAAGGACGGAAAGATCGGCAAGAGCAAAGGTGGCGCTACGGTCATTAAAGCGACCCTGATGCTGCTCCTGCTTTCGATTCCCATCATGCTCTATGGCCTGGATATGGCGCGGGCGATCGTCGAGGAGAAGACATCGCGCATCTTTGAGGTGATGCTGGCCGTGGCCAAGCCTGGCGATCTGTTAACCGGCAAGCTACTGGGCGTGGGCGGCGTCGGCATTACACAGATCGCCATCTGGCTTATTGGCGGCACTCTATTCATGGGCTCCGCGCTGGCCTCTTCGCTGCTCACAGGCGACATCGCCATTCGTTTCTCCTGGGCTGAGGGCATCTGTTTTCCCATCTACTTTGTGTTGGGATTCGCTCTCTTCAGCGCCATCTTTTCCGGACTCGCGGCAAGCTGCGAGACCTCGCAGGACTTGCAGAAATTCATGTGGGTGGCGATTGTTCCGCTCTACACCAGCATGGGCCTGCTCCCGGTCATGATCAAGGACCCCAACTCTACTTGGAGCATTGCGGCAACACTCTGCCCACTGACTTCGCCCTACGTTGCAGTCTCGCGCATGGGTATGACCACTGTGCCATTGTGGCAGATTGCCGTCTCCATAATCTTGCTGGTGCTCGCCATCTGGGCCACGCTCTGGTTCTCTTCGCGCCTCTATCGCGTGGGCATCTTGATGTACGGCAAGCGCGCCACACTGCCGGAACTGCTGCGCTGGCTGCGCTACTCCTGAGCGAAGCAACGCACAGTCGAAAGCCGGCTCCGAGCCCGCCGAAGAAGATCTGCGTTTTGGCCCCCTACTCTAGAATTGTTTGAGTGACCGAAGAACACAGTCCCAGATTCACCATCGGCCAGCGTATTCTCCTGGCGATCGTCCCGCGTATTGTCTGGGTTCTGTTGCGTGTCGTCAGCCTCACCTGGCGCTTTGAGACGATTGCCGAGCCCGGCGCTACGCCGCTTCCGTTTGGGCGAGGGGTAGGCGCTGAAATCTATTGCTTCTGGCACCAGTGCGTTTTGCCCTGCGCGGTTTACTTCCGTCACAGTCACGCCACCATCCTTATCAGCCGCAGCTTCGATGGCGAGTTGATTACGCGCATCCTCAACATTTTCGGCTTCCGTGCCGTGCGGGGATCCAGTTCACGCGGTGCGCGCGAGGGGCTGCTCGGACTCAAACAGGTGATAGAAAGTGGTGGCCCAGCCATCTTCACGGCCGATGGTCCGCGCGGTCCCATCTACCAAACCAAAATGGGCCCCATCAAACTAGCGCAAGTGACCGGCGCTCCCATCGGAGCCTTCCACCTGCAACCCCAACGCGCGTGGGTGATGCATTCATGGGACCGCTTCCTGGTGCCCAAGCCCTTTACGCGGATCGTGGTCAGTTGGGCGCAATACACGCGAGTTCCCGCAGACCTCTCACCTGATGAGTTTGAGCCCATGCGCGCAGAGCTCAACGAGGCAATCGAACGCGCCCGCCTCCGCGCGTTAGATCATTTCGAGATCACACACTCATGAGCGGACTGCAAGTTTCTGATTTTGATTTCGACTTACCTGCCGAGTTGATTGCCCAGCAACCTCCCGCTGAGCGCGGCCTGAGCCGCATGTTGACTGTGGATCGCGCCACCGGCGTTTTGCGCGACGCGAGCTTTGCCGATTTTCCTTCGCTACTCAACCCTGGCGACTTGCTGGTCCTCAACGATAGCCGCGTCATTCCCGCGCGTCTGTTCGCCCGGCGGATCGCTATTCGCGGACGGCAGGAACCCACTGGCCAAATTGAAGTCCTCCTCACCGAGTCCACTGCCGAAAACTGCTGGCGGGCCCTGGTTAAACCGGGAAGAAAAGTAGCCGTGGGTGTCCATCTCACATTTGCCTCACAGTCTGGTTCCATCGAACTCGAGGCCGAAGTTCTGGAGCGTGGAGAATTTGGTGAGCGCCTGCTTCGCTTTTCTCCCGTAGAGGATTTTCTTGCCACCGTCGACCGCATCGGCCACATGCCGCTTCCGCCTTACATCCGCCGCGATGACGCCAATGCCGATCGCGAGCGCTACCAAACCGTATTTTCGCGCGAGCCCGGTTCGGTGGCCGCACCCACAGCGGGTCTGCACTTCACACCTCAAATCCTCGACGCCATCGCCGCAAAGGGTGTTGAAATCGCTCGTGTCACTCTCCACGTCGGCCTCGGTACCTTTGCGCCACTCCGCGTCCATCGGCTCGACGAGGTACACCTCCATCGCGAGCGCTTCACGCTCTCCGAGTCTGCGGCGGATGCGGTCAATCGCGCTGTCCGCGACGGCCGCCGCATTGTTGCCGCCGGAACCACGGTGGTGCGGACGCTCGAACACTGCGCATTGCAGGCAGCGGGCGGCGAAATCAAACCGCACTCGGGCGTCACGGATATCTTCATCGCGCCTGGTTTCAATTTCCATCTCGTCGGCGCCCTGCTTACCAACTTCCACCTTCCCCAGTCGAGCCTGCTCATGCTTGTCAGCGCCTTCGCCGGTCGCGACCGTGTGCTCGCCGCCTATCGTCACGCAGTCCGGGAACAATACCGCTTTTTCAGCTACGGCGACTGCATGTTTCTTGCCTGATTAAACGCGGTTCGTCACCAGGCAGAGTCTCCATGCCCAGGCATTCCACTTTCCATCGTGCATAATCCGCATGTATCGTAGGGGCATGAATCCCCCGCAGTCTGATCCGGTCGCAACTTTGCCCGATCCTCCCGTGACTGAAAATCTAGGTTTTTTTGTCCGTGCCTTCAACCGCATCTTCACCCGTCACTTGATGAATGCAGCTCTCTTAGTTCTGGTGGCGCTGTACTCGACGGGAATTCTCTTCCAGCCGGAACTGCCTCAGCGGGACGTCGACCTTTGGTGGCACCTAGCCAATGCCCGCATTCTCACCACGACGCATAGCTTTATTCATGTCGAACCCTACTCCTTTTCGGTCGCTGCACAACCATGGATCAACCCGGAATGGCTCTCTGAGATGCCCTTCTGGCTCGGCTACAAAACGCTTGGACTTACCGGTATCTATCTCGTAACCGTCCTCGCCCTCTGTGCCAATATCCTCCTCGTCTATTGGCGTAGCTGCCTTAAGGCGCGGAATGCGGGCGCGGCGCTCGGAACCGCGGCTCTCGGCTTCCTACTCATGACGATCAGCGCTGGTCCGCGAACCATTCTGATTGCGTATCTCGCGCTCTCAGTCGAGTTGGCCATCCTGGAAGCAAGCGAACGCGGAAAGACGGGTCTTCTTTGGTTGTTGCCGCCGCTATTTTGTATCTGGATCAACCTGCACGGAAGTTGGATCATAGGCTTGGGATTGCTCGGTCTCTACATCCTCTGCGGAGCGTTCACTCTGAAGGTAGGTGTCTTCGAGCAGGATGCCTTTTCAAGTCCAAACCGTACCCGCCTGATCCTGGTGTTCCTCACTTCCGCAGCGGCGCTGATATTCAACCCGTACGGCTGGCGTCTAATCTGGAATCCCATTGACATGCTCCTGAACCAGAAGCAGATGATGTCCATTGCCCAGGAATGGCAGCCCTTGAATATAAGCACGGGAGCGGGCATTGCCTCATGGCTTTGCATCGCCCTCATGATTGTTGCCAACTGTGTTCGAGGTCGAAAATGGAAAGTATACGAACTGGCGTTCATTTTCTTCGCTTGGTTTGAGGCCTTCAATCACATACGATTCACCTTCCTTGCATGTTTACTCATCATCCCAATGCTCACAGTCGATGTGGCTCGCAGCTTCTGCTCGCCTCCCGATGAAAAAACGATTCCGGCAATGAATGCTATCTTCGCAGCCGCTGTCCTGTGCGTCATTGCATATTTCTTCCCGACCGAAACGCGTTTGCAAAAGAGTTTGGCCGCGCAGTATCCGCTGCAATCCATCGCCGCCGTTCAACCCTCGTGGCGTACCTTCAACCAGGACGCAGTAGGCGGAATGATGGCTTTCAACGCGAAGCCAACCTTCTATGACACACGCTATGACACCTTTGTACATCACAGAGTGCTCGCGGACTACCTCGGAGTTGTTCATCTTGTAGAACCGCTCACGATATTCGAAAAGTACCGGATCGATCATGTGCTGGTCCAGGCGGATTCGCCTCTCTCCACCTCGATCGAGCGCGCACCAGGCTGGCGAGTAGAGATGCGCGAAGGTACGGGACCCGATGCATATGAGCTTCTCGCGAAGACTCCCGGACCCGTGCAAGATATCTCTCCTTGTTCCGCCGTCCCCGCAATTCGGAAGCACTAGCCCCGACTGCTGATAGACTCTCTAGCGTGACCGAACAAGCCAAGCCGCCTGTCTTTCTGCTCGACACCATGTCATTCATCTTTCGCGCTTACCATGCCATGCAGCGCAGCCGGCCCATGTCGACGCGCGGCGGCCTGCCTACAGCGGCCATCTACGTTTTCGTCAACATGATCAAGAAGCTGCGCCAGGACTTCTCGCCCCTCTACTTTGCTGCGGTATTCGACGTCAGCGGTGAGGTCTTCCGCGACGAACGCGCCCGCGCCATGGGTCCCTTGCGCAAGTGGAACTCGAAGACCCAGAGCTTCGACGAAGTAAGCTACGAGGGCTACAAGGCCAATCGTGCGACCATGCCAGAAGACCTACGTCGCCAGATCCCTTACATTCGCCGCGCGCTTGAGGCCCTCCGCATTCCCATCCTCGAGGCCATTGGGTTTGAGGCCGACGATGTAATCGGCACGCTGGCTCGCGAGGCCGCCGAACGCGAGCACGAAGTCTTCATCGTCTCCGGTGACAAGGACATGATGCAGTTGGTCACGTCCCAGGTCAAGATCCTCAACCCGCAGAAAGATAACCTCATTCTCGATCCTGCCAAAGTCGCTGAGACTCTGGGTGTTCCGCCCGAAAAGGTAGTCGATGTCATGGCCTTGCGCGGAGATTCAGTCGACAACATCCCCGGTGCGCCGGGAATCGGCGACAAGGGTAGTGTGGAGCTTATTCTCGAATTTGGCAGCGTGGATGCGGTGCTCGATCGCGCCAGTGAGGTCAAACGCAAGAGCTACCGCGAGTCGTTGGAACAGAATCGCGACGCCGTTCTGCTCTCAAAGGAACTGGTCACCATCGACAGCCATGTTCCGCTCGAACTTGACTTGGCGGCCATGCAGACGCAGCCACCCGATATCGAAGCCTGCCGCGAACTGTTCACGGAACTCGAATTTACATCGATGCTTCGCGACCTTGCTCCTGCGGAGGGCAGGTCCTCGGTCGAGCTTGTTGAAGTTCCGACACCGGAGCAGACTGCCGCGTTCTACTCCGCCGCGCGCGAACACGGTTTTGCATTCGCGCTCGATGCCAAAGAGCCCGAAGGCGCGGATGATGACGAAGATGCTCAGCAGCCAATGAACTTCTCGCTCCTTGACGCTGTTGAGGCCGCAGAGAAGAAGACTCGTTCCAGTGTCGGTGTTTGCGCGAGTACTGAGACGGCTCTCTGCCTGGCGCTCACGCCTGAGTTGCGCTCGCTGTTGGAAGATGCGTCTGTCCCCAAGCGCGTGCACGATTGGAAGCTGGCACTGCACGTACTCAGCGGCCTTGGAGTGAACCTGCAAGGCGCAATCGACGATACCATGCTGCTCTCTTACGCGCTCAATCCGACCCACGCCACGCAGTCGCTGGCCGATGTGGCCGCGCGTCACGGACAGCCTGCCCCGACATCATTGGCGGCAGGCGCGTCAGCAATTCGTGCGTTGGTTCCGGTATTGCGGGCTGAAGTTGAAAAGACAGGCGTGAGTCGCGTCTACACCGAGATCGACCTTCCACTCGCCCCGGTGCTGTTCCGCATGGAGCGGGCTGGCGTGCGCATCGATCAAGGGGCTTTGGACGTCCTTTCAAAGCGCTTCACATTGGAACTCGAACGCGTAGGCGAGCGCATCTTCGAATTGGCTGGCCGTAGGTTCAATGTCAACTCTCCCAAGCAGCTAGGCGAGGTTCTATTCGTGCATCTCGGTCTGCCTGCGCCCGCCAGTCGCGGTAAGGGCAAGGCCATTTCCACTGCGCAGGACGTACTTGAGGCGCTGGCCGCACAACACGAAGTTCCAAAATTGGTCTTGGAATTTCGCCACCTGTCAAAGTTGAAGTCCAACTACATTGACGCGTTGCCGCTTTTGGCCGACTCTGATTCGCGCGTGCACACGACGTTTCAAGCCGCGGCTACGGCCACCGGGCGCCTTTCGTCCGTGAATCCGAATCTCCAAAACATTCCCATCCGTACCGAACTCGGCCGCGAGATTCGCGCCGCCTTCACTGCTGCGGCCGGCACGCAACTGCTCTCGGCGGATTACTCGCAAATCGAGCTGCGCCTTCTCGCCCACTTCAGCGGCGATCCGCTCCTGACACGCGCTTACCAGAACAACGAGGACATTCACACGCTCACCGCCAGCGAAGTCTTTGGTGTCCCCGCGGAGACCATGGATAAGGAGACGCGCGGACGGGCGAAGGCGGTCAACTTTGGCATTGTCTACGGAATTTCGGCGTTCGGCCTTGCCGCGCAGTTGGGGATTCCGCAATCAGAGGCCAAGGCTTACATCGAGAGGTATTTCGCACGATACCAGGGCGTCAAGGCCTTCATCGAGAAGACATTGGAACAGACGCGGCGGGATGGATCCGTCCGCACCATGTTCGGCCGCGTAAGGCCGATTCCCGACATCGAGAGCCGCAACCCCAATCAGCGCGGATTCGCCGAGCGCACAGCCATCAATACGCCGTTGCAAGGCACCGCCGCCGACCTCATCAAACTGGCCATGATCACAATCGACCGCAAGCTCACAGAGCGCAAGCTCAAAACCCGCATGGTTCTTCAAGTCCATGACGAGTTGCTCTTCGAGGTTCCCGCGGACGAGACTGCTGAAATCGAAGAGCTGGTGCGGACGGAGATGGAAAGCGTGGTGAAGCTCAATGTCCCGCTGCTGGCGGATCTGGGCTTTGGGCCAAACTGGCGTGACCTGTGAATTCAGGCTGCCGCTAGTTTCGGCTCCTCGTCTTCGACAGTAGGTTCAGGATCTCAAGATAGAGCCAGACCAGCGTAACCATGATGCCAAAGGCGCCGTACCACTCCATGTATTTGGGTGCCCCGTATTGCACGCCGCGCTCTATGAAGTCGAAATCCAGCACCAGGTTCAGCGCGGCAATCGCGACCACAAATAGGCTGAAGGCAATACTGATGGGGCTTGAGTTGTTGATGGCAGCAAAGCGGACGCCGAACATGCCCAGTACCATCTCCAGAAGATAGAACAGCGCGATACCACCTGTGGCCGCGATGATGCCGATGCGAAACTTCTGCGTCACGCGGATCACGCCGGATCGGTAAAGGATCAGCAGAACAAAAAGGGTGCCAAAGGTCAGGCTTACCGCCTCGATCGCAATGCCCGGATAGCGCATTTCAAGCAGCGATGACAGCCCACCCAGCACTAACCCTTCGAGCAGAGCATAGATCGGCGCCGTTACGGCAGACCACTCTTTCTTGAAGATGGTGATCATGGCGAAGACGAGTCCGCCGATCAATCCACCCATCATCAACGGGGCCACGTCGCTCATATCGCGCGACTCAAGGAACCTGCTCCAGGTCCACGCCGAGGTGGCGATGGCGCACACCAGCAGAATGCCGGTCTTGTTTACGGTGCCATTCAGCGACATACGGTCGGCGGCGTCGATCATACCGCCATATCCACCGCCGGAAATGTTGCGAAACGTGTTTTCGCCGAGTGCAGGATTAGATGTCTTGATCAGTGCCAAGGTGTTTTCTCCGTGTTGCCGACGCGGGCAATTTCCCCGCTTTGGTTGGATGCCAGATAGTACTACCCCAGCTTCAATTTTAGCGCGGTCGCCGGCAGATTTCATCCCGCTGAGGGCGATCACTCGCCGGAGTGAAGAACTTTATGGCGGCTTACGTCGTCTCCATCGCCGCTGCGCAAACTTCTGAAGACAAATGTCGAGAGAATTGTGAGAGCGCCCAGAAGCAGGAATGCTCTGTGCAGCCCTTGGATGGCTTCGAGCGGTTGAGAATGGGATGTCGCCGGTAAAAAGAATGCCGTTGTCAGGCCCGCAATGGCGACTCCGAAACTGATTGACATTTGTTGCGTCGTGCTGGCGATGGAACTGGCGCCACTGGCCTCGACTTCGGTGGTATCGGCGTAGGTAAGGGTGTTCATGCTCGTGTATTGCAGGGAAGAAAAAGCGCCGTAACCAAATGCAAGAAGAACGATGAGCCACGCGGGAGTGCGCAAGCCAATCACGGCAAAGGTCATCATCAGAATGCCGACGATGATTGTGTTTGAGATCAGCACTCCGCGGTACCCAATAAGGTTGAGAACCTGTTTGAGGACTGCTTTAATGCCCATTGCTCCCAGTGCCTGTGGCATGATGAGAAGCCCCGACTGGATGGCGGTATAGCCAAGGCCCAATTGATAAAGCAGCGGCAGAAGGAAAGGAATGCCGCCCATGCCCAGGCGCGAAAAGAAGCTCCCACTTACCGCAGCACGGAACGTGCGGATACGAAAAAGTGAGAGGTCCAGCAGCGGAAAGGGCGTATTTCTCCCGTGGAGTGCGTAGCCAACCAGCAGAAGGAGAGACAGGGTCAACATGCCGATGACCTCGGCGGTACCCAAGGTATGTTCGCCGAAGATCTCGAGCACATAAGACAACAGCGCGATGCCGGAACCGAAGAGGATAAGCCCAACCAGATCAAGCGGCTTTACATCTCCTTCAGAGTAGTTAGGAAGATGAAGATAGACCATAACAAGTCCCGCAAGCCCGATGGGAATATTTAGAAAGAAGATGTAGCGCCAGTGGAGATAGCCGACAATGAGACCGCCGGCGATCGGTCCGAGCATCGGAGCCACAAGCGCGGGAATAGATATGAAGCTCATGGTGCTGAGCAGTTCCGCCTTGGAAAATGCTCGTACCAGCGTAAGCCGGCCGACGGGGACCATCATGGCGCCGCCGCAACCTTGGAGAACGCGGCAGGCAACGAGCACGTGAATATTGGGGGAGATCCCGCACAGAAGCGACCCAAGAGTAAAGAGGCCGATAGCAGATGCAAAAACGCGCCGGGTTCCAAATCGGTCGGCCATCCAACCACTGATGGGAATGAAGACAGCAAGGCTGAGTGTATAGCTGGCAAGAACGGCTTTCATGCTCAGTGGGCCGACATTCAGTGCCGACGCGATTGCCGGGACGGCCGTATTGAGAATCGTTGTGTCCAACGATTCCATGAACATTGCCACCGCAACTAGCCAGGGCAGAAGGCCCTTGCTGGTTTGGGAAAGCGCTTTGGTCTGAAGGTCAGCAGGCAATGTTGCGGGTTGCGACGCAGTTGCATCGCCCGGATATCTTTCCGCACCCGCAGGTTCGTGTTCCGGAGCCATGCCAAACCTCAAGCGACTAAGATGACGGGTAAGCTCGAACGAGTTAGCCGGGAAGACTTTGCTAAGTCCCGAGTTCCTGGCGAATGGCGTCCGCGATGACCTCGGCATGGCGGCGCATCTGAGATTCGGACTCTGCTTCGATCATGACTCTGGCCAGCGCTTCGGTGCCGCTGTAGCGAATCACCACACGCCCTGATTCTTTCAACTCTTCTTCTGCCGCGCGAATCGCCGCGGCCACTGCGGGAATCGACTCCATTGGCTTCTTCTCGCGCACCTTTACGTTGACGATCACCTGCGGAAAAACCTTAAAATCCGCAGTCAGTTCGTCGATACTCTTTCCGGACCGCGCAATCAGATCCACAACGACAAGTGAAGTCAGCAGGCCGTCTCCAGTCGTGGCCAAATGCGGCAATAGAATGTGCCCTGACTGTTCGCCGCCCAGCGCTGCATTGTGCGCCAGCATTCGTTCGAGCACGTAACGGTCGCCCACCGGGGCCCGCTCCATGCGGATGCCGGAGCGTTTTAGGGCCGCCTCAAGACCCATGTTGGACATGGTGGTGGCGACAACCACATCTCCGGCCAGCATGCCGCGCGCTTTAAGGTCCCGCGCAACTATCAGCAGAATCGCGTCGCCGTTGATCACATTGTTTTGCGCGCCGGCCAGCATGCAACGATCGGCATCGCCGTCGAATGTAAGTCCCAGATCTGCACCGCGCGCCATCACCTCGCCCGCTACATAAGCCGGATGCAGCGCGCCGCAACCGGCATTGATGTTGCAGCCGTCGGGAGCTGTGTTGAGCAATGTGATTCCGGCTTTCCCGTCGGCATTGAGGCGGCGAAAAAGCTCGGGGGCCACGGCTGCAGCGGCGCCGTTGGCGCAATCGGCCACAATGCGCAGGCCGTTCAACTTCAGGCCGGGAACTGAGCCGATCAGGAACTGAACGTAATCAGCCTGCAGAGCCGGATCGTCGTCAACAGGCGGCAGGCTTTCAGGGTTTGGGGCCTCATCGATCGCGGCGGCCTGGCTGAGTATTTCTTCTTCCATTGCCAACTCCACTGCGTCTGGCAGCTTGAAACCGTCTGCGCCAAAAAGCTTGATGCCGTTATCGCGCCATGGATTGTGCGATGCGGAGATGACCACACCCGCTTGAAATCCGTGGGTCCGAGCCAGGAAGGCGACCGCCGGAGTCGGCACGACACCCGCGCTCTCAACACGCGCTCCCGCTTCGCGGAGGCCTGCCGCAAGCGTGGCGGCGATCCAGGGACTGGATTCGCGTGTGTCTCGACCTAGCAGGACAGCCGGTTGGGCCGCACCGCCGCGCAGCGAGTGGGCCAGAGCAAGACCGCACGCGTAGATGGTCGTGGGGTCGAGTGGAGATTCGCCGGCCACGGCACGAATGCCGTCGGTACCAAAGAGTTTGCGGGTGGTGGATGAGGTCATGGTCTCAATTCTTGCGCTTCTTTTTTTGAGTCGTATTGGTGGGAGTGGGATTGTTGGTCGCTGTAGATTCCACGCGGCTGGTGAAATTGCCATCGGCGAGCCGTGTGCTCAGTTCGTCGCCGGGATTCAGCTGAGTGATAGAACGGATCAGGCTTCCTTCGGCAGTAAGTACCAGCGCGTAACCGCGGTCGAGGACAGCGAGAGGCGACAATGCGTGGAGACGAGCATCGAGGGCGCCGATGCGGACTGTGGCACGTCGCAATGTGCGCCCCAGTGACCGGTCGAGTCGTGTGCGGAAGTCCTGAAGGCGTTCGCGGGCGTAGGCGAGGCCTTGGCGCGGATTGTGGTGGAGAACAGCCGCGGCAAGCCTTGCAACGTTGTTCTGGCGCTGGCGAATCTGTTTGGTCAGCTCGCCTTCAAGGCGAAATGTCAGGTCGTCGAGCCGTTGTGCGCAGCGATGTACCAGAGTGGCAACGCGCGCCTCGGCGCGGCTGACCGGGATGCGCGTGAGGCGCTGGCGGGCTTGCAATAATTGAAAGCTCGCAGCACGATCCAGCCGGTGAATCTGGCTAGCCACGCGCTCTTCAATCTTGTGCTGAGCCTCGGTGATTAGTTCGGCAGCGGCCGACGGAGTAGATGCGCGCAGGTCGGCAACAAAGTCTGCGATGGTGAAGTCAGTTTCATGGCCGATCGCGGAAACCACCGGTAGTCGTGAGGCGGCAATGGCGCGTGCCACTCGCTCGCTGTTGAACGCGGCCAGGTCTTCCAGCGATCCGCCTCCCCGAGCGAGCACTATGGCATCCACTCGGCTGGAATTGTCCGGGCCCGAACATGTGAGACTTGCGCCATTAAGCTGGACAATGGCAGCTTCAATCTCAGCCGTCGCGGAATCCCCCTGCACGGAGACGGGGAATACGAGGACGTTGAGACCGGAGTGGCGGCGTGCAACGATGTTGAGGAAATCCCGAACCACGGCACCAGTGGGTGAAGTGACAACTCCCACCGTGCGAGGAAAGGCCGGTAGAGGCTGCTTGCGGCCGGTATCGAAAAGACCTTCAGCCTTGAGCTTCTCCTTGAGCTGCTCGAACGCGAGTTGCAGCGACCCGGCGCCTACCGGCTCTATGGTTTCGGCAACCAATTGCATTTGCCCGCGTTGCTCATATACGCTTACGCGCCCACGTACCAGCACATGAAGCCCATCCTCGGGTCGGAAGCGAAGCAGCACTGCCTGACGGCGAAACAGAACCACCGGTAGCTGTGCATCCGCGTCTTTCAGTGTGAAATACACGTGTCCGGAGGGTGCTGGACGGAAGTTGGAGATCTCGCCTTCCACCCACACGTCTGAGTATCTCTGCTCCATCAGTTCGCGAACCTGGCCTACCAGCTCACGCACAGGCCAGATGCGCCGACTAGCCTGCGGTTCCTCAAAAGAGAGGTCGAGTTGCTTCGTGGCTGAACCGGAAGAAAGCATTCCCTATGAAGTGTAATAGGTGAGGGGTTACCGCTTCTCGATCCACTACGGGCGGTGCTTTCATTCTTTCGGGCACCTCATTGCAGAGTCTGGCACGCCAGGGCTGTTGACGCAGGGGGCATCTGCAAGCTGAGGGTGAGGAATCAATTCTCCAAGCGAAGTTATTTGCGGCTCTCGATTTCGTTGCGTAATAGAGCCACAATCTCAGTGAGGCGGGCTGAGGCGGCTTTCGCATCTTCGGGGCCGCAATTGCAAAGGGTCTCCGCTTCGCGAGCCAGAATCGTGCCTTCGGGGATCCCGAACGATCCCAAGATGCCCGCCAATTTATGAGCTGCAGCGTCTGCCTCTTCGCGCTGCGTTTCCGATATGGTTCCGTTGGCGAGTGGCCCTACTGCTCTTTCGATGGCATCAACCCGTTCGTACATCTGAGGGAGGAACTGACTCCAAAGGCGAGTGAGCGCCTCTGCCAGACCAGAGGCTTGAGGATCGGATTGTGGAATGAGGTTCATGACTTCGCGTCTCGTGCGTTTCTCTTGACATACTGGCGCTTCGGCGAATTCAACCGGGGACCTTGCTCCAGCCAAGTACATCGGAAATCTGGGTGGCAAGAGTGAGAGGGTCAAAAGGTTTGAGCAGAATTGCCTCGACACCGAGATCCGCGAAGCGCCGCTGGTCGTTGCTTTGCACCTTGGCGGTCAGTAATACCACGGGAATGCGCGCGGTGACAGGATTCTTGCGCAGCTCACGAAAAGTTGTCGGGCCGTCCATGCCCGGCATCATGACGTCCAGCAGGATGGCATCGGGCTGTTGCTCAATGGCGCGGGCAAGGCCCTGAGCGCCGGAGTTGGCCGTCATGACATCCCAGCCGGCCACAGTCTCAAGGCTAAGTGCTGCTACTTCACGGATGTCGTCTTCGTCGTCAATGATCAGGATGCGATGGGACACTTTGAAAGCCTTTCGGTGGACAATTCAATCAGAAATACGGCAATATGGCTGACTTAGGGGTTAGGGACTGTTGATTGAGGCGGCGAGATTTCTTCCATTTGGCGTGAACTGCGAAGCATGGTAAGGACCAGAGCCTCAAGCTGCTGAGGCTGAACGCGGGCTTTGGTAAGAAAGTGTGTGGGCCCGAGCGTAAGGTTGCTGCGTTCAGGCGGTGACAGCTCGCGGGCGGAGTAAACCACCAGCGGCAAACGGGCGAGGTTCTCATGCTGGCGCAGCCAGTCTACCAGATTGAAGCCGTCCCCGTCGGGTAGTCCGATGTCCAGCACCAGCAAGTGCGGCTGAAAGGCGAAACAGGCATCCAGCGCATCCTGCAGCGTATGTGCCAATTTGATCCCAATCGTGTCGCGTGCAAATACATCACCTATCACGCGAGCCAGATCGACATCGTCTTCGACTATCAGTACGCGGGCATTTTCTCCAGGCCCGCATAGCACGCGGCCTAGTTCACCGAGTAGGGCATCTTCCTGGAGAGGTTGGCCGACCCACCCTTCCACTTCGTCGGTAGGTGCATCCGGGAGGTTCGAGGAATCCTGCGTATTGCCTATGCTGAGCAGAACAATTGGAGTTTTCGCTTCTGGGTCGAGTTGGCGCAACATCGGCAGAATCTCCCACCCGTTCATGCCGTCGAGCGAGGTGTCCAGGAGGATTGCTTCCACGCCTTTGTGGGCCGCGGCCAGTGTCTCTTCCACGGTGCCGGTCTCAACAACGTTGTATCCGTGGCGGGTCAGTTGCGCCGCGATCTCAAGCCGCGTAGCTGACTTTGCATCGGCCAGCAGTACAGTGCCTTGGCGCGGCTCCTGTTCATACGTGCCACCAGTTGTTTCCAATCGGCCGGGCGGAGCGGGGTTGTAAGGCAGAAAGACGCGGAATGTCGAGCCGCGTACCGAATTGCGCTCGGCCCAGATGCGGCCGGAATGTTGTAAAACGATGGTGCGGCAAATGGCTAGGCCCAGCCCACTGCCACCCTTCTGTCGAGAGTCCGAGGCGTCCACTTGTTGGAAGCGGCCGAAGATCGCCTCCAATTTGTCGGCGGGAATTCCTCGCCCCTGGTCGATAACGGAAAGTGTCACGCCATTGGTGCCGGGGCGCATCATTACCGAGATTGTGGAGCTCGGCGGAGAGAACTTGACGGCATTCGAAAGCAGATTGGTCAGCACTTGCAACAGCCGGTCCGGATCGGCTGCGATCTCGACCAGCGTGGTGTCGTGAATCAGCTGTACGCCCGCTGCTTCGGCCACTGGGGCCATGCCATCGATGGCCTGCCGAACGATCTCCGCCAACTGCACCGATCGAAACGCTAGAGGTTCGCGCCCACTCTGAATGCGCTCGAGGTCTAGAATGTCGTTGATCAGGCGGACCAGACGATCGGAGTTGGTGAGGGCGATACGGAATAGATTCGCAGCTTTTTCGGTCATCTCGCCGAGCATTCCCGAGGAAAGAAGGCCGAGTGCCCCACGAATCGAGGTGAGTGGCGTTCGAAGCTCGTGGCTAACTGTGGAGATGAACTCGTCCTTGAGGCGGTCCAGGGCATACCGCTGACTGATATCGCGGAAGCTCAGCACGGAACCGGAGAACCGACCCTGGTCCAGGATGGGTGTCATGAAGTACTCGGCCGGAAAGGAAGTGCCATCGGAGCGGAAAATGGCTTCTTCGCCGGCTGCAGCCAGATGGAGACCCGTTGCGCGGCGTAGCGTGCAGTCCTCGGCGCACTGGCGGCCTGGCGTTGCAGCCCCGTGCAGCAGTTCGTGAACAGGTTTCCCAGTTAGGCTTATCGCTGGTGCGTTCAGTAGGCGTGCAGCCGCTGGATTAGCAAAACTCACCTGCCCGTGCCGGTCCACGCCAAAGATGCCGTCTGCAACGGAATTCAGCAGGATCTCTTGTTGCCTCGAAAGTTCCTCAGCGCGACCGCGTTCGTGAGAGCGGGCCAGCATCTGTCCCAGGGAGGCAGCGACCGTCTCTACGGCAGCTACGGCCTCACGGTCTTCACGTAGGCAGAAGTGGCAATAGAATTCCAGAACGGCCAGCACCTTGTTGCCGACTCTTACAGGAACAGCCCAACCGGAGACCATTTCCTGGCGTCGGGCAGACTGAATACGCGGGGTGAGCGGCACCGTCGAAAGGTCGGAAATCCAGATAGGTCGACCGTCGTTCCATGCTCGTCCCGGCAACTCGATGCCCCTGGTTAGCGTCAGGCTCATGCTTTCGTGAATGAGAAACTCTGCGTGCCTGCCGGGAGCGCCCCACGCTGTTGAGAATTCAAGCTGGTTCTCCTCGGCGTTGACCTCCCATTTAAGCGCCATGTCCCAACCTTGCGAGACGCAAAGCGCTTCCAAGATACGTGTGGACGCGACTTCAGGCGAGGTGTTCTCGCCCACAATCTGGCTCACCACCAGTTGCAGTGCAAGCCTGTGCTCACGCTGCTTCTGTTGGGTCACGTCGCGAAGCAGGCAACGCACGGCCAACGGATTGCCCGCCTTCTGTCTCTGACTTAGGCTCAATTCCAGTTCTAATACGCGGCCATCCGCCGTGTGATGCCGCAATGGCGCGCGATCCACCACCTCGCCGTCCAGTGACCGACGGAACAGGGCTGCGACTTCTCCGCGGCAGGCCGGTCCGAACAGAGCCTCAAACGATTCCAGAGCCAGCAGCCCGGCCACATCCTGGCCAAAACAGCGCTTCCAGGTCGGATTGGCGTAGAGAAACTGACCTGAAGGGCTCAGCGTGGCAATCATCTCGCTGGAATTTTCGAACAGATCCCGGTAGCGCTCTTGCGATTCGCGCAGCGCCTGCTCCTGCCGCACCGTAGCACTCTGGTCCAGTGCCACGGCCACCAGGCCAGCCAGCGCGCCCGCCGTATCGCGAAGCGCGGAGATATGAAGCGTAACCGGGAACAGCGAACCATCCTTGTGGCGCAACTGAGTATGGAAGCTGGGCACTACACTAGGCGGAAGAGCGCGTATGCAGTTCAGGTACGCCTCTATCCCTTCCATGGGTTCGCCATTCGACGACTTGGGAAGATCAGACAGCTTCTGCAACTCAGCAACCAGGCGTTCTGCTTCGCCCGGGAGCAGAACCTCCGCTGCGCTGGTCATCGCCATCAGCTCCGAGGCGTGGTATCCCAGCAGCCGCTCCGCTGCGGGATTCAGGTAGGTGAATCGACCAGTTAGACCGGCTGCCATCAACATGGGCCCAGCCGAGTCCAGCACAGCTTTGAGGGACTCCGCATCCGCTCCAGGGGACTTGGGCAGCGGGGAATTGCGCACCCTCATCCGGAGGGCAAGCAGCGCCGCCGCGATTCCTGCGGCCTCTGCAATGAACATTAACAAACCGTCGTATTGAGGGCCGCGCGCCAGCCGCACCACAATGGCGCCTGCGACCAGGCCGAAGATCAGACCTGCCAGAATCGCCCAGAACCGCGACGAACTACCGCGTTTCGGGCGCACTGGTGCTCCGGTGCCGGTAGTGGTTTCCACGTTAGCCCGGTCCTGCATCCTGCCCCCAGGAATTAAGGTTCAACGCCACTGCCACTGCCGACAGCTTTTCGATCTCCGATCGCGGAAAGCGGCATTCTATCAAACGTGAACGTTCCCCTTTTCGCGCGGAGGGGTGAACCTCTGCTTTGAACTAGTTGCAGGTAGTATAAGCGTTTGCTTCAAACCTCACTAGCCAATTCGGAACAGTGTCCCATCCCTGACCAACACTCCATGGGCCAATCTTCAAACATCGGTCCGCGCTTCAACCGTATACTGGCCTCATGTTGCGCCAATTTTCGTCTTTCCGTCCAGTCAGCGGCTCCATCGCTGTTGCGTTTCTGCTTTGCTTTCTTGTTCTTCCGCCCGCAGGCCACGCCTGGGGTAATGAGGGGCATCGCCTTATCAACAAACTTGCAGCCTCCACTCTGCCCGCCGCCGTCCCTGTTTTTCTGCGTACCCAGTCAGCGGCCAACGAGATCGAATATCTCGGTCCCGAGCCTGACCGCTGGCGGTCGCGTGCCGAGCCGGAACTGGCCGCGGCACAGGCCCCCGAACACTTCATCGACTTGGAACCGGCAGACGCACTGGGTCCGTTGCCACACAATCGCTTGGATTTCGAGGCCAAAGTCTTTGCCGCTGGCCAGCGCCCTGAAAGGATCGGTCTACAGCCGTGGGAGGCCACAGAGGTCTGGGAGCGCCTCAAGGCCGCACTGCGTGAGTACCGCAGCCTGCTAGCCGCCAAACAGGATACCCGTGGCGCAGAAGCGGCCGCGATCTTCTATGCCGGGTGGCTGGGCCACTATGTGGGGGACGCTTCGCAACCCCTCCACACCACTGACAAGTACAACGGTTGGCTTGGCCCCAATCCAAACGGCTACACCACCGAACACCAGATTCACTGGCAATTCGAGGGTCCCTTTGTCGCCGCTAACGAGCATGAGGCGGACGTGCTGCCAAAGATGACCGCGCCTAAAACCATTGACGGAGACATGTTCGACAGCTACGTGGTGTATCTGCGCCATACGGCCACTTACGTCGAGAAGGTCTACCAACTGGAAAAGGCGGGAGGATTCATCGGAGCGGGATCGGCCGAGTCGCGGGAGTTTACTGCAGAGCGGCTTGCTGCTGGAGCCAGTATGCTGCGCGACATGATTTATACCGCGTGGGTGGATAGCGCTAAGCCGGTACCCGATCCATACGCTGGCAAGTAGGCGAAACTTCAGTCTCCAGCTTCGGCCGCGGCCAGCATGGGTACGCGCCGCAGCACCGCGGCCAGTACCCAAGTCATCATCAGGACCGCGGGAATCGCGATCAACAGCCAAGCTAGCAACGCGGGCCCGAAAAGCCCTGCCAACTGCGAAATCACTTCGGTGGCAGGAGTGTGCAACAAAGCAGTAGCTTGCGCGGCACGAATGGGGCCGACGTCAAATAACCATCCGCCGAGCCGGACAAATGGAACGATGAGCAACAATTGAAACGGCATGGCCGCATAGTTCGCAGCTTGAATCGCGGGCAGATTGAGCCGCAGTGCAATCGCCAGCACAGCGCAAACGAGGGTGGGAATGCCAACCACCGGAACGCAGCCAATGGCAAATCCGAGAGCAAGGGTCAGAGCCAGCCGGCGGGGCGAAACACCCTGTCGCAGCCAGACAGCCATACTCTGGTCGATCCGTTTGCTGTCTTTGCCGGTCATCAGTCCCCCATATCTGTATTAACCCCACCTTAGCGATTAAGATGCGCCAAATGGATCATTACGCAATGAATCTTCTGTGAAGGGACCAAATTGGTCAGCAGTCGGCGGGATTTCTCCATTTAGAGTCTGTTATTAACCTCCTGCCAAGATGGTGAAGAGTTTGGCGAGCATGAGGCAGGCGAAGGCGAGGTAGTGCAATCCAGCGAGAGTTTGCGACAGGCGTTCGTAATCTCGTGTCAAACGCCGGAAGCGAGCTGCCCAAGCAAAGCTCCTCTCTACCACCCATCGGCGCGGCAGGAGCACAAATCCGCGCTTGGCTTCGGTATGTTTGACCACCTCAAGCCGTAAACCGTGCTTCTCAGCAGCTTGAGCGGCATTTTCACCGGTGTAACCTCGATCCACAAAACCCACCTCGACGCTTTCGCCGGTGATCTGTTGCACATCTTCGGCCAGCTTGCCCACCCGGGCTCGGTCCTGTTCATCTGCTGGTGTCAGATGAAGTGCCAGCAGGTGCCCCAGGGTGTCGACGGCCGCATGCACTTTCGATCCCCTGCGCCGTTTGGCTCCGTCATAGCCGGCCCTCGCCCCTGACTCCGGTGTTGATTGCAAGGCGCGGCTATCGATAACCATAGCGCTGGGCTGTCCCTTGTGTCCGGCAAACTCACGCAACAACAGGCGCAAGTCCTCCACCATCGTTTCAAAACATCGCGCCGACATCCACCGCCGCATCTGCTGATAGGTCACATACCACGGCGGCAAATCGTGCGGCATCATCCGCCACTGGTTGCCAGTCTTCACAATGTAGTGAAGCCCATTGAAAACCTCCCGTAGCGGATAATCCCGCTGCGCGGCGTCCTCGCGGCACAGCGCCAAATATGGCGCTACAAACGCCCACTCTTCATCGGATACATCGCTGGGATAAACACGTCGCTCAGAATTGCTCACCCTTCCAGAATGAGCAATTCAAATACAAACCCCTACCGAAAACCCTCTACCGGAGCAAAGTCAATAACAGGTTCTAGGGAAGTCGACGTTGCACTGTCCTACTTCGTATCGACCCATAGCTCTATTTGCGGCACAAGGCGCTTGAATAGCCCAGCCAGCCGGTGTTCCACGAGCCGTCCGGTTTCGAACACTTCTTCGTGGCTCAGTGCGGTCGCGCCTAGCCCGGCGGCCAGGTTGGTGACGCAGGAGATGCCCAGCACTTCAAGTCCCATGTGGCGGGCGACGATCGTCTCCGGTACCGTTGACATTCCCACCAGCGTTGCTCCAAGAGTGCGAAAGGCGCGTATCTCGGCCGGCGTCTCGAAGCTGGGACCAGGAACGGCTAGATAGACGCCTTCATCAAGTGGAAAACCTTCGGCGGCGGCAGCTTCTCGGGCCAGCGAGCGCAATCGTTTTGAGTAGGCCTCGGTCATATCGAAGAACCGCAACCCCGCGCCCCGTTGAAATCCGAACCGCGCCTCGTTGGGACCGCTCAGTGGATTGAAGCCCATGAAGTTGATATGGTCGGCCAGCACAACGAGTTGGCCCAGCTGGTAGCCGTCCTTGATACCCCCCGCAGCATTGGTTAGCACCACAGTTTGCAACCCCAGCGCGCCGAGCACGCGCATGGGAAACGTAACCTGTTGCGGCGAATAGCCTTCGTAGAAATGGACGCGCCCCTGCATCACCACGACCGGAATGCCGCCCAGAACCCCTGCCACAATCCGCCCCGCGTGTCCCACGACAGTGGACTGAGGGAAGTGAGGAATCTCAGCATAAGGAACAACAACGGAGTTGGCCAGGGCATCTGCGATCGCGCCTAGCCCCGAGCCAAGCACGATGCCAATCTTCGGCGCGATTCCTCCGAGTCTCTCCCGGAGGGACTCCGCAGCTTCATTGACTTGATCGAAATGGGTCATCAGTAGCTTGTCACCGCACTTTTTGAAATTCTACAGGCAGAGAATAGGATTGACCGGAGGTACTCACCAGATGTGCCGCAATATCAAAATGCTCTTCAACTTCGATCCGCCCGTAACCGAAGAAGAGATTCGAGCCGCATCGCTCCAGTTCGTGCGCAAGGTCAGCGGCTTCAACAAGCCGTCGCATGCCAATGAAGCGGCATTTTTGAAAGCGGTCGACGAGATCGCCCATGTCTCCGCGCATCTTCTCGCATCGCTCGAAACCAATGCTCCGCCGCGAAGCCGCGAGGAAGAAGCTGCCAAGGCAAAGGCGCGCAATGCGGAGAGATTCGGCGACAGGAGACGCGCTGGATGAAAGAGATTGTTGCCGTCATCTTCGGATTGGGCCTCGGTTGCAACGCGCTGCTCTTCGTTCCGCAAGTGCTGGCCGTCTGGCGCAAGAAATCCGACGAGGGGATTTCGCCGATCACCTTCGGCGGCTTCAGCGTCCTCCAGGCCATCGGAATCGTGCATGGCCTCTACCAGCGCGATCTCTCGCTGATTCTTGGCATGGCAGCGAGCTTGCTGACCTGCGGCTCGGTTACTTTCCTCACGCTCTTCTACCGTGTGCGGCGCTTGAGGGCCGCTGCCTCCAATCCCGCAGCAAGTTAAACGTGAGGTTTCCCCAACAGGTTGGCACGCATGGGCTGATTCTGTGGATGAATGCGAAAGTCGCCGTAGAGCAGCTCTCTCAGGATAGGCGTCGGACGCCCATACCAGCTGGCCCACGAGAGTGGCGTGTCTCCATTGGCATCCTTCGCGTCGATAGTGGCGCCAGCATCCTTCAGCATCCGGATCGTTTCCACTTCACCGAAAGCCGCGGCGCGATGGAGCGGTGTTTCGCCTTTGGTCCGGCAGTCGCGCATAAAGGCGCCTGTCTCCATGCCTGGCCTGGTAGCAACATTGGGATTCGCTCCATGGGCCAGAAGCACCATGAGAACCCGGTCGTAGACCGTGCGGTCTGTCTTGCTCAGCGCCGCATGCAGCGCTGTCTCGCCTGTGTTTGCAGCGGCATGGTTTACCTCCGCGCCCTGCTCCAGAAGGAGCGAGCAGAGCCGCCAATGGCCATGGAAAGCAGCACTGTCGAGCCCGTAGTTTTCGCCCAGCGAGTCGAGAGATTCTCCATGTGACAACAGGAAACGGATCGCGCTCACGTCTCCGTAGTATGAGCAGTGCCGGATAAGCGAGACGCCGTAATCGTCCTTGTGGTCCGCAGGTAGCCCCGCGGCGAGAAGATCGAATACCAACTCCGTGCGCCCGTCGGCAAATTCGCTCAAGAGCTTGGTCAGTCGCTCATTGCTCATCACGAACTCCTCCAGCGAAATCCTATCCCAAAAACATCCCCGCAATCGAAGCTGAAATTAAGTTAGCCATCGTCCCCGCCAACATGGCCCGCACACCCAACTTGGCTAGGTCGTTCCGCCGCTCCGGAACCAGCGCCCCAATCCCGCCGATCTGCATCCCGATCGATCCAAGGTTCGCGAATCCGCACAACGCAAACGTCGCGATAGTAAAGGAGCGCGGATTGAGTGTCGCCTTCTCCGCACCCAGGGCAATGTAAGCGATCACTTCATTCAGTGCCATGCGCGTGCCAAGCAGATTGCCGATGGTCATGCAGTCATGCCACGGTACGCCGATCAACCAGGCGACCGGGGCGAACATGTAGCCGAGAATCTGCCCCAACGAGCCTGGAACCCACGGCACGCCTCCATGGATCCACAGCAGCAGGCTGTCCAGCAGCGCCACCAGCGCCAGAAAGCTGATCAGCATGATGCCCACATTCATGGCCAGTTTGCCGCCGTCGATCGTTCCGCGGGCAATCGCTCCAATCAGGTTTTCTTCCTTGTGCAACTCGTCCTTGGGGATCACGACCTTACCCTCGGTAGCGGGCTGCTCGGTTTCCGGCACCAGCATCTTGGCCACCAGAATTGTCCCCGGCGAAGTCATGATGACCGCCGACAGCAGATGCCGCGCTTCAACCCCTTGAGCGATGTACATGGCCATAATGCCGCCCGATACATGGGCCATTCCGCTGGTCATGATCACCATTAGTTCGCTGCGCGTAGCCTTCGAGAGGAACGGGCGGATCGTTAGTGGAGCCTCGGTCTGCCCCATGAAGATCGATGCCGCCACATTCATGCTTTCGGCGCCGCTGATGCGCATGGTCTTGAGCATCACCCACGCCATGCCACGGATGATGATCTGCATCAAGCCAATGTGGTAAAGCACTGCGAAGAATGCGGAGATGAAGATGATGGTGGGAAGTACTTGGAACGCGAAGACCGCGCCGGAAGCAGGCGTGATCAGCGTGCCGAAAGCTCCGGAATTGGGAAGGCCGAACTGGCCGAACAGAACTGCGGTTCCAGCGAAGGTGGCGGAGAGCATTTTGTTCACCACGCCACCCGCCCACGTCATGGCGCGTTGCCCGTAGTCGAAGCGAAGCACCAGGAAGGCGAAGGTAACCTGCAGGCCCAGTCCCCATATGACAGTGCGCCAGCGGATGTGTTTGCGGTCTGTCGAGCCCAGCCAGGCTGCAATGAGCACGGCCAGAATACCAAGCAATCCTGTGAATCGATCCAAGAGGTTGCTCCTTCTTGAGGAACATTTTTCCGTCGTCAGTTTCCGGGCGAATGGCATCCATCTCGGCCGATTGAAAACTGAACTCTGGAAACTTTTCGTATCCGATTACCTTACAGCATTGCGGAGAAAAGCTTCAGCAGCTTCGCGCGTGAAGATGCGGCTGACCAAGGGCACAGCCTCCGGCGGATCTTTGCTGATGGTGATAGCCTTCTTCAGCAGCGCGACGGGCTCTGCCAGCATCGCCGGTGTGGTCGCATAGAGCGTTGCAACCGGCTGCCCCTGCTCCACACGTGCGCCGCGCCGTGCGTGGAAGAGTATGCCTGCATGGGGATTCACTGGTTCGCCGGCTTTCTCGCGGCCCGCACCCAGTCGTTGCACAGCCCATCCAATACTGGTCGCATCCATCGCGGAGATGAATCCGCTTTCCCACGCCTTCAGCACTTCGGTTGCGCCCGGCTTGTGGAAGTTGACGTCGTCGAAAACCGCAACATCGCCACCTTGCGCTTCAATCATCTTGAAGAAAATCGACAAAGCGGAACCATCTTCCAGTGCGGCTTCGGCCAACTGGCGACCAGCTTCCGCTGTGGCTGCTTTGCCGCCAAGGAAAATCATCCATCCCGCCAAAATCAGCGAGAGAGCGCGCAGGTCTTCGCTTTCCGCCGGCCTCTTGCCCCGCAGTAGTTCAACCGATTCAACCAGCTCAATCCAGTTGCCCGCCGCACAGCCCAGCGGTTGGTCCATGTCGGTCATCAGGGCAACAGTACGTGTTCCGGCAGCCTCGGCCGTGGTCACCATCAGGGCCGCGAGATATTCCGCGTCTTCCTTCTTGCGCAAAAATGCACCCGACCCGGTCTTCACGTCCAAGACCAGTGCATCCAGGCCCGCTGCCAGTTTCTTGCTCAAAATCGAAGCGCAGATAAGCCCTGGGCTCTCGACTGTGCCTGTGCGGTCTCTCAACGCATAAAGCACGCGGTCGGCGGGCACCAGCGTCGGTGTCTGGCTCACGATTGAAACACCGCAGCGCGCCAGCACAGTCTCAAATTCCTTCAACGTCAACGCCGTCCGGAACCCTGGAATTGCCTCCAGCTTATCCAGTGTTCCGCCGGTGTGGCCCAGAGCGCGACCGCTGATCATCGGGACCGCCAAACCGCATGCGGCAGCGATGGGAGCGATCAGGAAGCTGGTCTTGTCGCCCACGCCACCGGTCGAGTGCTTGTCGACAGCCACCTTGCCCATGCCGGAGGGCGAGAACTTCTCCCCTGAGTCGCGCATAGCGAGAGTGAGCGCGCGCGTTTCGTCCAGCGAGAGACCGTTGAGCCACGCAGCCATGAGCCAGGCGGAGAGTTGTTCCAGCGGGATCGAACCCGAGGCCGCGCCTGCAGCCAAGAACGCAATCTCGCGAGGCTCCAGCGAGCCCCCGTCTCTCTTCTTGCGAATCAGGTCAATGGTGTGAAGGGGCGTTTCTGCAGGATTGGAGTCGGATTGCGTCATTGAGTGTCAGCCTTATTTCAACTTCAAGTCGAATGCCAGCGGCAGCAGGTCGGCGAAGGGAAGAACGCGCAGCCCATCAGCAGCGGGGAAGATGATCGGGGCATCCGGCAGAATGAATTCGGCCAGCACCTGCCGGCAGGCGCCGCACGGCGGGCTTGCCGCATTGTTCAAGTTAGCTATAGCCACGGCCTCAATCTTCACTCCTGGACCAAATTGCGAAACAGCGCTGACCAGCGCCGACCGTTCCGCGCAGATAGTCAGCCCATAGCTCACGTTCTCGACATTCGTGCCAGTGACGATGGTTCCATCGGTCAGCTTTAGTGCCGCGCCTACACGAAAGTGAGAGTAGGGCGAGTAGGAATTCTCTGCCGCCCTCGCTGCCGCTGCAAGCAACTCGTCGAGCGTCTGCTGCGGAATATTCTTCATGGTCATCAGTTTCTCTGTCTGCATCGCGTGAGATTTGAGGCTAAAGCATTTCGGCCCCAGCTGTACATGGGCAGGCGTTCGCGATTTCCCGAACTCCCCGAATCTCGATCCGAAAAGCAACAAAAGAGACGGGCGTCCCTCTTGTCAGGCTTCCTCATTGCAGACACTCCACTGCCCAATCTCCGCGAAACTCGGGGGGCCTCATGTTGAGTCAATTTATACCGATAAAGGCTATGAGTGCCTGCTGCGCTGGGTCTTCATATCCCGGCCGGCCAATGAGAGTACGAAATGGCCATCGATGAATTGACGAGGGAGTTCCTGATCGAAAGCCAGGAAGGGTTGGACCGCATGGAGCGGTGTCTCACCGACTTGGAGAAGAAGCCGCAGGATGCGGCTCTCATCGGAGATATCTTCCGGTCTGTCCATACGATTAAGGGAACCACTGGATTCCTCGGCTTCAAGCGGTTGGAGAGGCTGGCGCATTCCGGCGAAAACCTGCTTGGGCTGTTGCGCGAAGGCAAATTGGCTGCGAATGGCCCAATCATCACCGGCCTGTTGCAACTCCTTGATGGCCTGCGCTCTATCCTGAAGTCCATCGAGACCGTGGACAGCGAAGGAGAGGGCGAGGATGACCGACTCATCCAAAGCCTTGCAGAACTGCAGGCGCTGAGCGCTTCGCAACCACTCGCAGAGCGCCCAGCTCCAGCACAGGCCCAATCTCAGCTAAAGAAGACCCGCCTGAGAGCGAGCGCTCGAGCAACCTCTGTCCACTCCCTGAAATCTGAGGTTACTCCACCCGCATCGACGACGGCAGAACAACCCGCCGTGCCAGTCAAAGCGCCAATCCGTGAGGCTGCCGGAGAACCGGAGAGGGCTGCTCCCGTGCAAACTCAGATTGCGGCAACAGCGACCGCTGCGGAAAGCACGCTCCGTGTCGACGTCACTCTGCTCAATCGCATGATGAATTTGGTGGGTGAATTAGTGCTTACCCGCAACCAGGTGCTGCAAGCCACTGCGGCCGATCCCAATATGACCATGCTTTCGCGTCGTCTCGACATGGTGACGGCGGATTTGCGCGAGAGCGTCATGAAAGCCCGCATGCAGCCTGTTTCGAATATCTTCTCCAAGATGCCGCGCATCGTGCGTGATCTTTCACAGTCCCTTGGCCGCCGCGTGCGGCTGCAAGTGGTGGGCCAGGAAACGGAGCTAGACAAGAGTCTGCTCGAAGCCATCAAGGACCCCCTGACGCACGCTGTACGGAACTCGCTCGATCACGGTATCGAGCCGCCGGATGTCCGTCAGGCGGCGGGCAAGGACCCCGAGGGGACGCTTCAATTGCGGGCTAGCCACGAGGGCAGTCACGTCATCATCGAAGTTTCCGACGACGGCGCAGGCATGTCGGTCGAGAAGATACGGCAAAAGGCCATCGAAAAAGGTCTGATTCCTGCCGAGCGTGCCGCGCATCTCGCCGAACGCGAATTGCTGCAGCTCGTGTTCCTGCCGGGATTCTCGACCGCTGCAGCCGTAACCAATGTGAGCGGACGCGGCGTAGGGATGGACGTGGTTCGAACCAATGTAGAGAAGATTGGCGGCAAGGTTGAAATCGACTCGCGGCCGGGCAACGGAACCACGCTCCGGATGCGCATTCCGCTAACCCTCGCCATCATTCCGGCCCTTATTGTCCGCAGTGTTCGCCAGAGCTTTGCCTTACCTCAGGGATCGCTTTCTGAACTTGTGCATGTCCCGCCGGAACAAGCTGCGAAAGCCATCGAATGGATCGAAGGTTCACCCCTTTACCGTCTGCGAGGCAGGTTGCTCCCGTTGGTGTTCCTTGACCGGCTGCTGACGCCCGGAGGCCCACACCGCGCCCCTGCAGACGCGGACAATTTCATCGCTGTCCTGGTTGCGGACGGACGGCAGTTTGGCTTGGTCGTCGACGGATTGGCGGATCCGGAAGAAATTGTGGTGAAGCCGCTCAACGCGGTGCTCAAGAATATTGGCCTCTATTCCGGAGCCACCGTGCTCGGAAATGCGGAATTGGCGCTGATTCTCGATCCGGGAGCAATTGCGATGAAGGCCGGCGTCAGCATGAGCGCGCACGAAGAGACGGAGCAAGCGGCAGACGGCGAATCCGAATCCGAAAAGGCCGACAACCTGGAGTATCTGCTGGTCGAGGTTGCCGGGCGGCGTGCTGCTGTGCCACTCAAAGACGTGGTTCGCATAGAACAACTCCCGATCTCACGTATTGAATACATTGGCTACCGGCCGGTGGTGAACTTCGAGGGACAGTTATTGCCGGTCGAGGATTCGGGCGGGATTCTGTCCGCAGCCGGGAGCGGTTCTGACAATCCAAATGCGCAAATCATCGTGGTCGTTTGCCGTGAAGGCAACCGCCAGGTGGGCGTAGCGGTTTCGCATGTGCTCGATGTGACTTCGGGCGGCGACCTATTTGAGGCCGGCACCAGCCAGCAGGCGGGTGGGGTGACGTTGCTCAAGGATCGCGTGACCGGAATTGTGGATTTGGGCGGCGTAGAGCCGCTGCCGGTCGTCGAGAAAGTGGCCGGTGAGTGGGAGGAGGCAGTGCGATGAATCAGGATGGAAGAGAAATAACGCGCCGAAAGAAAACGGCAATCAAGCTGGTCGAGATGTGTTCCGTCCGTCTCGGCGAGGGATTGTTCGGCGTGCCCATCACCCACATTCTTGAAATCGTGGGCTCAGCGCGTCCGCAACCGGTTCCGCTCGCTCCCGGCTTTGTTGGGGGGCTGGTTCACTACCGGGGCGACGTGCTCACTACCGTGAGTCTGCGCCAGGTGCTGGGGTTGCCACCCAAAGAGGGCCCCCAGGATATTTTGGTTCTGGAGAGCGCGGGCGGGTGCTTCGGGTTGCTGGTCGACTCGGTGGGTGAAGTTTTGACTGTCTCATCGGTCGACTATGAACCTAATCCCTCCATTCTGGACGAGAGCCGGAGAGGATTGTTTGCCGGCGCGTACAAGCTAAAAGACAGCCTGCTCGTAATGCTGGATCCCGAGCGCCTCGACCCCATACGTCTGGGTGCGGCGCAGGCTGCTTGAACAAATTTCGCCTGGAGGTGCCCAATGCGAGCACTCATCGTCGACGACTCCCGTTTTGTCAGGAGCATTCTGCGTGGCCTGCTGGAGGAGAAAGGCATCGAATGCGAGGAAGCTGCCGACGGCCAGGCCGGTTTAGATCGGCTGGGGGAGAGCGAACCTTTTGACCTAGCGCTCGTGGACTGGAACATGCCGGTGTTGGATGGTCTGGGGATGCTGAAGCAACTACGTGCAGAAGGGTTCGACGATCTCAAAGTCATGATGGTGACCACCGAGGCCGAGAATGACTTTATTCTGCGCGCCCTTGATGCGGGTGCAGACGAATACATGATGAAACCTTTCGACGGAGAAGCACTGAACGAAAAGCTGGCTATGCTTGGTCTGGCGGAGGACTGAATAATGGCCACGGGCCGTACCAGGATACTCATCGTCGACGACTCGGTGGTTATGCGTAGCCTGCTGCGCACTGTGGTCAGCGCAGATGCACGTCTCGAAGTGGTGGCCAGCGCGGCAGACGGGGAATCGGCCATGAAAGCGGTTGAAACCGCGCGGCCCGACCTTCTACTGCTGGATGTGGAGATGCCGGTGATGGACGGCCTTGCGACTCTACGTGAATTGCGTGCGCGGGGACACAGAATGCCGGTCATCATGTGCAGTTCTCTCACCCAGCGCGGTGCTAAGGTCACTATCGAGGCACTCGCGTGCGGAGCGTCTGACTATGTCGCCAAGCCGGCTGGGCAGTCAAGCCGTGAAGCGGCCACCAAGGCGCTTGCTCAGGACTTGATTCCCAAAATCCATGCGCTCACCGCACCGCTGCAGCCTCAATTCCTTCCGGCGGTTGCCGTTCCTGCGCCTGGGCGTTGGACCAGCCCTGTCTCCGGCCCGAGTTTGGTACCCCCTCCGGCCACAAGCGGCGGTCCCGCTCGCCCGCCCGTTCTGCTTCCCGAAATGCAGACCGTGAACAAGCAGCCCCTCTCGTCCATTCCGACTGTGGTTGCCATCGGCGTTTCTACGGGTGGCCCGGCGGCTCTCGATCGCCTGCTTCCGGCCTTCCCCACCAGCTTTCCTTTGCCGGTCATGATCGTGCAACACATGCCGGAGATGTTTACCAAGCTCTTTGCCGAGCGTCTCAATGGCCGCTGCCGGATTCCCGTTCGCGAGGCCGCGGAGGGCGACGTGGTCCAACCCGGCGTGATTTATATCGCGCGCGGCAACTGGCATATGGAGGTGCTCGCGGCGTCGCGCCCTCCATCGCTACCCTCGCTTCACCTGAATCAGGGCCCGCTTGAGAATCACTGTCGGCCTGCTGTCGATGTACTCTTTCGCTCTGCGTCGGAGGTTTACGGCTCCGGTGTGCTGGCGGTTGTGCTCACAGGTATGGGTTCCGATGGCATGATCGGATGCCGCATCATTCGTGATCGTGGTGGCAGCGTGCTCGCCCAGGACCAGGCAACCAGCACGGTATGGGGTATGCCGGGAGCAGTGGTTAATGCGAGCCTGGCGCAGAAAGTGCTTCCTCTCGACGCCATCGCTCCCGAAATTCTCCGAATTGTTAGCCGGACAAACAGTGAAGCCCGCGGGCTTCTCAGATCGGCGGTGTAGGGATGCAAACTTCCGTCAGCGTCGACTATGGCTACCTTCGGCAACTCGTCTTCGGGGTCTCGCAAAACGTGCTCGATGCTTCGCGCGATTACCTCTTCGATACGCGGCTCACCAAGCTGCTCCGCAATCAAGGCATGGCCCATCTCGACGAACTGGTCCACCACCTTCGTGTGCGCAAAGATCCCTCTCTGGAACGGGCCATCGCCGAAGCCATGACCATCAACGAAACCAGCTTCTTCCGCGATAGTCGCCCCTTCGAGCTATTGCGCACGGAGTTGCTGCCGAAGCTCATAGAGACTCGTCGCAACCTTCGATCCTTGCGCTTCTGGAGCGCGGCCTGTTCCACCGGCCAGGAAGCCTATAGCCTGGGCATGATGATGCTGGAGCATTTTCCCATGCTCGTCGGTTGGAACACGCGCATTGAGGGGACTGACATCTGCGCAGAAGTTGTGGAGAAAGCGCAGGACGGGCGCTATCACCGCATCGAGATGAACCGGGGCCTGCCCGCCCGCTTCGTGGTGCGCTACTTCGACCATCAGGGCGAAGACTGGGTGGTCAAGCAGGAGGTCAAAAAGATGTGTAACTTCCGCCAGGCCAACCTCTGCGGACCGCAGTTTCCGTTCCAGCGCACAAGTGATCGTTTCGACGTGATCTTCCTGCGCAACGTAATGCTCTATTTCTCACAGGAAACGCGCCGCGCCCTGCTCAACAATATTCATCGCCTGCTCGCTCCGGATGGAATTCTGTTTCTTGGCTCCAGTGAACAACCCGCCGACCCCTCAATCTGGACCCCGGTTCTTGCGGGCGGCACATGCTACTTCAGACCGAGACAGGCGAGTTAGTCGCCTTAATAAGTCGAGCTTTGAACGGGCTCAGCGCAGAATTCAGTTATCCCCTCATCAGCTTTTCAACCTCATCCTGCAACCTCGCGGTAATGTTCGCCTCGGTCTCCAGCACAGAAAAACGGATCGGCTCTCCAACAACCACCTCGATCATTCCCGACCTGAACCAGCTCAGTTGCTGCGTCTTCAATTCGCCCAGCCCGCGCAGAGCCATCGGCAGCACCGGCACTCCCGATTGCTTTACCAGCAGCCCGATTCCCGGCCGGAACCGCGCGATCTTCCCCTCCGGCGAGCGCGCGCCCTCAGGGAACACCATCACGCTGAATCCCCGATCCATCGCTTCTCCGGCGTGGCTGAAGCTGGGTTGAAAGTCGCGCTGCCGAGGCAACGGGAACACGTTGTAAAACGCAGTCACCAGCCAGTACGCCGGCGGACCGAATAAATAGAAGCGGCCATACTTCGGCCCTGGGAAGGGATTTCGGAAGTGGCGGAAATCCTCTAGCATCTCACCGGACATGGCCACGGCAACCCGGCGCCGTATTTTTCCAGGCAGCGCATACAGCAGCAGCGCAGCGTCGAATGCCGTGACATGGTTGGCGACGATCAGCAACGGTTCGCCCGATTCCATTTTTTCTGGCGCATCGCTGACCACCTTGGGCTTGGCCAGCAACCGGGTCAGCGGGCGTATCACCGTCTCACAAAAGGCCGCGCGTACCCAGCGCATGGGCAGCCACCACGGCCAGCGCGGATAGAGAAAATTAGCCTTCGGGGCGGCCACAGCTTGCGGCTCCGGTTGCGGCTCTTGGCGAACGGCTGTCGATTCCTCTGTTCCTTTGCTCACCGTAATTTCAGGATTCTCGTCGGAAACAATGCCTCCCCCAGCCGAGTTCAACTCGGTACTAAGCCCCGACTCGGCAGTCTGACGCGAGCCATTCTGCGATTGGGGTCCACCTACCAACCGTCTCAGCGCGCCCAACGTTTGCACTTCTTCCAGGAAGCTACTTTCGGGGACCATTCCCATTCGTTCCTCAATGCTGGCGGCCAACTGCACCCGGCCCAGGCTGTCCAGGTGCAAGTCTTCTGTCAGTCGAAGGTCATCGCCGGCTCCGGCCGGAGCCTCGCCGGAGACCTGCTCAATCAACGTCAACAGCCAATCCGTCGACACCCCAGAGCCATTCTTGGCCGCTTTACTGGCCAACCCTCCATTGGCCTCGCCATTGGAGGTCGTATTGGTCTTGGCCAGCCATTCGGCCACTGCTTTGCGCCGAACCTTGCCGGTCGAAGTACGAGGCAGGTCAGGCTCGGGCCATACCACCCATCGGCGAAGACGCTGGAATTCCGCCAGCCGCGCGTTGGCATGTTCAATGGCAGCTTCAACCTCTTTAGCCGTCCCGTGAAAAGCAAGCACGGCGCACGGTTCCGGGCCGGCTGCGGTCTCCATCTGCACTACCGCGCTCGCTCTTACGCCGGGTGATTGATCGATGGCCGCTTCCAGGTCCTCGGGGTGCAGATTCAGGCCCGCTGCAGTCACAATCACTTCGCTCTTCCGTCCCAAAAAGCGCAACTCGCCGGTCGGCTGCATTTCGGCCAGGTCTCCCGTGGCCAGCCATTGGTCTTCACGCGGCTTGAGAACTCCGCCTGACCAGATTGCCTTGGAAATGGCTGCACCCCGCACCAGCACCTCGCCGTCCGGGCCCAGCTTCACTTCGCGCCCAGCTAGTGGTTTCCCAATCGTTCCCTGCGCCACATGGAAGGGATGGTTCAGCGTGATCAGTGCTGTGGTTTCGGTCATCCCGTAACCCTGCACCACCACAAAGCCCACAGCGTTCCAGAACTTTTCCAGCGGCCCGGGCAATGCGCCACCGCCAGAAATCAGCGCCCAGAACTTGATGCCGAAGGCCCAGTGCACATCGCGGAAACGCCACCATCGCAGCAAGACAGGAACACCGGTTGCTGTGCCCTGTGGGCCTTCCGCGCGTTCGGTAAGTCCCGGCAGCGTGGCTTCCAGATGCGCCTTGAGCAGGCCATGTACCCGCGGCACCGCCGCAAGCACAGAGATGCGTTCCTTGCGGATCGTCTCAATCAGCCTCGGCGCCACCAGGCGACTTTCAAAGTGAAGTTCCGCCCGGTAGATCGGCGGGACCCACAGCCCCATGGTCTGGCCAAAGACGTGGCTCAGAGGCAGCGTGTGCAAGATGCGAAGTGGATGGATCAGTCGTTCGTAGCGCAGGTAGGGTTGCGAAGCATCTTCAATCGGCCCCACGCTGGCCAACACGTTGCCGTGTGTAATCACAATGCCCTTGGGATCACCCGTCGTCCCCGACGTGAACAGAATCTGCAGTGGCGTTTCACCTGAGAGCCCCGGAACCGGTCCAGCCTCTTCCGCAGGCAAGTGCTCAAGCCATTCCTCAAAAAGAATTCGAGTGAACCCGAGTTTCTGCTCGTTATCCGGCAACTGGCTGAGCAGAACTGCATCGCCCACCGCCAGCTTCGGCTTCACATCGGCAGCCACGCGCGTCGCAAATTCGGCAGTTCCGTGAGCATCCAATGGAACCGCCAGCACCCCGCGCAGCATACACCCGTGGAAAGCCGCAATCCACTCTGCGCTGTTCTCGGCCCAAATCAGCACACGGTCGCCCGGCTCAATGCCGCGCTGTGCCAGCAACGCCGCAAAACGTCCAGCCAGCCGCGCAATCTCCCCGTAGGTGGTGACCCGCCGCCGGTTGCCCTGGTAACGCACCACAGCGACCTCGCGACCGTAGCGGTGGAAGTCGTCGAGGAGTGTAGCCAAATGGTCTCGCATGGGCGCTCCGGCAATGATTATGCTATTCGATGGGACAACTGCTCCATCGGATGCGTTGTGACACTTTTATTTCAACTGGATACAACAATCGGGCTCGGGTGGGACTGTTTAGATTGGATTTGGAGACAAGTACCCCGAATGCCGCTCACAAAGCTCTACCGCCCCGTCGGCGAAAAGGAACTGGATTTGATCCGCGCCAGCGGCTGGCGACTTTTCGCGTCGCGTCTACCTGAGCAGCCGATCTTTTATCCGGTTTTGAATGAAGACTACGCTACTCAAATTGCCCGAGATTGGAACACCCGCGACGGTGGGACTGGCTCTGTGCTCCGTTTTGACATTGAGACGGACTATTTCGCACAGTTCCCGGTGCAGACCGCAGGCGCTCGCGTTCATCGGGAATACTGGATACCTGCGGAAAACTGGAAGAGTTCTACAGCCATATCGTGGGTCTAATCCAAATTTTGAGCGAGTTTCGAAGGAACCGGTCAAAACGAATTGGAGCGCAACCGCAGCCTCTTCTTCGCTTCCTATTCGCCTTCCTCTGCGCTATTCTTATGAGCATGCCGCCGTGCCGCCCCACCCCGGACGAGACAGTCTACTCATTTGCCTGTTTCCATCCGGTAACAGCGGAGTGGTTTCGCGCCGTCTTCGATGCGCCGACCGCGCCCCAGCGGATGGGTTGGCCTGTCATTGCCCGCGGCGAAAGTGCGCTGATTCTGGCACCCACCGGAACCGGCAAAACGCTGACAGCCTTCCTCTGGTGTCTCGATCGCCTGATGCTGCAGCCCGCTCCGCCGGGAAAGGCTCAGGGTTGCCGCATCGTCTATGTTTCGCCGTTGAAGGCCCTCGCTGTCGATGTGGAGCGCAACCTGCGCTCGCCCCTCGCCGGCATGGCCAACATGGCGAGGCGGATGGGCGTGCCGTTTCGCGAGCCCACCGTCAGCGTGCGCACCGGAGATACCCCGCAGCAAGAGCGTGCCCGGTTTGCCCGCCATCCAGCCGAGATCCTTATCACTACGCCGGAGTCGCTCTACCTGCTGCTCACGTCGCAGGCATCAGAAGCCCTGCGCACCGTCGACACGGTAATCATCGATGAAATCCATGCATTGGTTCCCACCAAGCGCGGCGCACACCTCGCGCTTTCCCTCGAGCGTTTGGAAGCGCTGACCAAGCGCAGGCTGCAACGCATCGGACTTTCCGCCACGCAGCGCCCTCTGGAAGAAGTAGCCCGCTTCCTAGGTGGCGCAGAAACGCCTCAAGCAGCATCAGCCGGCGACGCGGACACTCCCAAGCCGGAACCCGTTTATCAGGAATCGTCCTGGTCCTCTGACACCTCCGATCCGGCAACCCTCCGCTACCGCCCCATTACCATCGTCAACGCCAGCGCACCGAAACAGTTGAAGCTGCGGATCGAAGTTCCCGTCGAGGACATGGCGCATCTCGGCGAGCAGGAGTATCTGCCCAGCGGGCCGGCCTCGCAGCCGCCGCGCCGGGTTTCCATTTGGAATGCAATTCATCCCCGCCTGCTCGAAATCATTCGCGCGCGCAACTCCACCATCCTCTTTGTCAACAGTCGGCAGGTAGCCGAGCGCCTCGCGGGGGCGTTGAATGAACTGGCAGGCGAAGACATCGCCCGCGCCCATCACGGCTCGTTGGCCGCCCCCCAGCGCTCCGTCATTGAGGAGCAATTGAAGGCCGGCAAGATTCGCGCCCTCTGCGCCACGTCAACGCTGGAACTGGGCATCGACATGGGCGCAGTCGATCTTGTGATCCAGATTGAAGCCCCACCCTCGGTGGCTAGCGGGATGCAGCGTATCGGCCGCGCCGGCCACCACGTCGACGCAGTGAGCGAGGGCATTCTCTTTCCCAAATACCGCGCCGACCTGGTAGCCTGCGCCGCCGTCACCCGCGCCATGCATGAAGGCCACATCGAGTCCACGCGCTTCCCGCGTAATCCCCTCGATGTGCTCGCGCAGCAGTTGGTAGCGATTGTCGCGCACCCGCCCCACGCCGCCGTTCCTCGCAAGACGAAAGTCTTGAAGAGTGCGCGCCGAGTGAAGAGTCCGACAGCAGAATTGAAATTCGACGATTGGGGTGCGGCGAGTCCGGAACCAGAGATTCCCAAGCCAGAAGTCAGCGTCGACACCCTCTTCGATCTCGTCCGCCGCGCAGCTCCCTTCGGCTCACTTGCCCGCTCCGCCTTCGAGGGCGTCCTCGATCTCCTCAGCGGCCGCTATCCCTCGGACGAGTTTGCCGAACTGCGGCCGCGGCTCACGTGGGATCGCATCCGCAACGTGGTCGCCGCCCGCGATGGCGCGGCCCGCCTGGCGATCCTCAACGCCGGCACCATTCCAGACCGCGGTCTTTACGGAGTTTTTCTTGCATACAGCGAGGGCAAGGCCGTGCGCGTTGGCGAACTCGACGAGGAGATGGTCTTTGAATCGCACCCCAATGAGACGTTCATCCTCGGCGCTTCCACCTGGCGCATTGTCGAGATCACCCACGACCGCGTTCTGGTAGTCCCCGCCCCCGGCGAACCCGGCAAAATGCCTTTCTGGAAGGGCGATGGTCCCGGGAGGCCGCTCGAGTTCGGCCGCCGCATCGGCGAGCTGGTTCGCGAACTACGCGCACTACCCAAACCCGCAGCCTTGACGCGCCTCGTTTCCGAGCACGACCTCGACCCCGGTGCAGCGGAAAACCTGATGCAGTTTCTCGCCGACCAGGAGGCATCCACCGGCTTTGTGCCAGACGATCACACGGTAGTCATCGAGCGCTGTCGCGATGAGCTCGGCGACTGGCGAGTCTGCGTCCTCACGCCCTTTGGTAGCCGCATCCACATACCCTGGGCTATGGCTGTCAGCGCCCGCATCCGTGCGGCCGGAGGGCCTGAAGTCGAAACTTTGTGGGGCGACGACGGATTCGTATTGCGCTTTCCCGATACCGACGAGCCGCCTGATCCAGATTGGTTTTTGGTCGAGTCGGCCGAAGCTATGGCGCTGGTACTTCGCCAACTCGGCACGACTGCGCTCTTTGCCGGTCGTTTTCGCGAAGCCGCCGGTCGCGCTCTGCTGCTTCCGCGTCGCCGTGCCGATGCGCGCTCACCGCTCTGGCAATTGCGAAAGCGTTCTTACGATTTACTGCGCGTCGCTGCCCGCTATCCGTCTTTTCCGTTGCTTCTCGAGGCATATCGCGAGTGCTTGCGCGACGTATTCGATATGCCTGCATTGATTGAAACGCTGCGGGCCATTGAGCAACGTCAACTGCGCGTTCATGTTGTCGAGACGCAGAAACCTTCGCCGTTCGCGTCATCGTTGCTCTTCAGTTATGTCGCAAATTTCCTCTACGATGGCGACGCGCCGCTTGCCGAGCGCCGTGCACAGGCGCTGACCATCGACCAGGATCAGTTGCGCGAGTTGCTTGGCGAAGCCGATCTGCGCGAACTGCTCGATGCAAATGCTATCTGCGAAGTTGAGGAAATTGCGCAGTGTCTCCGGGAAGAGTATCGCGCGCGTTCGGCAGATGGTATTCACGATCTCTGCCTGCGTCTCGGCGACCTTTCCCGTGTGGAACTGGCGCGTCGTGTTGCGTCACCGGATCTTTTAGCGCAGGTTGACCGCCTCGTGCGTTCGCGCCGTCTCCTCGAACTGCGCATTGCCGGGGAGCACCGGTTGGTTGCGGCTGAAGATGCGGCTCGCTATCGCGACGGCTTGGGAATTCCATTGCCCCCGGGCTTGGCGTCGGCACTCCTGGAGCCGGTCGCGCATCCTGTGTTGGAACTCGTGCGCCGCTACGCCCGTACGCATGGACCCTTCACATTGCGCGAGGTGGCGGATCGATTTGCGCTGGATTCTGCTGCCGTCGAAGACGCCCTCCGCCAGCTTGCCCAGGAAGGCCGCGTCCTCGAAGGAGGTTTCCGTCCCGGCGGCCTTCATCGTGAGTGGTGCGATGCGGAAATGCTGCGCCTCATCCGTCGCAAGTCGCTCGCCAAACTGCGTCGTGAAGTCGAGCCGGTCGAGCAGCACACCCTGGCCCGCTTTCTTACCCACTGGCAAGGCATCCTCGCGCCGCGTCGCAGCGGCCATGGAAACCTTGACGGCCTTCTCGATGCCATCGAAAGTCTGCAAGGCGCCCCTCTGCCTGCCTCGCTGATCGAGTCTTCAATCCTCCCTGCGCGCATTGCCGACTATGCCTCGGCCGGCCTCGATACATTGATTGCGGCGGGCGAAATAACATGGGCCGGAGTCGAGCCCCTTGGCGAACGCGATGGACGCATCGCATTGTTTTTCGCAGACAAGCTGCCCCTGCTGGCACAACAGCGTCCCCAAGCAGAGCCGCTGACAGAGCGCGAAGAAAAACTTGTCGCAGTGCTTGAATCTACCGGCGCGGTTTTCTTCGACGCCCTTCATCAGGCCGTCGGCGGCGGGTACCCCGGCGAGACCATCGAGGCGCTGTGGAGCCTGGTCTGGCGCGCCCTCATCACCAACGACTCTCTGCATGCCTTGCGCGCCTACATCGCCCGGCCAGAAAGCGCGCGCACGCCACGCCGAGTGCAGACTGGAGTGGTATTCCGTTCGCGCAGGACCACTCCTCCCACAGCGCAAGGCCGCTGGTCGCTCTTGCCGCTGCGCCCGCAGAATGGAAGCGAAAGTTCTCCCACCGCCACCGAAGCCAGCCATGCTCTCGCTCTGCAGTTACTCAACCGCTACGGCGTTCTGCTCCGCGAATTGGTTGCCGCGGAAAATGTGCCGGGCGGATTCGGCGCAGTCTATGGCGTGCTCAAAGCTCTTGAAGAAAGTGGCCGAATCCGCCGCGGCTATTTCGTCGCCGGCCTCGGCGCAACCCAGTTTGCTTTGCCGGCCGCGGTGGATTTGCTTCGCCAGTTGCGCAATGCGCCGCCGCAGGAGAAGCCGGAATTTGTCCAATTGGCCGCGACCGATCCCGCCAACCCGTATGGTTCCGTCCTGCGCTGGCCCGAATTGCCAGTCGCAGAAGAAGATTCGGAAACCGCTCCTCGGTTACTCACCCGCGCTGTCTATGCCGAGGTGATTCTGCGTAACGGCCAACTGGTTGCCTGGCTCCGTCGCGGCAATCCAAACTTGCTCGTATTTCTGCCTGCCGAAGAACCGGAGCGGTCGCAGACAGCTTCCGGGCTTGCCCATTTTCTCTGCTCCCGCGGTCAGGAACGCATGCGCGGTGGCCATCAAGGCGTGCTCATCACTACAATCAACGGCCAGCCCGTCGCGGCGCATCCCATGGCGCGCTTCCTCATGGATGCCGGTTTCCATCCCGGTCCGCTCGGCATGCAACTGCGCCGTATTCTGCTCCCCGTCGGACAGCAAGCCCATGAGCCGCATACGGGCGAGGTTCAGTAGCCCATGCCTGAAGGCGACACCATCTTCCGCACTGCACGTGCACTGAGCCGCGCGCTCACGGCCAAACCGCTTACAGGTTTCCGCTCTACCTATCCTCTGCTCATCCGATTCGACGACGAAACGCCGCTTGTAGGGCAGTTAGTTGAGCAGGTGGAGTCGCGCGGCAAGTGGCTGCTCGTCCATTTTTCGGGCGGGGGAACGTTGGCTACTCATATGCTCATGAGCGGCAGCTGGCACATCTATAGGCCGGGCGAACGATGGCAGCAGCCGCGCATCAACATGCGCATCGTACTTGAGAACAACGAATACGTCGCGGTGGGCTTTCGCGTGCCAGTAGCAAAGATGTTGCAGCCTCAGGAACTCGCGCGAGCGACGAGGATTCCCGCGCCATCAATCGATGTTTTGAGTGAAAACTTCGATGCTGCCAAGGTGTTGCGCCGGCTGCTGATCCACAGAGATGAAGAGATTGCCGATGTACTCCTTCACCAGGAGGTTTTGGCCGGAGTCGGCAATGTTTTTAAGTCGGAGATTTGTTTTGTTGCCGCGACCAACCCCTTCTGCAGGGTGTCCGCACTAAGCGAATCCAAGGCTAAAGCTCTGATCGCCGCCGCGCAAAGGCTTGTTGCGGCAAACGTGCAGGAAGACTCAGGTGACTCCATCGTGACCTACGGCGGCCGTAAACGGCGCACCACGCACGAGTCAGATCCAGCCGCCAGCCTCTATGTCTACGGTCGTAAAGGCGAACCCTGCCGCAGTTGCGGCGAGCCCATTCGCAAGCGAATTCAGGGCCCGGATGCACGGGTCACATTTTGGTGTGACCGTTGCCAGCCCATGCCCGACGGCACCGTAATCGACGGATAAGAATTCCGTCGACTCAGTTCGCGGGCTTACCAACCCCGAAGATCCTTTGCAGCAGATTGCGCTTGTCCGGGGGGTGATCGCATGTGTCGGTAGGCGCGGTACCGTTAAGAAATGCTGCGTCATAGTCGTCGGGGCAGGCCGCATCGCTCAGCAGGTTCGTGTTCTTATCGAGACTGACGATCTGAACGCCCTCGGGGGGCGAGAATTCGTGCGTATCTGAATATTGAGGCAACAGCACGGCGTTCTTCATGAACTCAGCCCAGATGGGCGCGGCAGCGTGCGCGCCTTCCAGCTTGATGTCGGTATAGTCGTCGTTACCCACCCACACAATGCAAAGCAGATTGCTGGTAAAGCCAGCGAACCACGCATCGTGATCCGTACCTGTTTTACCTGCCGCCGGCGAGAGAAACCCGAGGTTACGCACTCCAGCGCCAGTCCCGCAGTAATCGCGCCCTGCGATCACGCAGGGGTCCTGCCCGTTGCCATGCAGGACGGCTTCCATCATGTTGGTTGTAAGGTAAGCAACGCGCGGGTCTAGCACTTGTCTTGAGGTAGGCGTGAAATCGCTGATGATGTCCCCGGTAGGCGTGCGAATGCTGGCCAACATCCACGGGTTCAGATGAAGGCCGTTGTTGGCAAATACGGTGTAGGCGCCGGACATGTCCAACGGCGTTGCGTCGTAAGTACCGATCGCCATGGACGGCGTCCCGCGCGCGTTCTTGATGCCGGCGTCGCGAGCAAGCGCGGCCACGCGATCGAAGCCGACCATACTGGCAAGGCTGATCGTTGCGTTGTTATCCGAGCGCATCAGTGCATAGCGGGCGGTGATCGGGCCGTAATATTCGCCCTTATAGTTGCGAGGTGTGTATACCTGGTTTCCCACGTCGTAGGTCGTCTGCTCGTCGCTGATCATGGTGACCGGTGAGAACAGTTTGGTTTGTCCGGGGAGCATGGTCCCTTCGACGGCCGTTGCAAAGGCTGTGGCATAGACGAATGGCTTGAAAATTGATCCTGTAGGACGATTGGCAATTGCGTGATTCAACTGCGAGTTGCCGTAGTTGCGTCCACCTACCAACGCCAGCACTTGGCCCGTATGAGGATTCAGCGCAACCAGTGCCACCTGCGGGTAGGTCCAGGTCTCGCCCGGCTTGTGATGCCGGTGCAACCGGTCCACCTGCTCGTCTACTTCGTGAATGGTGGAGTCGACGGCAGCGGATGCGACCCGCTGCAGGTCCGGATCGAGTGAGGTGTAAATCCGCAGTCCTTCGCGGTTAAAGTCGCGCTCCCCCAGCTTCTGATTTAGTTGATCGTGCACCAGATCCACAAAATAAGGAGCTTCACTCGCATCTACGCCCTGCGCTGAGAGATGCAAGGGCTCGGTCTTCGCTCGCTCTGCCTGGTCTTTGGTGATGGCCCCCGTCTCAACCATCGAGTCGAGCACCAGGTTGCGCCGCTCAATGGTGCGTTCCGGATGATGGAAGGGATTGAAGTAACTCGGACGCTGGATAATGCCAGCGAGGAATGCGCACTCAGCCAGATCGAGTTGCTGTACATCTTTTCCGAAATAAACTTGCGAAGCCTCTCCGAATCCGTTGATTGAGAAGCTGCCACGCTGCCCGAGAGGGATCTGGTTAGCATACATCTCGAAAATCTGCTTCTTGGTGAAGCGGTGCTCCAGATGGAAAGCAACCATGATCTGGATCAGTTTGTACTTGATGGTGCCGTTGTCTGAGAGGAAGAGCAGCTTTGCCAATTGCATGGTCAGCGTAGAAGCGCCGCCGCGATGTTTGCGGTCGCCCATCACATCATGCCAGGCCCAGCTCAGCATGCTGAAGTAATTGACGCCGCCGTGCTCAAAGAACCGGCGGTCTTCAATGGCCAGCACTCCCTGTACAACGTTAGAAGGGATCTCGTCGTAGGTAAGCAGTCGCCGCTTGGTTCGGTTGGCGTCTTCACTCAAGCCGGTGATAAGCAAAGGTTCCAATTCATAACTGGCAAGCGGCTGTCCGTGATCGTCTGCAATCGAATCCACAACGCCGCTGCTGACGCGTATAGTCGCCCCGTCCTGCGCGTGATACGACTGCGGGCCAGGGTGCACCGTAATGGTCTGCGACGCTTCGGAGTACGTACCCAACTGCGAAACCGGTGAAGCTCCGTCGATGGTGTAACCGGCCTCGCGCAGTTCATTCGCAATCAGGCGAACCGAAAGTTTTTGCCCGGGGCGAACCTCGCGCGGTGCGGCAAAAATCTTGGCAGTGTTTTCAAAAATCGGCTGTTTGAGCCGCTCGTCTACCACGCCCTCATATTTGAAATTCCAATAGCCGAGAATCGAAATGCCCACCAGTGCCACGATCGAAATAGCCGCGAGCGCAATGCGCAATATCAGCGTTGATGTGGGATTCTTCCCCGTGGACCTTGCCAACCGTATTTTCAACGCCATCGCCGCACCTGATTCTTCTCTCTCAACGGTGTGCCTCAGTTTTCGATCCCGAGACCTCGGAAACAATCAACGCAATCGGAATTGCTATTCTCAGATCGAGTTCAACAATGCATCTTCCTCGATGCGGGTCTTGACCATTGCAGCTACTTCACTCAACGCGACGTCCACGCTGGTTGCCGAGGCGCGCGTTACAAACTCAACCAAACCATCGGCGGCCTTCTTGCCCACGTTAATCCGGTAGGGTACGCCGACCAGGTCCGCATCTTTGAATTTGACGCCCGCACGCTCATCTCTGTCATCGAACAACACGTCGATCCCCTCGGATTCAAGCGTCTCCGCCAGCTTTTCGCCCGCCTCGGCCAGCGCCGCATCGGAAACATTGGTTACTGTCACCACCACAGAAAAAGGAGCAATTGAAGCTGGCAGCCAGAAGCCGTTCTTGTCGTTCGATTGCTCAATCGCAGCAGTGAGAATGCGCTCAATCCCGATGCCGTAGCAGCCCATAATCGGCATCACTTCTTTGCCGTTCGGATCAAGCACGCGCGCGCCCATACTCTCGGTGTACTTGTACCCGAGCTTGAAGATGTGCCCCACTTCAACCGCCCGGCCTACCACCAGCTTGCCCCCGCAATTATCTACGGGACAGCTCTCGCCTTCGTTCACACTGCGAATATCTGCGCTCAGCGTCCATGTGAAATCACGGCCCGGCACAACATTGCGCAAGTGGTAGTCCAGCTTGTTTGCCCCGGCCACCAGATTCTTGCGGCCTTCGAGAGATTTGTCGACGACCACCGTGAGCCCGTCGTCCAGCGGCTTCCCGTTGTGTTTGAGCCCAACAGGTCCCAGGAATCCGGCCGGACCGTTGAAGAACTGCGAAAGTTCTTCGGCCTGCATGGTTCGTAGGTCCGCGCCTCCCACTGCGCCCAAGAGCTTCGTCTCGTTCACCTGATGGTCGCCGCGCAGGAACGTAGCCACGCCGTGCCACGTGTCGGGCTTCCCGCCCACTCCGCGCTTCAGCACCATGTAGGCCACGCACTTGATGTCCGAAGCCGGCGAAATCTTGAAGAACTCCGCTACATCGGAAATCGCTGCGCAACCCGGCGTAGAAACCAGCTCCGGCATTCCATCGCCGGTCGGCTCCATTTCAATCACCGGATCAAGCCGCGAAGTGGCCTTCTCCAGATTAGCGGCATACCCGCATACCGGGCAGCTTGCAATCAAATCCTCGCCAGCGTCCGTATAGACCATGAACTCCTGCGACTGCGATCCGCCCATCGACCCCGAATCCGCGTCGACCGCTACAAACTTCAGACCACAGCGAGTGAAAATCCTGCGATATGCGGCGTCGTGCAGATCGTAGCTCTTGTCCAGGCCGGCCTTGTCGATATCAAAGGAGTAACTGTCCTTCATCGTGAACTGGCGCACGCGCAGCAACCCGGATTTCGGTCTTGGTTCATCGCGGAATTTGTTTTGGATCTGATACCAGATCTGCGGCAACTGCTTGTAGCTGCGCAGTTCGTTGCGCGCAATCGAAGTCATGATCTCTTCGTGCGTCATGCCCAGGCAAAGGTCTGCGCCCTTGCGGTCTTTCAGCCGGAACATGTTCTCGCCCATCGTGGTCCAGCGGCCGCTTTGCTCCCAAACTTCGCGCGGGTGGATCGCCGGCAGGTAGAACTCCTGTCCGATCTTGTCCATCTCCTCGCGCACAATGCCGATGATCTTGTTCAGCGCGCGTTGTCCAAAAGGGAGGTAACTGTAAATTCCGGCGCCGAGCTGGCGAATATAGCCGGCGCGGAGCAGAAACTTGTGGCTGGCCACTTCGGCGTCCGCCGGGGCCTCACGAAGAGTGGGAACAAACAGTTTCGACCAGCGATGCATAGTGATGTGTGAACGTGCTTTCCCGTCCGCCGTGGCGGACGCAAGGCAAAAATTGGTGCAGTCATCATTCTAAATGTTCGGGAACGCGCTGCTAGGAGTTCCAGCCAGTTCCGGGCGGCAAATCAGTGTGCGACACCTTTGACATGGATCCGCAACATATTCCGTGGCGACTTGTACTCCTGCTTGCTTTCAAGCTTCTGGTGAAGTTCGGGCTCATTCCAGGTGCCGCCGCTGGGTATGGTGTGAAAAGGCTCTATCACAAGTGGCGGCAGAATCAGGCTTTCGCAGGGTGGCCGTCCACAGAGGTAAGGGTCCAGTACGGGAAGGTGCATGGCGCGGGTCCCCGGCAGTTCTGGGTCGAACTGAAGTACACTTATTTTGTGGAAGAGTATCGCTCGGGGACGCATGTCCATCGATTCCGCAAGGAAGATGAGGCTGAGGAGTTTCTCCGCCAGATCAAGGACAAGCGGCTTCAGGCGCGGTATAACCCGGCCGAGCCGGATGAGTCCGTGACTCTTGATCACGATCTCGAGATGGTCGCACTTCTGGCTCCGCAGCTTCGCTGACATTCGCCGTCTCTTGGCGAATTCAGATCAGCTCAATGCCCCACAAATCATGCAGGTGCACCACGCCCTCGACCCGGTTCTGCGCATCCACCACAACGAGGGAAGTAATCTTTCGCTCTTCCAGAATTGCAAGGGCCGTAGCGCCAAGTTCCTCTGCTGCGATGGTTCGCGGGTGAGCGTTCATCGCCTCGCCTGCCGTCCGGCTCAGTGCCGCTCCTCCTTCGCGCTCCAGCAGACGGCGCAAATCCCCGTCGCTGATCACTCCGCAAAGCAGACCATCTTCCTGCACCGTCGTGATACCCAGCTTCTTGCATGACATTTCGTAGATCACATCGGTCATTGACGTGGTAAGCGCAACCGTTGGCAGGGCGTCGCCTGTGTGCATAAGATCACACACTTTTGCCAGTTGCTTTCCCAGTTTGCCGCCGGGGTGCAAATCCGCGAAATCCTCCGCGCGGAAGCCCTTGCGCAGGCTCACCGCAATGGCCAGCGCATCGCCCAGGGCCAGCATCGTCGTTGTGGATGCAGTGGGCGCCAGGTTGAGTCCGCAAGCCTCGCGTTCCACACTGCAGTCGAGCGCCACGTTGCTTGCCTGCGCCAGTGTGGAATTCAGGTTGCAGCAGAAGCTGATAAGCGCATCGCCCTTGCGCTTGAGCATGGCCAGCAGTCGAAGAATCTCCTCCGTCTCACCGCTTGCGGAAAGAGCGATCACCGCGTCGCCGGGCATCAGTACACCCAGGTCGCCGTGGACAGCCTCAGCAGGATGCAGAAACAGTGCGGGCGATCCAGTGGAACTGAGGGTGGCGGCAATTTTTTGCGCAATGATGCCGCTCTTGCCCATGCCGGTCACGACCACTCGGCAATTCTCATTTCCGCAGCGCACAATCAGGTCGACGGCCTGGCGGAAGGGCTCGGCCATTGCACTTTCAAGACGCCTGGCCAATGCCTCAAGCGCCGCCGCCTCGGTCCGGACCAAATCCGCGGGGCTTAGTGCGGCTGGCTCCACCGGGCGATGTTCAGGAGTGTCGTTCATCGGTCTTTGATGGTATCAGTCCGAGCGGTTTCGACGGGTCGCACGATTTCGTACAATAGATCACGAGAGGTCAATCTTCCTTGAAGCGCAACACCTTGGTCATCACAGCCGTATTGTTCATTCTTTCCGTATTTGCCTGGGCAGGTTGGGCAAACTATGAGTATCGCAAACAGGCTGCCGAAAAGGCGCTTGCTTCGGTTGCCAAGGGCGAGCTTATCCCCGATGCATCCGGCGGAATGCCGCAATACATTTCGCCGCTGAAGGGTAAGTCTGCGCCCGCCTTTGTGCTTGAAGACCTGAGCGGGAAAAGGGTTTCGTTGGCCAGCTACAAGGGCAAGGCAGTGCTCATCAACTTCTGGGCCACGTGGTGCGCTCCCTGCAAAATTGAGACGCCCTGGATCGTCGAGCTACGGAATCAATATGCGTCGCAGGGGTTTGAAGTCCTCGGCATTTCCGCGGATGACCTGAACCGCGACGACCCTAAGGAATTGGCCAAAGACAAAACGGAGATTGCGCAATCGGCGCAGAAGTTGCATATCGACTATCCGGTTTTGATCGATGGCGGCTCGCTTGATAAGCCGTATGGAGGACTCGATGAACTGCCCACATCATTCTTCGTCAATCGCGATGGAACAGTCGTTGCCGCGCAAATTGGATTGACATCGAAGGCCGATATTGAAGCCAATATCAAGAAGGCTCTGGGGAACTGAGATGGTACGAATCGCCAATAGAATCGCGGTCGCGGTCATGTTCGTGCCGATGGCCGGCGTGCTCGCGCATGGTCAGGTAGACTCGCCTGCACGGTCTATTTTGAATGGGGCGGCGGTGCAGTATTTGTATCCGGAACAGGTCACGGTGGCGGCGGGAAAACCGACGAGCATCGCGCTGCATTTTCGTGTCGCGCAAGGACTGCACGTCAACTCTCATACGCCTAAAGATGACTTCCTGATCCCCACGACTTTCTCGATTCCTGAGGGCGCTGCGGCGCGGCTGGATTCGGCGGACTATCCGCCGGGCGCGGAGTTCACTCTGCCGATGGATCCCACTACTAAACTCAGCGTCTACACTGGCGATTTCGCGATTCAGGCACGCATCGTCGCTCCTGCTGGCAGTCATCTGGTGGAGGGCAAGCTGCACTTTCAGGCCTGCGACAAAGCCGTCTGCCTACCGCCGAAGACAATCCCTGTGGCGTTCAACGTGGTTGGGAAATAGCATTCCTTCACGCCGAAAAGTAGAGACTGATTGCCGCGCCGATTGCGATGCTTGCGGGGGTGTGAAACGGTTGCCCACAGGGGTGGACGGTTACCGGTAAAGGTTCGCCTGGAAGGTTGCGATTTGGCCGGAATGTTCGCCTGGGTGGTTGCAGAAATTAGAGGGGTTAACTTTGTGGGCCTGCCGCATTTGCGAATAGGCTGCTGAGAATTAGCCATTCCGAGCGAAAGGGTTGTCGAGAATTGAACTGTGTTTTTGTGGAATGCGCTGAAACGACGCCGGAAACGTCTATAAAGGATTGAAAAGGCGTGATTTCTTCGGATCTACGCTGTCTGTGCTTATGTGGCCGGAAATGCGAGCCTCAGGCTGCCAGCTTCTTCTTCCTGACCCGAATAGGGCGAATCAGAACTTCCGCGGGAATCTTCAATTGCCGATTCAGCTTTTGAATCATTGCGAGTGACAGGGCACGGTCGCGGCGAAGCACTTCATACACGCGGGTTCGGTTGCCGATGATTCCAATCAGAGCTTTCTTGTCGATACCTTGCTGCTCCAGACGGAACTTGATGGCCTCAATCGGGTCCGGCATGTCCATAGGGAAGTGCGTCTGCTCATAGGCCTCGACAAGCGTAATGAGGATTTCCAGCCGATCGCCGTTTGCGGTACCTTCCACTGCGCCCCACAACCGTTCGATCTCCTTGAGCGCGGCCTCGTGGTCGGCGTCAGTCCTGATTGGTTTCAGTTGCATATTGCACCGTCCTCACGTCGATCAAATCGTATTTCTTGTGTGTTCCTACCCATTTGATGAAGACCGTGGACCGCTTGTAGTCCACCGCGGCCACGAGGCGGTAGGCATTTCCCTTGATGTTGAAGACCACCCGGTCCGCGCCAACAATACTGGCATGGGAATAGCTGGCCTTGATGTCGGCAGAGTTCTTCCAATTTGCCTGACGCGCCTCATGAAACCACGCATCAAGCGCGGCCTTAAGCGCACGATAGTCTTTGCTTCCCTGCAACTTGTCGAGAAACCGTGTCAAAGTGCTTCTTGCGATGACGCGCACAGGGAACACTGTATCATGTTCCCAAAATGGGCACAAATCGATTATCGAAAATCTTACGCTGATCGGGTGTCGGGCTTTCGGTTCTAGGCTCCGGATTTCTTTTCGATCTTGGCCCAGGAGTCTTTCAGCGGTAGCGTGCGGTTGAAGACTAACTTCTCCGGAGTGGAGTCGGGGTCGACGCAGAAGTAGCCTACTCGCTCGAATTGAAAGCGGTCCCCGACTGCTGCGGTTGCAAGGGATGGCTCTAGCTTTGCGCCCGTCACAATTTCAAGGGAGTTGGGGTTGAGGTTGTCGAGGACGTCCTGGCCTTCAGCTAGATCGTAGGGATCGGGCTTGCTGAAGAGCTTGTCATAGAGACGAATTTCGGCAGAGAGAGCGTGAGCGGCTGAGACCCAGTGCATGGTGGACTTGACCTTGCGGCCGTCAGGGGAGTTGCCGCCGCGGCTGGCCGGATCGTAAGTACAGTGCACCTCGACAATGCGGTCGTGGGAGTCTTTCACCTCGCTATGCGCGGTGATGAAGTAGGCGTTGCGCAGGCGAACTTCTTTGCCGGGGGACAGGCGGTAGTACTTGGGCGGAGGAACTTCGCGGAAGTCGTCTTGCTCAATGTAAATCTCGCGCGAAAAGGGTACCTGGCGCGTGCCGGCGGATGGGTCTTCGGGATTGTTGGCGACTTCAACGAACTCGTGCTGGTCCTCGGGGTAGTTATCGATGACGAGCTTGAGAGGATTGAGCACAGCCATGGCGCGGCTGGCGCGGTGATTGAGATCATCGCGCTGGAAGTGCTCGAGGAGTTCGATGTCCTGCACGACGTTGGTGCGGGATGCGCCGAGAGAGGTGACGATGGCGCGGATGGCCTCGGGAGTAAAGCCGCGGCGGCGCAGCCCGGAAATGGTGGGCATGCGCGGGTCGTCCCAACCGGAGACGCGGCGCTCCTGCACGAGCTGCAGCAATTTCCGCTTTGAAAGCACGGTGTAGGTGAAGTTGAGGCGGTCGAATTCAATTTGCTGCGAGGGAAAGATGCTGAGGTTCTCGATGAACCAGCGATAGAGGGGCTGGTGGTCGGCGAACTCGAGCGAACACATGGAGTGAGTGACGTGCTCGATGGAATCGGACTGGCCGTGCGCGTAGTCGTACATGGGGTAGATGCACCACTGGTCGCCGGTGCGGTGATGGGTGGCGTGGAGGATGCGGTACATGACAGGGTCGCGCATATTGAGGTTGGGCGAGGCCATGTCGATTTTTGCGCGAAGGACGCGGGTTCCATCGGGGAACTCGCCGGCCTTCATGCGCTGAAAGAGGTCGAGATTTTCTTCAACGGAGCGATCGCGGAAGGGCGAGTTTTTGCCGGGCTCGGTGAGAGTGCCGCGATACTGGCGGATCTGGTCGGCGGAGAGGTCGTCAACGTAGGCTTTGCCCGCTTTGATGAACTGGAGAGCCCAGTCATAGAGCTGCGGGAAGTAGTCGGAGGCGAAGCAGAGGCGTTCCCAGTCGAAACCGAGCCAGTGAATGTCTTTCTGGATGTTGTCGACGTACACCTGCTCTTCTTTCTCGGGATTGGTGTCGTCGAAGCGCAGGTTGGTCTTGCCGCCGAATTCGTCGGCGAGGCCGAAAGAGATACAGATGGCCTTGGCGTGGCCGATGTGGAGGTAGCCGTTGGGCTCGGGGGGAAAGCGGGTTTGGATTGGGGCGTCACCGAATTTATGGGTGCGGAGGTCCTCGGCGATCTGGTCGCGGAGGAAGTTGGAAGGGGCGGGGGCGACGGGATTTTTGGCTTCGGTGCTTTCCGGATTTGGGTCGGTCATGGCTGTACTACACATATTCTTTCATGGAAGTGCGGGAGCTGCGTTTCGGATGAGCGCTCGATCTCATTCTGTTGGTCTTCTGCATAGAATGGGTCCTCGATGAATGGATGGTTTACATTCACTTGCATGAAGAAATCAGTCGCTATCGTGGCCCTTCTTGTGGGATGCGTCTCCGCTTTTGGACAAAGACAGGAGGCGCGGGATTCTTGTAAGACATATATGGACCTTGCGAGCACGGTTGGCCTCGCTCAACTGGAAATACTGTACAAGCGGTTGGTAAAGAGTTCCGTCGTTGAGGCCATCTATGCAGAACGGCTTTACGCGTTCAATGCCTCGGATAGAGATTTGACGCTTCTCAGGAGTTTGCCCAAGAACGGTGAAGAACTACAGCGTTTCTATAATGTGACTGACTGTGCTCATGATGTTGAGGGGGCGGCACGTTTGACAGCTCTTCAGACGTCTTTCGGCAACTATTTCATTGACGCTTCGAAGGCTGTGGTTCGGCACCCGCAGTTCATGGTTCAGTTTGTCCGTGTCTACACGCAATTCAATTCCACGCCGGTTGACAATGTCGATCTGTCGGAACAAATGTGTCCCATCGGAGCATATGTTTATTTGCATCGGAGATCTGAATTGCTTTCAGCCGTAGCAAAGATAGGGGCAAATCCGAATCTTATTCCACACAAATCTGACGAGTGTCCGTGATGAGATGATCGCGACACAGCTCTGCAATCTTCGTCGTGTTAGCGCAGATCTACTTCACGCGACGACTCGGCCTAAGATCAGTAAGGTTTCAAACAGCAGCCGTATGCCCTGAAAATCGTTTTCAGGCGGCTTCTTTGCCTGCGGGGATGGGCTGGGCCACTAAACGCACGCCCAGCGCCGCGCAGCCTTTGCGCCCGGAAGTTTGTGTCAAGAAGAGCGCAGAGAAAACCGCAGATTCTTCACTTACCACCCCCAAACTGAAAAAACGTTTGGGGCCCCGTGCGTTCAGAATGACATCGCGTAGTGTTGGCGGACAAGCCGAGTGGACTGCGTCGCTGCCGCTTCAGCCGAAGGGTTCAAGGGTGGTGAGGGCTTGGCGGATGCGGTCAATGCATACTTCGCGGCCTAGGACGGCCATGGTTTCAAAGAGCGGAGGCGCGTTTTTGCGGCCGCAGACGGCAACCCTTATGGGCTGGAAGGCTTGCCCGGCCTTCAGGGCCAGATGCGAGGCTAAGGCCCGAAGTGCCTGGTCGAGGGAGTCGTGGTTGAATTCGACATTGGGCAGGACCTCAAGGGCGTGCTGAAGAACGCGGCGCGCCATGGATGCATCGCCACCCTTGGACGGGATTAATTCGGCTGGGTCGTAGGGTAGTAGCTGATCGAGGAAGAAGAAGTCGGCGGCGGAGAGTGCGTCGCGCAGAAGCTTGATGCGTTCGCGAATTAGCGGAGTGACGGCTAGAAGCTTATCAGGCGTGGCGGCGAGGCCGGCCTGGTCGAAGAATGGCTGGAGGAGTTTCGCGAGTTCGTCTACGGGCAGGGCGCGGATGTGCTCGGCGTTGAGCCAGACTGCCTTCTGGTCGAAGGGATCATCGTCAGTGAAATTGACGACCGCATTGGCGCGGTTGACGCCTTCAAGAGTGAAGGCCGCGGTCAGTTCGTCGAGAGCCATTACCTCGCGGTCGTTCTTGGGAGACCAGCCGAGCAGGCAGAGGAAATTGATGAAGGCCTGAGGCAGGAAGCCAGCATCGCGGTAGGTAGTCACGCTGACAACGGGGCCATGCTTGCGCTTGGAAAGCTTGGCGCCATCGGGAGCGACGAGCAAGGGAAGATGAGCGAACTGGGGAGGGTCCACACCCAGCCCTTCGAAGATGAGCAGGTGCTTGAAGGTGTTGGTGAGGTGGTCCTGGCCGCGGATGATGTGGCTGATGCGGAGATCGGCATCGTCGACGCAGGATGCGAGGTGGTAGGTGGGCATGCCACCCCACCCCAACGACGAAGACCTGTCGTTGGGGACCCCGGAATCTGAACGGAGAAGCGCGAAGTCTTCTACTTCGTCGGCTAGCTTGGACTGCGGACCGTAGACACTGTCGGTGAAGCTCAGGGTGCGGTCGTGTCCGCGGGGAACGCGATAGCGCAGGGCGAAGGTCTCACCTGCGGCGGCGCGGCGGTCGCTTTCTTCGCGAGACATTTCGCGCATGCCGGGGTTGAAGAGCCAGGCTCCCTGGGCTGAGGACTGATTGTCGTCGCCTGTGTGGGCGGGGGTGAAGTCGCGATAGGCGAGGCCCTTGGCGAAGATTGCCTCAGCTTGCTGACGGTGCAGGGCGAGGCGTTCGGACTGCTTGTACTCTTCGTCCCAATTGAGGCCAAGCCAGCGGAGGCCTTCGAAGATGGATTGGACGCTGGCTTCAGTGTTGCGCTCGACATCGGTGTCGTCGAGGCGCAACACCATGGTTCCGTGGTTGCAGCGGGCGTAGAGCCAGTTGAAGATGAAGGTGCGCGCGCTACCTACATGCAGGAAGCCGGTGGGGGAGGGCGCAAAGCGAACGCGAGGAGACTTAACTGCAGAGGGATTCGAATCGGGCATCGTGTAGATTGCTTTCCATTCACGATGCTATCGCACCCGGAGCGCGGGTCGTCTCAAAGATGCGATGGAACGGATGGCGTAAATTCGCGCAAATGAGGCCATGGGGCAAAGGCGAGCAGAAAGATCAGCGCAATGGTTCCCAGAAAGCAAGGAACGAAGTTGAGCAGCGAGAGCCAGGGTGAGAAGCCGGCCTTTTTGCAAATGAACCAGAAAGGGACAAAGCCGAGAACGATGGCCGGGAACGCGAAAAGAGCGGACACCACCAGCAGGTGCCACGGTTGAAGCAGATCGCCCATGGAATTCCTCCACCTTTTTCAGGTGATGGCATTCTAGGATGAGCGGCGTGCCAGCGCAACCGTGAACATGGTCGTGTGATAAGGGCGGTTCTCCAATTAGTATCGAGTCGCAGAGTACATCCGAGGCGGCTTTTTCTTGAGGAAAAAGCCCTTCTACTGCATTGGCTTCCTCTACGGCAATTGGAGAACCGCTATAGGGCCAGCTAACACTACCTCAGGAGGTAGTGTTAGCTGGCCCTAGCTGGTCTAGGCTCAGTTTGGTCTCAGGCTTGAGGTGGCACTGGCGGCTGAGGTGGAAACGGCGGCGGTGGATAGGGTGGCGGGGGTGCCCAACCCTGTTGAGGCGCGGGAACCACCTTCCACTCCGCGAATGCCAGAATGTAGAGCAGAACCAGGATGCCGAGCGATGGAACCAGGCATATCAGCGAAAGCCAGGGAGTGAACCCGGCTTTCTTCAGGATGAACCAGAAGGGCACCATCACAATGGCAATCGCGATCAGGATGATGATCGGGATGATGGCGAGCATGGCGCTAAAAATATGCCGCATGGTCTCGGGATCGGGCTGATTTTGCAGTAGAAGAGCGAAAGCGTGCATAGAGAACACTCCGGAATGAGGATGGAAACTCGGAGCAAAGATAAGGCCGAGCGGCGGAGAGCGCAACCAAAATCGGCGCGATGTTGATCCGTGACCTTTGAGCCTCTCTTAGGTAATGTCTTCGGTGTCGTAGACCGGCGCCGCCACGCGCTTCTTTGGCACGCCGTGAACGGAGCTAAGCAGGTCTTCCACCACGTCTTCAAGCTGACGTTGGGTTTCGATTACAGCGCTCATGCTGCGCAGTTCGTCCGGCTCCATCACACGCTCCACCAGAGCTACTGCGTGGCATTGGGCCACATGGTCCAGGTTCATGCCCTCGGGTGTCTTGGCCTTGATGCTGACCTGGTCGACTTCAACGCCCAGCAGGTCGGCAACCCGGGCGCGCATTTCACCCGCCACCGGGATGATCTTTGGAGCGGCGAGCACCAGAGTGGTGTCGATATTCACGATGCGATAGCCGGCGTGTTGCAGCTCCTCAAGAGCCAGTCGCAGGAAGATGGCGGAGTCGGCATCCTTCCATCGTGGATCGCCGGGAGGGAAAAAGCTGCCAATATCCCCCGCGGCTACGGCGCCCAGAAGAGCGTCGGTGATGGCGTGGAGCAACACATCCCCGTCTGAGTGGCCGGCCAGCCCCTCGGGATGGTTAAGCGTTAATCCGCCAATCCGCAGCGGGACACCGGGCTTGAATGCGTGCGAGTCCCAGCCAAATCCGATCCGTGTGTCCATCGTTACCGTGCCTATCTTTATCGGGCCTACACATGAGAAGCCAGCCGACGCCGAGTGTCAGCATTTTGGTTCAAGTCCATCATCCAGGTCTGATGCGTGACCTGCGTCAGTGGGTCATCTGGCCATTGGCCATCTGGTGCAGGTAAAACTCAGCCAGCTCTAAATCGCCCGGCTTGGTAATCTTCAGATTAACCTGAGAGCCGGGCACTACGGCTACAGGATTGCCGGCGCGCTCCACAACCGAAGCTTCGTCCGTACCCAGGAAGCCGTCCGCTGTGGCTTCGGCAAAGGCCCGTTGGAGGATGCCAAACCGGAATCCTTGCGGTGTTTGCGCCAGCACCACGAACTCGCGGGGGATGGTGGAAATCACCAGTGCGCCGTGCGCCGTTCGCTCCACCTGCTTGATGGTGTCCACGGCCGGAAGCCCCACAATGGCCGCCCCATGCTGCTGCACAGCATCGATAGTCCGGTCGATGGTGGCCGCGTCGATCAGCGGGCGTACCGCGTCGTGCACCAGAACAACATCGTCATTTTCGGCCGGAAGAGCGGCAAGCGCGTGAGACACGGACTCCTGGCGATTATCGCCGCCTTCCACCACCTTCACGCGGTCGGCAAGGCCATATTCTGCAATCTGCGCCTCAACGCGCTCGATTTCTGGTTTGCGCACGGCTACATAGATCCCTGTCACGCGCTCGACGGATGAGAAGGCGCGAAGCGAATGAATCAGGATGGGGATGCCGTTCAGGGCAAGGAACTGCTTGGGCTGCGCTCCGGCCATCCTTGTGCCCAGACCTGCAGCGGGAAGTATCGCGAATACCTGCATAACTCGTGAAGTATACATCGGAGCCATGCAAGCAGCGCCTTCTCCTCGTGTTCTGCAACGGCCGCCACGCCTGTCCTATTTAGTTCATAACAGCTCTAGCCCTCCACCGGCTCGACGTAGAACATCTCGTTGGTGGTACGGAAGCCGAAGGCCTCATACACTGGCCGCGCCGCGTCGGAGCTGTGCAGTGCCACCACGCGCAGACCCCTGCGGTGCGCCTCCGTCAGGCAGAGGTCCACCAGCGCATGTGCCAGACCGCGCCGGCGGTATTCCGGATCAACAAAGACGTTAAGCAGGTATCCGCGGTGCTCGCAGGTGGGGTCCAGAGGGTGCGGCGGCCAATCCAGGACCAGCAATCCGGCGGAGGCAATTGCACTGCCGCCGTCTTCAGTGATCCAGCCGGCGTATTTACCTTCGACGATCATGCGTGTGACCCATGACTCAAAGTTGCGGCTCATAGCGTCAAGAATGGACTCCTGAGTTCTGCCCATTGCGGCGAACATGGCTCGCCGATGTGCCGTGACCAGTGCGGCATCGGCCGCGGTAGCAACGCGCGTCTCCAACATGCGGTCCAGTATAACCACCTGCCACCTGCGGTGGGGCCATATGCTCGCCACCTGCGGTGAGGCCATACGCTCGCGGGAAGCTCGCACTGGGTTCTTCGTTCCCGCCCGGCTGGTAAAGCAGGCCTGGGCGGGAAGACTGGCTGGCATCACGGAATGGAATGGCGGGGAAGCGCCGTATGATTTTGGAATGTGCGCCTCGCCTCATCCAGCCCTGCTCATTGATACCGCGCTGCTCAGGCCCGGACTGCGGCTCGCCGTGGGGCTTTCCGGCGGAGCGGACTCTGTGGCCTTGCTGCGAGCCTTGGCTGATCGCAGCGGATCATTGGGGCTGGTGCTTCACGCGGCACATCTGCACCACGGGCTGCGGGGGACGGAGGCAGACGCCGACCTCGATTTCTGTCGCGCGCTGGCGTCGGAGCTTCGCTTGCCGTTTCATGATGCGCGCGTGGATACGGCGGCGGAGGCGAAGGGCAAGCCCGAAACCGGCAAGCAGGCTGAGTCTATCGAGGAGGCGGCGCGGCGACTGCGTTATGCCTGGTTCCGGCAGTTCCTGGCCTCGGGTGAAGTGGACGCTGTGGCCACCGCTCACACACTGGACGATCAGGCAGAAACTGTACTGGCCAAATTTCTGCGAGGAGCGTGGACGGAGGGCCTATCCGGCATTCATCCCCAGATTCAGTTTCCCGAGGGACCAATTTTTCGCCCTCTGCTGGGCGTCACGCGAGGCGAGGTTGAGGCCTACCTGCGTTTTATCGCTCAGGACTGGCGTGAGGACTCCTCGAACCGACACCTGACCTTCACCCGCAACCGAATTCGGCATGAGCTGCTGCCACAGCTCGAAACCTGGAATCCGCGACTGCGCGAGCACCTGGCACAGATGGCTACACTGGCTCGCGACGAGGAGGCTTGGTGGCAAACGGAATTGGCCAACATTGTGCCGCAGTTGGTGATGACTGGACGCGCCGTGCGGGGTGGTGGCCGCGCGGCGGGCGATGGCATTTCAATCGACGTAACGCGGCTGGCGGCACTTGCTCCAGCCTTGCAGCGCCGGCTGCTTCGATATGCGGCTGAGTCGCTCGGCGCAGCCCCTGATTTCGCAGCAACAGAAGCACTGCGGGCTCTGGCTCTCAATGGCCGCGCAGGGCAGAAGTCTGAGTTGAGCAATGGGCTACGCGGCGAGCGGACGCCCCGCGAACTGCACTTGGCCGTGGGGCCAGCTACCCAAGCAGAAGCTCCGATTTCCGAATACAGCTGCCCGATTCCCGGTGAAATCCTAGCCCCTGAGTTCGGCCTGCGGCTCCAGATCGAGGCTTCTGTCGCGCCTGCTGCCTCAAATGGTCTGATCCCTCGTCGCGTCAGGCTGCGCAACTGGAAACCGGGCGACCGGGTCAGGCTCCGCCACTCCAGCGGGCCACGTAAGGTAAAGGAAGTGCTGGAGCGGTTGCGGGTCACGGGAACCGGCCGGGCGGTCTGGCCGGTGCTGGAAGTGGATGGCCGAATTGTCTGGATGAAGGGTGTGGAACTCGAGCCGGAGCAGGGAATCGTGGTGATGGCGAGTCGACTGGAAGCGGACGGCCAGAATCCTGGGTAATTTCATCCCCAGCGTCCCGTGTTATCCCGGTCTACGAGCTTCGCAGACGGCTTTCCGGGAGCCGGCCACGGACCGGTCATTTGAGATGAACAGAGTGCTACAAGTTTTCTCGCCTTGCGAGTACAATGGTTAATACTGCTCACTGTGGCGGCGAGGCATCTGTGTCTGCCGTCCGGACGCGTGAACTTTCTGTGACTTCAGGGGAGTTCAAAGCGTCTAAGAGGGTGATGTAGGCGGTGCCGGAGGTTTTTTCGCGGCTTCCCCCGCCGGGAAAGAGGAGTCCTGGTGAATTCGACCGTCAAAACAATCATGTTCTGGATCTTTATCCTGGTTTGCCTCATGCTGCTACTGACCGTGTGGCAGAAGAGTGCGAACATGGGCAAACCCGTAGATATCGGCTACTCCGACCTGCTGGATAAGATAGACGCCGGGCAGGTGCAGGACGCGACTATCCAGGGCACGGATGTTCATGGCCATCTGAAGGGTGCCAAGGACGAGTTCCACACCACGATCTCGACCAACAACGTCGACAGCCTGACCAAGGAATTGCGCTCGAGCAAGGTCACTTTCAACATAAAGGACCCTCAGAGCAACCTGCTGATTCCGATCCTGATCAACGTCGGCCCGTTCGTCCTCCTAGGCGCAATCTGGTTCTTCATGCTGCGCCAGATGCAGTCTGGCGGCAACAAGGCGCTTTCGTTCGGCAAGAGCCGCGCGCGCCTGCTCTCGATGCAGCAAAAGAAAGTTACCTTCAAGGACGTGGCCGGCGTGGACGAGGCCAAGGAAGAGCTGAAGGAAATTATCGAGTACCTGCGCGAGCCGCAGAAGTTTCAAAAGCTCGGCGGACGGATTCCCAAGGGCGTGCTTCTTGTAGGGCCTCCCGGAACTGGCAAGACGCTGCTGGCACGGGCTGTGGCCGGCGAAGCCAACGTGCCGTTTTTTTCCATCTCCGGCTCTGACTTTGTCGAGATGTTTGTCGGCGTCGGCGCAAGTCGTGTGCGCGACCTCTTTGAACAGGGCAAGAAGAACGCGCCCTGCATCATCTTCATAGACGAAATCGACGCCGTTGGCCGTCATCGCGGTGCAGGGCTCGGCGGTGGGCACGACGAGCGCGAGCAAACCCTGAACCAGTTGCTCGTCGAGATGGACGGCTTTGAATCGAACGATGGCGTCATCCTGGTAGCGGCCACGAACCGCCCCGACGTTCTGGACCCTGCTCTTCTCCGTCCGGGCCGTTTTGATCGTCGCGTGGTCGTGGGTCTTCCTGACGTCCGCGGGCGCGAAGAAGTGCTTCGTGTGCACGTCAAGAAGGTGCCTGTATCTGATGACACCAATCTCAATGTGCTGGCCCGTGGTACACCCGGCTTTAGCGGCGCTGACTTGGCGAATATGGTCAACGAGGCTGCCCTTAATGCTGCTCGCGTGAACCGCAAGCAGGTCACCATGTACGACTTCGAACTTGCCAAGGACAAGGTGCTCATGGGCGCCGAGCGCAAGTCGATGCTGCTCACCGAAGAGGAAAAGCGGGTCACCGCTTATCACGAGGCGGGCCATGCACTGGTTTCGTTCCTGCGTGAGCACTCTGACCCCATCCACAAGGTCACCATCATTCCTCGTGGCATGGCACTCGGTGTCACCATCTTCCTGCCTGGCGATCGTCATAACTACACGCGCGAGTACCTCGAATCGAACCTGGCTATCGCTTACGGCGGCCGCGTGGCTGAGGAGATCTTCCTCAACCAGATGTCCACTGGCGCAGGCAGCGACATTGAAAGCGCCACCGATCTTGCTCGCCGCATGGTATGCGAATACGGAATGAGCCGGCTTGGTCCGCTTACCTTCGGCAAGAAAGAAGAGCAGATCTTCCTCGGCCGCGAGATCGCACAGCATCGCGACTTCAGCGAGGAAACTGCCCGTCAGATCGACCTCGAAGTGCGTCGCCTCATCGATGAGGCTTACCAGGCGGCTCACACTTCGGTTGAGACGCATGCTGACGCCATGCACCGCATTGCCGCAGCCTTGCTCGAGCGCGAGACAATCGATGCGGAAGAGGTGAGGATGCTGATCGAGGGGCAGACGCTGCCGCCTATGCGTTCGGTGCTTGCTTCTCCCAGCGATACCGGGGGTAACGGCGTCCAACAGGTGCTCAAGCCGGACACCCGCGGCGGACCGAGCTATCCTGAAGGTTCGCCTTCTCCGGCCTAACCACCTTCGGTGGGGCAGACGCTCGCGGGAGGCTCGCACTGGCTGTTTGCGCTGGAGCAAAAATGGCTTCGACGCATTCCTGATGAAGCTCGACTTATTTGCAAATGAAAAAGGCCACTCGTCGCGAGTGGCCTTTTTCTTGTTTCGCCGCGCGCAGAAACAGGCAGCGGAATGCCTTACGTTAGGATTGCATCATGTGTTTCCTTCTCTATGCCGGAACAGGCAAGGCGATAGCACGCAGCAGGTGGCAACGAGAAGCTCCGGGCATCTATGTCCAGTCTCTGATCGAATACGACGTTGCGATCCAAGCGCATTTCAGCCGCCCTGAAGTGCAGCAGATCGGTTCCACCTCCGGCTGTGGTTGCGATTTTCCGCATGTGATGTACCAAAACGGCGGATGGCCCAGCAGCCCGGACGCGGAGACGGATGAAGAGCAGCTTGCAAGCGATCGTTTCAATCGTGCCTCGCTGGTAGCGCTGCTGCAAACCACCGGCGAAGCGATTGTCGAACTCTATGGAGTGTGGGCAGGAGACTTCACGGAAGAACCGAGAGTTCGGCAAGAAATCTCGCTGGCGAGCATCCGCCGTGAAGATTTTCACTTTAACGAAAGGTGCTTTTACCGGGTTTTTCTCAACGGCTGACCCGTGATTGAACCTTCTTTCGGATTTCTTCGATGAAGCCCGGGGCAGGAGCGAGAGAGGCTGGCAAGTAGATCGTCGCGCACGGACTCTCCTAGAATGAACTGAGGAGCAGCTATGAGTGACGGCCGCGAAGAGCGCGAAGAGCGCGAGAAACGACGCCAGCAGGAGGAGCGGGAGAATCGTGAGGACCGACTCGACCGCTACCCCGTAGATCAGTGGGAGCAGGAGCGCGACGACTCCTGAGGTTCTGCGCCAGAACGGAATTTCTCTGGCGCCCTCAGAAGATTTTGTACGCTATACCGACACTTGCACCATACGGCTGCAATTGCTCATTGTTGATCCACTTTGGCCATTGCTGGTACTCGAAGTCGATAGCCCGAACACTGATTTTCCGGTTCAGCTTCCAGTCAAGCCCGCCGCCATACGCGATGTCAGTGAATCGCCCGGTAGCCTCGTTGAACTCGAAGTTCATGTCTCCCAGGCCAATCAGCACCTTCGCGTAAGGGGTCGCCCGCCAGAAGCGCAGCTTTTGGATCGGAAGCCGGGGGCCAATCAGGTAATTGGTTTCGTTGATGTTGTCGAGCTGGTTCATACGCAGCCAGCGGCCTTCCGCTTCAATCTGAAACCAACGGGTGAACTTCACGTCCACATACGTTCCCACACCATAAAGCCGGTTGGGGGCAGTATCAGGAACTCCTCCGCCAGCGTAATCGGGCTGAAAGCCAGAGAACATAGCTCCAGCCGTAACGGAGAATTGACGACCGGAGGCCGCGGGAACTACTTGAGCGCTCGCGGAAAAACCTCCAGCCACAAGAAGGCCTGACAAGAACAAGAAAACTACCGAGCGTTTCATGTCCATTGAGTGTATATCCAGTCTCTGTGAACGCCGAATGCGGCGCAACCACACGTAGAATCAATGTTTGTGTGAAGCCCAAAGGTGCAATTGGGATGCCTGAAAAGAAAACCCCTGGAAAGTGAGCGACGTTCTGCTCCCAGGGGCTTTCCGCAGCTTGCTGCGCTATTGAGTTGGCGCGGCCGCCGGTGGCGGCGCAGTGGGAGTCGTGTTGTTAGGCGCGGGTGGTGGTGGAGTGGGAGTGGCAGGATCGGTTCCTGCCGGAGGAGCGGGATCAGCTCCGGCGGGAGCGGCGGGAGGAGCGGGATCAGGTGTCGGCGCTCCAGGCACGGCCGGAGGGTTCACGCTGGCTTCATCGTACCGCGACAGCCTGTACACGATCGGCGTCACCTCGAACGGCATTTTGTCACGAGGGTTCATGTATGCATAAACCTTCGCATTAAGCTGATGTACCTTGTCATCCCACGGATCAGTCTTAAGCCAGAACCCCAGCGGGTTCGCGGCTCTTTGAGTTAGATCGTCCCAATTGAGCTTGGGCGCCATCTTCTGTAGATCGACCATCCACGGAGTTCCGTCGGCCCTCAGCAATGAATCGCCAAGCTTGGGCGTGTTCAGCGCCTTTAGCTCCTTGGCCCTGTCAACCAGTTGCGCATAGTAGAGACCCGCACTGGGTAGCCGGTCCTTGTACATGGAGTTTTGCAAGTACTCCATAGCCTTCTTGGCAGCTTCCTCGTTGTCGTGGTCGGAGTGGTACATGTTGATGCGCTGGAAGGTCGACTCGTCAGGGAAGAGCAGCCGGTCGTTGAAGGCGTAGCGGGTGTCGATATGGTGGCCCATGGCGACGTGGGCCAGTTCCATGGCAACCACGGAGGCAAACGCCTCTTCACTGGGCATGCTGTCGATCATTCCCTTGCTGATCAGGATGGTGTTGCCGACGGTCGTGGCTTCGATCGTATCGGTGAGCAGAACTCGGGTATGAATCTGATCGGTAAAGGCCAGGTTGTTCGGAACCACAAGGTTGATCACGATCTGATCCAGGACCTTGTTTTCGTAGCCGCCCTGATTCAGAGGCGCCACCAGTCCTGCTTCCACCAGGCGGTCGATGACGTTGTTTTCAGCTTGCGTTACCCAAGCGCGCGTGGCCTGAAGCGGTCCCACATCTCCCGAGTCATCGCTCTTGTCGACAGCGTCGTCGACCTTGACACTGACATTCTCGCTGTCGCGCGTGGGCAGCTTGAGGGAGTAGCCCCAGAAGTGCGTCTGAGCTTTCAATCCAACCGATTTGTCGTTGTCGGTACGAGTCGTTTCTTCCACGTAGACCGCTACGGGTAGCCAGATTCCCGGTTGCACGTTCATCCGCCAACTATCGAAATGAAAGTAGAACTTGGAGGACTCCTCGGATGCCGGACCAGTGTAGGTGCCGTTGAACCGGACGACGTTGCCTTCCTCATCTTCAATCCAGATGCGGCCATAGAAACGGCCCATCCCAGCAACCTTGGGGTGCACATCGAATACCCAGGTGCGCACCGAGCCCAGAAACTCGCGGCGAACGTAGCTGAAGACATAATGCTGCTGGTCGAACCCCGTCGGATCAAGGAACATCATTTGCATAAAGCCATTTGGGTTGTAAGTAAACTTTTCCAACCCCAATGCTTTGCTCAATCCGGTCATGGCTGCAAATGAGCCCTTGAAGAAGCTGTGTTTGCCCGCTGTCCTTGGCTCGTAGGCCTTGTCGGTAAACCCTTTCCCGAAATCCACGCGGCTCAAGATGTACTGGTCATCCACTGGTACTTCGAGGAGCTTGATATCAGGCCGCGTGTTCTGGATGTAGGTTTCCACCAGTGGCGTACGCTGCTGAATATTCTTGATAAGTACCTTCTCGCGGCCAACAGCCCGTTCTACCAGAGCGGCTTGTTCGGCGGTGAGTTGGTGTGCCTGCTCGTACTTGGGTTCTTTCTTTGCGTACGCGCAGCCTGCACCTAAGGTAATCATCAGGAAGGTGAGGGATGTCTTCCGAAAAGTCATGTCAAGCTCCTAGGTTGAGTTCGTCCAGGTCTTCCACTTGCCGCCTGGGCCTTTTCAGGCCTGTACGGCTGAGTAAAACAATGTTTCCGTTCGTAGTTAAATCCTACGCCAACTGAAACGAAATGGTGATGTTGGTCGTTAAATCGACCGCTTGTCCGTTCCGTGTTGCCGGCCGGAAGCGTATCTGTTGTGCCACTCGGCGAGCTTCTTCATCCAGGCCGTGGCCAAGTCCATGCACCAGACCCTGAACTAACACCCTACCCTCTGCGGTAAAGGTGACGCGCAATACGACGTCCCCCTGGACACGCATCTGGCGAGCTTCGTTCGTGTACTGGACAGGTGGTTTGGAAAGTACTTCAAGATTCGTGGCGGAGGCCACCTCTGTGGCAGGCCGCTGAACGGGCGCGACAGTCGTGACTGCGGGCATGGCTGCCGAAGCAACCTTCGCGTTGCCATAGCTTCCAGACGGTGCGTTGCCGGTAGCGCCGGGAATTCCGGCGGAGGCCACTCTTCCGACCATCCCGGCGTTCGAGCCCGACTTGAGGCCATTTCCGATGCCCGTCGAGCCTACCACTCCGTGAGGCGCGACCGCAGGGCCATTCATGCCACCGTAAGGGTTGCCAATAGCCGCTACCGTGGCCGGACGCGTGGCATTTGGGTTTGGCGTCACGCCAAATGTTTCTCCAAAGTGCACAGGCTTAGTCGAAGGCTTGACGCTATTATCTTGCGCGGGCATCGCGGCCGTCAGCGCCGCCTTCGGCTGGGGTGCCAATGTCACCGCCGGCTTGGCTGGCTTGATCACCGGCATGGCCAGCTTGGCTTCCATCTGCACAGGTTTCAAATCAGGCTTGGGCTCGGGTTTGGGAATCTTGATCTTCGGCGCATCATAATGAACCTCCGGCATATTCACAGGCTTTGGAAGCTCGGGTGGCGGAGGAATCTTTACTTTAACGTGGACCGGTGGGGGCGGGGTGGCCGGAATAATCAGTTCCGTGTACTCGAACTTGTGCGCCTCCAACACTCTCTTGGCGGTCGCGCCAATGTAGAGGATCAAAGCCAGGATTAATCCGTTGACCACCATGCTCGTGAAAAATGAGCCGGCACGACCCTCAGGTTCAGGAAGCAATCCGAAGCTCGTTCTTTCGGGATAGTATTTCACCTGTTGCATAGTCTCAGTCCTCGCGTGTGGACGTCAGAATGGGGATAAACAATAGTCAATAGTTCAAAGCAGCCGCATCTGAGTATGGCCGCCAATCGCGAAACAAAGTTCTCATATACTCCCTTGGTAACACTCTTTCGGCAAAAATTCTTCTGAGATTTCCTCAGGCGGTCATTTTTCGACCGCGACCTCTGCTTACGGCAGCCAGTCCCCAGTGGTCCGGTTTCTGGTTCCGAGCCCCGCGCGCTGGCGGTGCCATGAGTGGTGGACTTGACTTGGTCGGTTACATCAGCCGATTGCAGTCTCCCAAAGGCTAGTACATTGAAAACAAAGCCGATGCGAGAAAAACCCTGTTTTATCGCCTGCGTCTTTTGAGTAGACCATGGAAGACCCGCAAATCTGCCGTCAGAAACCACCTTCAACACATCCGCCTGCAGCGGACTGCCAGCAGAACAGACTTCGGGCATCCTGGGTACTCCTATCCATTTCCAACACCTCGGCGAAAAACCTGCAATCCCTCTTTTGGGTCAAGAGCACAATGCTGCCATTGTGGCGTTGAGAATCGAAGAGCCCTATGTCCTACGTCACACCTCATACCACCCTTTGACGCGACATACCCGGGCCGGGTTTGCCGCTCACGGGGAGGTCTAACAGCGATAGACTTAGGCCCTCGTTCCCACCACCCTATATTACCCTTAGTAATGAACCCAAGGTAAACTAAAGTGCAAATGAAAGGGCAAAATTCTTATGAAGATATTGGTCTCCGGAGGAGCGGGGTACATAGGTAGTACCGTGGTTTCTCTGCTTTCAGAAAAAGGGCATCAAGCTGTTGTATTTGACGATCTTAGCCATGGACGTCGCGACCTGCTTCCTGCCGGGGTGGAATTCGTTGAAGGGGAGTTGGAAGACAGGCCCGCGCTTGAGGATCTTTTCATCTCCGCAAAGAGTCAGGGACACCCCTTCGACGGAGTCCTCCACTTTGCTGCCCTTATCGAAGCCGGCGAGTCCATGGTGCATCCGGAGAAGTTCTTTCGAAACAACACCGCTTCGACACTGACCCTTCTAGAAGCCATGCTGGCTCATGGACCCCGTCGCTTGGTTTTCTCATCCACCGCTGCCGTTTATGGGGAACCAGAATCCATTCCGATTCAAGAGGATGCGCGGCTTTCGCCCACGAATGCCTATGGTGAGTCCAAGCTGTTGGTCGAGCACATGCTCGCCTGGCTCAACCGCATTCACGGCCTCCGCTACGCGTCTCTCCGCTATTTCAACGTGGCTGGAGCACCCGAGGGCCCTGACGGCGTCGTTCGCGGTGAATCCCACGAACCCGAATCGCACCTGATTCCGCTGATTCTCGATGTCGCGCTGGGTCGGCGCAAGTCGATCAAAATCTTCGGCGAGGATTACCCGACCCCGGATGGTACCTGCATCCGGGATTACATCCACGTCTCCGACCTTGCCGACGCCCATCTGCTCGCTCTGGGAGCCCTGGAAACGCATCAGAGGCTCATCTTCAATCTGGGGAACGGTCATGGCTTCAGCGTGAGCGAGGTAATCGAGTCGGCCCGCCGCGTTACCGGTCGTCCCATCCCGGCTGAAATTCATCCCCGGCGCGCCGGCGATCCGGCAGTGCTGGTCGCAAGTTCAGAGAAAGCAATCCGCGAGCTGGGATGGAAACCGCGCTACACCCAGATCGACGAAATCATGCGTACTGCGTGGCTCTGGCATCAAAAGCGCTACGCTTGACAGCAGACTACGAAAATCAGTCTTGACGACAATCAGTCTTGACAAGGTCATCACCATGTGGAAGGATCGCGTCGGCCTGATCTCCGCTCTCTCTCGCATTTCTCCGACTTAGCTTAAGCAGACGGATTTCAACACCAGTTGCTCTGATAACACGAGGCAAGGGGGATATTCGTGTCTGACGAACAGAAAGCTGCGTTTGCTAATCCAGCGCCTTTGGGTCTGATTGCCTTTGGGCTCACCACTGTCATTCTGAGTTTGATCAATGCCGGCGTTTTGCCAAAAGGAGGCGAGCCGGTGGTCTTGCCGCTAGCCTTTGCTTTTGGCGGTCTTGTCCAGATGTTCGCCGGGCTGATGGAGTTTCGCACCGGCAACACGTTCGGCACTGTGGCGTTTCTCAGCTACGGCGCCTTCTGGTGGTGGTTCGCATTGCTGGTTCTGCTGGGTGGGCACGGTGTGCTCGACCTCTCCCAGGCGGGCAGCACGATAGCCGCTACGCTGATTGGGTGGGGTGTTTTCACCCTCTACATGTGGATTGCTACCTTCCGTCTAGCCAAGGCGCTCTGGTGGGTGTTTCTTACCTTATGGATCACGTTCTTCCTGCTCGGGTTTGGTGACTTGCTGGGCGTCCATGGTCTATCTCAAGCCGGAGGCTGGGTTGGGCTTGTCTGCGGACTGCTAGCTATGTACACGAGCTTTGCGTTGGTTACAAATTCTACTTTTGGCAAGGCCGTACTGCCGGTTGGCGCGTCGTCGAGCAAGTAAACTCGACAAACAGCATTTACCAGTGTCTTCCTTCATTTTCCGGTTGATCTCCTCGGGTTGATCCTCCTCAAGGAGACGCGCGCCGCGCTTATCTGGAGGAAGGGAAATAAGCTGACGTGAATCCTCGGCCTGGGAAGGCGGTACCTGTGGCGGAATTCGCTTGTAACTGAATCCAATTCCGGGCTATCCTCTCCGCATGAGATTCAGGATGAAATTCGGTGTGGACGGATGGTCCCAAGTGGCAATCGTCTTTATCTGGGCGGTATCTTGGTTCACTGAGCGACATTCGACCGACTCTGGAATAATCGGCTTCTTCATCCTCATAGTAATTGTGCCCTCATTGCTCGCTCTTAGCCGCTACTTCGTATATTGGGATTTGAATTCTCACCGCCTCCGCGAGCGGTGTTTCTGGAGCAAGAAGGAGCTCACTTGGGACAAGGTCACGCGTGTGAGCAAGTTTTTGCCTGGTGTGCCTTGGGATCGCACTGTGGCCGTGTGGTACGTCAATCCTTCGTCAAGGTCGGGCAGCAGCTACATCGTTGTCAACCCAGCAGAACGCCAGCAGTTCATTTCCGAACTCCAAGGGTTCGCTGTCAACGCGACCTTCGAGGTCTAGGGCGATCGACGACAAGATTTTCTGTCCAGCAGTCACGGCCTGCAGCAATCATGCCGCATCAGCGGCGCAAAATACTCATCCAGAAACCAGGAGAGCGCAAAGAGCAGCGCCATGCCCACCATAGTCCACAAAAACATGCGGACCGGGAAAGTGGACATCAGCGGCTCCCCCTCTGGATTCGCCGGTGATGGACGGGAATAGATCAGTCCGCTCATGAAGCAGACGCAGCCAGCCAGTGCGATGTGAAGCAGTGCTGCTGCCAGGCGTTCCTGCCATCCTGTTCCAGGCACAAAAAAAGCATTCATCATCACGGGATAGAGAGACAGCATGCTCAGGAAGAAAGAGAGCGGTCTGGCGAGTTCCAGAAGCATGCGCCGGCTCCATTCTGACTGGTACCAGCGAGTTTGGCTCTCCAAGGTATAAGGGAAGATGGCCGAACTCCAGCCAGCCCAGCGCTCTATCAATTCTATCCCCGTTTTCAATCGTACGGACAGCGCCGGTTGCGCTGCAATTAAGCGGTTGGATTTGAGCTGGTTTCGGTCTATGCTGTCCGCATGAGGTTCCGGACAAAATTCGGAATACAAGGATGGTGTTTGGTCTCCCTGGCCATTCTCTATGCATGTTCTGCATTCTTTGGACCCCACGACTTGCAGCATTCCGTTTGGGATTTTGGAGCCGCCGTTTGGATATGTTGTGCTCTGCTGCGGGTCCTGTCCCAATTTTTCTACTACTGGGAACTCGACGCCGATTGCCTGTGTGTGCGCTATTTCTGGTACAAGAAGGAAGTCGCCTGGGAAGAAGTAACGCACGTGGGAGGCTTAAATCAGCAGCCCTCGTCCGGATTGCTTGAAGTGGACTATGCCCGCCCCGCACCCATGTCGGATCGCGGTCACATCCTGGCCAGCCCTGAGGACCGCGACCGGTTCATTCGCACCCTACGCAAGTTTGCTCCCCAAGCCACATTCGAGGTCTAAGCCTGAGGGGTTTCTGCCTTCTCCGGCTCTTCCACTTGCCGAGTGTGCCCCCATCTCGATAGAGTGACACCCACGCGGCATTTCCCGGAATCGGTATTTTCGGGTCTCCTGCGTCAGTAAGTTTCTTTCTTCCCCAGAAGGACGTTTTCATGTCTTCCTTGCCCGTTCCTACCATTGCCAGTCAGGACATCGATTCCACGCTTCGCGAGAACCGTGTCTTTCCGCCGCCGCCGGAGTTCAGCGCCAAAGCCCACATCAAGAGTCTCGAAGAGTATGAGGCCCTGTACAAAAAGTCCATCGACGATCCAGAAGCTTTCTGGGCCGGCGCGGCTCAGGAACTCCACTGGTTCAAAACCTGGGACAAGGTGCTGGAATGGAACGAGCCTTCAGCGAAATGGTTTGTGGGCGGCAAGCTCAACCTTTCCTACAATTGTGTGGACCGGCACGCGCTGGGCGTGCGTGCCAGCAAGACCGCTCTCATTTGGGAAGGCGAACCGGGCGAGATTCGCCGCCTCACGTACGCAGAACTCCACGTCGAGGTACAGAAATTCGCCAATGCCCTCAAGGCTCTCGGCATCCAGAAGGGTGACCGCATTGCCGTCTACATGGGCATGACGCCGGAGCTGGCGATCGCTCTGCTCGCCTGTGCGCGCATCGGAGCCGTGCACTCGGTCATTTTTGGCGGATTCGCCGCAAACGCCATCGCTGACCGCGTCAATGACTCGACATGCGTGGCCATTCTTACCCAGGACTCAAGCTATCGCCGCGGTGGAGAGATCAAGCTCAAACAGACCGTGGACGAGGCCATGAACGCTTGCCCCACGGTGAAGCACGTGATCGTCTATCGCCGCACTGGCAGTGCTATCAACATGGTCGAAGGCCGGGACCACTGGTGGCACGATCTGGTGGCCGCAGCCGCGCCCAGCTGCCCCGCCGAGCCGCTTGACTCGGAAGATCCGCTCTACATTCTCTACACCTCCGGCACCACAGGGAAACCCAAGGGCCTTGTCCACACAACAGGTGGTTATGCCGTTCAGACCTACCTGACAACCAAGTACGTCTTCGATATCCGCGATGAGGATATCTATTGGTGCACGGCCGATATTGGCTGGGTCACGGGACACTCGTATGTCGTCTACGGGCCGCTGCAGAACGGCGCCACCGTGCTGATGTATGAAGGCGCGCCGAACTGGCCCGACTTTTCGAGATTTTGGAAGATCATCGACGACCACAAGGTCAGCATCTTCTACACCGCGCCCACGGCCATTCGCGCATTCATCAAGTGGGGCAATCAGTACGTTGAGAAATTCAAGCTGGACTCGCTCCGCCTGCTCGGTACCGTTGGCGAGCCTATCAACCCAGAAGCCTGGATGTGGTATCGCGAGAAGATCGGCCACAACCGCTGCCCCATCGTCGATACCTGGTGGCAGACTGAGACTGGCGCCATTCTTATCGCGCCGATTCCGGGAGCCGTGCCTACCAAACCGGGTTCGGCAACGCGGCCCTTTTTCGGCGTTCAGCCGGAGGTGGTCAACAAAGATGGTGAGCCTGTTCCCGCGGGAAGCGGCGGCTTGCTGGTGATTCGCAAACCGTGGCCTTCCATGGCGCGCACTGTCTATGGAGATCCCGAGCGCTACCGCAAGACCTACTGGAGCGATGTTCCCGGAAGCTACTTTACCGGCGACGGCGCGCGCATGGACGCGGACGGCTATTTCTGGCTGATGGGGCGCGTCGACGACGTGATCAACGTGAGTGGACATCGCCTTGGCACCATGGAAGTCGAGTCGGCGCTTGTCGCCCACCCCAAAGTCGCCGAGGCCGCGGTGGTCGGTCGTCCCGACGAACTGAAGGGGCAGGCCATCTCCGCGTTCGTATCGCTTGAAAGCGGCAACTATCCCAGCGAGCAGTTGAAGGACGAACTGCGCAAGTGGGTCTCGAAGGAAATCGGCTCGCTTGCCCGCCCCGACGATATTCGCTTCACCGAAGCTCTGCCGAAGACGCGCAGCGGCAAAATCATGCGTCGCCTGTTAAGAGAATTGGCCACGCACGGCGAGATCAAGGGAGACACCACCACCCTCGAAGACTTCACCGTAATCGCCAAGCTGCGCGAGGCGGAAGAAGGATAGGACGACTTCGAGCGGAGGCGCAGATGCGTCGCTTGCGTTACGGCGTAGCCACCAGCCTGGATGGATTCATCGCCGGACCTAACGGCGAGTGCGACTGGATTGTGCCCGATCCGACTATGGATTGGGCAGCGCTCTGGGCGCAGTTCGACGCGCTTCTAATGGGCCGCCGGACATATGAGATTGCGCTCACTCGTCGCAATCTCTTCTCCGAATCTGGCCAGCAATGGGTTGTCGTATCACGCACACTGAAGCCAGAAGACAACCCCGGCATCACCGTTTTCAGCTGTGGCATCCCGGAAGCCGTGGCTGATTTAAAGGCCCAGCCAGGCAAGGACATCTGGCTCATGGGCGGCGGCGTTCTTTTTCGCAGCATGCTCGACGCCGGCCTGGTGGATGCGATTGACTTAAGTGTGATGCCGGTACTCTTGGGGAGTGGCGTGCCGCTGCTTCCCGAGGGTCGGCGCCAGACGCTTCATCTGGACACAAGCAAGGTATTGCCAAGTGGAATTTTGAGGCTGTCGTATTCAGTCACGCCTGAGACCGGCTCACAATGAGTGCGCGGGACGTTCCTTGTAATAAGAAGGCGGAAGCGTGAGCCTCCGCCTTTGCGCGTTCCGTTGGCTCACAAGGACCGCTTGAATCATCTTTCCGTTGGTTAGAAGTGATAAGCCACTCCCACTGTGGCTCGCGCATTCCGCGTCTTGTGGGGCGAATAGCCAAGCGCCGGAGAATTTCCGACCACGGAAAACGACTGAAGGATCACATCGCCTGAAGCGCGCATGGAAAAGCGCGAAGTCAGTTGGTACTCCAGGCCACCGCCTACTCCTCCAGCGAAAGAAATATTGGGGGTCTGGCTGGTTCCTCCCACGTGCTCCCCGCCCAGAAGCCCATGAAAGAATCCGCTGGTCTTCGAGTAGAGGTTGGCGTGCAACTCGGGTCCGAACAGCACCATATCCACCGACGGTTTGAGAGTGCTGTTTGTCACCTCGGGGCTTGACAAAGCGTAGTTGTAGAACGCGCCGTCCGCGGTGAGTCCGAAATATTTGCCAAAGTCGCGCGTGACGGCGAGATCGACACCCTGTAATCCGCTGCGCGACAGATTGACCTGGTTCAAGCTGGTATAGGCATAGCCGGCGTAAACCTTGTATTTATACGTGGGTTCGTCTCCCTCGGCGGCGGACTTGGGATGCGGCAGAATCTGGCTGGAAGCCGACAGGGGCATGAGCGCGGCCGGAATCACGGCCAAAATGGAAAGCAACAACGTCCTCTTCAACTTGAAACTCCTCAATAACGTGTTCGGATAGAGCGTTCTGTCCGGCTGGTCGATTCCCAGAGAGTCGTTCTCGATTTCTCTGGGAGCCAAGCGTCGTGACTTGGATGAAGTACCCTCATAGACTATCCTCTCCACCCTGTTTCCATGAAGTCCCGGGCCGGTTTCCAGGCTCCGTTGTTCAGCCCGGTCTCATGGTCCCGTTCAGCGGGATTCCACTGGGACCGGTACGGAGAGGTTCAGAACTTTGCCGGAACTGCCTGTTACTGTGACGGGAATTCCGCCGGGAAGATAGCGAGCGATGACTGCCGGTCGCGCCCAGTCCAACTCCCATCCACCCTCAATGGCAACCACCGTGTATTGCCCCGGAACCACATCGCGCAATGAGAAGCTTCCGTCGGAGTCAGACTGGTCGCGCCGGGCCAGGCTCTCCAGGCTCGTCAGATCTTTGGGCACAAGCAATACCATCACCCCGGCCACACTTTTGCTTCCTTTGCGGGCAAACCCCTCAATGCGTGTAGCGATTTCGTTCGCCGTCACCACCAGAGACAACGGACGGTCGCCCACTGCAATCTGGTTTCCTGGATGTGCCCTGTTGCTTATGGCGATGGAAGCGATCGGGAACTGCACGCCGCGGGAACCCTCATCGCTGTCCCTGATGGTCACGGTCGACGAAAGTGTCAGTTCCCAAGTTCCCTGCGGAATTGCGGGGAACTTGAACGCGCCGCGGATGCTGGAGGCAGAAATCGCTTGGTGTGCGCCGTCGAGAGGTGTCAGTTGCAGCAGAATCTGCTCCGGCAAAGGCGAGCCCGAGCCGCTTCGCAAGACTCCGGAGACGGTTACGTCGGGCGTGCCAAGCGTTGGGTCAACTAGCTGGCTGGTAGTCGCGTCAAGCTCGGCAATCCGCGGAGGGTCGCCCTGCGTGAGCTCATAGTGGCCGGGCGCTACGCCGGTAAACTCGGTGGTTCCCGATTGGTTCTCCCCAACAAACTGGGTGAACTCGCCGGGGGCCTCGCCGGGGCCGCCGGGAACTCCTGTGCCGAAGATTGTCTGCCGCAATTCCGCGCGGACAATCGAACCGTCTTGTTTGTGTGGTGTCTCCACCGACAGATGCAGTGCGGGCACCGGGTGCAGCGTGATGTTTGCTTCCTCACGGCTGCCTCCGGCCAACGTGATTGCCGTTGCAGTGGCTTCCTCCGTTGTCCCGTCGAAGAAGGTTACCGGGTATGCCACATCAAGCGCCGCGTTCCCGTTGCGCGCATCCACCGAGCCGTCGATCGAAATAGCTGTCGAGCGATTACCGCCGCGGTGCAGCGCGTACCACGGATCGGCCTTCACCGCCAGCAGGTATTCGCCCGCTGCCAGCCCGTTGAACTCGTATGCGCCGGTATCGTCGGTCGAGATATCATTCATGTGGGTGATGCGCCCACCCGGCTCGTTGGCGCGCGGCTTTCTGAAGAGCATCACGTTCGCTCCTTCCACTGGATCGCCACCCTCTGTGGTTACCACTCCGCGCAGTGTCGCTTCCGGCATGAGACGGAAAACCAGTCCACCGGTTTCCTGGCCCGCGCCGGTCACAATTGCGGTGGAGAACTCCTCGTGCTCGTCGTAAAAAGCCGTGCGAAAGCCGCGCTTCGATGCCGTAAGTTGATACTTCGCCGCCGCCAATCCTTCCAGCGTGAATTTCCCTTCCTCGCTGGACCCGATTGTCGCCACAATATGGCTGTCCTCCTCTGATAGCGCAGCAACCGTCGCGTGCCTCACCAGCTCGCCGGTGATCGCATTCACCACCGTCCCCGAAATCACGTAGCCGGCATTTCCCGGGTAGGGTTTCCGAGTCGTAGCCGACGACGCTCGCCCCGCCTGCGAACAAACCGGCACGCACACGACAGCCAGCAACACGAATAGCAGCAGAATCCGCCGCATCGATCCGCGTTGTTTGAAAACAGTCGCCATCAGCGTTACTGCGCCTCCAACGTCAAGCTGGCCGTAGTTCCCGGAGAAAGCGTGACCGCCTGGCCCGAAGTTGACAGAGCCGCCATCACCGCGGGATTCCGATACTCAAGGTGGATGGGCGAATCGAAGGTGTAAATGTGATAGTTCCCCGGCGTCAGGCCATCAAGCGTCAAAGTCGCGCCAGACGAAGGATGCATCGTCATCGGCGGAATATAAACCGTGGTATCAAAATCCGGCACCACATAAACGGTATAGAACTTTTCTTCTCCGGGAGCGAACACCGCCAGTCCCTGCGGCAAGCTCAGGGCCAACGTTGCGCAATCGTCCCGCAGCGTCAACTCCATCGGCGGTGTCGGGTTTGAGAGGCTCACCGTCAGCGGGTCAAGCGCCAGGTTCAGCCCTCCGCCATTCAACGGTCCCGCGCACCAGCCCTTGCGCGGCAGATACATATTCACCCAGTAAGCTCCCGGTTGAGCCGTAAACTCCACGGCGTCCGGGATCCCGTCAATCATCGACACGCTATCGCCGAAAGCCGAGGGCATTCCATCAGCGCGATCCAGCGTCAGGTTCACCATCTCACTTGTGTTGGTCCTCGGGGTTGTTGCGCCGCTCTGGCTTGTGTCGCTGTGCACATAGCGCAAGAGAATGGCATTGATGGGAACAGGCCCCAGCGGAATGCGCAAACCGGCCACCGCGTGACCGTCCACTGTAAACTCCACTGATCCCGAGACCTCCCCTGTGTTGTGGCTTTCCTTTGCGGGAACCGATCCGATTTCAAGTGAAGGATAAGCGGAGCCGGGATGCAGGAAAGTCTGCATCTCCATCACGTAGGTTCCGTTTGGAAGGTTGGCCTGCAGAGTTTGTGTTACGGAATCGTATTGAGGAACGTAGGGGAGCAAATGCCCTGAAGCGTCCAGCACGATTGCCGAGTTTCCTGGCGGGGCGGGAGCGCTTCGACTGCCCGGTAACGCTCCCATTGCGGTCACGGTGTAGAAGGGTTCAGAAGTCAGTGTGAAATTGGCCTCCGCCTGCTCACCGGCCGCGAGTTGGATGTGTGCCGCACCGGAAAACTCTCTCGCGTCCGGGTAGAAGATGCTGGGGAATCCATCGCGCGCAATCTTCGCGCCGCTCCCGGCAGCCACCGCCGTCACCGCCGGCTCGCTTTCCAGCGCGGGCTGCGTATAGAGCGCGTACACACCTTCCGGCAGCCCGCCAAACCGGTACATTCCTTCGCCATTAGTCGGCGCCGAGCCGTTCGGCAACCATACCCCGCGGCCAAAGCGAATCACCCTCTTCAGCAGCATCACCGTCATGCCTTCCGCCGGATCGCCAGTTGAAAGCTCGATGTGTCCGTGAATCGCGCAGTTCGGTGTCAGCACGAAATTGAGCTCCGGCATCTGCGCAGCCACCAGCACGCTGTGCGCCGGGCCTTCCGCCGGATAGCCCACCTCTTCGGTCGCGTAAGGTCGATCGTGAAACCCCGGCTTCACCACGCGGAAAGTCTGCGGCCACGCAGGCACTGCGGCAATCTCGAAGCGCCCTTCGCCGTCAGTCAGTGTTCCGGTGCTCGCATCGCCTTCAATCCGCACCAGCGCCCGCGGAAGCGGCTGCCCGGTAGCCCCGTTGCGCACCAGGCCGTGCACAGCAACGCGCCCAGGTTCGTTCGCCGGTGAACCGAATTGCGGCGCGGCCTGCTGCGCAACCTGCTGATCTTGGTTGAGGCCGGGATCCTGATTCAACTCCTGACCCGGAGCTAGTCTCGAAGCCAGTAGAACCGCCGCGAACCACAGCCCAGCAATCAAACAGCCTCGCAACGCCCGCAAGGGAAGGTTTCCCGATGAGCCAGGTTGCCGGCTCGCACGTGCATTCGCTGTATGAAGGTCCACTCACTATTGTGACGGGTCAGGGCGGGGAAGGGAATCCGGCCCACAAAAATCCCGGGCATGTGGCCCATGGCGTTGCCCTCAGAATGCGTATCCCTTAGCGTTCCGGTTTTGAGAAATTAATTCATCTCGTAGTCGTCGTGGCGGTGGGAATGTGGAAATCGGTTTTATCGATTTCCAAGGTGAGTGGGAAGGGTGGAAAAATAGTTTCATCGTTTTTCCATGCTTTCCACTTACCGGCATTTCCACCGCCTGGGTCTTGCCGCTATGCGGCCGCTCGCGCATCTCCGTTCTCCCAGAGGTTTTCAAACTCCGTCGGGCTGAGATAGTTCAGCGTGGAGTGCATGCGGTGGCGGTTGTACCACAACAGCCAGGCAAGCACTTCGTCCTTGGCCTGACGAATGCTCTGGAAGCGCTCGCCGTGCAGCCGTTCCACCTTGAGTGATCCGAACAGCGTCTCGCTCACCGCGTTGTCCCAACAGTTGCCCTTGCGGCTCATCGAAGCCCGCATGCCATGCTTCTCCAGCACCGTGCGGAAATCTTCGCTGGCATACTGGCTGCCGCGATCGGAGTGAAAGATCACGCTCCCGGGTTGGGGACGGCGCTGATAGACGCCCATCTCCAGTGCGTCGATGACCAGGCTGCGGTGCATGTCGGGCCGCATCGACCAGCCCACCACCTTGCGGCTGAAAAGGTCGATCACCACCGCCAGAAAAAACCAGCCTTCCTCGGTAGCGATGTAGGTGATGTCGCCGGACCACGCCTGGTTGGGCGCAGCCGGAGTGAAGTTGCGGTTCAACAGGTTCGGTGCAATCGGTAGATCGTGCCGGCTGTCGGTGGTCACCACGCGGAAGCGCCGCTTGCCCCGGGCGCGAATGCCGTGCCGCTGCATGAGCCGCTGCACCCGCTGCTTACCCACGCGAATGCCGCGCTTGAGCAGCTCCCGCCAGATGCGCGGCCAACCGTAGGCGCCGCGGTGTTCCGCGTACACTGCGCTGATATGCGTCAGCAGTGCCTCGTCGCTTAGATGACGGCGATCAGCGATCTTGTGCCGCCGCGCCCGGTGTTGGTGAAAACCCGAGACGCTCACCTTGAGCACCCCACACTGCACACAGATCGGCCAGATCCGCCGATGGCGTTCGATAAAGGCATACTTCACTTCTGGCCCTTTGCAAAATATGCCGTGGCTTTTCCCAGGATGTCGCGCTCCATCGTCACCCGCGCCAACTCCGCGCGCAAGCGGCTGATTTCCATCTGCTCGGCCGTGACTCCGGCCTTGCCCCTGACCTCCTTCAGCTTGCCATCCCGCTTGGCCTTCACCCAGTTGGAAAGCGTCTGTTCCACTACTCCCAGACTGCGCGCCGCTGCTGCGATGCCCTGGCCTGACTCAACCAGCCGAACCGCCTCTTGCTTGAACTCCAGCGTGTATCTTCCTCGTTTTCCGTTCCGCATCCTCGTATCCCTTTCGCTATTACAGCAGCTCGCCATGGGATACGTTTTGCGGGGGCAAGGTCA
>JBEKPF010000016.1:80234-97720 GCA_049521035.1 Occallatibacter sp. | reverse complement strand
AGTGCTGCTGAGGCTGGAAGTCGCATAAAAATCAAATGCTCCGTGTTGCGCGCCGTTCGAGGGCGCATCGTCGCTGCGGATAAAGAGGTTGAGCTTTGGAGTGGGACCGTAGTCGAGTCGAACACTCGTCGCATTGAGCGTGGAAGGATTGGAGAAGCCAGCGAAGAACTGGCCTTCGTATTGCCCGGGAAGATCCTGGCCCGCGGAGGGAAGAGGGTAAGCGGAGAGCAGCGGGGCGACAACCGCGCTAGCCTGCTTGCGGGCGAAACTGGTTGGGACGATATTGATCTTCGACTCCGGAACGCGAAGGCGAAGCCCTTCATAGGAGCCGAAGAAGAAGAGCTTGTCGCGCAAGATTGGGCCGCCGAAAACCCCTCCGAAATCGTTCTGTTTTTCAGCGAGGCGCGGCAGGTCTTCATTGTTATTAAACCAACTATTGGCATCGAAGATGTCGTTGCGGACATACTCAAAGGCGGTCCCATGGAACCGATTCGTTCCACTGCGGGTGATGATGGACAGTTGCGCGCCTGGCGTGCGGCCGTACTCGGCGTCGAATGAGTTGGTTTGAATCTTGTACTCCTGCATATCATCGACTGAGACCAGGCTGTTGTAACCGCCGTTGTTGCTCGTAGCCTGCGCTGCTCCCGCGCCCGCTGAGCCCAGATAGACGTTGCTGCCCTGCGTAATGCCGACGTTGGCGCTGACTCCGTCGATAGAGAAGTAATTCGCGTCCGTGCGCTGGCCATCGATACTGAACTGCCCCGAGTTTGTGTAGTAGGTCTTGGCGGTAACGTTCCCCGGTGTCAGCGCGATAAGGGCCTGGAAGCTACGCCCGCTGAGAGGCATGTTCTCGACGAATTGTCGATCCACAGTTGTCGCGACCGCGCCCGAGGTCTCGATCTGAGCCGTATCGGCGCTTACCGTTACCGATTCGGTTGAGGCGCCGATGGCGAGAACCAGATTTTCTGAGAGCGCGTCCTGTGTATGCAATTCGACCTGCGCGATTACACTCTGCTTGAATCCTGGAGCGTCGACAGTAATTTTGTAGGGGCTGGCGCGCAAGGTTGGAAAGGCGTATGCGCCGTTGCTGCCCGTCTTGGTCTTGACAACGCCGTTTGTACCAAGATCGGTAATGGTGACTGTCGCGCCGACAACGACGGCACCGTGCGGGTCGGTGACCTGACCGGTGATACTGCCGGTGTCGCTTTGGGCAAAGAAAGGCGTACCGGTGCTGAGCACCAGCAAGGAGAGCAGGGCAAGATGGTCGAAAATGCGTCGCTTCATAGAATCCTCCCGGAGTGTTAGAGAGATTTGGAGCGTTCGTTGGACAACTGGGGCTTCTGAATTTCCCGTGTGATTCCAAGCGTTCGATCAACGGCGTGCTTCCCGATGGAGATTGTGAATCTTCCTCCCGTGCACGCGAGGTCCACACTGCCCTCAGGAAATGCGCGTGAGGTTATGCTTGCGAATCATTCCTGCAAGCCCGCGAGCTTCCGGAGCCTCGCGATTCTCAAGTACGTCAGCAACAGCAAGTGCATCGCGGATGGGTTCGTCCTGTCCCAGCTTGAACTTGGCCTCGAGCCGCGTAACATGCATGCGGAAGCCGACGATTGCCGCATAGCGGCGGGTGATGGCCTGGCGTGGGATTTCATCTGTCCGCCAGCCGTCAGGATAGCTGGACTCCATCTTGCGGGTTAGATTTTCGACAGACGAGTCAAGTGCCGGCTCATCCTGCAGCTCAATGGATCCGTAGCAATGAACGGCTGTGTAGTAGTAAGTGGACGGCATATCGCGACCCGGATACCAACTGGCCGTCACATAGCTCCAGGGCCCCTCGAAGATTGCCAGAGAGGGAACAGAAGAATTGGCGAGATAGCGCGCGTGCTCGTTTGCCCGCGCAAGGTGTCCGATGAGTACTAGCTTGGCTTCCCTACTGCTGGGGACCTTGGACGCATCCTCGCTGGAGTTTTCAATCAAAAGAGGCAGATTCGTCGCCAGGGGCCCATCATCTCCGTTGCTCACGAGCAGCGCCCACGGATGCTGCTCAATGAGAGTGAGCGCGTCCTGAGGCGATGCGGGTTGCCAGCACGGACGAACGAACATGGATGAGGCTCCTTTGCAGCACTCGGCGTGACTGCCGGCTCTGATGAAGTTCCGAGTAAGCCTGAAACCTGTTCAGGGCTTGACGATTTCGCCGCCAATCACTGTGACGGCCGCCTTGACGTTCATGATCTCAACAGGATCGATATGGAAGATATCCTGCGTGAGAACCGTGAAATCCGCGAGTTTGCCAGGCGCGATCGACCCCTTGATGTCGTCCTGGCTCTCGGCATAAGCAGATCCGACGGTATAAGCGTGGACAGCCTGCTGCACGCTGACCTTCTGCTCGGGTATCCAGCCATTTGGATTCTTTCCGTCGAGCGTTCGGCGCGTCGTGGCCGCGTAAATAGTGGCCATCGGATTGATGGGCGCGACGAACCAGTCGGAACCGAAAGCTAGAACCGTGCCCGCATCGAGCAGAGAGCGGAACGCGTAGGTGGTCAGGGCGCGCTTATGGCCAATACGCGTCTCGGCCCATCGTCCATCGTCGATGCAGTGGTAAGGCTGAACGGAAGCGATCACACGCAATTGCGCGAAGCGTGGAATGTCCTCTGGGCGCAGGTGTTGTGCGTGTTCGATCCGCAGACGGCGATCGGTGGGCCCGTTGTCCTCTTCCAGCCGTTGGTAGAGATCGAGGATGGTCTTGTTGGCGCGGTCGCCGATCGCGTGAACTGTGATGTGGAGACCTGCGCGATCCGCCGCCTTCATCTGGGTGAACATCTCTTCCGGGTGGGCAAGCTGTTCCGTGGGCAGGCCGGAATTGTTGGGCAGGTCGTTAAACGGCTCAAAGAACCAGGCGGTCCCCGAGCCTAGTGATCCATCGGCAAAAGCCTTCAACGATCCGATGACTAGTGTGTCGTTGCCGAAATTAGTCATCACTCCAATGTCCGCTAAACGCGTGTAATGATCGAGGGGAAAACGCGCCGAAACGCGCACCTTCCACTTTCCCTCCGCGATCAGACGCTGGTAGCCGCGAATGACGAGGGCCTGCATGTCTGCTGCGTGTGAGCCCGTAAAGCCCATGTCCTGGACGCTGGTTACGCCGTTCTCCAGCGCGTAACGCTGCGCGGCGAGCAGCGCCGCATCCACCTGAGAGTCGGACGGCGGCGGGATTACGCGTTCGACAAGATCTTTTGCGGCGTCTTTAAAGATGCCGGTGGGATTTCCGTCCTGGTCTCGAACAATCACGCCACCAGGAACGTCAGGTGTATTTCGGGTAATGCCCGCAAGCTTCATCGCCAGGGCATTGGCCAGCATCATGTGACCGTCTGAGCGGTTCACCCAAACCGGGTTATTGGGCGTGACCTCGTCGATCCACTCATGCGTGGGAAGGACGACTGGCGTCCACTTCTGCTCATCCCAATTGCCGTCAACGATCCATTCTCCGGCAGGGCGAGTACGCGCATAGCCGGCCACCCTCCGTTTAAATTGCTCGCGGCTCGTCACATCGAGCAACTGGACGCTCGCGAGTCCCTGGCCACCCCAGAAGAAATGCACATGCGCATCGTTAAACCCGGGAACTACCCGTCGTCCGTCTAGGTCGAGAACCTTCGTATTCTGGTCCCGAAGCCGCTCGATCTCGGCCGTCGTACCGACCGCGAGGATGCGATGGCCGGAGACGGCGATTGCATCCGCCTCAGGCTGCGCGGGATTCTCCGTCCAGACCTTGCCATGAATCGCGATCAATTCGACCTGCGCGCCGATTGGCAGCGGCGCCAGGAGAAAGATCGTCAGCAAAAGGCGATTCATCGTCATGACTCCGGTTGAGCGGGTGACGCCCCGGGTGAGACTGCGGGTGATGGTTAACGGGAAGAGGCCGGACGGCAAGTCTCTCTTGAATCATCTGAATCATCGCCGCCTCGCATAGATCGCGAATGCGTCCTTGACAACTTAATTTTCAATCTGCTTGCAACTTTCTTTTACAGTAGGGTGAATGCTGGACCATGTAAAGAGCCAGACTCCGACATAGTGATGGTGCCAGCACAAGGGGGTTAGATGGCTTTGCTCAGAAGGCTCGCTCTGGACCGAGAGATGGCGGGTTCGCTGCAAACGCAGATATCCGGTCAATTGAAGAAACTCATCCAGATCGGCGAACTCACCCCGGGTGAGCATCTTCCCTCGACGCGCGAACTGGCGAATAGCCTGCAGGTATCGCGCAACACGGTGGTTGCGGCATACGACATGCTGGTCGGTCAAGGCTATGTAGAGGCTCATTTGCGCAGCGGCTTTCAGGTCTGCAACGCGGCGCAGGCCTTCAGTAGCCTGCCCGTCGCTTCAACGGTCGCTGAAGAGCGGAAACAGACGCCTTCGCAGCCTGGCGTGCCGGTCCCATTTCGTCCCACACAACCGGATGTGAATCTCTTTTCCCTGCTGATATGGAATCGGCATCGCACCCGGGTGCTGAAACGCGGGTCTTGCCTGCTGCACTATCAATCGCGCTTTCCCGTCGGACTCGATGAATTGCGACAAAGCGTTGCGGTTTATCTTCGAGACAGTCGCGGCGTCCGCTGCCAGTGGAACGAGGTTGCCATTACCAACGGCTCGCAGCAGGCGCTGTTTCTGTTGGCGCACCTTCTGCTCGAACCGGGACAGCGGGTCTATATGGAAGACCCTGGGTATCCCGGAGCGAGGAACGCGTGGAGGCAGGCGGGAGCCACCGTGGTACCCCTACAAATAGACGATGAAGGTATCTGTTTACCGGACGGAGATTCGCTGCCCGCCTCGTTGATTTATGTGACCCCCTCGCATCAGTTTCCTCTCGGCACCTGCATGTCGCTGGCCCGTCGGCTTACCATTCTGCGAACCGCTCGCGATGCCGGTTCCTGGATTGTCGAAGACGATTACGATGCCGAGTTTCGTTACACCAGCGCGCCGCAGCCAAGCCTCCAAAGCCTGGATGAAAATCGCCGGGTGATCTACATCGGTTCTTTTAGCAAGACGTTGTTTCCCGCACTTAGGCTGGGCTACGTCGTCCTGCCGCCACCCCTGGTGGAGCGCTTTGCTGCATTGAAGTCGATCGCAGACGATTACAGTCCGCTGATCGATCAGGCAACGTTGGCCAATTTTCTGGAGAGTGGCGCCTTTTATGCTCATCTGAGACGCTGTCGCAAGCACTACGCCGAGCGCCAGAGTTACTTTCTCGAACAGGTTTCCCGCCTTGGTCTTCCACTGAATTTCCCGATTACAGGTCGAGGCATGAACCTTGCGGGTATGCTTCCCAAAGACTTCAACGATCGAGTGTGCAGCGATAGGTTGAGGCTGGCAGGATTGGATGTGCCCCCGCTATCGTACTACGCGATGGGAGCCACTTCGCCAGGATTGCTTTTCGGGCTTGCCGCGTTCGACAAGCGGGCAATCCAGCGCGGAGTCGCAAGAATGGCGATGGCGCTTGATGGGCAGGGAACGAGGCTCTCGTCCTGAGCATTACTGATTCCCTATAAGCGGAGGGAATCCCGTGACCCCAAAGTTGGCGTTGACACCGTCTACGGCGAAGTAGTTGGCATCCGCGCGTTGTCCATTGACACTGAACTGGCCCGGGTTGTCGTTGGCTGTTCGAGTCTAGTCGACTCCAGGCGTGAGCAGGATCAACGTCTGAAAACTACGGCTGATGAGTGGCAGATCGTCGGCAACGGTACGATCAATCACCGTGCTCACGGTTGCCGACTCGGTATTGACCAAGGGCGCTCCGGCCCCCACGACAAAGCTGTCTGTTGCCGGACCCACGGTCAACTCGAAGTCGATCTCCGCGGTGTCCTGCAAGTGCAGGACTACATCGGGTCTTGTCACTTTCCTAAAACCGGTCTTTTCAACTTCGATGCGATAGGTTCCGGGATGAACGCTTGAAAGGTAATACTCGCCCGAGGAATTTGCGGCGGTTTCATAGGCGGCTTTTGTGCCAGCGCTGATCGCGGTGACTATGGCGTCGACAATTCGAGCGTGGGATGAATCGGTTATCTTTCCAGTGAGCCATGGATTTATTGATTGAGCAGAGAGCAGATGCAGGCTTCCGTCAAGCAGGACAAGCGCCAAGGCAGCAACGACGCGCACGATAATTCGCCTCAGAGGGGAGATGGATCATATTCCTCACGCACAAAAGAAGCCCGTTTCAGGCAACGATACTAGCCGAATCGGACCCAACAAATTGTACTTTGGTATTGACCAGATTCTGTGGAAGAAGAAGATCCTGAACCTCTCGATTGCAGACGCCGAGGCCATGCCTCAGATGAACTCTGGGTTGCTGATTCGATAAGATGTGGAACGCAGGGCTTTTGTGAGGGATGAATGCGGCGATCATTTGCGCTGACGGCTTCCGTGTTGTTCGTTGCACTGGCTTGGTGTGTTCCCCTATTTGGTTTGGAGCCCGACTCGGATATCAGTCAATATGCGCACACTTCGTGGAAAATCCGTGATGGGTTTCTCCAGGGATTTATCTTGTCGATCGCACAAACGCCGGACGGTTATCTCTGGCTGGGAACCGAGCGAGGGTTGTTTCGTTTTGACGGGATCCGTGCTACGCCATGGCCGTCGCTTTCAAAGCAACAGCTCCCATCCAGCTATGTCGCGGCGCTACTCGCGGCACGTGACGGGACTCTTTGGATCGGTACGGGCAAAGGGCTCGCGAGTTGGAAGACGGGCAAGCTCATCATGTATCCGCAGCTTGCCGGACAACTCGTTCAAGCACTTCGGGAGGATGATGAGGGCACGCTTTGGGCTGGAGGATTCGCCTACACGCCTCCGGGGACGCTCTGCGCGATTCGCAATAGCACCGCCCACTGCTTCGGTGGGAATGGCAGGTTTGGCAACGGAGTGCTCGGTTTGTACGAAGATAGCAGCCGGAACCTCTGGGCCGGCGGGCTGAATGGATTCTGGAGATGGAAGCCCGGTCCACCTCTGTTTTACGCCATCGCAGGTGAACCCTATGGCATTCAGCATTTTGCTGAAGACCGAGATGGCTCTCTCCTGATTCCCATTGCGGGCGGCATTGCGCGGCTGCGTAATGGAGAGATCAAAACCGCCTACCGTCTCCCGAGTACTAAACATCCGGGCAGCGGTGAAAGAATTCTTCGCGATCGCGACGGCGCTCTGTGGGTCGGGACGTGGAGTCAGGGCCTGGTGCATTTTCGGGAAGGCAGTGCCGATAGTTTTGCGCAGCGTGATGGGCTTTCCGGCAATCTTGTTACCGCTCTTTTTGAGGATCGCGAGGGAAATATCTGGGTCGGAACAACGAAGGGCCTGGATCGGTTTGGTGTCTATTCGGCTACGACGTTCTCCGAGCAGCAAGGATTGTCAGGTGGCGGAAATGCCTCGGTCCTGGCAGCCCGCGATGGAAGCATCTGGTTCAGCCCTCATAGCCAGTTGTACAGGTTCGATAGAGGGCAAGTCACGATTTATCACCGGCCCGGAGCAGGTATCGAGCCAACTGCGGAAGAAGGGGAAAGGCGGGTGCGAGAAGTGGCCGTAGTCGGCCTTCCTGGGCTTGACGTCGTGTCACTGTTTCAGGATCATGAGGGCCGCATCTGGGTTGCCGGGACGGGCGGAGTTGGCTACCTGCAAAATGATCGGTTCGTGTCGGTCAACAGCGTTCCCGGCGGAGTCGTGGATGCCATGTCCGGAGATTCAAAAGGCAATCTCTGGATTTCGATTGTTGATCGGGGCCTCTTTCATCTGTTCGAGGAAAAACTGGTTCAACATATCCCTTGGGCTGCGCTGGGGCGCAACGACCTGGCAACCGTTCTGGCTGTCGATCCCTCGATGGGGGGTGTTTGGCTGGGGTTCTCCAAAGGAGGGCTGGCCAGGCTTGCCGAGGGACAGACTCGCCCATCGTTTGTTACCGACCCTGCCCCCGACCAGGGACGCGTGAGCGATCTTCAATTCGATCATGAAGGAGCACTCTGGGTGGCCTCCGAAGGTGGACTCAGTCGGATTAAGAATGGTCGCATTTCGACCCTGACCACGAAAAGCGGATTGCCCTGCGACCATATCTATTGGTTTGCCGAAGACCAGGAACACTCCTTCTGGCTCTACGGATCCTGCGGTCTTATGCGGATTGCAAGATCCAACTTGGATGCGTGGTTAGCGACGGGTAGCAGTACAAGGCCGAAATCGGTACGGGCCACCCTCTTCGATGAAACGGATGGAGTGACCCTTCGCGGAGACCCAAGCGCCGGTCCGCAAGGCCGCTCCGCGATATCTCCTGACGGAAAGATCTGGTTCCCAACGGTCGACGGCTTGAGCGTGATCGACCCGCATCATCTAACGTTCAACCCGATTCCGCCGCCGGTGCACATTGAGAAGATTGTGGCCGACGGCAAAGAGTACGACCTCTCAGGTGGATTGCGCCTGCCTGCGCACGTGCGCAATCTCTCGATGGACTACACAGCGCTAAGCCTGGTTGTACCGGAGAAGGTGCATTTCAAGGTGAAGCTCGAAGGCCAGGACAATGATTGGCGAGAACTGGTCAACGTTCGTCACGTGGAGTACACGAATTTGGCGCCGCGCACTTATCGCTTCCGAGTGATTGCATGTAACAACAGCGGCCTGTGGAACGAGACCGGAGACTCGTTCGAATTCTCGATTGCCCCGGCCTACTGGCAGACGAACTGGTTCCGCGCTCTTTCTGTGCTCATGCTCCTGGCAATGTTCTGGACTGCTTATCACCTTCGCGTCCGGGCCTTTGAGCAGCGACAGTCATTCTTAGAGCGCCACCAAACCGAGATCCGGGCGCTGAACGAACAGATGATCAAAGCGCAAGAGGCGGAGCGGACGCGCATCTCCGGGGAGTTGCATGACAGTGTTCTACAGCAAATCACCTCCGTTGTCCTCCGGCTGGGAAAGGTGAAACGGGAAGTGCCACCGGATTCCGAGGCCATAGCAACGGTTGGGGATCTGCAAAAGGAACTCATCCAGATTGGAACAGTCATTCGTCAGGTATCGCATGAACTTCATCCTGCATTGCTGCAAGAGTCGGGCCTTCCCGAAGCACTATCGGCGTATTGCGAGGAGTTCAGCAGCACACGGGGCATACCGGTGTCATGTGAGGCGGACGAGAGCGTCGCGGAGCTGTCTCCCGGAGCCGCGCTGTGTCTTTACCGCATCGCTCAGGAGGCACTGGGAAACGCTGCGAAATACTCGAAAGCAAAGCAAGTGAGAGTTAGGCTGAGCCGGAGCGACGGTCAAGTTGAGCTCTCTGTGTCTGATGATGGCGTTGGTTGCGCCCCCGACCAGATCTCCAAATCGAAAGGGCTGGGACTCATCAATATGCGAGAACGAGCGCTCCAACTGAACGGGACGTTTGAGTTCGACAGCGAACCGGGTCACGGAACCATTGTGAGAGCGACGATTCCTTTTCGAGCATCCTTGTAAGGCTGGGGTGTAAAACATCCCGTTGACTCAAAGCCGTCTATATGTTGTCGCCGGCTGCAGAATCACCAATACGCTGATCGTGCATTGCTCGGCGAGAAATGCGCAATCCCGAGAGTCGCGGTCGGATCACCGGCTATCAGTCAGCTGATATGGAGCAGGTCACAGCAGACACGGTCCTCACTGACCCATTAACCCCACGATACGCCGCAATGGAGGACGGCAATCATGAGAAAACGTCAACCAATGAGGCGAAGGGCAAGAAGAGCCGACCCAAGACGAAGCTCGGTATACCGGGTCCGAGAACACTCGAAACCCGGAGTCCTCTGGCGGGCTTGGTTCTCCCAACTCGCAGCCCGGATACCCCTGGCAAGTTGCCGAGAACACTGATTGACTTGAATAGCTCAATGAGTGCATCGGCCTGATATGGAGTGACGGTGTCAACCCTGCGGAGTCGATGGGGTTGTTTTTGTTGTTGTTTTTGCTTTTTCCCGAGCACAAAGCGAGCAGCAGCCTGGGCGGTTTTAGGGACGATTGATCAGTCTGATATTCGCGGGTCGGAACCGCATAATTATGATCCGTCGGGAGCTGCCTCTGACTGTTATCGCGAGTCCAGTCGGGCCTGTCGCATAGGCCAAGCGAGGGCTCTCCTTCGTGCTTGCCCAGCCTGCTGCTGGCTCTGTGCTCGAGTTGTGTGGCGCGATTCATGATGAACTGTCTTTGTTTTTTACTTATTAGGAACGTTTTTGTTTTTCGGTAGATCTTGTCATGCTGCGGCTTGCTGGCCGGCGGTCGTCGCTGCTCTGATTCCGATGGCCCAGATGAAGCCCAGCAACTCACGAGCAACCGCGGTAATGATCTTCCCTGTGGCTTTCCGGCTGCACCCAGTTTCATGTACCGTTTGTGCAAGCGGTGTTGCGCTATCCACGCGATCTCCTTGGCCTCTTCTGAGAGGCTCTCCTACCGCCTCCGCAAGCCATATCATTGATCCCTTGGTATCATGATTTGCGTACGTGATTTCACCGTGGCAGCGAACAACCGATTGAATGCCCGAACAAGGATGTCAGCAGAGCTAAATGGTTTCTAGACACCATCGTACTTATCGGATCAGGAATATAATCTTGGGTCAGGCGCGCGGGCCAAACTTCAGCAACCTGGATTCGTCGATCTTGAAGAACTTTCGCATCAACGAATCAACTCGTTTCGAATTCCGTGCGGAAGCCTTCAACGCTACGAACACGCCACCGTTCGCTCAACCAATGAGCCAGTTGAACTTCACCACCGCGAAATTCAGCAACATCTCAGGCACCAAGAATAGCAACGAGAACTTTGGCGCTCGCACCCTCCAACTCGCGCTCAAGTTCTTCTACTAGACCGATATTGGATCGTTGATCCTTCTCAACCCACTTCCGCTTGCGGTTGACCCTTCCTATCTGCTCAAAGTTGCGGAGAAGGTGTCTCATTGGCAATCATTAAGCATTCGATAATACCAGTCCTTTTTCTGTTCGCAATTCTTTCGGTGCTAGGCCGGGTACAGGCCGACCCTGGCGGTCAATCTCGCCGTCAGCACTGGTCTTCATTGGCTACGCGTAGAGATCCGGGACGGAAAGGCCAATTAGTAGTTGATGAGCAGCCACTCTATCTCAACTTCGCTGACTGATAGCAGTTCCAGTGACATGGCGCTTTGAAGCCTTACACGGACCATGCAGTTCGGTTAGCCCTCCCAACCGATGTGTATCCCATGTCCGCCGCGATTCCCCGCACACATTGAAGCAGTTGGTTGGCGATTGACGGGAGCTTCTGCGCGGTCACGCGGAACGATGGACCCGAAATACTCACAGCCGCCACCGGCTGTCGCTGTGCATCAAGAAGCGGAACGGCAATACACCGCAAACCTTCTTCCAACTCCTCGTCGTCAACCGCGTAGCCGCGCCGCCGGGTCTTCTCCATCTCAGTGCGCAATGCTTCGGGCGTGGCGATGGTGCGGTGCGTGAACCGCTCGAAGCGCGTGCGTTTGACAACATCTGCTGCCCGCTCTTCAGGCAGAAAGGCAAGAATTGCTTTGCCTACGGAGGTGCAGTGGACTGGGTTGCTGGAGCCTATGCGTGTGATCATACGGACAGACCTGGCGGGTTCGATTTTGTCGATGTAGATCACTCTTGCCTGCTCAAGGATGCACAGGTGCGCGGTCTCCTCGGTTTCGGCGACGAGGCGGCGCAGGTGCGGTTGGGCACGGTCGCGCAGGTCGTACTGCTCGATGGCCCGATTGCCAAAGTCGAACAAGCGCAGACCCAGACGGAATTTGCCGCTCCCGGTCCGTTCCACCATGCGGTGCCGCTCCAATACCATCAAGAAGCGGTGAGCGGTGCTCTTGTGCAGTTGCAACGACGAGGCAACCTGCGCCAATCCCAGCGGCGTTTCACTCTCACCCAACAGATCCAATACGGCAAAGGCCCGGTCCAGAGCCTGAACTTTATAAGTGCCTTGCAGGGCTGCGTCCCGCATTATGGTCCCCCATTCCGCCTAGCGATTCCTTTTCTAGTTTGATCGCAGGAATGGGACGTGTCAAGTATTGAGACGCTATATCTTTTGATGAGACCCTGTTGCACGTTTTGATGGATGATGCGCATAGGACCAAGAGTGGAAGGACAGAGACGAAAATAGATCAGGCTAGGAGAAGAATGAGGCGGGATATTCAGGTTTATGTTCTTTTGGCGTTGTCTGCCGCAGGTCTAAATGCACAGAATGCTGCTTCGCCGATTCACGAGGTACATCAGACCGCGGATCAGGATGGGGTCTATTACACGGGACCCGAAGTCAGCACACCGAAGATGGTCAGCACCGTCTCAGTTCCCTACCCTTACAACGTCGCGGCAAAAGACATTCAGGGGATGACGGTGATGGCCATGGTCATCGATGTAAATGGCTTGCCGCAACATATTCAGGTTCTCCACACACACGGCGACGCATTCGACCAGGCCTCGATCGCAGCCGTGAAGCACTCGAAGTTTGAGCCCGGAATGCTGGCGGGCAAGCCGGTGCCGGTTTGGATCGATGTGCGAGTTGTGTTTTATGCCAACCGCGCACAGGCCGTTCCCCAGGTGCTGATTACCGAGCGCGATCTGCCCGCGCCCAATGCCTCGAAGGTGGAGGACAAACATCACAAACCGCTTTCGTACACGCCTGCGTTTCCTATCCATACGGTTGACGCGGACTTCGCGGATCCATTTTCAAAGCATCCTTATGTGCAGGTCGCACTAGTGGACGTGGTGGTCGGCGTGGACGGTTTGCCAAAGGAGGTTCACGTTCGGCGCGGGCTGGGGTTTGGTCTGGACGAGAAGGCTTCAGCGGCTGTGATGCATTACAGATTTTTGCCTGCAACGAAGAAGGGCGTTCCGGTTGAAGATCGTCGAACCGTGACGGTCAACTTCGCGGTGTTTTAAGAGCTGGTTGGTCTGATTAAGGAGAGAGTGCCCGCAGGGATTAAAGCCCGACTTATTCTATTGGCTTTTGCGGCACGACTAAAGTCGTGCCCTGATACAAAGCCTGTCAGAGTCAAGTTTTTCCGAAACCTGTAGGGTCCCTTGATTTATGCGGCTTCCATGGCACGCGACCTTGACCCATGGGGTCCCTCGGCACCCGATCGTGCCCTGATACAAAGCCTGCCAGAATCGAGTTATTCCGCAGCATGTAAAGTCCCTTGATTGATGCGGCTTCCACGGCACGCGACCTCGACCCATGGGGTGCCTCGGCAGCCCGATCGTGCCCTGATACAAAGCCTGTCAGAATCGAGTTATTCCGCAGCCTTCCGGGCGTGAGAGAGTGTGCTTATGTGTGCGGGCTGGGGTGGTGGAAAATGGGGGTCGCGGCGGGTGCGGAGAGCGTGCATATAAATACATTGATTAGTGAGATGATAACTGCAATTAAGGCACAATTTGGTTGTTATTAGCACTGTTTTGACGCCTATTTGACGCTGAAAACGGGGCTCTACGCACATTGCCTGCGCATGAAGACGCACGCCCGAGGCTTGAATCGGGATTGCGTGCGGGTAAGTAGCCTTGCGTGGCTAGATTGGGGAGCAAATGGGACTGCATTTGGCGAGAGAAATCAGGGAGCGGCTACTGGAAAAGCTGGAGGCAGAGATGCTGCCATTCCAGATGGCGCACAAGTCGGTGTGCGTGGAAGGCGGCTGGTTATGGGCAGTTCGCACGGCGGTGGGTGTGCCGGTGGAAGAGCTGGCGCGACGGCAGGAGGTGCAAGAGAGAGAGGTTTTTCGGCTGGAGCAGGCGGAAAGGGAGTCGCGAATCACGCTGGGGGCTTTAAAGAGGGCGGCGGCGGCGATGGACTGCGAATTGACGTATGGATTGACGCCAAAACGAGGAACGCTGGGCGCGATGGCGGCGGCGCGACGTGCGGTGCGGGAGAAAGCTCTGGCAAGAAGACGGCTGGATTTGAATGAAAGCCGGGCGGCGGAAGGCAAACCGCGCCGGGGCAAAGACGGGCAACTGGCGGCGATCAAGGCACTGGTGCGGCTGGCGGAAGATGGGGCGGTGTCTGAGGGTGTCCCAGAGCGGATGCACGAGTTGGCGGACCGGCATGTGGGCTGGGATTCGCGGAAGATTGCCGATGTGCTGATGGCGAAGGCGCTGAAGGGTGATCGAGCTTCAACCAAGTTGCTGGTTCAGCTTGCGGAGCGGAAAAGCAGGTGAGAGTCGGCGGTCGCGCTGAACGCGCTTCAGGCTTATAGCTTGGTGCTGTCGTAATTCCACTGCGACTTCATCCGAAGACCCGCTCATCGCGATAATGCCGCGACGAACACAGTTCCTGATATTGGGATGGGTGGACGACCTGCCCACCCGTCAAGGTCTCAGCGGGTGAGGGCGCGCTCGTAATCTCACTGCACTGCCTTCTTGGTGTCCTTTCCGATGTCTTCAACCCCAACTGCGGTCTTCTCCCCTGCCTTCTCGGTGTATCGAACAGCGAGTTGCGATCCCTCCTTTATGTCTTCTCCCCCATCTTTGGTTCCGTGCCATGTTGTTTTCCCGGTCCATTTAATGGTGTGCTCAGTTCCATCACCGGCTTTGACGATCACTTTTTTGGAGTTTTTGTCGACGTGTTTCACGACTCCCGAGACGAGATGGACGACGTCTTTATCTTCTGCGGTGGCGTTCGTCAAGGCAGCCAAAGTGGTGAACGCAAAGAGGCAAAACAGGGCAGCACGGCGATTGTAGATTTGCATGGCTTTCCTCCTTCAAAGTTTCGGTGTGTGGTGGTACATAGCGTTGGAGGCCTGCATTCATGGCCCGTGGGATCAATGAGCAAATAAGCTTGGGTATTTCGTAGCCTCGGTGAATGCCTATGCGCCAGCCCAGTTGGGTCTGCTGTTGCTACGATGCTCCGCACTGCGAAGTGATTCGAAAAAACTTGTAGTAACTGGTGCGGCTGGCGGGGGATTGGGCGGTGTCCGAGGGTGAATCAAACCGGCTGCAGGAGTTGGCGGACCGGCATTTGTGCAGGGATTCGCGGAGGATTGCCGATGTGCTGATGGCGAAGGCGCTGAAGGGTGATCGAGCCTCAACCAAGCTGCTGGTTCAGCTTGCGGAGCGGAAAAGCAGATGATGGGTGGCATGGAAACGGTAGTAATTCCACATCCCGAGCGGGCTGGGGCACACGCGAGGCGTGCCAGCTGGGCGGTGATTCTCACGCGTGGATATTGTGATAGGAGTAACTGGCGGAATTCGTCATTACATTTGAAATGACTGGCCGGGGAACAACCGATATGATTATAGAGATCCTAGATAAGGCGAATACAGAATGAAGCTTGTTAGTTTTCAGGTGCGCGATTTCAAGTCGGTTTACGACTCAGGTCGAATTGATGTTTCGGATGTGACGTGTCTGGTGGGCAAGAACGAGTCCGGCAAGACGTCGCTTTTGCAGGCTCTCTATCGACTGAACCCCATTATCCCCGAGCATCAGAAGTTCGATGTGACCGATGACTATCCGCGCGCCGAGGTGGAGGACTACCGGCGGGGGATAGAGGACAAGACACGCGGACACAGCATTCCGATTTCTGCAACGTTTGAGTTGGAAGATGTGGAACTGGCGGCGATTGAAGCAGAACTGGGCAAGGGAGTGCTGACCGGGAGACGGTTGCGGTATGAGCGCAGCTACGCGGATGAGAACTTTGTGACTCTGCGCGAAGATGAGCGGGTGGCTGGGGCTACGCTGCTGGGGCTGGCAGGCATGGATGGCGATGTGCCCGCGGGAAGCTGGAGCAATCTGGATACCCTGGTGACGGCATGGTATGCGCGCGCCGAAGAGAAGGCCAGGGAGCACGCGGACGCAATGACGGCACTGGCGAGCATTGCCGATCCGGAAGAGAGAAAAGCTGCCGAGGCACACGCGATGTCTCTGGAGGAGACGAGTGCGTCGAAGCAAGGCCGAGCCGCTCTGCTGAGAATGGTGGACCGGGGTCTATCGCTTTATATCTGGGACAGGTTTCTGCGGCACAGGCTGCCGAAGTTTTTGTACTTTGACGAGTATTACCAGATGCCGGGGCATGTGAATATTGAAGCGCTGAAGGCACGGCAGGCAAGCAAGACGCTGCTGGAAGGCGACCATCCGATGCTGGGGCTGATCGACATGGCGCGGCTGAATTTGGATGAGCTGCTGAATTCGAAAAGGACTGAGGAGATCATTTCGAAGCTTGAGGGCGCGTCGAATCATTTGTCGCGCAAGATTCTGAAGTACTGGTCGCAGAATCAGCACCTGGGGGTTCGGTTTGACGTTCGACCAGCGCGGCCGGGCGATCCGAAAGGGATGGAGACCGGGACGAATCTGCTGGGGCGTGTGCATGATTCTGTGCATTTTGTGAGCACGCCGCTGGGTACACGGTCGAAGGGATTTGTGTGGTTCTTCTCGTTTATTGCGTGGTTCTCACAACTGCAGAAGCGCGGCGAGCAGGTGATTCTGCTGCTGGATGAGCCGGGCCTGGAACTGCATGGCACGGCGCAAGGCGACCTATTGCGCTATATCGAAGAAGAGCTGATGCTGCATCAGGTGATTTATACGACGCACTCTCCATTCATGGTTCAGCCGACTCGGTTTGATCGAGTGCGGATTGTGGAAGACAAGAGCATGGATGCAACGGAGGAACTCCCGATTGGGGAGGCAGGCACGAAGGTGTACACGAACATCATGGAGGTTTCGGCGAACAGCCTCTTCCCACTTCAAGGCGCGCTGGGCTACGAGATTTCGCAGAAACTGTTTGCAGGCGCGAATTGCCTGGCCGTGGATGGGGTGTCGGATCTGATCTATCTGCAGGAGATTTCAGGCATTCTGCGCAAACAACATCGGGTGGGGCTCAGCGACCGCTGGACGATAACGCCGGTGGGTGGGTCAGACAAAATAGCGATGTTTGTGGCGCTTGTGGGTACGAAGAAGAACCTGAAGATTGCGACGCTGCTTGATGTTCACGCGAAAGATCGCCAGCAGATCGACAACCTTTATAGACGACAGCTGCTGCAAAGGAAGAACGTGCTGACGTTCGCCGATTTCACCGCACAAGCGGAAGCGGATATCGAAGACATGTTCGATGTCGCCTTTTATCTCGACCTGGTCAACGAAGAATTTACGGATGGGCTTACCGTTCCGATAGCCGCCGCTGACCTGGCATTTCAGCATCCTCGCGTGCTGGTTCGGCTGGAAAAACTGTTTGAACTGAGGCCGCTCCAAGTGGATCACTTCGACAATTTCCGGCCGGCTCGATATTTTTTGTCGAACATCGTGCAATTGGAGACGAAGCTGGGAGCCAATACATTGGATCGCTTTGAAGCAGCATTCAAAGCGCTCAATGCGCTTCTGTAGGGTGTAGCGGGCGCAACGGCACCGAGCAGCCCTCGACGCGGGAATATGTTCTAATTCATAGGTGATAGGTAGCTCCTATCATCTATGGAACTGAGGCACCTTCGCTATTTCACGGCGGTTGTTCGATGGAAGGGATATCGCGAGGCTTCGCGGCACTTATA
>JBEKPF010000016.1:0-80228 GCA_049521035.1 Occallatibacter sp. | reverse complement strand
TCAGCGAGGCTGTCTCCGATCTTGAGAAAGAGTTGGGCATCAAGCTCTTTTCACGAGAGGGGCGCGCGGCGCGTCTTACACCCGAAGGACAAGCCTTTTACGAGGAAGCACTCAAGACGCTTGCGCAGGCGGAGCGGTCGATTGTCGTAGCGCAACGTGCGGGCAAGGGGGAGATCGGCAGGCTTGGAATCGGTTTCATGGGTTTTGCCACGTCGCCATTCCTTCCCGGCCTGCTGCGCAAATATAAGGGTCGGCATCCAGGGGTGACGTTACGTCTTGAAGAGAATGTGCCCAGCGGACAAGATCTCGCGTTCGACCGGGGAGAGATCGATATTGGATTTACACGCCCTCCTTCCGCCGATCGCAGCTCGTCCTATGAGTCGCGGCTGCTGTTCCGCGAACCGCTGGTTGTAGCGCTTCCCAAGGCGCGCAAGGTGAAGGCCAAGCGCATCCGCATTGCGGACCTTGCAGGTGAACGCATCGTCACCTTCCAGCGAGCAAGCTCACCAGAAGTGTTCGACACGATCCTCCGCGCCTGCAACGACAGCGGCTTTTCGCCGCGACTGCACAGTGAGCTGAACAATATGCACTCGGTGCTGGCTACCGTGGAAGCCGAGGAAGGGGTAGCGATTGTTACTGCGTCGGCACGGAACCTGCGCGCCGATTGTGTTTCGTTCTACAGACTGCAGCCTGATGACGTTCGCGTCGATATCGTCGCCACATGGCGGAAAGAAGAACCGTCGGTCCCGCTCAGGCTATTTCTGGAGTTACTCAACGAAGAGCTGCCGGCGATCCGGCAGAAAATGCGTTATCTAGAGCGATAGGAATTACCAATCATTTGATTGGAATATACGACGAATCACGATCACCCGACAGCGAATCTCTTGTGGTGTGCGGCAATACAGAGCCGGCAGCCAAAAGGAGGCTGAACATGGGAAGCAAAGAGAAAACAGTCATCGTGACGGGAGCGTCGCAAGGGATCGGAGCGGGCGTGGTAAAGGCGTTCGTCGATCGCGGGTACAACGTTGTGGCCAACTCGCGCAGCATCACGAAGTCGGGCGCGTTCGCCGAGTCGGAACAAGTTGCGCTGGTGGACGGAAATATCGGCGACAGCGCAGTGGCCGCCAAGGTAGTGAAAACGGCGGTCAACAAGTTTGGATCGGTTGACGCGTTGGTGAACAACGCGGGCATCTTCTTCGCCAAGGCGTTTACGGACTACACGGCCGAGGACTTCAAAGCGCTTTCAAACACGAACCTGGAAGGATTCTTGTACGTGACGCAGGGCGCGGTGAAGCAGATGCTCGCGCAGAAGTCAAGCGGAAGCGTGGTGAACATCACGACTTCGCTTGTGGTGAATCCGATTGCCGGCGTAACGGCTTCAGTGCCGATGATCACCAAGGGCGGTCTGGAGGCAGTCTCTCGCAGCTTGGCGAGCGAATACGCCAAGCAACATATCCGCTTCAATGTTGTGGCTCCAGGCATTGTGGATACGCCGATGCACGAGAACGATCCGAAGGAATTTTTGAAGACGCTGGCGCCGATGGGTACGATATCGGAGATAAGCGACATTGTGGACGCGGTGGTTTATCTCACGGAAGCCGGCCAGGTGACGGGGGAAGTGGTACACGTGGACGGTGGCTCGCACTCAAGCAAATGGTGAGCATGAAGGGTATGCAGCCGTCGGGAGCGGAATTGCGGCTTGCGGAGCTCGGAATCGAGTTACCGGCCGCGCCCACTCCGCTTGGCGCTTATGTTGAGAGTGTGCGGGTGGGCAATCTGCTTTACCTCAGCGGCGTGCTTCCCGTCGTGGCGCGCGAGCCGTTGTATGTGGGTCGGCTCGGCAAGGAGTTGGACGCGGAGCAAGGGCGAGAAGCGGCACGCCTCGCGACGTTGAATGCACTCTCCGTTGCGAGGCATCACCTCGGGTCGCTGGATAAGATCACGAGGGTTGTCAAACTAACTGCGTATCTGGCTACCGAAGGGGACTTCTCCGCTCAGCCGAAAGTGGCAGACGGCGCCTCGGAGCTGTTGCGCGACGTTTTCGGGGAAGATAAGCTGCCCGTAAGGATGGTTCTTGGCGTTGCAAGCCTTCCACTTGGAGTGCCCGTCGTTGTGGAGATTCTTTTCGAAGTAGAAGCTTGAAGGGCGGGGGTGCCGGCCCTTGTTTCTGCGAGGTCGCATGATGGCAAAAACATGGAATCAGACTCGTGTTTCAGAGGTCCTCGGCATTGAGTACCCCATCATTCAGGGACCTCTCGGTGGATTTTCGTCACAGAGGCTTACGGCAGCTGTATCGAACTTCGGATGCCTTGGATCCTTCGGCGCACTCAGCCTTGAACCAAGCGCGATTGAAAGTGTCATAGCCGAGATTCGATCCCTGACGGCAAAGCCCTTCGCGATGAATTTGTGGGTGTCCATGGAAGATACGGGAGCCCGCAGTTCGGATGCCGCAGCATTCAGCCGTGCACTCTCGCACATTGCGCCACACATTGAGGCTTTAGGCGGCACCCTGCCAGGATTCGCTGCACACAAGCCCATCCGGTTTGAAGACCAAGCGCGCGTACTTCTGGATGCAAACGTCCCTGCATTCTCTTTCATCTTCGGCATTCCTCCAAAGGAGATCATGGACGAGGCAAGGAAGAGAAGAATTGTCACGCTTGGAGCTGCGACGACGCCTGATGAGGCCATCGCGCTCGAAGAGGCCGGTGTCGATATTGTGGTTGCATCTGGATTTGAAGCGGGCGGGCATCGAGGCTCTTTCTTGCGATCCGCAGAAGATTCGTTGACCGGCACCTTCTCGCTGGTGCCGCAGACTGTAGACGCGGTGAAGGTGCCTGTGGTGGCGGCTGGCGGCATCGCCGATGCTCGCGGCATTGCTGCAGCCTTCGCCTTGGGAGCAGGAGGCGTGCAGATCGGAACGGCCTTTCTGGCGTGCGAGGAGTCGGGCGCGCAGCCGCATCACCGCGAGGCGATTCTCAGCGGCAAAGCCGGACACACGGCATTGACTAAGGGCTTCACGGGCAGATTGGCGCGCGGGATCGACAATGAGTTGTTGCGAACGATGAATGAACCAGGAACCGCGATACTGCCTTATCCATTGCAGAGATCTCTCATGCGGAACCTGGCGCTTCCCGCACAGAAGGCCGGCAGGACTGATCTGCTTGCACTCTGGGCCGGACAGAGCGCAAACCTGGCACGGAGTCCTAGAGCCTCAGAGTTATTGCAATCGCTTGTGGACGGCGCGTCCATGAGACTCGATCGGGCTCAATAGATGTTCTAGCGCGCTAATCAACCCTCAGAGCCTGGACGGGGTTGATAGATGCGGCGCGGCGAGCGGGGATCAAAGCCGCGATGCATGCGGCGAATGCGAGCACACCGATGGCTCCCGCCATTACGGTCGCGCTGACGCTGGTGATGTCGTACAGCTGCGATTTGACGAAACGCACACAGAAGACGGCGATGGGAATGCCGATGGCCAGCCCGATGAGCGCCTGCAGCATTGCTCCGCGCATGATCATGCCAATGACACGAGCACGCGCGGCGCCGAGGGCCATGCGGATGCCAATCTCGGGCGTGCGGCGGACAACTGTGTACGCGGTGACGCCGTAGAGGCCAATGGCGGCGAGCAGAAGCGCCAGCAGACCGAAGAGCGAAGTGAGGCGCGCGATAAGGCGCTCCTCGACGAAGCGGTCGTCAATCTGCTGCTGGAAGGTCTGGAACTTAACGATGGTGAGGTTGGGGTTGATGCCTGCGAGGGTATTGCCGACGGTTTTTTCGAAGCCGGGGATGGGATGGCTGGTCTGGATGACGAGAGCGCCGGCGTACAGGGATAAATCCTTTTCGATAGGAGAATCGGGATCGTTGGCGCTGCCGGCGCGCTGTGTGAGAGGGAGGAAATACATGGCGTGGTCTTTCCAGTAGACGCTGGTATAGGTGGTATCTTCTACCACGCCGACGATCTCGTGCGCTCCATCCTTACCGACGGAACTGGGACCTGAAAAGCCGAAGCGATGGCCGATGGGATTGCGGTTGCCGAAGAACTGCTTGACGAATTCCTGATTGACGACGGCGACCGACGGCGCATTCAGAGTGTCCTGCGAGGTGAATCCGCGACCCATGACGACATGCGTGCCGACGGAGTCAAAGTATTCCGGAGTGCCTTTGACCCAGGACGCGCCTTTATTGATGTCCGGGTCTCCCTGAATTTTTACGCCTGATCCCCAGTTGTTCTCTTCCATGGGCGTGTAGGTGGAGAGACCGACTTTGACAACGCCGGGAATGGCGTGGAAGCGGTCTTCGATGGTTTGGTAGAGGGGTTCGACCTCAGTGTTTTTGTAGCCGGCTGATTGTGGATTGATGTGGGCGATATAGCGGTTGGTTGCATCCAGCTTCATATCCACGTTTTGGGCCTTGTTGAGGCTTTGCGCAAAGAGGCCGGCAGCGACGAGAAGCACGAGCGAGAGAGCTGCTTGCAGAACCACAAGCGCACGCTGGAGGAAAGAGGCTCCGTGGGCGGTGGTGCGGGCGTTCGAACGCAGGGCTTCAGCGGGTTGAGCGCGCGCAGCCATTATTGCCGGGGCGAGACCGAAAAGAACCCCAGTAAGGAGCGAGAGCGCAAAGGCAAAGCCGATGACGAGAGGCGATGGCAGAGCATTGATGGGCATGTCGTGCTGGTCAGGGAAAGCGAGAGCCAGAAGCGCGCGCGCTCCGAGGTAGGAGACGGCGAGTCCGAGCAGGCCACCCATGCCGGAAAGTAGCACGCTTTCGGTAAGCAACTGGCGGACGATGCGGCTGCGCTGCGCGCCGAGGGCCGCGCGGATGGAGAGCTCTGCTCGGCGGCTCATGCCGCGGACGAGCAGAAGATTGGCGATGTTGGCGCAAGCGACGAGAAGGACGAGCGCCGCGATCCATTGCAGAAGCCTGAGGTGATCTTTGTAGCCGTCTTGCATGTTCTGAATGCCGCCGCCGCCGGGTGTCAGTTCAACATGTGTTCGGGGAAGGACTTTCTGGGCACGCTGATCGGTAAACGTCTTGAGCGGTGCGAATTCCTGTTTGAGGAGCGTACTGGCCTTGGCTTGCAGCGATGGGATGGAGGTACCCGGCTTGACGCGTCCTATAATGTAAGCCCACTGCGTATCGGGGTCGTTAAAGTATGGCGCGCCGATGACCAGGTCCATTGCGTTCATAGGCAGGAAGTACTTGGGCGGATTGGTGTCGATGCGGTCGCCGTAGAAGCCCTTGGGAGCAACACCGATGATGGTGGCGGGCTTGGTGTTGATGTAGAAGGTGCTGCCGACAACGGTCGGGTCGGCGGCGTAGTCCTGCTGCCATGCGTCGTAGCTCATGACGGCGGTAATGGGAGCGCCCTTCTGGTCGTCAGCGTCCACAAAGAGGCGGCCAACTGCCGGGGAGAGTCCGAAGACGCGGAAGTAGTTTCCGGAGACGAAGGTGCCTGCGACGGACTTGGCAACGGTCTGCGGGCCCGCACGGCGGACAGTGACGGGACGCCAGGCATAGCCGGATTCCATGGCCGCGAGCTCTTCAAACTCGGGGAGGCTCTTCTTGAACATGTAGTAAGTGTCTGTGGCGAAGAGCGAGTAGTTCCCGTCGTCGTGCCAGCCGCCGTTCACACAGCAATCATCTTTGTCGCCGATACGGATGAGGGTCTTGGGGTCGGTCACAGGAAGGTTATGGAGCAGGATGGCGTTGACCAGTGTGAAGATGGCCGAGTTTGCGCCGATGCCAAGGGCCAGCGTCAAAAGCACGGTGGTGGTAAAGCCCGGCGTCTTGCGCAATTGGCGAAACGCATAGGTAAGATCCTGGAGCAAAACCCTCATGCAGTCCCCCGTACAACCTGATGTGCTACAGAGTGTAGCACTTAGCATGCCATCTGACGATCAACGTAACATGCATGACTGCAGATAGACGCGCTTTTCTGCTGCAACGCGCAAAGGGCTCCTGCGTCCGAAAGTGAGAAAACGTGTTCGAATTTGAACAGCGAGCGCGGCGGGTTCGAGGGTTTTATGCCGGCACTACATCGCCTTCGCCGGGCGCAAGAAACAAGTTTGCTTCCAGCCCATGCTGGCGCGTGTACAAGTCGTAATAGCGGCCACCAAGTGCGAATAGTTCCGCGTGATTGCCGCGTTCCACGATGCGTCCCTGCTCCACGACCAGGATCTGATCGGCGCGACGGATGGTTGATAGGCGGTGCGCGATCACGAACGTCGTCCGTCCCTGCATTAACTGGTTCAATCCCGCTTGAATCATTGCTTCGGATTCTGAGTCCAGCGAACTTGTTGCTTCGTCGAGAATCAGGATGCGCGGTTCGGCGAGCAACGCGCGCGCGATGGAGAGACGCTGCCGCTGGCCGCCGGAGAGCTTGACGCCGCGTTCGCCCACAATGGTTTCGTAGGCATCGGGATAGCGCTCGGCAAACTCGTCGACACGCGCCGTGCGACAGGCAAAGAGAAACTGTTCCTCGGTGGCCTCCGGCTTTGAAAACATAATGTTTTCTCGAATCGTGCCATCAAAGAGGAATGAGTCTTGCAGCACGACGCCCAGTTGCGAGCGGAAGGTGTTGAGGTCAACGTGCGCGAGGTCTATATCATCCACAGTCACTCGACCCTTGGTGGGCGTATGGAAGGCGCACAGCAAGCTGATCATGGTTGACTTGCCCGATCCCGAAGACCCAACTAGCGCCGTCACCGTTCCTGGCTCAGCCAGGAAACTCACTCCATGCAGAACCGGCTTGTCGGGGTCGTAGGCGAACTCCACGTCTTCAAACCGTACCGTGCCCTGAATTGGCGGCATCTTCAGGGTGCGCTCGGGACTCTGGTTTTCTTCGAGCTCGCTCATGATCTCGTTGGTGCGGTCCAAGCCGGCGAATGCCTCAGTCAACTGCGTGCCGATATTCACGATCTGAAAGACCGGAGCAATCATGAATGCGAGAAACATGTTGTAGGCGAAGTAGTCGCCGACGCTCCACGTATGGTTGAGCACGCTATGACCGCCCAGCCACATCACGAGCGCAGACACCAGGCCAAGCACGGTGGTTGATGCTGAGCCGAGCACGCTGGTCATGGTCAGCGACTTCATCACGTTGGCGAGCAGCCGTTCCACTCCAACTGCGAAGACACTGGCCTCGCGCTCTTCAGCGTGATAGCCCTTGATGACGCGCACTCCGCCGAGCGACTCGGTCAAACGGCCTGTGACTTCCGCGTTGATCTTGGCGCGTTCACGAAAGATGGGGCGAATGACTCTGAACGCATATTGCAGAACAAAAACGAACGCAGCCACCACGGCGAAGACGGTGAGGGTGACGGCAACACTGCGATGCAGCAGATAAAAGAACGCCAGCGCGGCGGTAAGCAAACCGCCGACGAAGTCGACCAGGCCGGTGCCAACCAGGTTGCGCACACCCTCCACGTCCGTCATGATGCGCGCTACCAACGTGCCAGTACGGTTGGCGTCGTAATACGAAACGGAGAGCAATCCCACATGCCGCTGCACTTGCCGCCGCATTTCGGCGATGAGCCGCTGGCCAGCCTTGGAGAGCAGTTGCGTGAGTGAGAAGGAGGTAATGGCCTGCACCACCATCGCCGAGAAGACCAGCGCGATGATTTTGGGAAGCATCTCAGGATGCGGATGGTCTGTCGAAAGCACTTTGTCAAGCAGAGGCTTCGACATGAAGGGCAGCACCAGGCCCGCGATGCGATTGACGACCATCAAGCACATTCCGGCGAGGAGCAATCCTTTGCGCGGGACCATCAGCGCGAGTATTTGCGGCCACAGCTTCTTCAGGTTTGGCTTACGCTTGGGCAACTCCGCCTGGGCTGCACGCGCGCCTCCTGCACGCGGCGAACGTTCGGTGTGCGAGCCGCTCATTCCACCTAATCCACCACGCATGGTGCCCATGCGCTTAAACCTTTCCCGAACGGCGCGCGGCGATGAACGACCGCACGCATAGGATGACGTAAATGAGCATCAGTCCGGCCAGGGTGCTCTTCGAAGCAAGCGCAATCTGATCTGGTTCGAGCCCAGCGGATTTGGCATGAACGTAGCCGCGCACCGCTTCAACCGCGCCGCCCAGAAAACCGAGCAGACCGATGGTCACATTGATGTGCATGAAAAGCTTGCGCCGACCCTCGTTGGGGCTGATGGCCAGGAAGCCGCAAATGCCCAACGCCAAGCCGATCCAGGTGGGGATCAGCGCGGTGGGATAGATGCTCCCGGTGCCCAGATAGCCGGCCAGACCCAGGGCAACCAATAAAAGCGCAAAAACAAGTGTGACCTTCGCCATGCAACCCATCCCTCTCAGTACATTGTGAGGATACCAGTTACATGGATGAGTCAGAGGGCGCGAACGATGCGAAGACTGACGCACCGCTCGCTAAGGATTAGCCCTTCTACCTTTGTATCCGCGCAGATCCGCCTTTGGCGAATGCCCGCACTTGATCGACCGTGGCCATGGTGGTGTCGCCGGGGAAGGTGGTGAGCAGCGCACCGTGGGCCCAGCCCAGCTTCACCGCCTCTTCCGGCGCCTCACCGGTGATCAATCCATAGATGAATCCTGCTGCGAAGCCGTCACCGCCTCCCACGCGATCGACCACATCCAACTCGGCGGTCGGTGCAGTGTAGGTCTTTCCATTCACCCAGGCAACTGCGCTCCAGCTATGATGATTCGTCGAGTGCACCTCGCGCAGCGTGGTCGCCACGGCCTTTACGTGTTTGTGCTTCTTGACCACGTTGTCGATCATGCCGAAGAACACGCTGGGATCGAGCTTGGATTTCGCCGCAACCTCTGGCCCGGGAATGCCGAGGCCCTTCTGCAGGTCCTCTTCATTGCCTACCAGCACGTCAACGTTCTCGACAATGGTGCCGATGGTCTCGACGGCACGCTCGTTGCCGCCGTGAATCTTCCACAGCTTTTCGCGGAAATTCAAATCAAATGAAGTGACCGCGCCCGCGGCCTTGGCGGCCTTCATCATCTCGGCGGCCAGCGGTGCGGTGGTGGGCGAAAGAGCCGCAAAAATTCCGCCGCAGTGAACCCACCGCACGCCTCCGGCAAAGATCGCACTCCAATCGAAGTCTCCCGGCTTCAATTGTCCCGCTGCTTCATTGCACCGGTTATAGAACACGACTGGGGGGCGCACGCCGTGGCCCTGGTCGCTATATACCGTGGCCATGTTCGGTCCCGTGACACCGTCGTGCTTGAAGTGTTTATAGAAGGGCTTGACGCCCATGGCGCGGACTCGCTCCGCAATCAGATCGCCGATGGGATAATCCGACATGGCGGAGGCGACTGCTGTCTTCAACCCAAAACAATCGGAGAGATTGGCGGCTACATTGAACTCGCCGCCGCTGACGTGAATCTTGCATTCCGTCGCTTTGCGGAAGGGAATGATTCCGGGATCCAGCCTGTGAACCAGTGCTCCCAACGAAAGAAAATCCAACTCTGCATCCTTGCGAATCTGCAAACCATGGCTCATCGGCCGTTCACCTCGTGCCTTTCTGATCATGTCCCTTTTTGCATTTGGAGACTAGTGGAATTATATCCCAGTGGTCTGACCACGTACATCGAGTTAACTTGATGCCTTTTCCGTGGTCTTCAAACCGCTGAGCACGTCCTCGACCGTCCAGTCATTTCCGGGATAGAACTTTACCACCTTGCCATTGGCCCCGATCAGCGTGGTGGAGAGCGTGTGCGTAATTGATCCGTCTGCCGCGTTCGACATCCCGACATCAAACCATTGGGCCATCTTGACCAGCACCGGCTTCTCCGGCACCGCAAAATCCCAATGGTCAAAGGCAGTCTTGGCGTCGCTTCCGATGTAGGTCGCGCCATAGGCCCGCAGCCGCTCCGGGGTGTCGTGTTCCGGGTCGAAGCTGACGCACAGCAGGTGTGTGCCGCGGAGCGCTGGGTTGGCAGCGATCTGCTTGTCGACAGCGGCAAAGTTCCGTGTGACCCGGGGGCAGAAGTCGGGCAGCGGACAGCGCGTATAGATGAAGGTGACCAGCAGCGCCTTGCCCTTGAACTGCGCAAAGTGAATCGTCCGCCCGTCCTGATTCGTCAGCTTGAAGTCTGGCACCGCGTCGCCGGACGCCGGCACGTGATAGGAAACCTGAGGACGGTAATCCGGCTTGCCCTGCGCTATGACGACGATATGATCGAGCAGCACGTCGGCATCCGCATCGTTCGAAACCAGCAGATCGGCGGTGATCAAGTCGCCGGGATGCAGTTCGCTGAGGATGTTCGCGTCTTTCAGTTTGTAGGGCATGGTCATGGCATCCATGAAGCCGGGGATAGCGTCATGGTTCAGGGTGACTTCGCCCTTGGCTGCGTCGGTCGACACCACTCTACCGCGCAGTTTGTATACCTTGAAATTCTGGCTGGCGCTTTGCCCTGGAGTGGATTTGGGACCGGAATGGCATCCAGCCAATACGATAATTGCGAGCAATGAGGAGACTATAAGTCGGCGAATCACTACTCAGTGTACAACCGGCCGCGAGGCTTCTCATCCATGCTTGGCGCTTCCCCGGCCCGACGGCGTATAACGCTGGAATGGGCTCCATGGTGGCGACGGATACGGACGCATGGCTGCGTAACGGCGGCTTGGTGGTTACAGCCAGCGACCGTGCAGCCCGCGCGCTGGCCTCATCGTTCCATCGCGCCCGGCGCGCAGAGGGCCTCAGCGCGTGGCCCGCACCCAACATTCAGGATTGGAATACGTTCGTCCGCACGGGCTGGGAAGAGAGAGCGAGCGACAAGACAGACCCGCGGCTGTTGCTGAATCCAACCCAAGAACAGGCTCTCTGGGCTGAGATAGCCGGCGCACACAACCACCTCGCTACACTGCTGGAAGGACCGCGTCATCGGCTCGCCGCGCTGGCGGTGGAGGCGCACGCGCTTCTCTGCTCGTACGCGCCTCGTTATCTGCGGTCGGCTGATCGCATGGCATGGCAGCAGGATGCGGCAGCCTTCAGTGCATGGCTCGCGGCGTTTGATGAAACCTGCCGCAGTGGCAATCTGCTCAGTGCTGCTCGCGTGCCCCTGGAGCTGATTTCGTTGCTCGAAGCGGAGTCTGACCCACTACCGCCGCTTCTGCTGGTTGGTTTTGACCGGCTACTGCCAGTCCAGAGTGCCGTGTTCAACGCTTGGGGTACCTGGCGGCTGGCCGATCTGGCTGAGCCGTCGTCGCAGATTCACTTCCATGACGCACCGGACGCCCATGCCGAACTGGCAGCTTGCGCAATTTGGTCCGGGAAGCAGTTGGCGGCCAATCGGCACGCACGCCTGCTCGTGGTCACGCAGGACGCAAATGCGCGCCGCGGCGAGATTGAGCGCGCCTTCCTTCAAATTGATCCAATAGATTCCGGACCCGCACGCTCTCCGCTCTTCGAGTTTTCTCTCGGTGTTCCGCTCGGCCAGGTTGGGCTGCCAAAGGGCGCTCACTTGCTGCTGCGGTGGCTCACCGGGCCAATTGCCGAGTACGAGGTTGACTGGCTTCTCTCCACGGGCTACGCCGCCAGCGCCCAGGAATCTTCCGTGTTGCAAGCGGCAATGCGCATAATTCGGCGTCGCGGCCACCAACAGCCACAGTGGACCCTGCGTGCGTTTCTCGGCGCCTCGCAGCAGCTCGATTCCGACTCTGAATCCAGTCACGTTGTAGGGCAATGGACCGCGCGTATCACGGAGACGCAACGAAAGCTGGAGGACAAGGCGCGACGGCCGCGAAGCCCCATTGAGTGGGCCGAATTAGTTCCGCATATTCTCGAGTCCGTCCGATTTGCCAGTTTCATCCCCCTGGGAAGTGCTGAACATCAGGCGCTGCGGCGATGGCAACAGGCCGTCGAGACTTGCGGCTCGCTTGGCTTCGATGGCCGCCGCCTTGGATGGACGGATTTCCTCTCCGCGATAGGCCGCACTCTGGAAACAACCCTGTTTGCCCCTGAGTCTCGCGACGCACCTATCCAGATTGCTGGACCGGCCGAGTCCGCTGGCCTGACAGCCGATGCAATCTGGTTCCTCGGGGCCAGCGAAGAAGCCTGGCCTGCGAGCGGCTCAACGCATCCGCTGCTACCACCCGAGATTCAGCGCCAGTTCGGTATGCCGCATGCGATGCCCCAGCTCGATTGGGATCTGGCTCAGGCGATTACCACACGACTACTTGCATCTGCACCCGAAGTCCACTTCGGTTACGCCCGGCAAAGCGGAGCCATCGAGGCCCGTCCGTCCCGCCTGATTGTCCAACTCGCTGAATCACCTGAACCACTTTCAGATGACTTGACCGCGCGGCCTGCCCCACCTCCACTTGTGATCACAGTGGAGGACTTCAGCCGAATTCCACACCCCCTTGGTAAGGTGTCGGGGGGCGCAAACGTCTTGACCTTCCAATCACAGTGCCCATTCAAAGCATTCGCCACCGCACGCCTCGGTGCGCAAAGCTGGGAGCCGGGCGAAGCGGGACTGACGCCATCTCAGCGCGGAAATCTGCTTCACGAAGTCCTGCATTCCATTTGGGCTGGACCGCCAGACGGTATCCGTTCTTTGCGGGATCTTCAGAGTCTTAGTGATACAAAATCTTTTGTAATCAATCACGTCCAGCAAGTACTTCAAGAACAAATTCGCCCTGTGCTTCGAGAGAGAATACCTCGCAGTTACCTGAGACTTGAGGAAGAGCGCCTCACGCGACTAGTGAGCAAGTGGCTGGAGTACGAATCTGCCCGCATTGACTTCGAGGTTGCCGAGACCGAGGTTGAACGACCCGTTACCCTGGCTGGCCTCACCTTCAGCCTGCGCCTTGATCGGGTTGATCGCCTCAACGACGGCTCGCTCCTGGTGATCGACTACAAATCCGGCAATGTGTCTCCTAAATCCTGGGAGCTGCCGCGGCCCGACGACGTCCAGCTGCCGCTCTATGCCGGCTTTGCCTTAGACCGCGAGACGGAAATACTTGGCGGCCTGGTCTTCGCCAAGGTTCGACCCGGCGATTCAGAATTCACTGGACGGGTTGCCGATCCAATTGCCACTCTTCTTCCAAGCCTCGGCAGAGCGACTGTGTTGGTCAAGAATCCGCTGACCGTGGAGCAACTGATCGACTGGCGCGAAACCATTGAGCGATTGGCTGAGCATTTTCTTGCAGGCCGCGCCGAAGTCGACCCGCGCGAATACCCCGAGACCTGCGAACGCTGCGGCCTGCAAACGATTTGCCGCATCCAGGAAAATCGGGCCGCGATGGACGGGGACGACGATGTTGACGACGTGGAGCCTTCCGATGAGTAGGACGCCGCCTTCCGACCAGATGCAGCGCGATCAGGCTCTCAACCCGACTCGCTCGATCCTTGTTCAGGCTCCCGCGGGGTCTGGCAAAACGACATTGCTCACTGAGCGGTTTCTCTCTCTGCTGGCTGAAGTGGATGAGCCCGGCCAGGTGGTGGCGATCACGTTCACCAATGCAGCCGCCGCGGAGATGCGCAATCGGATTCTGGACGAACTTCGCAATCCAGAGCCGACGCACCTGGCACAACGCGCGCTCGAGCACTCCAACGCGCTTGGCTGGAAGCTCCTGGACCTGCCCGCGCAGCTTCGCATCTCGACCATTGATGGGTTTTGCCGCGAACTGGCACTGCAACAGCCGCTGCTCTCGGGCCTGGGTGGTGGACTAGCCATTGCAGAGCAGCCCGACGACCTTTATCGTCGCGCTGCCCGCCAGACTCTGCAACAAATCGATTCGGCAAAGCCGGAACTCAGCTCGGCCATCGAAACCTTACTGCTTTGGCGCGACAACAATTGGCGGGAGATGGAAGAACAGCTCGTCGAGATGCTGAGGAGCCGCGATCGCTGGATGCAGGGCTTCCTCATCGACCGCGACCCGGACTGGGATGAGCTTCGCCGGCGCCTGGAGCGTCCCTTCGCCAATGCAATCGGTGATGCGCTCGCCAAGCTGGACGGACTCCTCAATCAGGTTCCCGGAGCACGCAGTGAAGTACTTGAGCTTGCTCGGTTTGCCTGTCAGCAACCTGGCGGCGAACAGCACCGTGGACTGGCTGAGCTCGCCGACTTCCCTGTCGGACCATTTCTCTCTACGGAGGAGGTTGAAGACGCGCTGCAAGCCTGCGGGTGCCTGGCCAACCTGCTGCTAACTAAAGAGGGTGGACTGCGCAAGCGGATCGATAAGAATCTCGGCTTTCCCGCAGAGTACAAGGCTGAGAAGGCGCGCATTACGAAGCTGATTGGCGACTTGGGCGGCGTGCCGGGATTGGAAGGGGCGCTCAGTGCTGTTTGCAATCTGCCCCCACTTCACTACACCGAAGACGACTGGAGAATTGTGAAGGCCTGCTTCACGCTCCTTCGGCACGCCGCCGCCCAGCTCCTGGTGGTCTTCGCGGAAGCCAACCTGGTCGACTTTACTGAAGTGGCGCAGATTGCTCTGCGCGTTCTTCGCGACCCTGACGGGCTGCCCACCGACGCCGCGCTGGCTCTCGGCGACGGCATACGCCACTTGCTCGTCGACGAATTTCAAGACACCAGCCGCCGGCAACACCAGCTACTCACCGCTCTCATCGCGGCCTGGCCCGACCCCGCGGGGCGCACTTGTTTCGCTGTCGGCGACCCCATGCAGTCCATCTATTTTTTCCGTGAAGCCGACACTGAGCTCTTCGCACGCGTGAAAGAAATTGGACTTGAACTTCCGAACACCGAGCCGCTGATCCTCGACTTCGTCCCCCTGTCCGCCAACTTCCGCACTACTCCAGATCTGGTCGGCGAACTAAATCAGGTCTTTGCACAAGTCTTCGCCACGGACGACGGCAGCGGCATTGTTTTCTCAGCTGCAGACCCCGCCAGAACAGGCCAGGTCGAGCATAAGAAGAACTTCGAGCTGCATGTAGATTTCTCCCCGCAAACTACTGTAAAAAATAAAGTTGATCCTGGCAGCAAGGGGGATGGGCAAGAAAGGCAGATTCGGCAGATTGTGGAGGTTATCCACAGCCGTTTGCTGGCTGTGGATAACGCACGAGCGGCCGGGCAAAAGTACCGCATCGCTGTTCTGGCCCGAGCTCGAAAGTCGCTCGTTCCCATCGCTCAAGCCCTTCGCGAAGAGGGCATCCCCTTCCGCGCTGTTGAGCTTGAAAAGCTGGCCGAACTCCCCGAAGTCCTGGATGCGCTGGCGCTGGCACACGCGCTGCTTAACCCTCATGACCGGGTTGCATGGCTTGGGGTTCTTCGCGCGCCTTGGTGCGGACTCGCGCTGGTCGATCTCCATCTACTGGCCTCTGCCGACAGCCCTGAATTGCTCGTACGGCCTGTTCCGGATTTGCTGGCCGAACGCATTTCGATGCTCAGCGAAGAAGGGCGCAAAGCTGCCGAGCGCGTCCGCGAAGTATTTGAGTCAGTTCCTCAACTTCGATCTGCGCAGCCGGCGTCATCCCTCGGGACCTGGCTCAAGAAGGTCTGGCTTCGTCTCGGTGGAGACGCTTGCGTGGATGCGACAGCTCGGGCCAACCTTGACCTGCTCTGGAACTGCCTGGACGGGCTCACTGGCGGCGAGCAGGACCTGCTCAGTCCGGCACTCGACGCGGCTCTGGACAAACTCACTGCGCTTCCCGATCCTTTCGCCGACAGCAACTGCGGGGTTAAATTAATGACCATTCACAAGTCCAAAGGCCTGGAGTTTGAGGTGGTCATAGTCCCCGAGCTTGAGGCTAGCGCGGGCCGCGGTAAGCCGAAGATGCTGTCATGGCTAGAGCGCGGACTGGCCGAGCCGGACGATTCTGGGGAAATTACCGAATTTCTGATCGCGCCGCAGCAGTCGAAGGGGGCCGACAAAGGCGGGTTGAAGGCGTGGGTTGATCGCGTCTATCGGGAGCGTGAATCGCAGGAGGATCGCCGCATTCTCTACGTGGCGGCCACACGCGCACGCGAAGAGCTTCACCTGTTTACCCGACCGGCTTACAAGGTCGATGCCAATGGAGAGGTGAACCTGTGCGAGCCTTCCAACTGCCTGCTCGCAACCGCGTGGCTAGCTCTGGAGCAGGAGATTCGCGCTCGTTTCGACGAATGGAAGGCTAACCGAGTGGCTGCCTCGAGTGAGGTTGTGTCTATCGCTGCCTCCGGCGACAGCAATCTGGTGGTTATGCCGCCCCTTGCCAAACCCACGCTGTTGCGCAGGCTTCCCTTGGACTACCGATCTCCGCACGCGGGACAGATCGAGACGACGGTGGCAGAAGCGGTGATCGGATTTGGTGACTCGCCGGTTTACCTTCGACACGAAGGCGGCCTGCTTTCACGCGCGCTTGGCACTGCGGTCCACACGCTCTTTGAGGAGCTGGCTCGCCAGCGGGCAACCAATGATTGGGCTGCTTCGAGAGCAGCCCTTCAGCGCATCGAACCGCGCATCGCCGCCCAGGTGCGAGCTTCCGGCGTGGATCAGGACCAGGCCGCCAACCTTGCTGCGCAAGCGCTCCGGCTAGCACTCGATGCAACGAACGACGCCACTGCGCAGTGGATTCTATCGCCACATGATGATGCCGCCAGCGAGGTCTGTTGGGCTGGAGTTGTTGCCGGCGCTCTGACCACGATGCGCGTAGACCGGATCTTCCGCGCCGGACTTGCGCCCACTACCGAGGGGAAAGAAGCGTGGTGGATCATTGACTACAAGACCGCGCACGCAGACGCAGAAGACCCAGCCAGAGCTTTGCCTCAGCTTAGGAAAGTCTTCGCGCCTCAGATCGAGACCTATGCTACAGTGCTTCGCAATCTTCAGGGCAAGGACACGGTCATTCGGGCGGGGCTCTATTATCCCCGCATGTTAGTTCTCGATTGGTGGGAGTTATAGGGAGCTATCTCCGATTCCGAGTCCTATCGACCGCATCAGTTCCAGCGCATTGCTAGCCTGCACGATTCCCGGCTTCAATTTGTAGTCGAAGATCAACTGGCCGTTTTCAAACCGGTCTTCGAAGCAGAAGTTGGCGGCTCGATCGACCATTGACTCGGGAATTCGCGCTAATGCCAGGTCGTGTGTGCTGACCAAACCGATCGCATTCCGTTCCACCAGGCTTCGCACCACAAACTCAGTTCCTGTCAGGCGGTCGCGTGAATTCGTGCCTGAAAACAACTCGTCTAGCAAGAAAAGTACCGGAACTGGTCCATGCGCCAGGTCGGAGACCAGCTTGATTCGATGTAACTCGGCATAGAATCTTGAGACGCCTCCCGACAGAGAATCCAGAATGCAGATGGACGCGGCGACGATCAGCGGCGACATTCTGAAGCGCGCGGCGCGCACCGGGGCGCCACACTGCGCCAGGACTGCATTCACACCGATGCAGCGGATGAAGGTGCTCTTGCCTGCCATATTCGGGCCGCTCAGAATGATCAATTGCAAACCATCGCCGAGCTTCAGGCTGTTCCGCACAGCCTTGTCTGTTGGCAACAACGGATGAGCCATATCCTCCGCATCGAAGAGGGCCTTTTTGGCGCTCTGCTCGGTTGCAACAAGCTCCGGAAACACATCCTCGGGGTGCTCGTAGGCGTATGCAGAGAGTGCCGTAAGCGCTTCGAACTCCCCCACCACCCTGAGCCATTCGCGAATTGCCGGACCAAACTCATGCTGCCATCGCTCCGCCGCGAAGACGAGTTGCGCACACCAAAAAGTAAAAATGTCGATCGGGCGCAGAAAGAGATTGCGCCGAGACTCGAGATGCTCCATGATGCGTGCGAGTTTCCGAATTGCTGCGGAAGGCGCCACGCCATCGCGTTTGAGAGCGGCTTGTAGCCCGATGAGCTTGGATGAAGAGAAACTCTCCTGCTCCAGCAGTCGAAGCACACCAGCCAATAGCTCAAGATCCCCCGTTGCCTTCTCGACCGCATCCGCTGCTTCGTCAAGACGCGTGTAAAGCCGGTGAGACCATGCCAGATTCAATAGCGAGACGGCCCCGGCAAGCGCTCCCACGCCCGAGACGCCCCATACGACCAGACTCAGAATCCAAAGGAGCCCTAGCGTCGTGGTTACTACACGGGTTGCCCGCGATGGAAAGATCGGCTTGCGTTCTCCCCATTCCGCGAGGGCTTTGGGCTGCACACCTAAGCGCACCGTCTCGCCCTGCGAGAACAGCTTCTCTCGAAAGGTTACGCGATGCATCAGATCGCGAACGGCAGACTGCCGCGCGAAAACCTCTTCTACCGGCGCGGCGGCCAGAAGCCATTCAGCCAGTGTTTCCTCACCAGCACGAGTGCGCGCGGTACACAGCAGTTCAAAGAGTGAGGCCCTGCCAAAGAGGTCCAAGTCGCGAGCGTACGGATGCAAAGGATCGAGGAATCGATCCCCGGTCTCTCCCGTGCCAGCCCACTGATCGTTTAGCCGCGCCAATCCTCGCTCGTAAAAAGTGATGGACCGCGTGCGAAGGCGCAAAGAGCGGATCAGCTTTTCCTGCATGACAGCCAGCACGATGAATAGGCCGACTGGAACGGCGAGGAATTCGACTAGTGAGGGGTAATGGAGAAAAATAAACGCGAGTATCAGGGTCAGTGCGGCAATTGCGAGTTTGGCGTATCCCAATCGCGTCTCGCGCCGTTGCTCTAAGGCCTGCGCCTGTTTGAGCACCTGTAATGCGTTGGAATACACGTCTGCAGGGCACTCACCGCTGCGCGCTGTCTCGCCTGCATCCATTTTCGATCCTGCGACCATTCCTCAAGAGTATCGCGACAGTGTGGGAGGAAAGGTGGATTGGGTTCGTGAGGATATGCAAGACGAATCCAGGCAATACTGCGGGCAGTTGGGTGGCAGGGAGTAGAACCTACCGAGCGGCTTGTGCGTCTCGTCCCCCGCTGACGCTCTTGTGGTGACGAACGTCGGCGCCCTGCACCCAGAAGATTACGTCTTCGGCGATGTTCGTGGCGTGGTCGGCCACACGCTCGAGGCTGCGGGAGATCATCAGCGCATTCAAGGCCTGCGGAGCGATGTGGCTTTGCTCCTCCATCACCTTGGTCAACGCCTTGTAAGCCGCGCGATTCATCGAGTCCACGGCGTCGTCCATAGTCAGCACACTACGCGCCATTTCAGCATCCGCCTCAATGAACGATTGCAGGCTCCTGCGCACCATGTCCGCAGCCAGAGACGCCATCCTCGGAATATCCACCGGTAGATCGGCCACTGCCATCTGTTCGATGTTGCGCACCCGGTCGCTTATACTCTTGGCCGCGTCGCCCACGCGTTCCAAGTCGGCGTTGATCTTGATTACCGCGAGAATGAAGCGCAGATCAATGGCCATCGGCTGCTCCATGGCGAGCAGATCGAGCGCTGCCTGGTCGATGTCCCGTTCCAGGCGATTGATTGCAATTTCGCTGCGGCTTACGAGGTCGCAGATCGAGAGATCGCGCACGCGATAGGCCTCAATGGCGCGCTGAATGGCCTGCTCGGCGAGACCGGCCATGACTAGAAGGTTTTCCTTCAGGTCATCAAGGCTTTGTTGAAAGCGTATGCGCGTCATCCGAACCTGCCCGTAATGTAATCCTCAGTCCGCTTGTCGCTGGGGTTCGTAAATATCTTATGTGTTGAATCGAACTCCACCATGCGCCCGTTCAAAAAGAAACCCGTCTTCTCGGCCACCCGAGCCGCTTGCTGCATGTTGTGCGTAACGATCACAATTGTGTACTGTGATTTTAATTGAAAGATCAGATCCTCAATCTTCGACGTGGAAACCGGGTCCAGAGCCGAGGCCGGCTCGTCCATCAGCAGCACTTCGGGATCGACGGCCAATGCACGCGCGATGCACAGCCGCTGTTGCTGACCACCGCTGAGGCTGGCGCCGGACTTCTTCTTCAGATCGTCTTTCACTTCGTCCCACAGCGCTGAATTTTTCAGCGACTTCTCCACGATATCGTCGAGCGCTCGGCGGTTGCTGAATCCGTTCAGCTTGAGCCCGGCAGCGACGTTGTCGAAGATCGACATGGTGGGAAAGGGATTGGGACGCTGAAACACCATGCCCACGCGGCGGCGGATCTCAACCGGCTGGGCATCCGCATAGATGTCCAACTCGCCAATGCGCACTGTGCCCGTGACACGCGCAATGGGATTAGTTTCGTGCATGCGATTCAAACAACGCACAAAGGTGCTCTTGCCGCAGCCCGAGGGACCAATCAGCGCTGTGGCGTGGTTCGCGGGAATATTCAGATTGATGTCCTGCAGCGTGTGATTGGTTCCGTACCACGCATTCAGGTTGGTCACCTCGATGCCGACGCCCACTTAGCTTGCTCCCTTCAAAACACCGCGGCTGGTCACGTACCGAACCAGTGAAACCGCAAGGACAATCAAAATAATCAACACCAACGCACCCGCCCACGCCTGCCGGTGCTGGTCTTCGTAAGGCGAACTGGCATATTTGTAAATCTCCAGCGGAAGTGCGGCGATAGGCCGTGTCAGGCTTACGCTCCAGAACGCGTTGCCGAATGCTGTGAAAATCAGAGGCGCGGTTTCTCCCGCTACGCGAGCAAATGCCAACATGCATCCGGTAATGATTCCAGGGGAGGCTGTCTTCACGGTGATTGACAGCACCGATCGCCAGTTGGGAACACCGAGCCCCAGCGCTGCTTCTCGCACGGCGTGCGGCACCATCAGCAGCATCTCTTCCGTCGTCCGGCAGACGGTGGGAATCATCATGATTCCGAGCGCCACGCCGCCCGATAAAGCCGAAAACGGCATCTGCGGAGTGACAACAAGCGCGTACACGGCCACGCCCATCACGATGGAAGGCACTCCGTTGAGGACGTCGGCGGTAAAGCGCACAGCTTCAGCCAGTTTGGTCCCGCGCCCGAACTCGGCCAGGAATATTCCGCTGCCGATACCTACGGGGATGCCGAGCAGGCTTGCTATTGCCAAAACGACTCCGGAGCCCACGATGGCGTTGGCCATGCCCCCGCCCGTTTCACCTTCTGGTTTGGGAATTTGCGTAAAGAAGTCCAGATTCAGCGAACTGGCACCCTTGTAGATCAAATAGCCGAAGATCAACAGGAGCGGCAATACCACCAGCACGGTGGATAAGACCGCCAGTCCCGTGGCCACGCCGTCAGCCAGCCCTCTGATCTTCGACCGAAGATTGTTTTCTCCCGATCTCACTCGCAGCTCCTCAATTCACTCGCGCGGGCGCTCCCCGCGTAACCGCCCAGACCAACAGCCGGGCCAGCGCATTCACAATGATGGTCACAATAAAAAGCGCCAGGCCAATCTCGGTCAGCGCACTCAAGTGCAGGTCGCTGGACGCCTCTGCGTATTGATTGGCAATCACCGAGGCCATGGAATTGCCGTTTGACAGGATGGAGCGCTGGATGTCGAGGCTGTTGCCGATCACCATGGTCACGGCCATGGTCTCGCCCAGCGCTCGACCAAGTCCCAAAATGATTGCGCCCACAATTCCAATTCGCGCGTTGCGCAACACCGCCATTTGGATCATTTCCCAGCGCGTTGCACCGAGCGCCAGCACAGCTTCACGCTGGGAGTGCGGCACGGCGTTCATGACCTCTCGGGTCAGAGAGGAGATGATGGGAAGGATCATAATGGCGAGAATCACGCCCGCAGTAAGAAAGCCCAGACCTGTGGGATTGGAATCGTCGAAGAAGCCGGTCCAGCCCAGCAGCTTAATCGCCAACGGATTCACGTATTGCCGCATGAGCGGAACCAACATGAACATGGCCCACAATCCGTAAATAACGCTGGGAATCGCCGCCAGCAGCTCGGTAAGAAATGCCAGCGGCCCGCGCAATACCGCAGGGCACATCTCAGTCAGAAAGACTGCTACGCCAATCGCCAGCGGCACTGCCATCAGCAGCGCCAGGAACGAGGAAACTAGCGTGCCATAGAGGAACGGGAGCGCGCTGAAGTGCTCGTTCACCGGATCCCAGTAACTAGGTTGCTTAGTGTCTGGATCGATGAACGATTTGAAGAAAAAATCTAGGCCGAACTTGGTCCAACTGAGATGCGACCCCTTCACCAACTCGGTGGCGATGAGCACAACGATGCCGAAGATACTCAGTGCGCATAGCACCATCAACCACCTGAATCCGCGGTCGGCAATGGCCGAATTGCCTCGCGAAAGCAGATACCGCCGCACCTCCGACGCCTCAGACTTCGGCGGCCGTTTCCCGTCCGGGGAGCCAGGTTCAGGCTGAAGTTGAACTTGGGGGATGCGAATCTCAGACACGTTGGCGTTCACCAGTATTAGGCTACTGGGCCGATGTGAACAGGAGGTTACAACGCTGCTAAATCAAGTGCATACAGGCCAAAAATCACGACAAACGACGACTTCAACGTTGGACAGGCATGGGCAGGTGGCCGGAAATCGCGAGTTCAGCAGCTACGCCGGGGCTCGGTCAGAGATTGGGATTTTCCTGAAGAGGCCGATAGTAGGTTCCACGGATTATCGGGCCGCACGATTTAGAAGCAGGTGTCGCTCCCGGTCATTATTGGTAAGGAGCGCCGCTCTCTGAAATTCTGCACGAGCCTCATCCAGGCGGCCGAGTTTGCTGAGCAGGTCACCGCGAACGCTTGGCAGCAAATGATAATTCCGGAGGGATGGCTCGGCGATCAGCGCGTCGAGGCGTTCCAGCCCCGCGGCCGGACCGAAGGCCATTCCAACGGCGACAGCGCGATTGAGTTCGACAATCGGAGATGGGGCAACCTGCGCAAGAACTTCATAGAGGGAGGCAATCCGCGGCCAGTCAGTCTCTCCCGCTGTTTTTGCTCGGGCGTGGCAGGCTGCTATAGCGGCCTGCAGCGCGTAGGTCCGGAGATTGCGGCTCAAGGCTTCAGCTCTCTCGAGTGAGGCGAGGCCGCGCCGGATGAGAAGTTGATCCCATTGCGCACGGTTTTGATCGAGGAGCAATATGGGTTCCCCTGATGGCGCGACGCGTGCGTTCGAGCGTGAGGCCTGGATCTCCATTAGTGCAACCAGTCCGTGAACTTCAGGCTCTTCGGGCACAAGCTCAGCCAATATGCGTCCAAGTCTGAGCGCGTCCTCGCAAAGTGCGGGCCTCAGCCAGTCGTCGCCATTGGTCGCGGTGTAGCCTTCATTGAAGATGAGATAAATCACCTGCAGCACCGACGACAGCCGGGCGGTGAACTCGGCTCCGCGCGGAATTTCAAAGGGCACATGCGCTTCAGAAAGAGTCCTCTTTGCGCGCACGATTCTTTGCGCGATGGTCGGCTCGGAGATCAGAAACGCACGTGCGATTTCTTCTGTCGTCAGTCCCCCCAGCAGGCGAAGCGTGAGTGCAGCGCGAGACTCGGCGGAGAGCATTGGGTGGCAGGCGATGAACATGAGGCGGAGAAGATCGTCACCAATCTGATCATCCAATGCTGAATCGAAATCTGGCATTGTATTCCCCAGTATTTCGAAATGCCGGCCGAGTTCCTGGTGCTTGCGTTCGATCAGTGAGTTTCGCCGGAAATAATCGATGGCGCGATGTTTCGCCGTGGCCATGAGCCAGGCGCCTGGGTTCTCCGGAACACCTGACTGGGGCCACTGCTCAAGCGCAGCGACTAGCGCCTCCTGCGCAAGGTCCTCAGCCAACCCGACATCGCGCACGATACGCGTGAGGCTGGCGATGAGCCTGGGTGCCTCGATTCTCCAGACGGCGTCGACTGTCTGATGTATATCGGTAGCCTTCACAGCTACCGATCACACCATTTTTAATGCCACCGTGCAAGCCCTGCCTCATTCGAATTGCGTCAACCTTTGGAGTTCGCTTCGATGCATGTACCAGGCGAACCTTCGAAAAGCTGGCGGAGCTCGCACTCACCGTCGCCGGCCACTTTGAGAAACTCCTTTGTCAACTGAATGGCCTCCTCTTTTGACTTGACGTTGAGCAGCGCGAAGCCCCCGACCACCTCTTTAGCCTCAGAGAAAGGCCCGTCAACGACTGTCGCGTTCCCGTTGGAACCGCGAATTCGCATACCCAATGCGGTGGGGAGGCAACCCTCGGTGCTGAGCAACCAGCCTGCTTTAAATCCCTGCTCAATCAGCTTGCCCATTTTCGCCATTTCCTCTTGCGAAGGAGGCGTGTTGCGCTCAACTGTTTTGTAGATGCTTAGATATTTCATCTTGACCTCTCCTCTTCTTGTTCATGATGTTCTTATTCATGATGGATTGCTTTGGCTCTTAGCGGGAGCCCGGTACTCTTGGTTCCGGCTCTACTATCACGTCGAACGGCGTCTCAGTGAATCGACATGCGCATTGATTTTTTTGCGGCCGATGTCAGACCGCTTACTGAGTCTGGTCTTGCTGCGGGTTCGCCTTCAGGTCGGGGAAACCGGCGGCTGCTTCCTGAATATCGGGGGTAAAGTCTGCGAACTCGAGCACCTGGCGGAGTTCAATCACCTCGGTGTCTGAGGCGGGACAGCGCTTTGCCCATTCAATGGCTTCTTCCTTTGACTTGACCTGGATCATCCAATAGCCGCCGACGACTTCCTTTGCTTCCGCAAACGGTCCGTCGGTCACCTTGGGCTTGCCTCCTGAAAACGAGATGCGGGCACCAACAGATGGCGGATGCAGTCCATCGAGCGCAAGCAGCACACCAGCCTGCTGCAGGGATTTGTTGTACTTCATCATTGCTTCAACGGCCTTGGGATCGGGCATTGTGCCCGGTGCTGCGTTTTCGTAGCCTTTGGGAATCATCAGCATCATGAATCGCATATTCGTCTCCTCTGTATCGTTTTTCAGGGTACCGAATCGCCGACCCATCGCGATCGACTGCACCGGCCCTCTACAACCACGTCGAGTGAGGCTCAAGGAAATCGACAGGCTCTCAATTCTATTTCGTAGGGATAAACCGGATTTTCGGGGGCGGCTGGATTCGATTTTTCCGTATTTCGGGCAAGTCATCGCTCATTCAAGGGCCGGCCGGTGGCCCTGGCTTGCCCACCAACCCTCACGACTGTTCTAAGCTGGTGTCTGTCCAACGGAAGGCTCGATCCCATGCGTCCGATTCTCTTCCTCTTTGTTTTCGCCCTTGCCAACCTGACACTGCAAGCCCAAAACCAGCCGGACCCACCGCACCACGATTGGCATGCCTCGTGGATCACCCATCCCACGGCGCCGCTGCGTGAGCCGCTGGTGCTTCATTTCCGGCGCAGCTTGACGTTGACCGCGGTACCGGCCAATTACATCGTCCGGGTCAGTGCTGATAATCGCTTCATTCTCTATGTCAACGGCAAGCGCGTGGGCGATGGGCCGGCTCGCGGCGACCTGACGCACTGGCGCTATGAGCGCTTCGATCTCGCGCCGTTTCTCCAGCAGGGCGAGAACCTGGTCACCGCGACGGTCTGGAACTGGGGGGTCTTTGCGCCTGTCGCCCAGATGAGCGACCGCACTGCATTTCTGCTGGAGAGTGAGGGGACCGGCGACACGTCCATAAGCACCGGCGTGAGCGGCACGGGCGAAAACAACTCTGGGGGATGGCTGGTGGAGGTTGAGCCCGGGCATCGGCCTTTGGATCGCCGCTCGGTCAGTTTCCTGACTTACTTTGCTTCAGGACCAGGCGAAGAAATTGACGCAGCGCACTACGACTGGAACTGGCAGTCCTCTACTGCTGGCGGAGCAGGCTGGGTTCCTGCCGCGTCTCCCATGCGGGACAGCATGTTCCCGAGTGTGAGCAAAGCTCATTCCGCTGATACTACTGGCGACAATTTCTGGGGGCTGGTGCCGGATGAGCTGCCGCATATGGAGTACGCGGCGACCGATGTTGGTCGAGTTCGACGTACGAGTCTCCTCTTTCAGAAGGACCGCAACGTCGCTCCCTTGGAAGTATCTGCAATCGAGAATGCGATGGCCAGCTTCCCGACTACGCGGCCTACGATCCCTCCGTCAACACACGCCCAAATGATTCTCGACCGCGAGACTCTCTCCACCGCTTATCCCCAGCTCACTGTCTCGGGTGGCAAAGGCTCGCACATTGTCCTCACCTATGCTGAAGCTCTCTACGACAAGGACCAGCACAAAGGGGACCGCGACGATGTTGGCGACCGCAAGGCCCTCGGCCTCACCGATAGCTTCCTTCCGGACGGCGATCAACACCGCACGTTCGAGCCGCTGTGGTGGCGCACATGGCGCTATCTTGACCTCGACATCACCACTGGTGATCAGCCATTGACGCTCGAATCCCTCACCGCGCAATTCACCGCCTATCCCTTCAAAGAGCTAGCCACGTTCAAATCCCCCGATCCCGACCTAACCAAAATCTGGGACATAAGCTGGCGCACCGCCCGCGACGACGCTCATGAAACCTACATGGACACGCCCTACTACGAGCAGCTCCAATACATTGGCGACACGCGTATTCAGGCACTGATGTCCTATGCAGTTGCCGGGGACGATCGGCTCGCTCGTCAGGCGATTCAGGCTTTCGACCAATCGCGCACGCCCGATGGAATTACCCGCAGCCGCTACCCCAGTTCCCTGCCGCAGAGCATCCCCACGTTTTCCCTGCTGTGGATCGGCATGGTCCACGACTACTGGATGTACCGGCCGGATCCCGAACTGGTTCGCTCTTCGCTCCCCGGAACACGGACCGTCCTTGACTGGTTCGCCAATTACGAACAGCCCGATGGACTGCTCCGCAAACTCCCCTGGTGGAGCTTCATCGACTGGGTCAACCAGGGCGAAACACCTACCTACGACGCCAACGGCGAGTCCTGCATCACCTCGCTCGAATACCTGGGTGCCCTTGGCGAAGCTGCCGATCTTGAAAAGGCGGTGGGCGATCCTCTGCTGGCGTCTCGGTACCAGATGCGTGCCGGGCATGTCCGTAGCGGCCTCTATGAGAAATGCTGGTCTGCCTCCCATGGACTTATTGCGGACAATCCCGACCAGAAAACCTTCAGCCAGCAAGCCAATATCCTCGCCGTCCTTTACGATGTAATCCCGAAAGACCGTCAGCAGGATGCTTTGCGCCGCATGCTGGCCATCGACCCCGGCACAACTCCTGATGGGGTTATGAGCGCCTCCTACTACTTCCGCTTTTATCTTGCCCGCGCGCTGGACCACGCTGGTCTTGCCGGCGAATATCTCAAGTCCATCGGCCCGTGGCGTGCGTTGCTGCCGCTCCATTTCAGCACCTGGCCGGAGACTCCCGGCGAGACGCGTTCCGACTCGCATGCGTGGAGCGCTCATCCAATCTACGATCTGCTGACGCTGGTTGCTGGAATTGAGCCGGCCAGTCCGGGCTTCGCCACGGTCCGCATTGCGCCGCACATGGGCAGTCTGCCGTCGCTCTCGGCCACATTTCCGCACCCGCACGGGGAGATCAGGGTCGAATACCACTACGCCGACGAGCACGGAGATCTGCAAACCAAGGGCGGGTCGACCTTCCGCGCGGACGTTACCTTGCCCGGCTCCGTGACGGGAACCTTTCAGTTTGATGGCCGAAGCTGGGTTCTCAAGGCGGGACCGAACCGAATCGACATCCCAATGAAGTGAGAAACATAGATTGCCGGGCCTGATTTGCCGTGCTGCAGCCGCGCTGAAAAATCGATTCAGTTCAAAGGAAACACTATTCCTGTGTACAGGAAACGTGTTACAACTCCAACATGGCAAAGGGTAAGCTTTCCACGCCACCAGGGCACGTTAACCTTCGAATGCTGGCCGAGCATCTGGAACTCTCTCAGACCACAGTTTCCCTGGTTCTGAACAACTCTCCCTCCGCAAAGTCCATCCCCCAGGAAACCCGCGACCGGGTGACGGAAGCCGCAACCCGGCTGAATTACCGCCCTAATTACTTTGCCCGCTCTTTGCGGCAAAGCCGGTCAATGAGCGTGGGCGTGCTGGCGCCGGACCTCAGTGAGGGCTACTTCACCCGCGTCATGAGCGGCGTGGTGCAGGAACTGACCAGCGCTCACTACTTCTTCTTCACGGTCTGTCACGACTGGAAACGCGAGCTGATCGATAAATACCCGCAGATGCTGGTGCAACGGGCTGTGGACGGACTTTTGCTGCTGAATACTCCGGCGGATGATGTGGAAGTCTCCGTTCCCGTGGTGGCGATTTCAGCCCATAGCTCGGCTGAAAACGTGACCAATATCGTTCTCGACCACCATAGTGCTGTGGAACAGGCGCTTAAGCATCTCTACTCGCTTGGGCACCGCCGCATCGCCTTCATGCGTGGCCCGCACGCCATTCCCGACTCGGAATTCCGCTGGGAGGGCATCCAGCGGGTAGCTCAGGAAATAACCCTCAAGATCGACCCGGATCTTGTGATCCGCATCGATTCCGCCGGCTGGTCAATGAAGGATGGCTACCACCCCATGGCCCCTGAGATCGGCTTCAGGCCGATGCAGGCGCTGCTCGAAACGACGCGCGATTTTACTGCTATCTTCTGCTTCAACGACATCGCTGCGATTGGAGCGATCCGCGCTCTCAAGGACGCCGGGCTTACTGTCCCCGGCGATGTGTCTGTGGTTGGCTTCGACGACATCCAGTCCGCAGCCTACTCCACGCCGTCGCTCACAACCGTCCGCCAGCCGCTGATGGAGATGGGCAAGCGGGGCGCACAGATTTTGCTGGAACGAATCACGGACCGCGAGAAGACGTTTCCAGCCGAAGTGGTGATGGCTCCTGAGCTGGTCATCCGCGAATCGAGCGGACCTGCGCCGACCAATCGATAGCGACCAAGCTGAGCGCAGGCTCGGCGGCTCCCTGTTTGCTACCCAAATCCGAAGACCGCACTGTTTTCAAGGCGGCTTTCTGCCGATATCACTAATGCGGTACATGAAGGTGGAGTGTGATGCTTGGCATACTTCTCCGCGATTCATGGCGCCGGAGTGACTTTAAGCACATTCGCGCAACCGCTACGCGCCGAGAATCAACTCGCGAGGCGGGAGCAAGGGCAAATGGCAGGCGGATATTTCAGATTGGGATGGAAGAGATTGACGGCCTTGTCTCTCTGTCTGCTTGCAGGCTGCGCACAAATCAATATTGCAGGCAGCGGAACGTCGTCCCAAATCAACGCGAGCGGACAGGTCATTGCAGAGACTTATTTTGGAATGCATGTAGGGTTCGTGAACCCCAGCACTCCATGGCCGGCGGTACCGTTTGGAACATGGCGGCTCTGGGACGCCAATGTCGCATGGAAAGACCTGGAACCGAAAAAGGGCGTCTGGGAATTCAACAAATTGGATGGATTTATAGCCCTTGCGGCACAGCACCACGTAGAGATCATTCTTCCGCTGGCGCTTACTCCGCAATGGGCATCCACAACGCCCGGGCAATCCTGCGCCTACACCCCCGGCAATGCGGCGCCGCCCACGAATATTCAGGATTGGATCGACTATGTGCAAGCCGTAACCTCACGGTACAAGGGAAAGATTGCGTACTACGAGATGTGGAACGAAGCGAACTCAGCGACCATGTGGACGGGAACGCCGGAGCAACTCGTAGCTCTGCAGGAGGCGGCCTATTCTGCCATCAAGAGCAATGATCCTGACGCGCAACTCATCTCCGCAAACCTGGAGTCGGCCGGTGGCCTTCCTTATATGCAGAACCTGCTCAGCCTGGGATATGCCAGGTCGGCAGACATCATCGGGTACCATCTTTACGTTTCTCCCAACCAACCGGAGGTCATTGCATCCCTCTCGGCAAAAATCTTCTCGCTGTTGAATCAGTACGGAGTCAACAAGCCAGTATGGGATACGGAAACCGGATGGCTGCCGCCGAGCACATTTGACAGTGAAGATCAGGCTGCCAGTGTGGCTGTGAGGGCGCTGCTGGTTGCACGTTCATCGGGAATTGAACGATTCCTGTGGTACGAGTGGGATAATCACTGCTGCGTGTCTCTGTACATGACGGAGGCCGACAATGCCACGCCCACACGCGCCGCGCTGGCCTATGCGAATCTGCAAAAGTGGCTGGTTGGCAGTACCATGAGTCCCTGCTCACCCAATTTCGAGGGGGTATGGTCGTGCAGCTTGCAGTTTTCCGGTGGCGCACCTGGGATGATTCTTTGGAACCCGCAAGGAACCTTAGCAGTCAAAGAGAATCTCAGTTGGACTCCTACTGTCATCGAAGACATGTACGGCAACGACTCGCCTGCAAGCGATAACACCCTCACAGTGGACGAGGATCCTGTCTTGATTCGCTAGTGAAATACACATCGGACTGAATCGCCTGATTGAAGCGAGACCAACGTCAAGCCCAGCCTTGAGAATAGCCTCCTGACGGAAGGGAATTTACATCATCCGCAAAACGATTCAAACCACCGGCTGATGTAAACCTGGGCGTGGGCTTCGCCGCAGTAGTGCCGTGCGTGGGGCGCATCGGCCGCTTCTTTCGTCCATTTGAAAACCGTCAATTGAGCGTTGTTGCAGTGAATCACAATCCATTTCACCGGATTGTCACTTTCCAACGCACAAATCTCACAGCGATAAATCGTACCAATCATGCTGATCCTCCACAGCAAATCTCAATCCTACCAAGCTGATTTCTAACCTCGCCAATCGCGCTATTCCAGCATTTGCAAATCGAGCGGTTCCACCAGGAAACAATCCATCGTCCGCATTGCTGCCAGCGCCCGTTGCAACGCCGACCACTTGCATGGCTCCACGGTTACCACAAACGGCAGCGCACTGTGTGGATAGCCCGGTTTCTGCACGATGGCACGAATATTGATGTGTTCTTTGGCCAGCGCCCCGGTAATCTCGGCCACAATGCCCGGCCGATCTGCCACCAGGAACCGGATATAGTGCGGAACCTCAAACTCCGCGCCCACGCCCGCCGGAGAAGATGGAATCTCCACGCGTCGCGATCCGTGCGCCAGCGCCAGCAGGTCGCTGACCACCGCAACCGCCGTCGGATGCCCACCCGCTCCGTGACCTGAGAATACGACGTCGCCGCCGTAGTGGCCAGAGAAGATGACCATGTTCTCTGTGCCTCGCGACCATGCCAGCGGCGAGCGCCGATCCACTAGCATGGGCCCCACTGTGGCCGCGACGGCTGCGGAATTCGCGCCGCCCGATCTCTCCGCCCTCGCAACCTGCCGGATGGTGCAGCCCAGATCGCGCGCATAGCTGAAGTCTACTGCGGTGATGGTGGTAATGGGCCGGGGAACAATCTCCTCCGGATCCACTTCGACCCGCAAAGCCAGCCGCATCAAAATCGAGAGCTTAGCGCGTGCGTCAAACCCACCCACATCCTCGGTGGGATCGGCCTCCGCATATCCTTTTGCCTGCGCTTCCTTCAACACTGTCTCGTACTCCGCGCCGTCTTCCATTTTGCTCAGGATGAAGTTGCAGGTACCGTTCAGAATGCCCTCAATGCGCTCAATCCGATCGCCTGACAACCCCTGCTCCAGGCCCGGAATGACCGGAATTCCTCCCGCGACCGCTGCGCCATATTTCAGGTGCCCGCCTTTGGTAGCGGCCAGACGTTCCAGTTCCACGCCATGGAAGGCTATGAGTTTCTTGTTTGCGGTGACCACGCTCTTGCCGGCTTCGAGCGCCCGGCGCACCCAGCTTCCCGCGGGATCGAGACCGCCGACCAGCTCGACGACCGCATCCACATCGGAGGTGAGCACAGCCTCTGCGTCTTCGCTCCACACCACGCTCGCCGGAGCCCAGTCCACACGTTTGCGCGCCACTCCGCGGTTGAAGACGTGAGTCAGTTCCAGTTCCTCCGGCTTGGAATCCACCAGGATTCGAGCTACCGAACTCCCCACCGTTCCAAAGCCCAAAAGGGCAATACGCAACGGTTGCTGTACACGATTCTCCTGCCCCGACTGTCGCGGCACCACGGAAACATTCACTTCAGACACCGGCTTATCCCTCATGTGCGTGCATTGAAAGCTGAATACCCCGATGATACCTGACTGCTCTCCATCGGGTTCTTTGCGACAAATTTGATCTGGCTGAGCCGAACGATGAGGTGGTTTTCCAGGACGCTCGGCAGACAGAAACAGTGGATCAAAAAGATAGCTGGACCAGAGAGTACATCGCTGTTATGCGCACGTTACTTAGGTATATATCCCTAAGTAAGGTCTGAATCCTCCGCTTTGCACTTTACATACTCAGCGTTTTAGCGCTAACTAATTCATAAATTCCGACGCCGGGCCGCCCTCCCCGCTGAATACGCCCGGCATCTTTGGCTAAAACGCTTTCCAGTAACAAGACGCCGCTGATGTGTCTCTCTCCGAGCCACAGCGAAGCGCCGAAGGAAAGCCTCACCCAAAATACCGTCTAAACGAGGCCGGCCGCAAGAATGCCATCCGCACAAAGGAGAAACCATGATACCCACAATGGTCTCACGCTTTCGCGGCAAGGCACTGACAGCCCTTGCCATGTTCGCTCTGCTGCAGATTTGCGCATTTGCACAGACGACCTTTACCCCGCCAGCAGTGGCCCCGGTTCCCAACCCGTGCCCTCGATTTGCCGCCGGCAGCCCGGTGCTGAATCCGGCTGCGCTCTTCAGTTCGAACGGAATTCTCGCCGTCAATTTCTCCTATCAGACGAGAACAGATGCTGAAGGCCGCAGTCTCTTTTGCTTCATGACCCCCAGTGGCCTTGAAAATCCTACTTTGCATTTGAATCCCGGCGACCACCTGGTCATCACCGTCACTAACAACACCCCGGCGGGAACGAACCCCATGGAGCTGAATGCGCCCAACTGCGGGGCCACCTTCATGAACTCCTCCTCACTCAATATCCATTACCACGGCACCAACACTTCACCTACCTGCGGGCAGGACGAGGTCATCAAGACCGTCATCAACTCCGGCCAGACTTTCCAGTACAACGTAGCCTTCCCCTCCAATGAACCGACGGGGCTCTACTGGTATCACCCTCACATTCACGGCATCTCTGAACCGGCTGTGCTCGGAGGTGCGTCCGGGGCCATCGTGGTCGACGGAATTCAGAACGTGCAGCCCGCTGTGGCCGGACTTCCACAACAGATCATCGTGCTTCGCGACCAGCCTCAGTTTAATGGCTTGACCGAAGGGCCCGGTGGTTGCACCAATGGCGTTCCGTTCCAGGACATCACGGTAAACAACGTGCCAGTCAATTCGTTTCAGGCCAGTCCGCCGAACGGCGTGGTCACCTTCACCCCTGCCGTGCTCAATGTGGCCCCCGGGCAAAAGCAGTTCTGGCGCGTGACTAACTCATCCGCAGATACCATCATGGACCTGCAGGTACAGTACAACGGAGTGGCGCAGACCCTGGAGTTGGTGGGGATTGACGGGGTTCCAGTCAACTCCCAGGACGGCACCACCACGCCCAGCCTGATTCCGGTAACCCACTTCAGGCTGCCGCCTGCTTCACGCGTCGAGTTCATCGTGACGACACCAACTGCCAGCGTGCACACAGCTCAATTTGTAACCACCGCCATTGCCACTGGCGTGAACGGCGATTGCGATCCTAATCGTCCGATCTTCAACATAGCTTTAGGTGGCAATAGCTCAACCTCCGATCCTGTTGCGGACGTGGTTCCCTCCTCGGTTAGCAGCGCGTCCGTGCAACGCTTCGCGGGTCTGGCAACCGCACCCATAGCGCAAACACGCTTGTTGTACTTCTCAGAGAATTCAGACCAGACTCAGTTTTTTATGACTGTGTCACCACAGACGCCAGCAGTGTTCAACCCCAACGCCCCCCCCGCTATTACCGCCATGCAAGGAACCGTGGAACAGTGGACGGTGCAGAACCGAGCACAGGAGAACCACGAATTCCACCTCCACCAGGTTCACTTCCTGGTTCAATCGCAAAACAACTTCGCAATCAACAACAACGCGCCGCAGGCTCCGGCTGATACCGGCCAGTATCTGGATATGATCGAAGTGCCGGCATGGGACGGTAATTCGGCTCACCCGTACCCGAGTGTCACGCTCCTGGTCGACTTCCGGGGACAGGACATTGGAACCTTCGTGTTCCACTGCCACATCCTTGGCCATGAAGACCTGGGCATGATGAACATCATCCAGGTTGTGCCTCAACCGGCTGCTTGGAATAAGAGCCAAACCCCGTCCCCGGCGGTTGCTAGGAACGCAGACACGGTTCCGGCCCAATCGCCGGCTCCAGACACCATGCCAATGGCTATGCCGACGCCGGTTGCTGTTTCAACAAAACCAAGCGGAGGAGGAACTCGGTGATCCAAAAGGACAGCCTGTCAACGTGAACACGGACAAGAGCTCCCTTCAACCGGAGAGAAGATAATCTCCAATCACACTTCTCCAGAGAATCGGTTGACTAGCGATGAAGAAGCCGAGGCAAGGAGCATGACCAGGAAACGATCTTGGAATAAATGCGTTCTTGCCTCGGTTTACTTAAGTGAACAATTTCCAGAACACGGACGGCTTAGGCGACCACAAGGAGCAGGCTGCCCGTACTATCCCGGTCTCGTATAGGATGAGTTACAGATGCGGCGTGCGCTTTCCACCCTTCTGATTTTGTTCTTCGGCCTGGGTCCGCTTGCGGTAATCCTATCCGCTGACAACGAGTCGCGTCTGCCCTACTGCTGCCGACGCCACGGCGAGCACCACTGCGGCATGCCCGCACGGAGGGCCGCAGTGCTGCTTCAATCCGCTTCGGACGAGCCTGCGTTTGCCGCTCCTGCGACCTGCCCGTATTTTCCTGGCTACACGGCCGCACCGTCGACCTCAGTTCTTGCGCTCGCCGTTGAATCGACCGGTCTCCTGGGTCTACTTGCTGAGCCTCACTCGCCTGCCGCAACGTGCGCCGCAGCCCGTCTTAGCCAGATCCGTACACGCGCCGGACGCGGACCTCCCGCCTCGACACTCGCCTAGAAAACCTCCTGAAAATCTAGCCTTTCCCCTGAATGGCATTCGTATTCGTCCAGTCGCTAACTGAGCCGATCGGGCCTTGTTCCATCGTTGGGGTCCCGTCGCTCGCGGAGGTCGCTTTAGTCTATGCGTTCTTACATTCTTATCGCGACTTTGCTCGCGACCGCTTCCCTGCCTGCTTTCGGTACGGTGTTTGCCACTGTGCGCGGTGTTGTGCATGACCCTCAGCATCGCCCCATTTCCGCTGCGGATGTTACGCTCCAAGCCACTGACTCCGACTTCGTCCTGCGCGCCAAAAGCGACGCCGATGGTGAATTCGAACTTCCTCAGGCGCCTATCGGCGTCTATCAGCTCACCATCACCTCGCCCGGGTTCGCTACCGTTGAGGAACCACTCACTGTGTCTTCCGGTGGCAACCCTGTTCTGCATGTCGCGCTGTCAGTTGCCTCAGCGGCGCAGACTGTCACTGTTCAAGGGATGGAAGACTCACTTGCTGCCACCGACTCTGTGACCCCGACCACCCTCATCACCCGCGCGATGATCGACGAAACTCCAGGCGCCAGCCGCACCATCGGCGTTGAGATGATCACCGACTATGTTCCTGGCGCTTACATGACTCATGACATGCTTCACATGCGCGGCGGTCATCAGACCAGTTGGCTGATTGATGGAATATCGATTCCCAACACCAAGATCGCCTCCAACGTTGGCCCTCAGATTGATCCCAAAGATATCGACTCCCTCGAAACCCAGCGCGGTAGTTACTCTTCTGACGTGGGGGATCGCACGTACGGGGTCTTCAACGTGCTGCCGCGCAACGGCTTTGAGGGCAGCCGAGACGGCGAGTTTGTAGTCTCGGAGGGCAATCTATACACAGGCTCTGCGCAGATCTCACTCGGCGATCACAATGCTGCGACTGCATGGTATGCGAGCCTCGCTGGATCCCGATCCAACTACGGACTGGCTACTCCGGTCGCCAATATCTATCACGACGCTACCAACTCTGAAAGCGGCTTTGTCTCACTCATTCGCAATCAGACGCCGAAAGATCAACTGCGGCTGAACGCGCAATACCGACAGGATTACTTCGATATCCCCTACGACCCTAACCCCGACGACTATGAGACGACCTCTGGCTATTACAGTTCTTACGGTCTGCGCGACGCACAAACCGAGCGCGACTCCTTCGTCATTGCAAATTGGGTCCACACTTTTTCGCCCAAAGCGTTGTTTTCTGCGGCGCCGTTTTACCATTTCAATCAGGCAGACTACGACTCGCTTCCGACTGATTTGCCGGTGGGAACGACCTGGCATCAAACATCGAATTACGTGGGCGGACAGGGCGACTTAAAGCTTGATGTGGGCCCGAACAGTTTCTCGGGCGGGTTCTACTCGTTCTACCAGGGAGAGAATGATCTTTTTGGCGTGCAGGTGAACGATGGGAGCGCAACCTCGCAGCCCAACACGACAGCCAATGCAGGTGCTTCACTGGTTGAGTTCTACCTCTCTGATCACTTGCGACTGGGGCGATACGTCACCCTGTTGGGCGGCGAGCGCTTCTCAATTTTCAATGGCGGGTATGACGAGACTGCGATTTACCCGCGCATTGGCGCAACTCTAGAGATTCCACGGTTGCATTGGGTGCTGCGGGGATTCTATGGGCACTTCTTTCAGCCTGCGCCATTGCTGACCGTCTCCAGTTCCGTTCTCAACTACGCGAGCAGTTTGCCGTCGGGCGAGAATGCGTTCACTCCGCTGCCATCGGAACGGGATGAGGAGCACCAGTTCGGTATTCAGATTCCTTTGAAGGGGTGGTTTCTGGACGTGGATACGGTCAAGAATCGCGTGAACAACTTCCTGGACCACTCGAACCTTGGCGAATCCAATATGTACTTTCCGATTGCCGTGAATGGGGCGCTGGTTCGCGCCTGGGAAATGACTCTACGCTCGCCTGAACTGGCTCGTATTGGACGCTTCTACGTGACCTACTCCAACCAGATTGCACAGCAGCGGGGCCCCATCATCGGCGGCCTTGTTTGCAGCATTCCGACCGACCCGGTTTGCGCGAACGACGGCTTCAACTACATCTCCCTCGACCATGATCAGCGCAACACGCTCAATACTGGCTTCACGGCGAATCTTCCCCTGCACACATGGTTTTCGACCAATGTTTACTATGGTTCGGGCTTCTCAAACGGACTGGCCGGTGCGAATGAAGGTCCTTACAACGGACCGTATCTTCCGGTCCACACGACCTTCGATTCATCGGCCGGGCACTCGATTGGCGAGCGGTGGAAGTTTTCTGTCTCAGTTCTCAACGTGACCAATCATCGCGTCTTACAGGACAACTCCGTCACCATCGGCGGATTCCATTGGAATGACCCGCGCATGTTCTCCGGCGAACTGCGATACAGGTTTCATTTCTGAGAGGCCTAGAACAAGGGTTCAGGTGAAGCCGACAGTGCCTCGGGGGCTAAAGCCCGGAAGTCTTTTTCGTGGTTTGCGGCACGGCTAAGCCGTGCCCTGATACAAGGCGCATACAGAGTTGTGTTCCGCAGTGTGCTGTAGATCCGGGTCCTGATACAAAGCGTCAAGTCAATCGCCTGCATCTGGAGACGTTTCCGGATGCAGGAATAACAAAGGTGGCCATGAAAGGCGACTGAAGGGTAGAACTATAGTGCGACAAAGCAGCCGACTGATGTTCGGAATAAGGAAATATAGCTGCGGGGGTAGGTGAGAAACGGCGGAACGCACGGCTGCGGGTCGTTTTTGGGGGCGGAAACTCCGCGCATTAAGCCGTTAAATAGGCTCCAAATGGGCTGGTTTGCGCGGGAGTTGGCGGAGGGTTGCGGCGGTAGCTAACACCGCTTGAATTTGGTTTGCAGATTATTTCCGGGATTCAGTTATTATGGGAATCCATGGCGACCCTCCCAGAGAAACTTCAGCTCAAAGACGTTCAGGAGATCCTTGTATTGCAGGCGCCGGAAAGTTTTGAGAAGGAACTTTCCCGCCTGCCCGTATTGCACATTCAGCGACACATCGAGTCGGTCCCGGAGGTCCGCTTCTCGCTGGCCTTCGTCACTCGACAGAGCGAGGTGGACGCGCTCGCACCCAAGATCGCGGCTCGCGCGAAAGGCGATGCCGTGGTCTGGTTTGCTTATCCCAAGGGCACATCGAAGAAGTACAAGTGCGACTTCAACCGCGACACCGGGTGGGATGTTCTGAAGGCCGCGGGATTTGATACCGTGCGTTCGATCGCCATCGACGAAGACTGGACCGGACTGCGGTTCCGCCGAACGGAATTCATCAAAAGAGCCGGCTGAACTTCAGACCGCAAGCCCTCCCCCCAAGTAACAAATCTGACGAAACAATTTGCCCGCCGTACGTAGTTGCGGCGGAGTCGAGTCAAGCTGCGCTCTGCGAAGTGCAGATCGCTTTCACATGGAACAAAGGAGGAAATACAAAATGCAAAACACTCCCGACCAACTGCGCCCCGCACAAGAGGAGATTCATCGCACTGCCCACGATCAAGATCTGACCGAGGTTCCGAAGCGAGCCAAGCTCGACCGCGAGGCCGAGGCGGAACAATCTACGCAGACGCCTCGGGAAAACGAGAAGCTGTAGAGCATGGGCGAAGCAGGCAGACCTTTGCCGTTTGGCAAAGGTTTGCCTGCTTCCGAAAACTTGCGGGAGGAGCTTGCCTGCGAGGCTGGCAGGGCTGCAATTTGTCCCGGGAGCTGAGATCCTTTTCATTGGTGCAGGGGAGCGTTTGCTGGCATACCGTTTGGGCAGGTTTGAAAGGCTATGGGAGGACACTTGCGACATGGGTTTTTTGAAATGGATGCAACACGGGAAATTCGTGCTCATGAGTGCGGAACTGGAGCTTGCTGCGTGGGATTCTTTTGGTCGAAAGCTCTGGTCCACCTATGCTGAACCACCGTGGGACTATCAAGTTCAAGAGCATCGGGTTCAATTGGATGTGATGGGAATCAAGTCCGAGTTCGATCTCGCAAAGGGGCCGCAACATTTGTAAATCAAAGCACGCCAATGCCACTCGACCCCGATCACATGTCACCAAAAGGATAACTTCTGGCGGTATCGGTCGGGCGGTCTGCCAACTGGGGGTTATGTATCGAAAGCACTCGCTAGACAAACAGCCCTGGCAGCACTTCCCCGGCCTTTCCTTCTACTTCATGCGTGAACGCGCTGGCGTTCAGGGGTGCTTCGGGCCCCACATATACCGTTCGCGCGCCGCCTTGGCGCGCCCAGTGCACAAAGTTGGCTGCTGGATAGACGGACCCGGAAGTGCCGATCACCACCATCACCGTTGCCTTGGCGATCTGGCTCTGAATGCGGTCCATCTCCAGCGGAATTTCGCCGAAGAAGACGATGTGCGGGCGCATGCGTGCGCCGCAGGAGCAGCGGGCTACCTCGCTGAGGCTCTTGTAGACCATGCGGTCCTCGACCGGCGGCTGACCGCACTCGTCACCACAGCGCGCCTTCGCCAGCTCTCCGTGCATGTGAATCAAGCGCACGCTGCCGGCACGCTCGTGCAGGTCGTCCACATTCTGCGTGCAGAGAAAGAAGCGGTCGCCCAGCTTGTGTTCGAGCTCTGCAAGCGCAATGTGTGCGGGGTTCGGCTGCGCCTTGGCTCCATCCGCGCGGCGGTGAGAGTAGAACTCCCACACCAGCTCTGGATTGCGTTGCCAGGCTTCCGGGGTGCAGACATCCTCAATGGAGTGTCCCGCCCATAGGCCGTCTGATGCGCGAAAGGTGGGCAAACCGCTTTCTGCGCTGATGCCGGCGCCGGTGAGGACGAAGACGCGATCGGTGGGACTGATGGAGATGGTGGACATGGTTTTGTTCCTTAGCTTTCAGCCTTCAGCTATCAGCTTGGAGTTGCGCCTGTGAGCCTTAACTCCGCAACGAGGGGCGTTAACGCTGGGACAATAAGCTGAAAGCTGATAGCTGCCCTTACGGCTCCAGCAGAACCTTGCCGGTGGTTTTGCGGCCTTCGAGGTCGCTCTGCGCCTGGGCAGCTTCGGCCAGCGGATACATATGCTCGGCACGCAATTTCAGCTCGCCTTTGGCAGCCCAACCCAGCACATCGCCTGCACGCCACTCCAGCTCTGCCCGCGTGGCGATGTAGTGCCACAGGGTGGGGCGCGTGACAAAGAGCGATCCCTTGCCGGATAACTGGATGAGGTCAAACGGCGGCACGGGGCCGCTGGAGGCGCCAAACAGGGCGAGGAGACCGCGCGGACGCAGGCAATTGAGGCTCTTCTCAAAGGTGGTCTTGCCCACCGAGTCATAGACCACGTCGACGCCCTTGCCGGCGGTGAGGCGTTTTACTTCCACTTCAAAATCCTTTTCAGAATAAAGAATCACGTCGGAGGCGCCTGCCTCGCGTGCCAGTTCGGCTTTGGCCTCCGTGGATACAGTGGCAATGACTCGCGCGCCGAGCCGAGCCGCCATCTGCGTCAAGAGCAAACCTACGCCGCCCGCGGCTGCATGAACGAGCGCCGTATCTCCAGCCTTGAGCGGATGTGTTGAGTACGCAAGATAATGCGCCGTCATTCCCTGAAGCATGGCCGCGGCTGCATGCTCCATGGTCAAGCCGTCAGGCACCTTGACGAGCGAGGCTGCCGGAACCAGCGCATACTCGGCGTAGCTGCCCAGCGCGCTGACGGAGGCCACAGCATCTCCTGCGGTAAATCCGGTGACGCCGGGGCCGAGTTCTTCGACCGTGCCCGCCGCCTCACTGCCCAGCGTCAAAGGCAACGCGGCCTTGTACACACCCTTGCGGAAGTAGAGCTCAATGAAATTGACCCCGACCGCTTCAACACGGATCAACACCTGCCCTGTTCCGGGCTCAGGAATGGGCAATTCGTCAAGGCGCAGTACTTCAGGCCCGCCCGTTTCGTGAATCTGGATAGCTTTCATGTCAGGGCAAGGATGCACCTTTTGACCCGGCTACTGCAAGGGGGTTGGACAGTGACGGGGGCAGAAGAGGCGGCCTGCGCGCGCTTCAAAAACAACGGAGCCCCGCTCTGACATAGGCTGAGCGGGGCTCTTGTGATCATTGATACAGGGTCTGGTTGCTGATTCTTCAGTCTCGGTCTGAAAGCAGGCTCTGCTCTTCCGGCGACGACAGGCGCACGATCCGGTCGACGGCGTAAGGCGCGGGATGTTGACTAGTGTGATAATGACGTACTTGTAACTCGCCGAGCAGACCTATTGCTACCATCTGAATGCCTGCCAGGATCATTACCGCGCCAATGACAAAGAGCGGGCCATGCTGGTCCATCACATTCTGGTGTGGATTGAATAACTTAATTGCCAGCAAATAAGTAGAAATGGCGCTGCCCATCATCATGCCCAACACGCCGAATCCGCCGAAGAAATGCAGCGGACGGCTCATGTACTGGAGCAGGAAGCGAATGGTCAACAGGTCGAAGAATACGCGGAAGGTGCGGCCGATGCCGTAGTGGCTTTTGCCTCGCTCGCGGTTCACATTCTTGATTGGGATTTCGCAGATGGATGCGCCATACCACGAGGCCAGTGCGGGAATGAAGCGATGCATCTCGCCGTAGAGCGGGATGTTCTGGATCACTTCTCGGCGATAGGCCTTGAAGGTGGTGCCGAAGTCGTGGATGTCCACGCCGGAGAGCTTGGCCATGAGCCAGTTGGCGCAACGCGAAGGAAGACGCCGCATCCAGAAATTGTCAATCCGCTCCTTGCGCCATCCGGAGACGACGTCGTAACCCTCTTCGAGCTTCTCAAGAAAGGCAGGAATGTCGTTGGGATCATGTTGCAGATCGCCATCCATGGCGAGGATGAACTCGCCCGAGGCGTGGTCAAAACCGGCCGCAAGTGCCGATGTCTGGCCGAAATTGCGGCGCAGCTTCACGACGAGAACCCGGCTGTCGACGGCGGCTATCTCCTCAAGGAGCTTGTAGCTGCGGTCGTTCGAGCCGTCGTCGACCAGAACCAACTCGAAGGAGTCGCCCACCTGTTCCATCACTTGCTTCAGGCGAGCATATAAAGCCGTGACGTTCTCCTCTTCATTGTGAAAGGGAACAACGATCGAATATTTCGCCATATCAGAATTATAGATGCGCCTTTTGTCAAAAAAGATTACGTCTCGTGCCATAATGCGGACCTTTTCTTTCAAAAACTTTTTTTGCAGGCAACCCCGGCGGGCAAAGGCCGGATTATCGATCCAGTTCGTCCAGCATCCCCTGCATTTCGCTGAGCGCGTGAGTATTGCCGGTGCGGGCGGCGCAATTGATGCCGGCTTTCAACCGCTCGATTGCTTCGGCTGTCCGTCCTGCTCCGGTGAGCGTCTGCGCGGCCATGAAGTAGCCAGCCGTATAGTCGGGATCGTTGGCCAGCAGAGCGTCGAACTCCTCCATCGCGGCGGCCGTATCGCCCTGCTTGGCCAGTTCCAACGCAATGCCGTAGCGAGCAAAGCTGTTCTTGGGGTCCAGCGCGAGGATCTGTTTGAGTCCTTCGATCTTTTCCATTCTGCTCGATTCCTCCGCCTGGCCCCAGGGGGATTTGCTTAATTGGCCTCGATTGCCGAAACTGGAACAGAATGCCTGATCACGCCGGCTGCCGCAAGTTCAATTGTAGCTGGAGCACGGTTGGAGCCGGGAGTGGGAAATTAACATGAATCGAGGATACGTAAGATGAGTCCCGCGGAAGCGAACCCTCCGGCCCGCACGGTGGCCGAAACACAGTCGGAAATGACTGAAATCATTCTGCCCAACGACACGAACACCCTGGGCAACCTGCTCGGCGGACGTCTCATGCACTTTATCGACCTGACCGGTGCCATGGCCGCTTATCGCCACTCGCGCACCCACGTGGTGACTGCGGCGATGGATCACATCGACTTCATTCACCCGGTACATCTGGGCGATTTGCTGACCCTCAAGTCCAGCGTCAACCGTGCTTTTTCCACTTCAGTGGAAGTGGGCGTGAAAGTGTGGGCGGAGAACACGTTGACCAGCACGCATATGCATGTGGCCAGCGCCTACCTGGTTTTTGTGGCGATCGATCAGCAGGGACGGCGGCAGAAAGTGCCGCAGGTTATTCCTGAAACTCCAGACCAGATTCGTCGCTATGAAGGCGCACTGCGCAGGCGCGAACACCGCGAGGCGGAAGCCATCCGCCGCAAACAGGCCAAACTCGCCACTGCCGGGCGAGGAGATGCGACCGCAGCTCGGTCGTGATTCGCGCATGAGCGAGTTGTTGGCTGCGCCGGAGTTGCGAGCGGAATTTCCGCGGCGCATTGTTTGCCTGAGTGATGAGACGACGGAGACACTTTACCTGCTGGGCGAACAAGACCGCATTGCCGGAGTTTCCGGGTTCACGACGCGTCCTCCGGAGGCACGACTCAAGCCGCGGGTGTCTGCGTTCAACAGCGCCAACATTGACGCGATTGTTGCGCTGCAGCCGGACTTGGTGCTGACTTTCAGCGACGTGCAGGCGGACATTACACGCCAGCTTGTTTTGCGCGGGCTCACGGTGCTGAACTTCAATCAGCGCAGCGTCCGCGAGATTCTGGAGATGATCACCTCACTGGCGCGTCTGGTTGGAAAAGAGCGCGAGGGGATGGCTCTGGTTGATGGGTTTCTGAGCGGACTTGATGAGATCAGAGCCTCTGCGAAGAACTTCACTAGACGTCCGCGCGTTTTCTTCGAGGAGTGGAAGGAGCCGCTCATCAGTGGGATTGCCTGGGTTGAGGAGCTGATTGAGATTGCAGGCGGCGAGGTGATCTTTCCTGAGTTGCGCGGTTGCGGCAAATCCAAAGATCGCGTGGTCGATCCGGCGGCAGTCGCAGCCCGCGACCCGGAAGTCATTATTGCCTCATGGTGCGGAATGAAAGTAAACGAGCAGGACATTCTTTCGCGGCCGGGATGGTCCGCGATCAGCGCGATCCGCAATGGACACCTTTACGAAATCAAGTCGAGCACCATTTTGCAGCCGGGGCCGGCAGCGTTGACGGAAGGCGTGCGACAAATCCATGCGATCCTTGCCAGGGTTGTTGGTGTCGATATTTCGGCGGCGCTGATGCCGACGGATAAAACCGACACTTGTCTCATGTAGCGTCGATCTCATGTAAGGGCCGGTCTTATGCAGAGCAGTCTCCTGTAAGATTTTATTCAGGGCGCTTCTCGCAATTGATCTCCGAAGGAATTGATTGGAGCACTCAAGCGAAGCGACCGCAGGATAAAAGTAGTCTTCTAAAAGGAGTAGTAAAAATGGCCCACGCACCAGCTATGCCATCGCCGGTTGCATTGCCCGGCGTTTCCAAGATCGTCGCTGTCGGTTCCGGTAAGGGCGGAGTTGGCAAAACCACCGTCGCCGTGAACCTGGCCATTGCGCTCTCACGCCTGGGCCAGCGCGTGGGGCTGATCGATGCCGACATCTACGGGCCCAATGTACCGCTGATGATGGGTTCAAGCCAGCAGCCGAAGGTTGTCGAGGGCAATCGCATTGAGCCAAATCTGACTCATGGGATAAAGACCATCTCGATCGGCTATATCTCTCCCGGCGACAAACCGCTTGTGATGCGCGGACCCATGCTGCATCAGATCATCCGCCAGTTTCTGCAGCAGGTGGATTGGGGCCAGCTCGACTACCTGGTTGTCGATCTGCCTCCGGGCACGGGCGACGTTGTTATCTCGCTGGTCCAGACTGTTCCTCTCACGGGCGCAGTGGTGGTTTCTACGCCGAGCGACGTCAGCCTCGAAGATGCGCGCAAGGCTCTGCAGATGTTCGCGCAGGTCAATGTTGAGGTTCTGGGCATTGTGGAGAACATGAGTCACTTCACCTGCCCGCATTGCCATCACGAGATCGATATCTTTTCTCGTGGAGGCGCAGAGCGCACCGCGCAGCAGTTCAACATTCCCTTCCTGGGGTCGGTGGAATTGGTTCCTGCGATCCGCGAAGGCGGCGACCGCGGGCTGCCCGTCGCACTGGCTGGACCGAAGAGTCCACAGGCCGCGGAGTTTTATGCGATCGCTGAAAAACTGATGGTTCGCGCCGAGGCTGCCGCTGCGGCTGCCACGGACGTAATCGAGATCAGCTAACCACCGCCGGTGGCGGCAGACGCTCGCTGTTCGCTCGCACAGGCCGCCATCCACACGGAACCTTCACCCGCAGGATCGTGAATGGAACTAAGCAAGAGATGCTGATTCGTCCTATTGAACTGAGAGATTTTGTGCAATGGAAATCCCTCTGGGACGGCTATAACGCGTTTTACGGTCGCAAGAATGAGACCGCGTTGCCGGACGCTACCACAAACATGACGTGGTCGCGTTTCTTCGATGCTTATGAGCCTGTGAACGCTCTGGTTGCGGAAGACTCCCGCAGACTGCTTGGCCTGGTGCATTACATTTTTCATCGCAGCACGATCTCGATTGGGCCCACGTGCTATCTGCAGGATTTGTTTACCGACGAATCTGCTCGCGGTATGGGGGTGGGGCGCGCATTGATTGAAGAGGTTTATCGCCGCGCTGCACAGGTGGGCTCAAGCCGCGTCTACTGGATGACTCACGAAACCAATGCAACTGCGATCAAGTTATATGACAAGGTCGCGGAGAAGTCAGGGTTCATTGTCTATCGCAAGAACTTCTGACTTCGATTCAAACCATTCCTAAAACAAAAAGAGCGAGGTTTGCACCTCGCTCTCTTTGTTGAGTCCTGATTGCAGTTTACCGCCAGTGCCCTTCCCGCAGTTCCCAATGGTCGTGCACATGCACCCAGCGGTGCGCAACCCAATGCGCGCCTTCATGAGGCGGACGCTCATAGCGGCCGGGGACCCAGACATAGTGGTCGCCATCCCAGCGGTGATAGCCGGAGATCCAAACGAAGCCGCGTTCCGGGGGCGGACCAGGATGTTCGACAATCACTGGCGGTGGTCCGATGCGAACCACGACCTGCGCGTTGGAAGCGACAGGTACCAGTGTGAGAGCAAGCAAAACCGCCAATGCAATCTTCTTCATGGTGAATCAATTCCTCCATGTTTTCAGGGTTTGCGGAATTCATCGTGCGTTCCGCCCCGTTGAAGTCTTCAACGGGTTTTCGGCAAAATAGTTGCGGTCGATGATCCCGTCGACGCGCAGTCAAACACGCGATGGACGCGATGTAGCTGCAACTAACCTGCATTCTATTCGATGCTGTGTTCAATACGCGAAGTGGTCCGTCCACTAGTGGAAAGCCGCTATTGCGCGAGATTCAACATCCGCTCATCTTCTGATAGGGCGGGCTATTTTGGATGTATTGAATTGCTCAATCTAATTTCTGAGGCTCGCGGCCTCAAGCTCTTCTGTCAGCACTTCCGTTGCTGTGATGCAGGCTCCGCGGTTTACATCGAGGTGCGTCACCATTCGAATTGCGTCTCGCCCTACAGAACTGATGAGCACACCGCGCGCCTTCATGCGTGAAACCAGGTCAGCAGCATTAATGCCTTCGACCACCTTGAAGATGACGATGTTCGTCTCTACGGCATCGAGGTCGATGGACACGCCTTCCATATTAGAAAGGGCTTCAGCCAGCAGACGCGCGTTGGCGTGGTCCTCGTGCAAACGCTTCGGTCCCTGCTCAAGCGCGATCAGGCCCGCAGCGGCCAGTACGCCGACCTGCCGCATTCCGCCGCCCAGCGCTTTGCGAAAGATGCGGGCTCGCTCGATGAGCTCCGCCGATCCAGTGAGCATCGAGCCCACTGGCGCGCCGAGTCCTTTGGACAGGCAAAACATCACGGTATCGAATCCACGGGTCAGCATCTTCACGTCTACGCCGAGCGCCGTTGATGCATTGAAAATGCGAGCGCCATCCAGATGGACAGGAAGCTTGCGCTGCCTTGCGCCGTCCCAGATGTTCTCAAGAACTGTAAGTGGCGTGCAGCTTCCACCGGCAAGATTCGCCGTATTCTCGATTTCAATCAGTCCCGTCGCTGCGCGAAATCCGCCCCAGCTATAAATCACCGGCTCGATATGCTCCCATGTCAGAATGCCGCGATCCGCGTGAACAGCGCGCACCAGGCAGCCGGAAAAGACCGCGGTCGTGGCCATCTCCCAATCGAGGATATGCGAGCGCGACTCCGCAATCACCTCCTGGCCCGGCTGCGTATGCAAACGGATGGCAATCTGGTTGCCCATGGTGCCGGTGGGTACAAACAGCGCATCCTCGCGGCCGAAGACCTCTGCCGCGCGGCGCTCCAGCAAGTTCACCGTAGGGTCTTCGCCGTAGACGTCATCGCCGACCTCGGCCGCAGCCATGGCGGCACGCATCTCCGGGGTGGGTTTGGTTACCGTGTCTGAACGCAGATCAAACAGATCAGCCAATGCTCTTTTCCTTTCCTGGTCATTCATGTAATGCGAGCGTGCTCAAGCTACCAAACGTGGCAGGCATTCACCGGCATCATCGGCTGGCCCGTCTTGCATCCGAACGCCTTGCCGAACTCAGGCATGTTCTGGACTACGCCGATTATTCGAAATTCCTCAGGCGAATGCGGATCGGTCTGCACCTGCAAGCGAAGCTGCTCTGGGCGCTGACTGCCGCACCAGTTCTGGCCGTCAGCGAGGAAGAACTCCTGCGCGGGCGTGAAGCCGTTGGCGTCTTTCGCGTTGAGGTCGATGCCTTTCCGTTTCGCGTCCGCCAAGAAAGCCATATACGCCAGGCGAAGGCCGCCGTTGTCTGCCGTGTTCTCGCCCAGGGTGAGCTTGCCGTTCAGCTTCAAATCGTCGATCGGCGTGAAGCCGCCGTATTCCTTGACCTCGCAGTCGGTCATGGCGTCGAACTTTTTGCCATCGTCGGCGGTCCACCAATCGGCGAGATTGCCGTTGCCATCGAACTGTCGCCCCTGATCGTCAAAGCCATGCGTCAGTTCGTGTCCGATGACAGCGCCGATGTGACCGTAGTTCTCTGCATCCGTCGCGCTGGGGTCGAAAAATGGAGACTGCAGAATACCTGCTGGGAAGTTGATGTCGTTCATGCTCGGGTTGTAATAGGCATTGATGGTTGGCGGAGACATGCTCCATTCTCCGCGATCCACCGGCTTGCCGATCTTTGCCAACTGCCTGTGATTTTCAAACTCGACCGCTCGCAGTTCATTACCCAGCGCGTCACCCCGGACAACCGTCAACGTGGAGTAGTCGCGGAAGTGATCAGGATAGGCGATCTTATTCGCGACCATGTGCAGCTTTGCGCGGGCTTTGACTTTGGTCTCATCGCTCATCCAGGTCAGCGTGCCGATGTTGCGGTCCATTGCGTCTTCAATGTCGCTGACCATCTGCAGGGTCTGCTGCTTGCTGTTTGCAGGGAAATTTGCTTTTACATACACTTCGCCGAGCGCCTCGCCCAGCGCTCCGTCGGTTGCGGAGACGCACCGCTTCCAGCGAGCTTCCTGCACCGGTTGACCGCTGAGTATGTGGCCAAAGAAGGCGAAGCCCTCCTCGTCAAGCGCCGCGGGAAGTGTGACGCCCAGCATTGCGTTGATGAGCTGCCAACGCAGATAGACCTTGATGGTGTCCAGGTCAGTGGATTGAATGAGGGTGTTCAATCCCTTGAAGAAGTCGGGGTTTGCCACGTTCAGTTCAGTCAAGCCCGGCGTACCGGTTTCCTCAAGGAAGCTGGTCCATGCGATCGACGGCGTCATCGCGGCCAAGTCCGTGACCGGCAAGAGGTGATAGACATTTTTGGGGTCTCGCCGCGATGTGATATCCATGGAGACCTTGGCCAGCGCGGTTTCCAGTTCCATGATTTTTTTTGCATCCGCGGCTGAGGCAGCATCAGGCTCGCCCAGCAGCTTCAACATTTTTGTGATGTGTTCGACATACTGCGCCCTGGTCTTTTCCGCGGCGTCGCCGGTGCGCAGATAATAGTCGCGCTCCGGCAATCCGAGGCCCCCCTGATCCACAGTCGCAATCTGCTTACGTGCGTCTTTGAAATCCTGTTGCTCTCCGAAGGCCAAGAACGCATTCACATTGATCAATTGGTCGTGCGCCAGCAGGGCTGTCAGTTCGCTTTTGCTCTTGAGGGCAGCGATGCGATCGAATTCCGGTTGCAATGGCTTGAGGCCGGCGGCATCAATCGCGTCCTTGTTCATGCATGTGGCGTAGAAATCGCCGATCTTCTGCTCGTTCGCAGTGCGCGAAGGGTTATTGGCTTCGACCTTTTCAAGAAGCGAATGAAGCGCAACTTGCGTGTGATCGTACATGATGTAGAAATTTCCATATCCCGACTTATCCGGAGGAATCGGATAGAGCTTGGAGAAGTTTCCGCATGCGTACTTGGCAAAATTCACGCACGGATCGGCAGTGGTGTCCATGAATTGCTTATCCAATGCGGGCGGGAGCGGAACTTCTTTGTCTGACTGTGCGGCCGGCTTGTCTTGCGCGGTTGCGGTTGGAACGGAGATCGCCAATGAAGCGGAAAACAGCGAACAGACTGCGATGATTCCTGCTAATTTCCTCATGGTTTTCTGGGCCTCGATTCAAAGTTCGCTCCGACCCAAAGCGATTGAGGCGGATGGCGAGAATTCATATGACTGGCTAACTAGCTGGGTGTCGAACAATTACTGATAAATGTCCCTACGGTATTTGCGCCATGGGAAGTTCCATCACCGGGGTGCGCTTCCCATTGGTGACGGAGATGGCCCACAGTCCGTGGAAATTCTCTCGCAGGGCAGGCTGGGCTTTGAGGAATGCGCTCAATACCGCTGTGGCCTCAGTGCGTACCGCTGCCGGGTCCGTGACGCCGGTTGACTCGTATATCACTGCCAGGTCTGCCTGGTGCAACGAGGGGTCAAGCCGGACGGCGTCGATCTTCCAACTGCGGTCCCCGGCTGGGACTGTGTATGGAAAGGCGTCCTGCGGCGAATTGCCTGTGGCGCTTTTTACCTGGGACTGCTCCTGCGAGAGCTTTTCAAGATTCGGCGACGAGATGAAATCGACGGGCAGCAGCAGGTAGCGGGCCGCCTCATAGCTGTAAAACGCACTCCATGGCTGATCGTCTCGGGCCAGTTCCCGCGCACGCGTCCAGTACCAGACGCCGTCATGCCCATCCAGAACTCCCTGGCGCACGTTCAGGCCGGCGAGCTTCCACCCCGCATCGGCGCCGATGCCGTACCAGGCCAGAACAAGTCCCAGGCTGCCACCCAAGGGAGCTCCCGCCGCATCCGCCAGCACGACGGCATACCGGCCCGGCGGCAGCGCGCGCATGTTGATGGTAACCGTCATCGATCCGGTGGCATTGGAGCAGAAAAACTGGGTATCCGCAGGCGCCGTCAGCGTGGTCGCGTCGAGTAGATAGATATTCCGCAATTCCGCCCGGCCACCTTTTACCAGCGGCGCGGCCTGTTCCACGGCGTCGTGAATCCCGTCCCACTCCCCTGCTTCGGCAGGCAGCAAAGCGGCCTTCAGGGTGGCATCGTCCTGCTGGAGAATAGCTACCGAAAGCCGCCCTCCGGCAGCGACAAGGGCATCGCGATCCTGCGACAGGAGCGCGGCCTGCGTTGTGCAACTTGCGCCGTAACCAGCGATCGGCAATGCCAGCAGGACCGCAGCCAGCCAAACTCTCGAGCACAGACGCATCTCCCGGATATCCTCTCTGCCCGGAAAGCTCTTGATGAGCGTCCGTGGGCCACTGTTAGTCTAGTACAGTGGAGCGGCACCGGAATTGCCGCGGCCGGGTGCCTGCGGAAAGACTTTACGCAGGAACTGGTCCGATGTAACCAGGTGCGACCAGGGGCCGGGGAGGCCAATCCCATGCGCAAAATTATCCCGCTGAACGCATCCGTCCCGGGGAACAAGTTCGCAGGGAAAGCTTTGACGGACTGCAAAATCGCCGTGCGACCGATTCTGGCTGCGAGTTTGCTGGCATTGGCGGTTGTCGCTGTCCCCATGTTTTTTTCGGGCTGGCCGCTTGCGGCGCAGGCACCAGCCGCAGCTCCGACTCCCCCGGCTGCCGATCAGAGATCCCAGGGGGTCAACCGGGCCGGGAACGGCACTGCTGCGAACGGCACGACTGCGACGCCCGAGCTGACTAAGCCAGCAGCGGGAGTTCCGGCGACGACGCCGACCGAGCCTGAGACTCCAAAATGGCCGGTCAATGAGAAGCCAGACCAGGCGTCTGTGGTGTGGGATAGCCACGGATTGCGGATTGACGCGGCTAACTCCAGCTTGAAGCAGATTATGGACGACGTCTCCAGCGCGACGGGCGCAAAAGTGGAAGGCCTAGGAACCGATGAGCGGGTCTTTGGATCGTACGGACCAGGGCAGGCGCGCGAAGTGCTCTCGCAACTGCTGGATGGCTCCGGCTACAACGTGCTGATGATTGGAGACCAGGGCCAGGGAACGCCGCGGCAGATTGTATTCAGTGCCCGCCCTTCAGGCGGACCGCAGCCGGCTGGCAGGAGCAACCCGACCTCTAACGACGAGGACAACGAAGCAGAAGAACAGCCTCAGCCTCCGCAACCTGACCCAGGGATGAACCGCGGAAACTTCCCGGGGCGCACACCTCAGCAGATCGAGATGCAGCAGCGCGAGCAGATGCGCATTCAGCAGATGCAGCAAGGCCAGCAGCCCAATCAGCCGCCTGCAAATCCGCCAAATTAGTTTTCAATTTGAATTGAAGACCAATATATATCTGGGCGGAACTCGCAATACATCAAGGGTAACCGGGTCTTTTACGAGGCGCCAGCCACTTCTGCCTGGGCCTCGACCGGAACGCGGCGCGAGCGCGGACGCATTAGAGCAAAACAGCCGCGGAGAACCCAATAAGCCGCAAGGATGCCAAACCCCATCGACGCCACCGATGCACATATCAACATTAGGAAATTCAATAAATCCGTCATTATCCCGCCTGGTAAAGCTTGGTTGGGACACACAACAGGTCCTGTTCCAGCCCACTAGAGATACTTGGATGCAGACACAGGACTCTTTCTACGATTCTCGCAGAAAATACCCTTGCGTTGACCCTTGTTTCTATTGACCAATAGAATACCCCTAGTATGTTGCAATGCGGTGACTAGCCTCACACCTTAGTAACCTCTGCCTTGCTTTTCCAAGCTGCTTCCAGATTGGTTTAAGTGCCAAATCGACTCTAATCATGCCCATCACTCACATTTCGGTGCGCGGCGCGCGGCAGCATAACCTGCGCGATATCAGTGTGCGTATTCCGCGTAACACTCTTACCGTGGTCACTGGCCTGTCGGGTTCGGGCAAAAGCTCGCTCGCGTTTGACACGATTTATGCGGAGGGCCAGCGGCGGTACGTCGAAACTCTCTCCGCATATGCACGCCAGTTCCTCGACCAGATCGAGCGGCCCGACGTGGACTCGATCGAGGGCCTGAGCCCGGCTATTTCCATTGAGCAGAAAACGACCAGCCGCAGTCCGCGCTCTACAGTGGGCACGATCACTGAGATCTACGACTACCTGCGCCTGCTTTACGCCTCGGTGGGAACGCCCCACTGCCCTAATTGCGGACGGCCCATTGCCCGGCAGACTGCGGAACAGATTGTTTCCCGCATCCTCGAACTCGGTAAGGGCGAGCGCGTCACGGTGATGGCGCCTGTTGTCCGCGGGCGCAAAGGCGAGTTCAAAGACCTTCTCGATCAGCTTGACCAGCAGGGTTTCCGCGCCCGCGTGGACGGCGAAGTGCAGGATTTGTCTGAGCCGCTCCAGCTGGACCGCCGCAAGAATCACACCATTGAAGCAGTGATCGACCGCATCCTGCTGAAGCCGCCGGCTGCGGACGCACAACCACTTCCGGCGGGCAAACCTTCGGTGGAAAAGCGTCTGGAAGCTGCTGTGGCCAAGGCGCTGCAGTTGGCGAACGGCCTAGCTCTGGTAGCGGTAGCTGGTGGAGAAGAGCAGGTGTGTTCATCCTCGATGGCCTGCCCGGACTGCGGCCTGGCCGTGCCAAAGCTGGAGCCGCGCAGCTTCAGTTTCAACTCCACATTCGGCGCCTGCCCAGAGTGCCACGGCCTGGGCTCGCTCTACGATTTCGACCCGGCGAAGGTCATCACAGACTGGTCAAAGCCGCTGCTCGATGGGGGGCTTGGACCTGGCTCTGCTTCGCAATACTTGCTCAAGCTGGTTCACCTGGCAGCCGATCGATACAACATTGACTTGAAACTTCCGTTTGAAGACCTGCCGGTCAAGCATCAGCACATCCTCGTCTATGGGCCACCGAAGGGCGAGGCTCCGCGCACTGGGTTTCACGGGATTCTTGCTTTTCTTCGGGATTCAGTTGAAGAGGCCCGCAGCGATGGTTATCGCGAATACATGATGAGCTACATGTCGGCGACGCCGTGCCCGGTGTGCCGTGGCAAACGGCTGCGACCCGAGTCGCTGGCGGTGAAAATCGGCGGCCTGTCTATTGCGGATTTCACGGCGCTTCCGCTCAATCGCGCGTTGTCAGCCGCCATCAATCTAAAGTTCACTGCGCGCGAGGCGTTGGTGGCTGAGCGCATCCGCCGTGAAGTTGTGGAGCGACTTGAATTTCTTTGCGCGGTGGGGCTGAACTATCTTGCGCTCGATCGAAACGCGGCCACGCTTTCTGGCGGAGAGGGACAACGTATCCGTCTCGCTACGCAGATCGGGTCGAAGCTACGCGGCGTGCTTTATGTGTTGGATGAACCTTCCATTGGGTTGCATCAGCGCGACAACAACCGGCTTATTCAGGCGCTCGAAAAGCTGCGCGACCTGGGCAATACCGTACTGGTTGTGGAGCATGATGAAGACACTATCCGCCATGCCGATTACGTGCTCGACCTCGGACCTGGCGCGGGCAGGCTCGGCGGCCACGTGGTGGCGGAAGGAACTCCCGCGGAGATCATGGCTTGCCCGGAGTCGCTCACGGGACGTTATCTCTCTGGAGCCGCGTCGATGCTGCAACGCGAGCGTCCGCGCCCCCTGACAGGCAAATGGCTGACTGTAAGCGGCGCGCGCGAACACAACCTGCAAGACATTACGATTCGTATTCCGCTGGGCATTATCACCGTGGTCACGGGCGTCAGCGGCAGCGGCAAAAGCACGCTGATCAACGACATTCTCTACCGCTCCCTGGCACAAACTATCTACGGTTCGCGCGAAGAGCCCGGGGCGCATGAGTCGCTCAGCGGCGCTGAACAACTCGACAAGGTTGTGCGCATCGACCAATCACCGATTGGGCGCACACCGCGCTCCAACCCGGCGACGTATACGCAGGTGTTCTCACCGATCCGCGACCTCTTTGCGATGCTGCCTGAGTCTCGCGAGCGCGGTTACAAAGCGGGGCGGTTCAGCTTCAACGTGGCTGGGGGCCGGTGCGAGACATGCCAGGGAGATGGGCAGCGACGCATTGAGATGAACTTCATGCCGGATGTGTACGTGCAGTGCGAAGTGTGTAACGGACGGCGCTACAACCAGGAAACACTGGCCGTGAAATTCAAGGGGCACTCCATCGCGGACGTTCTGGACCTGACGATTGAAGATGCACTCTCCGTTCTGGAAGATGTCCCCAATGTGCGCCAGAAGCTGCAGACGCTGGTGGATGTGGGTCTGGGCTATGTGCACCTGGGGCAGAGCGCTACAACGCTGTCAGGCGGAGAGGCGCAGCGCATGAAGCTGGCGCGGGAGCTGAGCAAGCGCCAGACAGGCCGAACACTTTACCTGCTGGATGAGCCGACTACCGGGCTGCATTTCGACGATGTGCGCAAGCTGCTCGATGTTCTTCATCGCCTGGCGGACCTTGGCAACTCAGTGATCATCATCGAACACAACCTGGATGTGATTCGCAATGCGGATTGGATTGTCGATCTCGGACCGGAGGGTGGAGAGGACGGCGGACGGATTGTGGGCGAAGGGCGGCCGGCAAAGATCGCAGCGACTCCTGGCTCCTACACAGGCCAGTTCCTGACTCGCTACTACGCTTCTAACAACGGACGGCTTGCTCCGGTGGAGCTAGTGGAAGAATCGAGCGACGAGTTGCATACTGAGCTATTGGCGGGAATCGAAGAAGCGGTTGCGACTAACGGCTCCGCGCCGGAAAACAAAACTGACGCGAAGGCCGCGTCGTCGAAAGCAAAGCGTGCCCGGCGAAATACTCCTGCCGAAGACGATCTTGCTTTGACGCGCGCAAAGACCGGGCGCAGTGCGACAGACAAGGTCAACCCCGAGCCCTCCGGACAACGCAAGAAGAAAACGGGGATTGCATGAGCACTTCGCCTGAGCTTGATCCCCTCGACCCGTATGAATCAGCACGGCGGGCTGAGGCGGCCGGACACGGCGCTGAGACGAGAGGCGAATATCCGACGACGGAACCGATCACGATGGTCCCACTGGAGGACGAGGATGATCGGATTTTTTATCCGGAATCAGGGATTTATCAAACGCCTGATGAGCCCGGCAGGGAACCGCAGTTTCTTCATCCCTGGGACCAGGCGGAAATCCACCGGCATGCGCGGATTCCTCATCTCGGACATTTGGGTGTTCTTCTGGTTCTGGCTGTCTTTGGCTGGATGGGCGCTGGGCTGCTGGGCCTGGCCGCGGTCCACTACCGTCTCTTCGGGATATCGACAATCCAAAGGGCAATGACCGATGTCCACTACACGCTGGGCAGCATGATTGCGCTGTACCTCATCACCTTCGGCGGCAGCTTGATTGTGTTTCCATTGCTTTGGAATAGGACTTTTTTCGACGGAATTCAATGGAACGGCACGGCGGCCGTTCGTGTGCGCTGGCGGCTCTTTGGCGCGGCATTTGTCTGCTTTGTCTTCGCTTTGTTCAACGGCTGGCTCATGCCGGGGCCGGACAACACGCCCATCGACCAGATCTTCCGCGCTCCGGGGGCTGCATGGTTGCTCTTCGTCTTCGGCGTCACTGCCGCGCCGTTCTTTGAGGAGCTCCTCTTCCGGGGGTTTCTGCTTCCGGCGCTCTGCACTGCTTTTGACTGGACCAGGGAAAAGACCACCGATGAACCGGCCATTCCGCTGGATGCTACCGGTCATCCGCAATGGTCCATGGTCTCCATGTCGATTGCTTCCATCTTGACCAGCATCCCATTTGCGCTGATGCACGCCGAACAGACCGGCTACTCGCTTGGGCCGTTCCTGCTGCTTGTGTGCGTGAGCATGGTGCTGTGCTGGGCTCGCCTCAGTACTCGTTCCCTGGCCGCTAGCGTCTTTGTGCATGCCTCTTATAATGGCCTGCTGTTCTCGTTCATGCTGCTGGGCACAGAAGGTTTCCGGCACCTCGACAAGATGTGAACCGATGAGGTCGGATGCGGTGTCTTTCACACGCGTATCAGAGCTTCATCGCAATTTGAGTTCCCACTCCTGGCCGACGAGATCGTGACCGAAGCTGTGGTGCGGCTCTTCCTTGACCAGGCGGAAACCCGCGCGCTGGTAAATGCGATGTGCAGCAGTAAGGATGCTCTGTGTCCAGAGAACTACCTTCTTGTAACCGGCTGTTCGCGCAAAACGAATGCACTCGTTGACTAACGCATCGCCGATGCCCATGCCTCGCGCGCATGGCTCAACAAACAACAGGCGCAGCTTCGCTGTGTCGGCATGATCCGGATGCTTGACCAGGAAGATGTGCCCCACATTCTGGCCGTCGATTTCGGCGATCCAGCAACGTTCGCGCCGTGGATCGAAGTTGGTGACGAATCCGTCGACGATGCGCGCCACCAGCGCTTCAAACGTCTCGTCCCACCCAAATTGCTCGGCATAGCCAATGCCTTCCCGATGGACCACCCACCCCATATCGCCGACACGGTGAGGGCGCAGTATGTAAGGCGGCTGCTTCCGCTCAGTCTTCATCAGGATGTCTTCGATGGTCTGCATGCTGCGTATCAGCTCTGTTCGCGCAGTGGGAGCGAGGCTATCGAGAATGGTCCGCGCCTGGGACTCTGACAAGGCATTGAGTTTCTTGAAGGCCGATTTGCCGCGTGCGGTCAGCATCAGTTCAGTGGAGCGCCCGTCCTGTTGCGATGTGGTTCTGCGCAGCAGCTTGTTCTGGTCGAACTTGGTCAGCAGACGGCTCAGGTACGCGGGATCCATCCCGAGGGCTTCCGCGATCTCGCTCGCTTTTGGACACGAGCGCATAGCCAATTCGTAGAGGACACGGGCTTCCGGCAGGCTGAATTCGCTGTTCAACAGCCCTTCGTTCAGTGTGCCGATGTACCGCGTGTAGATCCGGTTGAAACGGCGAAAATTCGCCGTTTCATTTCCGGCACCCGCTGCAACTCGATGCTCCGCCATATTGACGGTATAGTCAATATTAGTTGACTTTGTCAAGTAACATTAGAGACAAGATCACACTGCCTGTTTATCGGCGCAGCTCCGATAGGCTTAGTGTTGTATGACGGTAGATGGCTTGGCGCCATGGAAAAGTTTGTGGTTGATGTCGGGCCAGAATTCCCTGGCGACAAAGGATGCGGCGTCAATTCCGACATCAAGTCCCCACTGTTTCCCTGTGTTGCCGAAGCTGCGTTCACGGGTTGGGTAGTAGAGGCTCGACAAGCCTGCCGCTGCGCCTGCACCGACCACCTCACTGATGTTGAATTCTTCTTTGCCCGAATCCGACCGGGTGATCACAGACCGGGTCAACGCGTACTTAGTGCGCGTCCAGAATCCGCCTCTGCCCAGAGTATAGTAGCGCGTGTCTTCGCGGGTAATCACAGGGACCACGAATTCCACCATGTAGTTTTCGCTCGTCTGATCGACGGCGGCGTGCCAGAAGTAGCGCGCATAACCGGCCGCACCCTGATGAAATTCGGGATCGGCATCTGTCCCCATGGAGTAGGCTGCGAGCAATCCAGGAAGGATGATGGAGGAATAGTCAAATGAATCCTGGGTCGCGTCCATGAATTTGTCTTTGATGGACTGGGGAGGAAGTTTTACGTCGGTACTGATTGCGCGAAAGTTTGGAATGATGCCGAGAATGCGCTTTGTCTGCTGGGCGGGCTGATCAACTGGCGCGGCGGGCGCACTGGGCACGCTCTGCTGTGCTGCTTGTTGATCATCGTCGTTGTTGCTTGCGTTGGAGAGCGTGGAGCTTGAGAATCCGGTGGGGGCCGCGGCAGCGGCTTGCTGTGCGCTCAGCGGTCTACAAAAGCCCAAGATGCCGCCAAGAAAAACTGCATAAAAAGCGATCGGGGCAGAACCTTGAACCTTCAATCGCAACGATCTGAAATCCAGCCTCTTAATGAAATATTTCAAAGGAGAAAAAAGAGATAAGTTCATGCAACATTTGACTCTGAAAGACATAAAAACGACTCATCCGCTTGCGTAAAAAGTGACTGAATCGTCATTCGAAGGTTCAGATCGTAGGACTCGTCAGGGAGGCGCATGCTACTCTCTTGACGATTCCAGGCTTGATGTCGATGTCTTGAATCCGCCTTGGCCCAATCGTAGCCATGCTTGTTCCCTTACAATCTTCAGTGATGACCACGCAAAGCCATGCCCAGCAACTGCTCTCGCTCCTGGCCCGCACCAGCTTTCGACTGGGGCAATTCAAGCTGTCCTCCGGCGGCACCAGCGACTACTACATTGATTGCCGCACTACTACACTTCATGCTGAAGGCGGCCGGCTGACCGGAATCGCCGTGCTTGAACTTCTGGAAGCGAATCACATACAAGCGGAGGCTGTGGGTGGGTTGACCATGGGGGCCGACCCAATTGTCTCCAATGTGGCTACTGCCAGCGCTTGGCGCGCACTTTCAAACCCTGGTGCGGCTCTGCTTCATGGATTCCTGGTGCGCAAGGCCGAAAAAGCACACGGCACCGGCCGCCGTGTTGAAGGGTTCTGCAGCGAAGGCGCCCGCGTGGTGATTGTGGACGACGTGTGCACGACGGGTGCATCGACGATCAACGCCATTGAGGCGGCACGCGAAGCCGGCATGATTGTCTCGGCTGTAGTTTGCATTGTGGAACGCGAAGAAGCCAACGGGCGTCCCGCGGTCGAAGCTGCGGCGGCAGGAGCCCCGTTTTTCAGCCTGTTCACTGCTGCGCAAGTTCGCGCAGAGCACATTCGCCAACAGCAATAGCGAAAGGGCCGAGCAAAAAAGGCCGATCCGATTAGTGGACCGGCCCTTCCGTCTGCAGATATAAAATTCGCTTTTGCCAAGCGCTTACGCGATGGCTCGGCTCGCGGCGTTATAGTTTGGCAGTTGATCTACAAGCATCGCTCTGAGCCGCGATTTGTGCACCTGGATGCGGTCCTTGTACTGGATGGCTCCGAGGCTGCGGAATCTGTTCATGAAGTAGCTGACGCGCGAGCGCGTGGTACCCACCATCTCTGCCAAGGTTTCCTGCGTGATGGGAGGAATTGTGGTGTGCAGTTCGCCGGGCTTTCCGGACTCGGCCATCATCAGCAACGTTCGCGCGAGCCGCTTTTCGCTGCGGTTGAACATGTGATCGACCAGGTCGGCCTGCGTGCGCGTGCTGCGTGCCACCAGGTACGAGAGAAACCAATCAGAGAACTCCTGCTCCTGGTGCATGGCGCGAGTCATGTCATCCCGGCTGATCTTGATCGCAGTACACGCATAGACCGCAACCGCCGTTGCCTGACGCGCCTCAGGGTCCATTGCAAGCGCTGCCTCGCCAAAGAAGTCGCCCGGGAAGAGCAGTGAGATGGTGGCCTGTTTTCCCTTCTCCGAAACGACCGCAACTTTCGCGCGCCCTCTCTGCAGAAAATAGACTGAGTCCGACGCATCTCCCTGCCTGAAAAAACACTCTTCTGGTGCCAATTCGATGATCTTGCGGTCAAGACCTACGCTCGATAGAAAGGCGGCGGGGCCAAATGATGTCCTGGTGTCCATTTCTGTGTCCATTTCTCTCATCGATGTATCTCCTCTTTGATAACAATCTCTCCCGGCTTGCTACTGGGTGCTTGAGGAAACTGATTTCCGAGGCGGGACGCCATGCTCGCGGCAGTAACTCGCTCACAGGCGCAAAGATCCTCACCTCGCTGGGGAAACTGCCCGCGGGCAGCAGCTCAAGGTTGAGAAAGACTAGATTGCTGATTGGCTGTACAGACCTTCTATCAGGCCCGAACTATCGGGCCCGTAAATCACGATGGCTATCGAGAGCCGGCTGAGATTTTAAGTGCAGCTACAAGTCTTGCCGAGGGATCGCTCAGCTTCGAGAAAAAACTTGTACGCGATCCCTCAGGCATGCGTGCGGCCTGCGCAGCCGAGCAGCTACCTCCGCGCGGGAGAGATTTCCCTGGCCGCTGTCGATTTGCTGGTGTGGCCTAACCTGTCTTGGTTGCCCTTACTGCGCGCTGCCCGTGGAACCCGCAGTAGTGGCTGTTTGATCCGGTGAGCTGCCGCCCATATTCGAAAGCAACTGAATTTCCACACGGCGGTTCTGCTTGCGCCCTTCCGCAGTGGTATTCGGCGCCACTTCCTTGTCCTTGCCGATTCCGATCAGATAGAAACGATGGGGCGCGATCCCGTACTTCGCGGCAAGGTACTGGACGACCGAATCCGCACGGCGCTGGCTCAGGTCATAGTTGTACTGGGCCGGCCCGGTGGAATCGGTTCCGCCGGTCACCTCAAGAATGTAGCTCTTGGCTGAGCCAAGCTGGCCGGCAAATGTGTCGAGCTGATCCTTGTCGTCCTTGGTCAGGATGGCTTTGTCAAAGCCGAAGGTCACTGTGACATTCGCCATCGACTTGTAGTTGTCCAGACCCTTGACCACGCTGTCCAGCGAGTCCGCGCGATGCACGGCGTCGTTTGCTGCCATCTCCGCATCACCGGCGGCTTTACTGGCAGTTTGCGCATTCTGAGTGGCCGAATTGGCCGCACCCTGCGCCTGGGTGATCCCCGCCTGAGCCCGCGAGTCGACGTCATGAATTTGTTTGTTGTTCGCCGCCGTCTTGGTGTCCAGCTGGTCGGTATGTTCAACTAACGGCGTGGTTTGCGTACGCACATAGTTCTTGGTTGCGCACCCTGTCACGCCCGCGACTGCCAAACCCGCTACCAAAGCCACTGCTCCAAGCCGATAAATGCTCATTGTGCTACTCCTTTTTCCGCCATGCTGTCTGCCCGGCGAGTGTTGGGCCGGATGAACCGGCATTTCTCTCGCTCTATTCAGATGCACCTTCGGGACCAAACGTAAATAGATGGTCATCTACATGAAATTAAATTGCTTACACGGAAAACTCGACCCGTGGATTACTTTTGTGGTATGTACTTTTTACGCACCCTGGTAATGATTGCCAGCTCGTCTGGACTTTCTACCTGGTCTTCGCTTCCCAACACCAGCTTTTCGCTCCTCCAGAGGACTGGACAGTGGGCATCGCTTCCGCAACCGCGATCCCCAAAACGTTATCCTAAGAACGGAAATTGCCGAAGCCAATCAGTCACCTATTCCGGCAGCAATCCGCACCATGGACCTCTACGAAAAAATCCGGACTCTCCCCATTCAGCCGGGCGTTTATCTTTACAAAAACGCCGAGGGCGAGGTCATTTACGTGGGCAAGGCCAAAAACCTGCGCTCGCGTGTCCGGTCGTATCTTCTGGAGGCTTCGCAGGCTAATGCGAAGACCGGCTCGCTGATGCACGAGGCGGTGGATCTCGACTACATCCTGGTAGCCAACGAGCACGAGGCGCTGGCCCTGGAAAACAACCTCATCAAGCAGCGCAAGCCACGTTTCAACATTCTGCTGCGCGACGACAAGACCTACCCCTATGTGAAGCTCACGCTGGGCGATCGATATCCCAAGGTGTTTGTCACGCGACGCCTGCGCAAGGACGGCTCGGCCTACTACGGCCCCTATTTCCCCGGTAACCTGGCTTACCGCGTCGTCGAGCTGATTCATCGTAGCTTTCTCATTCCCAGCTGCAAGGTCGACCTCAGCCGCTACCATCCGCGCGCGTGTCTTCAGTACTACATCCATCGGTGCCTGGGGCCCTGCGTTGAAGGCTTCACGACACCTGAGAATTACGCCAATGCGGTGCGAGATGCGCAGCTATTCCTGGAAGGCCGCTCCGCCGAACTGGAACGCGGACTTACGGCACGCATGAACACCGCGGCTGAGGCCGAGCAGTTTGAAGCGGCTGCGCGCCTCCGCGACCAGCTCTCCACCGTTCACCAGCTACAGGAGAAACAGCGCATTGCCACGACCGAGGAGGGCGACGACGCCGATGTCTTCGGCTATCACTTCGAGGCAGGCTCACTGGCCGTCAACCTGTTCCACGTGAGAGCGGGAAAAATTGTCGACAGGCGTGAGTTCTTCTGGGATGATCTGCCGGAACTGTTGGAATCGGTAGATGACCTGGGTGCCCCAGGACTCGATTCTGAACCGGGGATAAGCACAAAGGCGAGCGCTGCCGCCGAGCAGCCTTTCCACGCTGGCCCCGTTTTCAGCGCCCTGCTGAAGCAGCTCTACATTGACCAGCACTACGTTCCACGCTCGATCCTTGTCCCCGTGAACTTCGACGATCGAGAAACCCTGGCGACGCTGCTCACCGAGCGGACCGGTCATCGCATCGAGATTGCCGTGCCGCTGCGTGGAGAAAAGCGTTCGCTGGTTGATCTTGCTGGGCAGAACGCCAAGCAGTCTTACACGCAGCGCTTCCGGGTCCTTGAGCCTTCGCGTAAAGCCATTCAGGAAGCGCTGGCGGACGTGCTCATGCTCCCCGAGCTTCCGCGACGTATTGAGTGCTTCGACATCTCGCATATTCAAGGCGCAGAGACCGTAGCTTCGCTCGTGGTGTGGGAAGACGGCAAAATGAACAAGCAGCTTTATCGCAAATTCAAGGTGATGACCGTGCTGGGCGTCGACGATTTCGCCTCCATGCGTGAGGTGGTCCATCGCCGCTACAAGCGGCTACTTGAAGAGAGCGTCAACAAGGTCGAGACGGTTCTGGCAGGCGAGACGGTCCTGGCTGGCGAGACGGTTCTGGCCGGCGAACAAGAAGGCAAACCCGCACCGAGCAAGAAGGAGCCGCAGACACTTCCTTCGCTTATCCTGATCGACGGTGGACTCGGTCAACTGCACGCTGCCGCGGAGGCTCTGGAGTCGCTGGGCCTGACGAGCCAGCCGCTGGCCTCGATCGCCAAGCGCGAAGAAGTTATCTATCTTTATGGTAATGAAGATGAGCCCATCGTGCTGGACCGCCGGTCACCCGTGCTGCATCTCATCCAACGTATCCGCGACGAGAGTCATCGCTTCGCCGTCGGGTATCACAGGCAGCGCCGCGCCATGCGGGACCGGGACTCCGAGTTACTGAATGTGCCTGGTGTGGGTCCGCAAACAAGACAGCGTCTGCTGTCCCATTTCGGCAGTCTTCGTGACATTCAGCAAGCTACTGCGGAATCGCTGGCCGCAGTGGTCCCACGCAAAACTGCGGAGAGCATATATGGTCATTTTCACCAGACCCAGCCAACGCAATGACACACGCGGGCAGAGTGGTGATTCGCGTTGCCGTCGGCACTATCGAAATAAAATTGATCGTCCGCTAACTCAGCCGTTCCGAAATAACTTCGCAAAGCTCGTTCAAGGTAAAGCAATATCGACATTGCTGGAAACAACCGCATTTGCGTCGTCCGCATCCCACTTACCGTTGCGGGATACTCGCACATCAATTCGCGCACGACATGGAGATCATCGAAATGAGTTACTTCGGTTCGCATCGCTACGTCCTTCTCGGGTCAGCGGCCACGCTTCTTGGTGCGCTTGCTGTCGCGGGCTGCCACAACCAGCCTGCCCACCCCGATGAAAAATCGGCTGTCACAACTTCCCTCAGCGCCAATAACCTGAGTAGCGTTAGCGTTTCGCAGGATCGCGACAAGGGCGTAATTACTCTTACCGGTAATGTAAACTCCGACGATCTGAAGTCACAGGCGAACACGCTTGCAAAACAGGCTGCGCCCGACTACACCATTGCCGATGAGATCGGCGTTCGGCCGCCCGGAGACCAGAGTCAAGCCGGCGCTGTCTCCTCTAACTTGGACGGCGCTATTGAAGATAACTTCAAGGCTTCAATCAAGGCAAACCGGAGTCTCGATGAACAAAGCATCCATTTCAAAGCAAAGAACGGTACGCTGGTTCTCAACGGGTCAGTAAAGACAGTTGAGCAGAAAAAGGAAGCAGAAAGTCTGGCCAAGCAAGTTCCGAACGTCCAGCAGGTGGTGAATGAACTTGAAGTTAAGCCTAAGAAGCATTCTCCCGCGAGCTCCTAAGGAGTTAGCGGAAATCAGGGCGCGAGTTTACTCACACTGAAAAAGCGCTTAGCAGAAGAGGGCCACCCAGCCAAAGTGCTGGCTGGATGGCCCTGGTTATTGATTGCTGAATTACTCCTATAGTTACTCGACGAAGCAACCGTAAACAAGGGCACGGCTTCTTATAGGAACTGAGACGCACCGGTCCGACAAGTAGGCCGCGCCTCAACGATACGGCGGGGGCGTCCGGTTTTCGCGGTTTCCCTGGCCCTGCCGGCGACGAAGGAGAATCGCAATGACAGTCGCCGGACCCTGCCGGTACATACTTGTCTCGGTTTCACAACCTTCAATTCGATACATCAGCGGAGAGGAACAAAATGTCTCAGACATCCTACACAGTTCATGAAGTTGAAACTACGTTGCGCTCGGTTATCCAATCCTTGATTGATGGTCAAGAAGGATTCCAGAGAATCGGCGACTACATGAAAGATGAAACATTGAAGCACTACTTTGAAGCGGAATCGTTGAAGCGGGCGGAATTTCGCGGCGAACTCGAAACCGTGCTTCATCAAGAAGGTATTCACGATATTAAAGAAAGCGGCACAACGAAGGGCGCGCTTCAGCGCGCGTGGGTCGATCTGAAGTCGAAACTCGGCGGCGGAGATCACACGCTGCTTGTTACTGCGGAGCAAGCCGAGGATGAAGCCAAGGCTGCGTATAAGGATGCGCTTGAAAAGGAACTTCCGCTTCCTGTGCGCCAGCTCTTGTCTACTCAGTCCGCACACATTCAAGCATCGCACGACTATGTAAAGGCAGCGCGCGATCGCAGCAATTAGGTCAGGTGATGCCCGATGAAACTGTGTGAACAGGGGTGAGAGAACCCGGAGTTTGCTTCAGCCGCTCAATTCACCCCGGCGGCCGTATTTCCTGCCGCACTTGCAGCGGCTGATTTAGTAGCCCCACGAGCCGGCGTGCTCCTCGCCTCATTCAGAGGATCAACGCGGCAAACGTCCGGTACATTCGTCATCTGCTTCGCAAAGACGTGGTAGCTGATGGTTCCGGGTTGCAGCGTGGACCAATAACTCGACCGGCTGACGAGCGGCTTTCGCCTATCAATAAGCTGGTTTTCAAGTATCTTGATTCCGCAGATCAAATTGTTACCCGGCTGAAGAATGGTCTTCGCAGGATCCTTCTCTGGTAACTGCTTATCCTTGTTCCAATCGAAATCGCATCCATAACGATCCGCATCCATATACGTCAGTTGCAGCAATCCCTCGCTTCGCACCATCCGCTTGGTCACTGTATCTTTGACCGCAACCTCAGGTTGCGTATGGCGCACATCCGAGGTTGGCTCGAGGCCTGCCTCCGCACCTGCGAGCGCCTGAAAGAAATAGGCCCAGTAAGCGCGTTTATCCACGTCGCTCATCTTTTTGAAGCGCGGACAAAACGGCTTCACAGCGCGTGCCATATTGTTCGATAACAAATCCTTCGGCAACGACCTCTCGACGATCACGTCCCACGCCGGATCCCACGACGGCTTGCCGAGTTCCTCCTTCTGCTCCGCAATCGGCGTGGGCGGAGCGGGCTTCACTTCCGAGTGCGCAGATTGCCGCGGTCTTGCAGGCTCGCTGCAGCCAATCACCATCCACAGCCCTGTGCAAAGGACGAGCCTGCCCATCCGCGATCTGGATTCGACCAACATCCTTGTGTGAGATGCAGATTCTCACATCGCCGTGAATGGGAGGCTTGCAATTCTCCAAGCCACTTCGCCTACGGCTTCTTTCGCGAGGAGTTCAAGTAACTTCGCCCACGAACTCATACTTTGGTATCGGATGGGGGTGTAGAAGCATCTGCGCATGGATCGCCCGCATCCCTACCATTGTGGAAAGTCATAGGAAGTTAGGGAGATGGGAAATGAATCATGGGAATTTGCAATGCCGCTTCCTGTCAGGATTAACCGTTCTCTTGGCTGGTGCTTTGGTCATCGCGGGATGCCAGAATTGGGGCGCTCACCCCGACGTTCAGGCAGCAGTCTACAAGGCGCTGGATAGCAATGATTTCGGAAGCGTGGTGGTATCTCAGAACCGGGAGACTGGCGTCATTACACTTACTGGAATTGTAGGCGCTTCCAATCGGAAACCTCAGGCCGAGGCGATTGCACAGCAGGCCGCCCCCGGTTACACGATCGACGACAAGATCAGGGTGGAATCGGCCGGATTGTAGGCTCCGGTGCAGTTGGCTCAGGCGGCTGCCACGAATTCCCGATGCTTGATCGCGATTGGCTTGCCGCATTCGAGGCAAGAGAAGTCGTTTGCGCCCTCCCTGCCGTTCACGGCAACTCCGCACCACGGACATTTCCCCTGCAGCGTGCCCAAGCCAAGCATTGGGCCCAGCAATGGCGCAAAGATACCTGCGATGATCATAGGAATCCCGAGGAATGCGCCGAGGCCGGTGAGGCAGATCAGTGCTCCCGGAATAATCAGGATTGGCACGGCAAGTACCCCGAGGAGCAATCCGCTGAATGCGCCCTGAACCGGCGCCTTCTCATGCTCTTCCGGCATTCTCGTTTTCAAGGCTCCGACTGCACTGGCAGCCCCGCATTGGGGACAGAATTTCCACGGAGCCTCAAGTTGCGCTTTGCATTTGGAACAGTGCGCTTCCATAGGATGGCCCTCCTCGACGGCCCGGCAGTATCCGGCACAGGACGCGAATAGGAGGGAGTTCAGAAATTGCAAGTCTCATCCGCTGGAACGGACCTGACCTGGGCACTTCTCAGACCACCCTCGATTGCGCCTGGGTTCGTCTGCAAATCAGAATCGTAGGCCGCGGAGACTGCTCCGTCCGTGCCTGAGATCACACCTGATGTCGGCATCCAGTCCACAAACTTGACCATCGCTTCACACCGCTGCGCCGCCCAGGGATGACTCGCCCCGAGTACAATTTCGAGTGAACTTACATATGTTTTAATCTGTCGAAAGAACCGCGGAACAACGACGCTCGCATCCGTCGCTAACAAAGGACATTGCCAGCCTCAGGAAGCCCAAATGAATCGCGGATCACCGCATAGCAGAAATATCAAAGGAGAACCCTTGCAAGCTTTTAGAACCATCCGCTCATTTTTTCCTGCCTTGATTGGTCTTGTCCTCTTCAGTGTTGGCAACAGCACCGGCGCGCAATCCGCGGCAAACGGCACTTTGCCCCCTCCACCTCATGCCAAGCAGATACATGTGAAGCACGTGCTGGTGATCGGCCAGACCAAAGGCTTTGAGCACGACTCCGTATCGGCCGCGATGGCCGCCGTTTACAACATGGGTAAAGAGAGCGGGCTCTGGGACACCGCCATGCGCACCGACACTGAACTGCTGACGAAAAAGGACTTGAAGAACAACGCGAAGAATCTCAATTACTTTGATGTCCTGGTCTTTGCCAGTACTACCGGCGAACTGGATATGGACGAGGGGCAGAAGCAGGACATGCTGTCTTTCATCAAGGAAGACGGCAAGGGGTTTGTTGGAATTCACGCAGCGCTTGACACGAACTACAACTGGCCGGCGTACGGAGAGATGATCGGCGGCTGGTTCGACCAGCATCCGTGGATGACCTTCAATGCGCCCATCATCAACGAAGATCCGAACTTCCCCGCTGTGCGCCACTTTCCTAATGCCTTTGTGAAATACGACGAGATCTATCAGCCGAAGGCGTGGTCTCGCGACAAGGTGAATGTGCTGCTGAGTCTCGACCCATCCGAGCTCAACTACGATAACAATCCGCGCATTCACCGCGCCGACCATGATTTTCCGGTGGCATGGAGCAAGCTTTACGGCAAGGGACGTGTGTTCTATTCCACGCTCGGCCATACGGAGGAGTCCTGGGACGATCCCGACATCCGCACAATGTACTTCGAAGCCATCAAGTGGGCTCTTGGGATGACCGAAGGAAGCACGGCTTCTCATCCGCGACCGGCTGCGCTCACCCAAAGCCGCTGAGCGAAGTCTGACAGTTAGCTACCGACAAGCGCGCAGCTGGCCGGGACACGCTCGATCTGGTACATGTCCGATCCGAACTTGATTGGTCCGGACTTGATCGGTTCGGGCATGAAAGTCCAAATACGCCGCGAGAGCGTAAACTGGATATATTATTTCATTCCTTTCTGGCCGGAGAGACGCATGGCGAGGCTCGGCGTATTCTGTTACCCCGGTACCGGGCATCTGAACCCAATGACTGCGCTGGCGCGCCGCCTTCAAGAGCGCGGACACTCCGTGGTGATCTTTGGAATTGCCGACGTTGAGAGCCGGGTCAACGCTGCGGGAATTGAGTTTTGCCTCATTGGGGAAAGTGACTTTCCGCCTGGTACGCTCAAAAAACTGGATCGGCACCACAGCGAGCTGAAAGGGTTGAAGGTCTTCCACTTCACAATTGAACGGATCAAGAATACAGCTCGAATGGTTCTGCGCGATGGACCCGATGCTGTGCGGCGAATGGAAGTGGAAGCGCTGCTTGTGGACGAATCGGATTTCGGCGGAAATGTTGCTGAGTATCTCGGGCTGCCATTTGTATCGGTCGCGTGCATTCCACCCCTGATCAGAGGTGACCAGTATCCGCCGTTCTGTTTTGGATGGGGCGCCGGTCTGGATTGGCGCAGCAGGTTGCGCAATCGATTCGGAATCCGGCTGCTCACGCGCGTGGCCGATCCGGTCTTCGCGGCAATCAACGAGCAGAGGGAGGCGTGGGGACTCGGTCCACAGACTGCAGCGGGTGGCTTTCTGTCGCCGCTGCTGCGGGTGACACAATTGCCGCGGGTCCTGGAGTTCGAAGTTGGAGATCCGCCCGCCCTGGTGAAATACACCGGCCCATTTGTCGATCATCAGCAGCGAACGCTGGTCGAGTTTCCGTGGGAACGATTGGACGGGCGTCCTCTGGTGTATGCATCGTTGGGCACGATGCAGAACGGGTCGGAGGCGATCTTCAGGACTATCGCGGCGGCGTGCGCGGGCCTGCATGTGCAGCTTGTGATATCGCTGGGCGGCGGGCTGGATGAGGAACAACTCGGGGTTCTGGCGGGAGATCCGGTGGTGGTGCGATTCGCTCCGCAACTGGAGATTGTGAAGCGAGCATCAGCGGTGATTACCCATGCTGGCTTGAACACCGTGCTGGAATCACTTGCCGAGGGCCTGCCTCTGGTTTGCATTCCGCTGGGCAACGATCAACCGGGCGTGGCTGCACGAGTGTCCGCACGGGGCGCCGGGATTGTGGTGTCGAGGCGGAGGCTGAATGCTACGCGCCTTCGCTCGGCGGTCAAAGCGATTCTTGAAGATGGGAAATATCGCCGGGCAGCCCGAGTGATTCAGGCTGCGATTCAAGAAGTGGATGGCCTCGAACAAGCTTCCGACCTCATCGAGGATGCGCTGAAAATCAAGGTCCGCATTCCGGCCTGAGCACCAATCGGGGCGAAGTTCTTTGAGTGGCCCTGGGGCGGTCTTGAGATTCTGCATCCTACTCAGGCCGTCTTCTCGTGCTACTCTCTCTTAACCGCATGAGCCAGCCCCTCACCGCGCATCCGCAAGCTGCTTCCGCCGACCTGCCCCGCGTTTTGGGAGCCAGCCAGGCTACGGCCATCGTGGTCGGCACCATCATTGGCAGCGGGATCTTCCTGGTGCCTACTGAGATGATGCGGGACGTTGGCTCCTCCGCCCTGGTCTATCTCGCATGGATCGTCGGCGGCCTGCTCTCGCTGTTCGGAGCTATGACCTACGCGGAACTTGGCGCCATGATGCCCTATGCGGGCGGCGAATATGTCTACCTGCGCGGCGCCTACGGCGATACTACTGCCTTTCTCTATATGTGGACCTGGTTTGCCGTGGCTAAGCCGGCCTCCATCGCGGCAGTCACCATCGGCCTGACCCGCACCCTGGGGTTCTTCCCAGCCTTCCATTGGTTGAGTAATCAAGTTGTTGGTGGCCCAGTGCCGCTGCTTTGGTCGCAGCTCTTCGCCATTGGCGTCACCTGGTTTATCACCGGCCTCAATGTCCTGGGCATCAAGAAGGCTGCTGACTTTCAGCTCGTATTCACAACGCTGAAAGTCGTTCTCATCATCATCGTCGCGGGACTTTGCTTCGCGTCAGCAACTGGCGCGCTCTCCAACTTCACCACCACGCTGCCTCGTGCGGCTGGCGATTTCGGCGGATTCATGGCGGCTCTCATCGCCACGCTTTGGGCCTACGACGGTTGGAACGATCTGACCATGGTTGCCGGCGAAGTGCGCCGGCCCGAGCGCAGTTTGCCCATCGCGCTCATCGGCGGACTGTTCATCGTCGGTATTCTGTTCATGGCCACGAACGCGGCCATCCAATACATTCTTCCCGCTGTTCAGATCGCCGCCAGCGAGCGCCCCGCGGTCGCCGCGCTCACCATAGTCGCTGGACCGGCAGGAGCTGGATTTGTAGCAGCCGCGATGGCACTCAGCATCTTCGTCACACTCAATGGAACCATCATGTCCGGTGCGCGCATTCCGTTCGCCGCTGCGCGTGATCGACTCTTCTTCCGCCAGTTTGCGCACATTCATCCGCGGTTCCAATCGCCGTCCACATCGCTCATCGTCCAGGGATTGCTCTCGACCGTACTGCTTCTCTTCCTCAATCAATTCCAGCAGTTTTTCGATCTCGCTATTTTTGCCGAGTGGCTTTTTTATATGCTCACGGCCACCACCGTCTTCGTTTATCGTCGCAAACGCCCTGGCGCATCGCGCCCCTATAAAGTGTGGGGATATCCGTTGCTCCCGGGGCTGTTCGTCGTCTGCGCCGCCGCGGTTCTGGTATCGAGCTACACGAGCAACCTGAAAGGCTCGTTGATGGGCACCGGGCTTATCTTGTTAGGCCTGCCGGTTCTGTGGTTCGTTCGCAAGCTCTACCCTGGGCCGTCAGCAAAACTGGAAGGGCAATAGCAATCGAGCAGGCATTTCTTATGTGCCATTGAGTTGGAAAGATAGCTCGAATAGGAGTACCCCTGCTGCAACAGCGGCGTTGATCGAATCACAACGACCACGCATAGGAATCCGAAGGACAAAGTTGCAGGTATCGAGCAGTTCCGGCGATAGCCCCTGCCTCTCACTTCCAATCAGGAGCACCGCGGGCCACCGGCTGCGGAATGCCTTGAAGTCAAGTAAGCCACTCGGCGAAGAACCAATAACTGTTACTCGCGACAACCTGGCCCAGTCAGTTAGTTCCCGGTTGGTGCAACGAATCAACTGCGGCGAAAAAAGCGATCCCATACTGGCTCGTATGCATGCAGGGTCCCAGGGGTCGGAGTTATCGCCAAGCAGGATGATCCCACTTACACCGGCCGCCTCCGCGGTACGAATGATGGTTCCCAGGTTCCCCGGCAAATCGACCGACTCCACGGCAAGCCAGAAGGAATCGCACGCCGGCTGAATCTCGCTGATCGGGGACCACTGTTGTCGCATCACTGCGCCAATGCCTTGTGGTTCAGCTGCCAGAGTCAGCTCGCTGTAAAGTCTGGCGCTGATCCGGATTCCAGGGATACCAGACTGCCGTAAGCGGCGAGCAAGCTTTTGCCCAAATGGATTGGAGAGCGCCGACGGTTCGACGAATAAGGTTTGAATTGGTGCATTTTGCTCCACGGCCTTGGCCACGTGCCGAATCCCTTCGATGAGGTAGAGTCCGGTTCGTGATCTGTTTCTTTGCGTCTGGAGAGAGCGGAGGCTAAGGAATCTTGGATCGTGCGGGTCAATAACTAGAGGGTATTTGTTTTCATGCATGGCCTCTTGGCAGATTGGGTCTGCCGGCCGGTTTTTGGATTGAACAGCTTAGAGATTGTCGCATGACTCGAGACTTAGAGCAACTGCGGCATGTAATCGGACCGCATTACATGGGCCTATAGCTGCCATCGCCCCAGGGCAATTCCAAGGACATGGAACAGGCCCTGGTAGTCACCGAAATCTTCACCACACCTGCATTGGTTCCCTGCACCGCTGGCGAAATAATCGCTTCCGCATGACCGTGCGCATCCGCGATGACCGGAGGCGCATGCGTCACTGAGCCCGACACCGTTTGTAGTGGAACCGCGGCTCCCGATGCAAGACCGTCGACATACACCAGCATCCCCTCGCCTTCAGGGAAACCGAGCCTGGCTTCCAGCTTGCAGTTTCCGTTCTTACTCTCTGCTGGATAAGGAACGATCGTACCGGGGATGAAGATCTTCCCATCCGTGCTGGCCAGCATGTATCGAATGGGCTCGCCGCGTGCGGCCTTCAAATCCACCTCGATTTCTTCCTTTGCGCTGAGCGAGTCCCTATCCTCGTCGTGCGGAGTAGGCTCGTGCCACATCAGCAGGCCTTTGGCATTTGTGTAGACCGGTTGCGGAGTAAGCTGCAATTCGGTGCCTATGCGCCATACCTCCAACCCATAGACTTGCTTCTCCGGAGCGCCGGGCACCAGCAGCCTGTAACGCACGAGGTGGCCGTCCTTCTCTTGAACTTCAGAGATTTTTTGAAACTGGATCCGCAGCCCATTCGGATTCGTCTGATTCGGGGTATCGTTGTCCAGCCCGAGCTGCTGCTGCATCAACTTTATGGCCGCCAGTTGCGCACCCGTGCTCGCGATTTGAGCATCGCTATTCCGCGCCATGAACGCCAAACACGCACAGGCCAAACATGCGATAAGTCTCTTTCCACCATGAGCCGCAAACATCGTCTTCACTTTCAACATTCTCCTCACACCCTTCGCCGCATTACTGCCTCATACATCTCAGCGTACTCGCGCGCCGGTTGTTCCCATCCATAATTTCGCGTCATGCCGTTGCGCATCAACTGCTTCCATTCGTCTTTTTCCTGGAACACCGATAGAGCCCGGTCAATGGCAGCCAGAAAACCATCGGCGCTGAGTCCTTCGAACTTGAATCCGGTTCCAGTCCGCAGTTCCCTGTTCCACTCCTGGATTGTGTCTTCAAGGCCGCCTGTGGCGCGCACCACAGGCACAGTACCATACTTCATTGAGTAAATCTGGTTCAGCCCGCACGGCTCATAGCGCGATGGCATGAGGAAAATATCCGAGCCCGCTTCGATTTTGTGCGCCAGCGCATCGTCGTAGCGAATCTGCACAGCTACGTTCGTCTTGTGCCAGAAAGCCCAGTCGCGGAAGAACCGCTCGTAGCGCGCCTCGCCAGTCCCCAAAACCACCAGCGCCAAGTCTCGATCGGACAGCCTTCCTGCAATCTCTCCTACAAAATCGATGCCCTTTTGCGGGACAAAGCGAGAGACAATTCCGAGTATCGGCGTCGAATCCGAAATCTTTTCCAATCCAAACGCATGCAGAAGATCTGCCCGACACTCCTTCTTGCCCGCCAGGTCTTCTGACGAAAAGTGTGCCGCCAGATTGCCGTCCGTCGCCGGATCCCACTGGGTGTAGTCCACACCATTGAGAATTCCCACCAGGTCGTTCGTCCGGTGTCGCAGAGTGGCGTCGAGCTTTTCTCCAAACTCCGGCGTCTGAATTTCCTCGGCATACTTCCTGCTCACCGTCGTGAGCATGTCAGAGTAGACGATTCCTCCCTTGAGAAAATTGAAGGTATCGAACTGCTCCACCTTATCCATGGTGAAGATTTCCCAGGGAAAGAGCAGCCGCTCTGTTGTGGGCGGCGGAAACCATCCCTGGTAGCCGGCATTGTGAATCGTCAGCACGACACCCGCACTTTTCAACATGGGGTCGCGCGAGTAGGTGGTTCGCAGGTACACAGGGATCAGCGCAGCCTGCCAATCATGCACATGAAAGACATCGGGCACGCCCAGCAGCTTTGCCGCCTCCAGCACCGCGCGACAATAGAGCCCGAACCGTTCCCAGTTGTTGGGATAGTCGCCATCCCTGGTTCCATAGAGCCCCTGCCGGTCAAACAGATCGGGGCAATCTATAAAGTAGTACTGCACTCCGTTCCGCTTGCCGCCATCCACAATCCCTACAAACCGGTTGTACCACTCGAACGGAATCGTGATGGACTGCACCGCATATTTCCACTCACCCTCGATATGTGACTTTGCCCCGGCGTAGAGCGGCAGGTAGACAGTAACCTCGTGTCCCAGCTTTACAAGCTGTGGTGGCAGCGCCCCCACCACGTCGGCAAGCCCGCCTGTCTTCGCAAACGGAACGCACTCCGAGGCAGCAAACACAATGTGCATCAAGCAATCTCCCTGATGTGCGCAAAGAATAGCCCAAGGGCGTCCATCACGCGCAACCAAAGGGTCAGTCTACTACGCCGTGTTTGGGAGGAGGATAATCCATTCAAATGAAAAGGCCCGGAGCAAGAGTCCGGGCCTTCCCATTTTCAAAGTCAGCGCAAGAACTGCTGGCGATTTCTGCTGTGCTATCTTCTCACCGTGAAGGTGAGGGTTGTGGAGTGTGATGTGGAACCGCTGGTTCCGGTGATGGTGATGGGGTAGGTCCCGGTCTTCGCTGTTCTCGACACTGTGAGGGTGAAGTCCGAAGTGCCGGACCCTGTGATGGCTGTTGGACTGTAGCTCCCTGTCACGCCGGAGGGCTCGCCCGAGGAAGACAACGTAACCGGTGAATCAAACCCGCCAGTCGCAGTCACCGTTACTACCGCAAATCCGCTCTGACCTTCATCAAGTGAGCCAGAGGTGGGCGAGACGGAGATGCTGAATCCGCCGGTCACAGGTGCGGTTACGGTGAGCGCAAAGGTCGTGGACTGCGAAATACCGCCGCCAACGCCTGACACCGTAATAGTGTAGGTGCCTGCTGTGGTGGTTGAAGCCACGGTCAGCGACAAAGTGGACGTACCCGAGCCCGTGATGGAAGTGGGGCTGAAGGTTCCAGTCACGCCGGCCGGCAGACCGCTGACAGACAATGCAACCGCCGAGTCGAATCCATCGACAACCGTCGAGGTAGTGGTGGAACTGCCACTGGAGCCCTGCAAGATGGAAACGGATGTGGCAGTGAGACTGTAGTTGGGCGACGTGGCGACTGGAGCCAGTGCGTTGATCAGTCCAATTCCATTCGGGCTACCCCAGCCGGTCACCAGATCGTAGCCGACCTCTGCCGAGAAGCTCCCTGATGTCCCGCTGGTGATGTCGTGAAAGTCGGTGTCATAGACCGACGTTACATTCTGCGAGTAGATTGTCGGGTTGAGGAAGCCGATGGTCGGCTGGCCATTCTCAGCTAGTTGCTGGTTAACCAGCGCGACATACCCGGCCCACATCGGCGTTGCAAAGCTAGTCCCACCGAACTCGTTCGCCAGGCAAGTTGTCTGGTCGGCGCAGGTGTAGAAAGTGAAGTTCGCATTGGCTGAAACATCGGGCCCGTTACGCAGGGTCGTCGAGCCTTTATTGGTGGAGTTGATGACGCCCGAAATCTGCTGCCACGAGGGAATGGGGATGCTGTCCGGCGAAATGCCTCCGCCGCTATCCACCCATGCGGTCTCCGACTTCCATGGGCCGGCCGCGCTTGCAGTCACCAGATCCGTGCCGCCGACCGACACCACATATGCATTGTCTGCGGGCCAAGCTTCGTTACTCGCCGACCAGGTGGAACTGTCGCCGGATGCAGTAAAGAAGTTCTGGCCTTGTGCCGCCATCTTCTGAAATAGGGGGTTTAGCGTCGTCGGATCCGCCGGAGTCCATCCCCACGAGCAACCAATCGTTGTGGGCAGCGGACTGTGCGTTGTCATCGCGCTGATGATGGCCGTGTCCGTAGAACCGATGTACATTACAAGGCTGGACAGCCCTGGGGCCATGCCGATTGCCTGCGTCATGTCCAGTGTCTGCTCTGTGTCGTCGCAGTTTCCACCGGCTCTTGTGTCAACGCAGCTCGTGCTGGTTCCGTCAGTTGACAGCAGCGTGATGGGCACATTGTTGGTTTGTCCCACGTTCTTGAAATAGGTGGTCAGATCAGCCAGGTCCGTGCCTAGAAATTCGAACAGGCCGAGGTTTTGCCCAGCTCCCGTCAGAGCCGTTCCACCATAGTAGGCGGCGCGCATGTCGCTGCCTAAAAACGAAGCTGAAGGTCCGGAGCCAGTGGTGGCATGAGAGACAACGTCCTTTTCATCGATTCCGTGCGCCGCTGCATAGTCGCTCTTCTTCATCAGCATCGGATGCGGAATCGAATAGTTGTCGAGACCCGAGACATGCCACAGCGCAAACGGCAGGTCTGTCGTGGGTTCGCTGTCTGGCGCGTAGAAGATACGATTTTCGGTGGGATGCTGATATGTCCGCATCGCAATGTGGAATGCGCTTTCGACAGCCGAGACCGGGCCCTTGACCTGTACATCCATGCCATCGCGCGATCCGCCAACCACTGTCAGCCCATTCTCTTTTACGTAGGCAATAACAGCGTCATAGTTCACCTGGCTCGGCCCAAACTTCGCGGTGAATTGCTGTGGAGTCACGAAGCGCCGGTAGGAGGGACTCGATGGATCGTAGAGATCCTTCAGAAACGATTCCAACCCAGCGGGGTCGCTCAACGGGAGAACAATATCGAGTTGCATCGTCTGAGATTCTGGGAGATGTCCAACTAACTTTGCCTCGCCGGTGCGCGCGACTTCTCGCACGTGACGGGTTAACACGGACTGCGCCTGTGATTTCATTGTCACCAAAGGCAGCAGCGCAGCGATTGTGAGCAAATACAGACCGATTCTCCGGGCCATGATTTCTCCTTGATTGGGGGATGCCTTAGGGGAGTCCGGTTGAATGCACGGGGAGGGGCGCCCCTATGGTCCACGTAGAGTAGCACTGAAAAAGCTCGATGGGCGAGATAATTCTGCTGTTGATTCCCGAGTTACTAGGTAACCAATGCTATTCGACATTCGCTGCAAGAGATATCACAAGGCCGATCAGCGGCGGCTTTTCAGGGGCGGTCAGAAGCGGCGAGATTATAGCCCTCGACTACAATTCGCGGGCTCTCGCCACGGGTATCTGCGTTCTCAAGTGCGATATGAATCGTCTTTCTTTCGCCTGGCATCAGCGCCACGTAGTTGTCGTCGTAGAGGGCCGGCAGAATGGGATCTCCAGAGTCTTCGCGAACCGCCTTCACGCGCACCATCAATGCGGGAACGACGGAGACGTTGTGCAGCACGGAGGTAATGAACCACTGCGAGCCGCGGCGGACAACGCTGGTTGAAGGGTCCACCTTTGCAGTTGGCATGTCGCGAATGCCGTGGTAGTCCTCTTCTGCCACACCATGCAGATAGAAGTTGGAAGAGAGCACCTGGCCGCCACGCGAGAGAGTGAGCCGGATGAAATGGGTGCGCGCGAGTCCTGCTGGAAACTCAATCTGAATCGGCGTCTGTGTGCTGTCCTCTTTGCCATCGAGCGCCGCGCTCTTCTCCCACTTCACTTTTCCATCGATATCCAACACTTCGGCGTGTGCGATCATGCCGTACTGATCGCCGGCACTGTAGTTCACTACTTCAACGGCATCGGTAGCAGCGTTCCACTGAATGTGCAATGGCTCTGCGCCTTTCTTCGCGCCAAAGTAGCCGGCATCGGTATCGAAGAAATAGTCGTACGTCTGCCACAACAGGGAGGGCCATGCGGGATGACTCATCCAGATCAGTAGCCCGAGACGGTTCTTGCTCTGGCCCTCATACATACCGCGGTAGGCGTTGTAATCCACGAATTGCGCAAGGCTGTCCCAGTCGGCGATGTTCGTGGCACCGCCGTAGTCGCGGTCGATCGCCTCTCGGAACGGGTTATGGTCATGAAAATCGTGAAGGGGCCATTGGCTGCCCTGCGGCCACATCGCGGATTCCGGCATGGTACGGCGCAGGCTGTCCATCTCTACTACATTTGGCGAGCCCATTTCGCTGTGGAATTTCTCCGGCGCATGTTCGAAATACAACTTCAAAGGTTCCACGCGATACGGACCATGCCCGCTCACTGGACCGTCCGCGGAACTCGATATATAGTGCGATCCCGGTTCGAGGGTTGCCGCGAGATTGCGTAATCCGTCGTCGATGGGCTTGGGGGGGAAGCCCTCGTTGCGTCCGCAGAATAGCCCCAGTGAAGCGTGATTGCGAATGCGGAGCAAGTAGTCTTTCGCATTGGCGAGAAATAAATCATTGTTGTCCGGGTCCGGGCCATCCCACGGATTAGCTAACCAGAAGTCCTGCCATACAACCACACCATTGCGATCTGCGGCCTGGTAGAATGCTTCGTCGCCAGTCTGTCCTACCCAGTTACGAATCATATTGAAGTGCTCGTCGCGGTGGTAACGCAGGGCGGCTTCGTATTCGCGTGCGCGATACCGAAGCATGGACTCCGGAAAGCCCCAGTTGCCCCCGCGCGCAATGAAGCGCCGGCCATTGATCCACATCTTGAGTACACCGCCGTCTTCGGAATAAGTGAATTGCCGAATGCCCGTCTGGAAAGATGTGCTGTCTGAAACTTTGCCATCGATGACAAATGAAATGGTCACGGGGTAGAGATTGGGTTCGCCGTACCCAACGGGCCACCAGAGTCTAGGGTTAGCCAAGCGAAGTGCCGGCTGCGCTGAAGGTGTGAACCCAACGGTCTTTGTTGAGGAGGGGTCGAGAGTGACTTGCTTCTCCACTGTTACGGTGCCAAAGCGCGCCTTCAACGTACCTGAAACTGCATGGTCATCGAGATTGCGAAGTGTAGCTTGAATATTAACGTCGGCGTGGGTGGTGTCCGGTAAAGGCAGCATGGTCGTAACCAGTGGGTCTTCGACGCGAACTGCGCCGCTGGCCAGGAGCGACACGTTGCTCCAAATGCCGGTGTTGCGGCCGCGGATGGTCGACATCCAATCCCATCCAGCGGAGGCGTGATAGGTGGGGTTATCGCGCCCCAGTGCGCCTCCATTCACGGTCGACTCGGCCTTATCCTTTGTGCTGCCCGGATTCGCATTGCGGAGTACGCGCACAGCAAGCGCATTCACGGCTCCCGGATGCACCAGCGCAGTAACATCGAAGCGGCCACGCATGTAGCCACCATCTATGCGTCCAACCTTTTGGCCATTCAGATAGATTTCGGCCTTCCAGTTGATGCCGTCGAAGTTGAGCCACATGTGCTGCCGGGGATCGCGTAGCACGGGCGACGTGAATTCGTCGCGATACCAGAAGTCCGCACAGAAGAATGAATCAGAAATTGCATATTGGTTATCACCAAAGTCAGGATTGACGATGGCGCCGTCGTTCAGGTAACTTGTCAACACCGTTCCCGGCACCGTGGCGACCACCCAGTCTTTGTCGACGAAAGCAGACGTCGAAATCTGCTCGCCGCTCTCCGCTACTAGCGACGCACGTTGAACGCGCCAATTCCCTCCTGCTAGTTCAAGCTTGCCGTCAGCTCTCGCAGTAACTGCATGTCTGGGAGTTACAACTGGGCCGCCGCGTCCAAAGACCTCAAGCTCGCTCAGGATGTAAGAGCTTCCCGGCGCTGCAGGCTTCGTCATGAGCACGCGGACATAGCGCCCTTGTGCAGGCTGCGCAAGACGAATATCGTCTGGCTCAGAACTCGACGCATGACCTTGTAGTGATTCCAGCGTTCTCCATGGCTCTGATCCATTTGAAACCTGGATCGCGCCCTCGGCCGGTCGGCGAATCCACGCCAGCACAACGCGGTCGAATGTGCACGTCGCGCCCAGATCCACGTAGACCCACTCTTCGCCGCTGCCCGCGCTCATCCATGCACTTGTGAAATCTTCCGGACCGGCGACACGCACTTCCTTGTTCTTGTCGAAGAGAACGAGTTCTGCTACTCCCCATTTCTGGACACTGGAGGAGGAAAGCTGCACGCGATAGAAGCGGCTTCGCGAGGGTGCTGTGAATGCGATGGTCTGTTCGAAGCTCGGACCGGGCTCGCTCATGTTGGGCCACTCAGTGCCGCTGGCGCGCCCCAACTCTTTCCAAGTTGCATGGTCGTCGGAGCCGAGGACTGTATAGGTCCACTCACCGGCTGGCGGAGGGCCATAAATCTTGCGCAGGTAAAGATCGATGCGGTCCAGTTCCGGAGTCTCGCCGCCACCCTCCACGTCGAACTCAACCCAAGGATTCGCGCCGGATACGTTGACCGACGAGACTACATTGCCGTCCAGGAATAACTCGCGCTCATTCTTGTTCAACAGGCCGGCATTGCTCGTGGAGGCGACAATCCACTGGGGCAACGCGGTGTCCTTGATGCCATCCGTGACCAATTGTGCGGTCAGGTTGTAGTCGTACGCGCTGGATTGATATGCGGGACGATGCAGAGCGAGGTTGCGATAGGTGTTGGCGTCCACCGCCAACGCCGGACCCATGTATTCTTTTGGATCGCCAGG
>JBEKPF010000015.1:0-84287 GCA_049521035.1 Occallatibacter sp. | reverse complement strand
AATCCGGCGCTTCCGCTGGAACAGAGAGTAGACGATCTTATAAGCCGAATGACGCTGGCTGAAAAAGTATCGCAGATGCAGAACGACGCCCCGCCCATACCGCGTCTTCAAATTCCGGGATACAACTGGTGGAACGAAGGGCTGCACGGCATAGCACGTTCAGGATATGCCACCGTATTTCCGCAGGCCATCGGATTGGCCGCGACGTGGGACACGGCATTAATTGATCGCGTTGGCGACACCATCTCCACGGAGGCACGGGCCAAATACAACCAGGCACAGCGGGAGGGCAATCGGTCCATTTTCTACGGACTGACGCTGTGGTCTCCGAACATCAACATCGTGCGTGATCCACGTTGGGGCCGGGGGCAGGAGACTTACGGTGAAGATCCATTCCTGACTGGAAGCATCGGGGAAGCTTTTGTCCACGGTCTGCAGGGGTCCGATCCCCGATACCTCAAAGTAGTGGCCACGGCCAAGCACTTTGCAGTCCACAGCGGGCCGGAGCCCCAGCGCCATAACTTCAATGTGATGGTCTCGCCGCACGATCTTGAGGACACATATCTGTCTGCATTTCGGCAACTGGTCGTCGATGCGCATGCAGACAGTGTGATGTGCGCGTATAACTCGATTGACGGGTCGCCCGCCTGCGCAAATCAGATGCTTCTCCGGCAGACATTGAAGACGCACTGGAATTTCAACGGCTTCATCGTCTCCGACTGCGGCGCCATTACCGATATCGTCGGTGGCCACCACTTTGCTCCGGATATGGTGCACGCGGCGGCGCTGGCAGTAAAGGCTGGAACGGACCTGAGTTGTGGCAAAGAGTACGACGCCCTCCCAGACGCTGTTCACCAGGGACTGATCAGCGAAGCCGAGATTGACAAGTCTGTGAAGCGTCTTTTCACCGCTCGCTTTCGCCTGGGGATGTTCGATCCGCCGACGATGGTTTCGTATAACAGAATCTCCTTTTCAGAGAATGACTCGGCCAAACACGGCGCGCTCGCGCTGGAAGCAGCGCGCGCCTCGATCGTCCTACTCAAGAATGAACGGAGCACGTTGCCGCTGAGAGATGTGCATCAAACGATCGCGATAGTAGGCCCGAATGCCTCGTCCTTGTCCGCGCTCGAAGGAAACTACAATGCCATTGCATCGCATCCCGTGACACCATTGGATGCGCTTGAGCAGCGAATGCATGGAGATGTCCTGTATGCGCAAGGGGCTCCTTACGTGGAGGGAATTCCAGTGGCAGTTCCTCCCACGGTCTTCTCATCGAGCGCGAATGGAGCGGCCACATCCGGATTGAAAGCGGAGTACTTCTCCGGAAAAGGCTTCGCCGGGAGTCCGGTGATTGAACGCATCGACAGAGCCATCGACTTCGACTGGAACGCTGCTTCGCCTGCATCTGGAGTTTCCGGCGAAAGCTTTTCTGTGCGCTGGACCGGCTCGATTACGGCTCCGGCTCCGGGTGCCATTCGCTTCGGGTTTTCGATGGCACACTGCAGCACGTGCGAGGACGAAGAGACTGTCCGCGTTTGGCTCGATGGGAAGCTGGTTTATGAATTCATTCATGCTCCCACACGTGGACGGCGAGCTCCGACGACTCCGTTCAAAATGACGTTCGGCGACACTCTGCCTCACCCTTTTCGCATTGAATACAGTCATGACTCTCCGCGCTTCGGAGCAGGCCTGACCTTCAGCTGGGAGCCACCTCTGGATGTATTGCGCGACCAGGCAGTGTCGGTGGCCAAACGATCGGATGTCGTAATCGTCTTTCTGGGACTGAGTCCAGAAATTGAAGGCGAAGAGATGCCCGTCCATGTAAACGGTTTCGACGGCGGAGATCGAAGCGCGATTGAATTGCCGGCGGTCCAATTGCAGTTGGTGAACGCACTGGCAGCCCTGGGCAAGCCGCTCATCATGGTACTCATGAGTGGAAGCGCGCTCGCGCTCGGGGACGCTGGGCAGAAATCATCAGCAATCCTGGAGGCGTGGTTTCCCGGAGAGTCCGGTGGCACTGCAATTGCAGAAACGCTCTTCGGCGAAAATAACCCCTCCGGCCGCCTGCCACTGACCTTCTACGCCAGTTCCAGTCAGCTTCCGCCTTTCGACGACTATTCCATGAAGGGACGTACGTACCGATACTTCACCGGCGCGCCGCTTTATCCCTTCGGCTTCGGCTTGAGTTACACGCGATTTCGATATAGCAACGGGAGCCTCAATTCCGCTGAGTTACAGGCGGGAGCACCGCTGGAGGCAAGCGTAGAAGTTGAGAATGCGGGCGACCGGGACGGTGATGAGACGGTAGAGGCCTACCTGATTCCACAAGGCAAAGACGGCGCGCCCCGATGCTGGCTGACCGGATTCGAAAAAGTTCATCTGCGGCGAGAGGAAACCAAGACACTTCATTTCGTGATTGAACCCAGGCAGCTAAGTCTGGTGAATGCCGATGGCAGTCGAAGCGTTCAGCCTGGGCAATACGAACTCTACGTTGGCGGGAGTCAGCCGACAGCAGCGTCCGGCGTATTTCTTCCGTTCAAGATAAGTGGGCTGAAGACATTGGCACCGTGATCTAACAGTGTATTTCGAGACAAATCACAATGCAAAAAAGATTGCCCCATCCTCTAGAGTAAGTTCAATGCCGGCACCTTTGGCGGCCTCTTGGAGAGCTGCGGTGAGCATGACAACCGGATCAGAGCTCACCTCAATGCGACGCATCAAGCCTTCGCCTTTTTTGGCGCCGGCGGAGAGGACGATTTTCAGTCCACGGCGCTTGCACTTGACTGGCGTACCATCTTCGAGCTTCACATTCATAGGCTTAATGAAGGCATCCACGTAGTGAACACCAATACCAGACTTATCGCCAGTGTGTTCCGGGAGCTTGTCCACGGCAATCGGGCTCACATCACAGATTTTGACTTTCACGTCGCCCTCCATTGACTGCGAGTCCTTCCGACCCCAGGAATTCGTCCATCACTTTTCTAAATGCGCGGATGTGCTCCGGTGTGCTGCCACAACAGGATCCGACAATGTTTGCGCCGGCCTTCAGAAGCGGCAGCAGACCTTTCACCATTTGCTCAGGTGTTTCGTCGTAGACAACTTTCATGTTGATGAGCTGAGGCTTGCCTGCATTCGGCTGGACCATCACGGGCAGTCTGGTTACGCGCTTGTAGCGTTCCACCGCATCGCGCGCGCGCTCCATCTCCATGCCTGTTCCGCAGTTGAGGGCGACGATGTGCGCGCCGTGCTCTTCCATGAATTCCGCGGCGCGTTCGGGTTCAATGCCCATCATGGTGCGAAAGGTTGAGCCGTCGAGAGTAACATCGTAAGCCATGGACCCGATGATGCAGTTCGAACCAGCAGCCTGGGCTGCTTCGATGCCGATCAAGAGTTCCTCAAGTGATGTTTGCGTTTCGATAATGATCGCGTCAGCCCCCGCATCAACCAGAGCCGCAGCCTGTTCCTCGAATGCGCTGCGAACCTGGGCCTCAGTGAATTCTCCGAAAGGCTGCAGCAAGCCGCCAAAGGGGCCGATGTCTCCAAGCACGTAACCGTCTTTAGCGCCAAAGGCCTGACGGGCGATCTCCACGCCGACCTTGTTTACTTCGACGACGTGGTCCGCCTCAGAATGGCGGGTGAGCATGATCCGCGACCCGCCGAAGGTGTTGGTGATGAGACAGTCTGAGCCAGCCTCTACGTAACGCCGCTGAATGGCAAGCACTCTCTCAGAATGCGTGAGATTCCACGCTTCGCCGCAATTGCCCTGCTCCAATCCGGCAATCATCAGTTGCGTGCCCATGGCCCCATCGCCCAGCAAGGGCCGTTCCTGAATTGCATCCTGCAAAAGCATCTTCATGAAAACTCCGTATCCTGCGTCAATTCCTTTTGTACGAGGGCGTAGTGAATCGTTTCGAGAACCAGGCCCCACTTGTGATCGCGACTCGATGCCTCACAATAGCAGCCTGCGGCACTGGGTTTGCGCTGCCATGACAAGACCGCGTTCAATCGTTCGCCGTCGAGAGGTTTCTCGCGGTCAATGGCGGCCATCAACTGTGAAGGGTTATCGAGATACTGGCACATGAGGGAATGGCCTTCATCGCCTGGGGCGGGGGCGCAACGCTGCTCCCAAATTGGATATCCCTCCGCGCGCGGACCGATCTTCACGTTGTAGTGGAACGTCAGCGGACGACCCATATTGGTGCATGTAGTTCCGTCATAGCAAAAGAGAGCGTCGAGCGAGCCGTCTTGATTCATGTGCAGCGAAAGGCGCTCTTCTGCCCATCGCCTCAAGGCTCTTCGGTTTACCGTATATTCGGCCTCCGGGTCCAGCACCGCAACGCGAACGGGGACTTGCTCGCCCCACGATCGCGGAGCTCGCCGATACGGTGCGCGCCTATATTGACACGGACCGAAAGAACAGTTTTCGCAGGGAATAAGATCGGTGAGTCTGCGCAATCGGTCGGTGTGATGTGTCAATCCGAAGACCGCGAGCAGAGTTTTCTTGGGACATAACATACCCGTGTCAAACACTTCCACGCTCGAGGGAAAAGGCTCTCTTCGCGTCCGCTTCATTAGTTCGAGCAGGCGCGGCTGCTCCGCGATGTCCCACTCAGGATATCCAGGACTATAGTGGGGCAACACAGCCATCTCACGCTTTTCTGCCCAGTCGCAGAGACGCGCTCCGATGGCGGTGACCAGATGTTCGACTACCGCGGACCCGAATATTTCGAGGAAAAAATACTCGTCAGGCTTCTCGTCTTCCCAACGCAGGCGAGCCTCCTCTTCTGCTTCAGAGCCTGCGCCAACGGCGACCAGAATGACGCTGTGGGCTTCTGCCTGCTGGAGCGTGGCCTGCATTCGCTTGCTGGTGAACTCGATTCCATCAATATGAATGGAGTTGCTTTTGATTTCGAAGTTCCCCGCCTGCCGCGCATAGATCCATGGATGGCCATTCTTTGCGTACCAATCCCGCGCCCAATCTGCCAATTCCAGAGCGCGGTCTTCGAGCGTCCAGCCACGCGGGTAACCGAGTAGGCGCACATACTCCTCAGGCAGCACGTTCAGCTCTGGATGCGTGCTGGCCAATTCGATGGCTTCGGCTATGTCGCGCATGGAATCGGCTCCACTGGCTTGAATTGGCAGCCTTCCACAAAGAAATTGAAAAAGTTTCGGTGAGTTTCAAGGCGACAGTGTTGGACCCTTTTTACCAACTCTTCTAATTCCTGACGCTTCGACTTCGAGAGCAAGGCGATTGTGGCGCCTTCAATCGCGGTATTCCCGGCCTGCACGATTTTGGATGAGGCGAGGCTGGGCACAAGGCCGATGCGCTTCGAAGCTTCGATGTTGAGGTGGCGTCCGAAACCTCCTGCCAAGTAAAAAACTTCGATGTCATCGAAATCAATACCATAGGTGGAGAAGACGGCGTGCAAGCCGGCGACATTCGCACCCTTGGCTTGGGCCAGCTCGTTTACATCGCTCTCTTGCAGAAAAATGTCCTGGTCCGCCGTTTCACCGTGGCTAAGCGTGATGCGATGAATATCATCTTCGAAGCGGCCCATATCATTCATCCGACCAGTGCGAAGCAGCTCGCTGAGCGCGTCGACGAGACCGGAGCCACAGATTCCCTCGGGCCGAACGTCGCCGATAACACGAAGACTGAAAGAGCCGTCGTCAGCAATTGCGACCGCTTCAATTGCACCGTCCAACGCGGGCATGCCGCATGCAATGGCACCGCCCTCGAAGGCCGGACCCGCCGGACAAGATGCCGCAAGGATGCGGTGCTTGTTGCCAACAATCAACTCCGTGTTCGTCCCAATATCCATGACTGCGACGAGGCGCTCTTCATGAGCGAGATCGACGGCCAGCATACATGCGGCAGCGTCCGCACCAACGTGACCGCTTATGACAGGAGCACCGTAGACACGTGCCTTGGGATGAATGGGCAACAGGCTGCGCAGCCCGGTTTGAATAAGACTTGTGCTGGCACGCTTGCCTTCGGCCATCTCTATTTCAGTTATCGACTGATAGGGGTTCTGGCCGATCGAATACACGCTCTGCCGAAAGAAAAGATCGCGCATCGTCGAATTGCCGACGACCACCATTTCGTAGATCGTTTTTGGATCGACCGGAAACTTTTCGATGGCATGGGTCAGGTAGCCGGCCAACGTGCGCATCAGCAGTCTTCCGGGGTGCTCGGTGTCGTATGCGATGCGCGACATGACTTCAGACCCGCCGAATCGCTGCGGATTTTCAAACGAGGTGTCCGCGATGAGTTCGCCACTTTCAAGATCGACGAGACGCAGGACAATCGTCGTAGTCCCAAGGTCCATTGCGATGCCAAGAATGGGACCGGTAGAACGCTCTACTTCGACTCCTTCGATCAGGATCCGATCTCCATCGCGTGTGACCGCGGGATCAGGAGCAAACTCTCGATTACTGACAGGCAGGCCAAATGAGTGCCGTTCGATGCACATGTATCCGCGCCTCATGGTGTGGCATCGGACGCGGCCTTCTACGGCGGTGACGGAGGTTTGGCACGCCAGGCGGAAGTTGCCCTTTAGATGACGCTCAGGCTCTGCGTTTGGCGAGAGAGCGTTCATGCCTTCGACCACTTCGACCATGCACTCTTTGCACTTGCCTTGCTTGCGGCAGGACGTGGGCACGTCAATGCCCATGGCCTCGGCGTAATCGAACAGCGATTGAGCGTCCGTCGCCTGGATTGATTGTCCGTTGATGGTGAGGGTAACGGCCATTTGCTTGGAGTTCCTACCAGCCCTTGGCTTCGAGTTCGGCTTTGACTGCCTCGGCCACGTCGCGTGCAGAGCCCTCGCGCTGTTCTTCCTCGCCCCACTTCCACTGGGCGAGGTACTCGTCGGCAGATTGCAGTCCCCGTTTGGCAGCGAGAATATCGACTTGTGCCATGAACTTCCCATCCAGCATTACAGTGATGTCGTCGACCTCGTCCTCGGCCTTGACTTGAGTGGGGATTTCCTGCCAAAACAAAATCTTGTAAGTGGTCACTGATGATTACTCCTGCGCTGCAAGCCGCAAAAACAAATCCACCGCCGCCGAGGCGTTGGCGCCGTATCCGTCGGCACCGATTTCGTCGGCGAACATCTGGCTGATGGGCGCGCCGCCGATGGCCATTTTGATGTGCGACATGCCTGCCGCATCAAAGCCGTCGATCACCGTTTTCATATACATCATGGTCGTGGTCAACAGCGCGCTCATGCCGATGATGGTGGGCTTGCATTTCTCGGCCGCGGCCATGAATTTGTCGAGACTCTGATCCACGCCGATGTCGTGCAACTCAAAGCCAGCTCCCTCGGCCATCATGCCCACCAAGTTCTTGCCGATATCATGCAAATCGCCGCGGACGGTGCCCATGAGCAAGACACCTTTGGGCTTCGTGCCGTTATCCTTCGATGTCAACAGTGGCTTCAACACGCCCATGCCGGCCTTCATGGCACGCGCTGCGATCAGGACTTCAGGAACGTAGAGCACGTTGTGCTTGAAATCTTCCCCGACTACGCTCATGCCCGCAATCAATCCCTCGTTCAGAATCTCCTGCGCAGGTCGCCCCTCGGCGAGGGCTTCATTTGTAAGCCTCTCCACCTGGTCGGCGTTCCCCTCGTACAGGAACTGATTCATCAAGGCATAATCAGGCATCCATTCTCCCCTTAGCGAACGCTCGCAATAACACTGCCGGCGCGCTTTGCGTTGAATTCTTCCAGCGCCTCAAGCATGGCCATAATGTTTTCGCGTGGCATTCCGGGGCTAGTGCCGCCACCAACGGAGAGAATGATTCCCTCACCACCCGAGCCGTCCAGCACTTCCAGGGTCTCGTCCTTCACTTCTTCCGGTGTGCCGCGCACTCCAATCTCCAAAGGATTGACATTGCCCATCAGGCACATGCGATCACCCACGCGCCGCTTCACTTCGGTGATGTGTTTTTGCTTACCCCAGTTGAGCACATTGAATCCCGCATCGGGCAGATGGTCGAGACATGCATCGACTTCCGCGTCATTGTGGTAGACCTTCACCCAGTCCTTGGGAAAAGCGTCGCAAATGCGCTTCAGGTAAGGATGCGCGAACTCGAGGTAATGCTCCTCGTTAATGAACCCCACGATATCGTCGAGGATGAAGATGCTCTCAACTCCGTCGCCCATAACCTTCTGCTGTGCTTTGAGCCAATCGATGATCACGCGCGTGCACAGATCGATCAACTTGTGCGCGCCCTTGGGATCTTCCACCAGGTCGATCATGAATTCCGTTGTGCCGCGAACAAACCCAGCGGTGCAAAGCGGTCCCCGCGAGGTGACCATAGGAAGGATGTAGCCTGCATCGAGAATGCGCTGTCTAGCCATGCCGATGCGATGTAGGGTCAGGCCGGCAAAACCGTCAGCTTCCACTTCGTAGTCTGGAAAGCTGTCTATATCCTCCAACCGGCGCAGGGTCTGGTATTCGCTGGGCGTATTGTCCTGCCAGAATTTGATCTTTGCGCCGAGTACCGAGGGCTCGGCCGCCATCCCGTATTCCATCCACCAGGAGGGGATGAAGATGATGTCGGGAAACTCGCGCATGATCTTCAAGTTGGATTGAAACCAGAGCTCCGGGTCAAGGAAATAATCCAGGTGCCTGATTCCCAGGTAGCCGGGAATCCACGGGCTATCAATGATCAGCGCCATTGGAATCTTGTCCATCTTCTCGCGTCGCGCAGCGCGTTTGAAGATTTCCCATTGTTCTGGCAACATACTTTCCCTCCAGGTCGCGTTGCAGATATGCGCAACCATCATTAGATCAGGACTGGACGGTGAAGAGAACCCTACGCTTCTTCAACTAAGTAGCCATTCTAGCCCAGCTATGCGCCGTTGGTCGCAGGTATTGTTGCGGTACCGAAATTAATCCTGCCAAGCCCGGGGCGCTGCTGCTCCGGTTCTTCCCGCGATAGAGGAGGAGTTATCGTGCGCGCCAAAGGGCTGCCCCGTTTCAATCATCGAAACGGGGCAGTTATCAAGGGACATTTTCTTTGTTCCTCGTTTGCTTCCTTAGAAGATCACTTTCAAGCTTCCCTGAAAGACTCTGGCGGCAATGCTGGTTGATGAGATCTCTCCAAAGGTTGCGATCTGCGGGCCGCTGGCCGTGGAGTTGCCCGCGCTGCTGCCTCCGGGGTTGTCAAAGGACGGATGGTTCAGGAAATTGAAGGCTTCGAGACGAGCCTGGACACTCACCCGTTCTTTGATCGGGAACAAACGCGAAATCTGGGCGTCGTTCTGGAAGAGCATTGGGCCACTGATTGCATTTCTGGCCAGATTTCCGAAGGTGCCTGCAGCAACAGGATTTGTGCAGGGATTGGCCGTGGTGGTTGAACCGCAGAAGGCATTGAGATTGAGCCACGCCCTGGTGGCTACAGACGCACCGGCATGGCCACCCTCCAGCTTGATACCGGTTTTCTGGCTGACACTGGGCACTACGTTGGGGCGATCATTGCCGGTATCAGTGAGCGAAATGTCCTGTCCACTGGTTACATTGATAGGCGCACCGCTGGTGATATGGAGCAGCGGCGCAATTTCCCAATCGTTTGCTACCCACTTCGCGACTCCGTGAAGCGGGAATTTCGTAGTGTAGACCACGGACGTGTTGAAGACGTTCCGGTAATCCGAACCGCAACGGCCGTAATCCTGGTGCGGGGCGTAAGGATTTTCAAGCGGCGTACTGGACCAGTCGCCGGATGCGTCAGCGATGTTGAGGCAATGCGACCACGTGTAGTTGGTCAGCATTACGAAGGTGGATGACAAGCGGTGCTGCAGCGTGGCCACCATACCGTTGTAGTTGGCGTAGGCAATGTTACTGACAAGGATCATGCCGCTGCTGCTGCCTCCGGCATACTGGTTGCCGTAGGCGGGATTCGCTTCAGAGAGAGCCCAACGGGCCGCTTGGTTACCTGTGGTTGAGCAGTTTGTACCAACTTTGCCGCCTCCCACCGTCTTTGCGGCAACTGCGGCTGGGCCGCTGGTCACGACGGGACCGCATCCGGTCCCACCGGTTCCCCACACTCCCGGAGTGTAGATTGCTGGATTCACCTCGGTGCCGACGGGCATGCCGGAGGTATGGTTGCCGATGTAGTCGAGCTGCGCCTGCCAGCCGTGAGCGAACTGATGCTGGACACTCAGAGTCCACTGCAAGGTATCGGGCACCTTGTAGGGGTTAGCGATCACAATCCACTCGCCTTGAGCTGGGAAGACTGCCGTGGCAGGCGTTGGGACCGTGGGTTGCGGGAAGGGACTTTGATCAGTGCCGCCGACCTGGTTACAGCCGTACCCCGTGCCGCCCAGAAGCCACGGCTCGCTGAAGCAAATAGGTCCGGTGGTACTTACGTTAACGTTTGTGGCGAACGGCGGGTTCTGGTGGTTGCGGTTGGTGGTGTAGAAGTTGGCCTCGTCATAAGCCAACTGCAGGCCGCCGCGAATGACCGTATTGCCATTGCCAAACGGATCCCACGTTGCGCCGATGTTAGGGTTGAAATTCCAAATCGGATTGGTTGTGAATGACTTGGAAACGCCGGGATCTCCATAGAAGAAGCTTCCCGGAGGCGCATTCGGATACACGCTGCTAACCTTGTCGGCGAGAAATGCGGCCATGCTGAAAGTGGTGCCGCGATTGAACTGATCGCGCGGTATGAATTCAGGCTCCCAGCGAATGCCGCCTGCGATGGTCAGCCTCTTGTTGGCGTGGTAGGTGTCCTGGATGTAGATGCTGGGAACCGGCCCGCGCAGCGCAAGCTGCTGCTCCTTGCTCTGCCCGAAGGTTGCCATGGCTCCCCACAAGAAGTCCAGGTTGCCGCTCCCGATGGTGTTTCCTCCTAGCGGCCCGCTTCCGCTGAATTCACCCGTGAAGCTGTAGTTGCCGTTGGCCTGAAATCCGGCTACTTCGTTGAAGTGAACCTTGACGAACTCGCCGCCCACCACCACCTGGTGATTGCCTTTAATCCAGGTGAGGTCGTCGGATACGCCCTCGTCGTCCACATTAAAAAACCCGTTCGAGCAGGTGCCGCAGTAGGTGTTCCACGTGGCAAAGGCTCCTCCGGTAACTTCGAGTTCCAGGTTGGTGGGCACCTCGTCATACTGTGTGATGCCGAGAGTATTGCCATTAATGCCGGGAGCCGACGCACGGTTATCGACGCGCTTGGTGCCTGATGCGTGGAAGGCGTTGACCAGGTTCGGCCGCCACGTGAATGCCTCGGAGATGACTCCCGTCTGCACGCGCTCGTAGTTGCCAGGAGCCTGAGAGGTGACCAGGATACCTCCGTTGGTGCCGCCCTTGTAGAAAAACGATGGAGCCTGATATCCGTCGATGAAGTACCGGCCATACAGGCTATTGCGAGGGTTGATCGTCCAGTCCACCCTGGTCACAAACTGGTTGTCGAAAATCTCTGACGGAATCTTGAAGGAAACTTCTCCGTTGTTCGCATTCACGTAGTTGGTGGGCATGTAGGCCATCAATGCCAAAGCCTGCGCGTTGTAAGTTGGCGGCGTCGGGTACTTATTGCCCGGAATTGCTGCTCCGGTCAACGGATCGTATAGTTGCTGGCCACCTGCAGATGGTGGCGGGTTGGTTGCGGACCAGTCGCCGGCAAGGTTAGCCGCCGTGGGAATGTACATTTCCAGGGGGTTGGTGGACTGGTCGGCTTTCCAGCGCTGATATCCGGCGAAGGCAAAAAGCTTGTTCCGCTTGACGGGCCCGCCGAAGGTGGCGCCGAACTGGTTCTGGTGGAGAGTGTCCGGTGTAGTTGAGAAGAAGTTGGTGGCGTCTACGTAGTTGTTGCGGATGAACTCAAAGCCCGATCCATGATACTGGTTCGTTCCAGAACGGGTGACCACATTGACTAGACCGCCGGAATGGGTACTGCCGCTCTGTGCGCCGAGGGCCGTGGACTCCACGCTGAACTCGCTGACTGCGTCCGGGAAAGGGAACGGCAGATTACCATTGCCCATGTATTCGTTATTATCGCCGCCGTCCAGCTTCCACTGAGTGGTGTTGCCCATGCCGCCGGCAACGGAAATTGCAATAGTCTGATAGGAGTACTTGCTGCCCGTGAAGTCGCCGCCTGGCGCAATGCTCGCCCCACCGGAAAGTGTGATTAGGTTCGTCATCTGGCGACCATTCAGCGGCATCTCCTGTACCGTGGACTGATCGATCGTCTGCTTGAATGACGTGTCCTCGGTCTGCAGCGAGAGGGCGTCTGCATGGGTCTCAACCGTGACGTCGGCCTTTCCGACTTTCAGGGCCGTATTGATGGAAATGTTGCTGCCTACCTCAAGAACGATCCCGGTCCGTTCAAATGTTTCAAAGCCTGCTGCGCCTACTCTGAGGTTGTAGGAGCTGATAGGGATGTTGGGAAAGACGTAGACACCCGCCTGATCGCTCACGGTGGTTCGCTTGACCTGCGTTGACGCTTCGATCAGGGTAACCGTGGCATTGGGAACCAGCGCTCCGGACGAATCCGTAACTGTGCCTTGAATGTTGCCGGTTCCTGCCAGTTGCGCGTGACCTCGGATGGCGAGCAGGAACGCGGTGAAACAGCAGAAAGCGGTTACGTAGCGCGCGAGTACCGCTTCTTTCCTGAAGCGTATGTGTAGCATCGAGACCTCCAAAGGGCTGTGATTGCTTGCTCGCTGATTGAGAAGATCCTGTGGCCGATTTAGGGGTGAATATCTTCGAGAAAACACCCCTATTCGGGAGTTTTTTGCGTATCGGAATTTTCAGGGTCCAAAAGTAACCCAAGTCTATATAGAGGTCAGACCATGACTGTCAAGATGAATTTAATACGGGACCGAGAGTATTGTCTGGTACATTCGGAATCAGCGAGTTAAGTGCCAGACGGGCACACTTCAACTGAGCAATTGCTAGGGCATCGCAGACCGGATAATAGTGCGGTTCGCCAGCCCAATTCCGATGAAATCGGCCAATAATTGGTTGACGGAACGGCTTCAGCCGGAATAATCTCCGTATCCGAAACGCGCAGAAGTTCCGCGATGACGGCTTGGCTCTTATGGATACTGTCAACTTCAGGATCGTCGAGGCGCAGCTAACCGCTCATGTGATAAACCACATTCGGTCAAAAATAGAAGATGGAACGCTGAAGGCCGGCGACAGGATTCCCCCGGAGCGCGAATTCGCTAAGATGCTCAAAATGAGCCGCGCCAGCCTGCGAACGGGGATTGGCTATCTGGCGGCCACGGGCGTGATGAAGGTCCGCCATGGCGTGGGAACCTTCGTAGCGGACGGACCCGCGGAGATCGGAAGTTCTTCCCTGGAGTTGCTTGGCGCGCTGCACGGTTTCAAGAGCTGGCAGATATTCGAAACACGCAAGCTGCTGGAAACCAACCTGGCCGCGCTGGCGGCTGAACGCGGACAGCAAGAGCAGCTCACCGAACTGGCGGAAGAAATTGCCGAGATGTACGCCGCGATCGATGAGCCCGACCAGTATCTGATCCATGATGTACGCTTTCACCGCGTAATTGGCCAAGCCTCGGGCAATCCGATCCTGGCAGCGCTGATGGAAACAGTTTCGACGGCGGTCTTTGATGACCGGCGAATGACGGCGAGCCGATCCCTCGATCGTAAGAACTCTCTGGAATCGCATCGACGAATCTATCGCGCGATTCGCGATCGAGACCCTGCCGCAGCTCGGATGGAGATGGAACTTCATCTGCAATCTGCTGAATCCGAGCAGGCGACTGAGCAGATCGTTGCCGAGGGCAAAAGCGGGCATTCGTTGAAGGCGAAACGATCGCGCAGAGCAGTGCGGACTACCCCGTTGATGGACTCGGGAGCTTCCAATTCAGATCAGGCGTGAGAAGTCTTAGTTCTATTGACGATGAACAAACGCGCTCAGGTCAGGGCCATTTTCTTGACAGTCACGCTTGGGAAGAATAAATTCGCGACGAAGAGTAATGAAGTACGAAGACCGAATTAAGGCTGAACTAACATACAACCCGCAGAACTTCTGCTGGGGAGTTCGGCGTGAATCGATGGCGCGCTTCCTATCCTTCACGATTTTCCCATGATCGAAAAGTTGTTGGAAACACGGAGGAGAGATGATCACGAGATCCACTGGCCGGCGCGACTTTCTGAAGCAAACCGGCTTGATGAGCACGGTCGCGATGATGGCCGGCTTGCCACAGGGCGCAATGGCTTTGGGGATAAAGAACGGGGACGCGATTGGAGACGCTGTATTGCCGCAACAGCCTGAAGAGGAGCCGAAATACCACATAAAGTTTGCTGTGTGCGGGATGAGCCATGACCATATCTATGGCATGATCGGGGCCGTCCACCGCGGCGGCGGCGAAATGGTGGCAGCATGGGGTGGCGAAGCAGACAAGTTTGCGAACTTCACCAAACGATTCCCCGACGTAAAGGTCGTGAAGACGCAGGATGAGATTCTGAACGATCCATCGATACAACTTGTTCTGAGTTCACAGATAGCGAACGAGCGGGCCCCGCTAGGGGTACGTGCGATGAAGCATGGCAAGGACTTCCTGTCAGATAAGCCGGGAATCACGACGCTTGAGCAGCTGGCTGAGGTGCGGAAGACGATTGCCGAAACCAATCGGATCTACGGCATCATGTACAGCGAACGCCTGGAGGTGAAGGCGGCCGTTTATGCCGGGGTGCTGATCCAGCAAGGCGCAATCGGCAAGGTGATTCAGACGATTAACATTGCACCTCATCAAATTGTTCAAGGCCACGGAGATGCGGGCGGAGGAACCGGCCGGCCGGAGTGGTTCTGGAATCCCGAACAATACGGGGGAATTCTCTGCGACATCGGTTCACATCAGGTGGACCAGTTTCTTTTCTACACGGGATCGAAGGAAGCCGAAGTGGCCGAGTCGCAAATCGCGAATGTACGTCATCCGAATCGTCCACAGTTCCAGGATTTCGGCGACATGGTGCTTCGCGGCGATCGCGGACTCGGTTACGTTCGGTTGGACTGGTTCACTCCGGATGGACTGGGGACCTGGGGAGACGGGCGGCTCTTCATTCTAGGCACCGATGGGTATATGGAGATTCGCAAATACACGGACGTGGCCGTGAAGCACCAGGGCAACAATCTGTTCCTCGTAGATAACAAGCAGGCACGATATATCGATTGCAACAATATGCCGCTGCCGTTTGGTCCACAGTTTGTAGCGGACATTGTGAATCGCACACATGTTGCGCAGGACCAGGATCAGTGCCTGCTGGCAGCGGAACTGGTGATCAAGGCGCAGAAGAACGCGAAGGTCGTAACCCTGAAGGATTAACTGGGGAGGAGCTTATGAAGCAGACGGGCAATGGTAAGGTCTCGCGGCGCAGGTTTTTGAAAGCGGGACTGGGTGCAGCGGCGGTTGCTGGATTTCCGACGATTCTGCCATCGAGAGTGCTGGGCCAGTTTGCACCGAGCAAACGAATCAACATCGGCGCGATCGGAGTGGGACGTATCTCGCGCGGACACGATATGCCGTTGATCCTGCAATACGATCGTGCAAGGATCGTCGCGGTCTGCGATCTGGACGCGCATCGCGTTGAGGATGGAAAGAAATTCGTCAACGAATACTACGCCACCAAGACTGGCAAGCCCTATGACAGTGTAACTGGCTATGCGAACTATCACGACCTGCTGGCCAACAAAGACATTGACGCGGTTGTGGTGAGTACGCCGGACCATTGGCATGCGCTCATCGGCGTGGATGCGGTGCGCGCAGGCAAGGATGTGTACCTGCAGAAGCCAGCGTCACTGACAATTACGGAGGGCCGGGCGCTGAGCGATGCTGTTCAGGCATCGGGGCGAATTCTCCAGATTGGTAGCCAGCAGCGCTCGACGGTGCAATTCCGCTACGCCGCAGAACTGGTGCGCAATGGTCGCATTGGCGATGTTCAGCGGGTTGAAGTGGGTCTGCCGGGCGATCCCGCAGGCGGCGACAAGACACCGATGCCTGCGCCTGACTGGTTTAACTATTCGATGTGGCTGGGCGAGACACCCTATGTGTACTACACCGAGGATCGCTCACATCCACAAAAGGGCTACGGTCGTCCAGGGTGGTTACGGTGCAGGCAATTCGGCGCCGGCATGATCACGGGATGGGGAGCACACCACATTGACAGTGCGCATTGGGGCATGAATACGGAGTACACCGGACCGATCGAGGTCTGGGGACAGGCAGAGTTTCCGGATCATGGACTGTGGGATGTGCACGGACGATTCAAGACTGAAGCGTTGTATGCCAACGGAATTCGAATGAGCGTGAGCGGTGACTATCCGAACGGCATCAAGTTCTACGGGTCCAAAGGCTGGATCTTCGTCTCGCGCGGTAACGAGCAGGTTACGAAAAGCGACCCGGTGGCAAAGCTGAATGATGCAACTGCCCTCGCATCGAGCGATCCAGCTATTATCAAGTCGGTGATTGGACCCGACGAGATCCACCTCTACGAAAGCAAGGAACAGCATGGTAACTGGCTGGATTGCATTATCAGCCGGCAAACTCCGATATCTCCTGTGGAATTGGGGCATCGCGCATGTTCGACCTGCCTGATTCACGATATGGCGATGGTGCTGAGGCGCAAGCTGTACTGGGACCCGATCATGGAGCGATTCAAGAATGATGATGAAGCGAACGGCATGTTGTCGCGCCCGCAGCGCGCACCATACATTCTGGCTTAGAACTTGTTAGCAGTTGAGGAGAAGAAACCATGATTACCAGACGCGATGCTCTTGCCGGGCTGCTCGCCATGCCGAGCGCTCTGACTTCTGTAGCAGCGGCAGCGAGTGAGCAGCCGATTCTTGGGCCCACCGTTTTCAACTGGAACGATATGAAGCCGGTGAAAACAGCAACGGGCGAGGTGCGGTCGCTTTGCAAGAGCCCCACTGCGACTGTGGACCAGTTGGAGATGCATGTCACCACGCTGAACCCGGGCCAGACGTCGCATCCACCGCACAGGCATGTGAATGAGGAATTGATTATTATTCACGACGGCAACTGCGAAACTCTCTCCAATGGCAAATGGGTTAAGGTGGGGCCCGGTTCGGTGGTATTCAATGCGTCGAACAGCCTGCATGGGTTCCGCAACGTCGGGACAACGCCGGCGACTTATCACGTGATCAACTGGAGCCCAAATAAGGATCAGGTACCAAAGACGCAGTCATAAAAACTCCACAGCTTGAGTTTGAGTGCGAAGTGTTATGTTGGGAGCGCTCCGCCTTTCAGATGAATCAGCGATGGCCGGTTCGGAATTCCGCTATTCCCGGCCTTACAATCATATTGTTTTTCCTTCATGCCTCCTTTATGGTCCCCGGCCAATACTCGAAATTGGAGGGGAAAGTCATGAAGGGAAAGTCCATTGCAGCAAGCGTTTTGGCGATAGCTCTCATCGGCGCTGGAAGTGCAAAAGGCTCACTCGCCGCGGCCCAGGATGGCGATCATGTTAGCCAGACTCAAGTGAAGCAGATGGCCCGCGATGCACACTCGCCCGAGCAGTACAAAGCTCTTGCACGCTACTACGACATCCAACAGAAGAATTATCTGAAGCAGGCTGCGGACGAGAAGCAGGAGTGGGAGCGCAGAAGCCAGATCACCACCAGCCTCTACGCAAAGTATCCAAAGCCTGCGGACTCGGCACGCAATCTTTACGAATACTATGTTGTGAAAGCGTCGGAGGCTGGCGCGCTCTCAACAAAGTACGGCAAGCTGGCCGAGCCGGCAGGTTCAGCATCGCAGCAGATGTAATCGCTCAAAGCTCTTCATGCGCTGCATCCGTGGCGTAGAAGAAGACATGCTTGTCATGTCGTCTTCTACGCCATTTGGATCTAATAGACCTCTTAACGAGATCTATGCTGTTGCTGCTCTGCATGCCAGTTGCTGTTGGATTCCGATGGCGCGTTGCCCATTCCGGTGCCTGCCATGGCAGTTTCGCAGTCTGGATCCTGAAGGTCCGCAAAGCGATATCCCACGTAGAAATCTGTCAGCAGATATACCGGGTTGGCGGGATCGTCTTCAATCTTCTTGCGCAACTGATTTACGTAGACGCGCAAATACTGGATCTCTTCGCGGCAACTTGCTCCCCAAACCGCGGTGAGCAGTTTGGCGTTCGTTACTACGCGGCCGGCGCGGCTCATCAGGCAGTGCAGGATGTCGAACTCCTTGCGCGTCAGGTGTACTGGCTCGCCGCGCTTTGTCACAGCGCGCTTCACGGGATCAAGAAAGATCTCTCCGATTTCAATGGGCGCGTTCTCAACCCGCACCGGTGCCTGAATGCGGCGAACCGCTGTGCGAATGCGTGCAATCAGCTCGCGTGTGCTGAACGGCTTGGTGACATAATCGTCTGCTCCCAATTCAAGCGCCTCTACCTTCTGATGCTCGGCATCAAGCACTGTGAGCATGAGAATGGGCAACCTGGGAGAAAGCGCCCGAATGCGGCGCAGCGTTTCGATCCCACCAATGCCCGGCATATTCACATCCAGCAGGACTACATCGAAGCTGGCTGTGCGGAGCAATTGCAGCGCTTCTTCTCCGCGCGAAGCCTCAGCCAGTTCGAAGCCGAGTTCAACTAACGGTGCCCGCAGCGCTCTGCGGATGGCCGGCTCGTCGTCGACAACAAGAACGCGAATAGGACGCTGGCTCATCGGGGATACCTCCTCTGTTTTATGGTCGGAATGGCAGCGAAGAACGTGGTACCTTCGTCGGTGCTGGTAGCCCAGACTTCTCCACCGTGAAACGATGCAATCCGCTTGGCTACTGAAAGCCCGAAGCCCTTGCCTGCCGTTCGACCTGCGAAGGACGAGGGCAAGGAATAGTGATCGAATATGCCTTCAAGCTCTTCCAGTGGAATCATCGGGCCGAAGTTGTGCACTGAAAAGATCACTTTGGAATTCTCATCAACGACTCGAATCGTAATGGCCGTCCCGGCATTTGAGTACTTGCATGCATTATCGATGTACTGGTTTAAGAGCATGAGAATCAACTGGCGATCACAGTTCAACACAAGGTTGTCATTCTCAAGATCGATGACTAACTTCTTGTTGGCCAGACGCGGTCTGAACGCAGCGACTGCGTCATCGATGATAGGCTCTACGCCGACCGGCTTGGGATGAATCTCGATTTCCCTCGCGTCCAGCCGCGCAGTGGCCAAGAGGCGCGTAGTCAGGTTGCTGAGCAGACGAGCCTGGTCGTCGATAAGAGCGATGAGGTCCGCCTGCGTGTCAGAGAGTCTACCCATTTCGATCAGGCCCGCACTTGCAGCGAGAATGGCTGTCAGAGGCGTTTTGTACGCCTGCGCAAGACCGTCCAGCACAGAAGAGCGGAACTGCTCGGCTTGGCTCTTGGCCTTTTCGCCGTGGGTCTTTGCGCGAGTTGGACGCACGAACTCAAGGCTTTCAGACATCCAGCCACCAACCTTCTTATTGCGGCAGAATTTTAGACTTTATGCGCTTCGGATGCTGTGCCCAATAACACATTCTGTTGATGTTTGGCGGCGAAATTCAAGGAAATTTGCCCCTGGTAAGGGCTCATTTTGAGTCGATATGAGCGATTGTATATGAATAAAATGAAAATTTCTTTTGCTATTTTTGATGACTTCTTTATGAAATCTTTGTGTAACTAGAAGTAATCCGAAACGACCTGACTGGCTCTTGGGCCCGTGAATCCCTCATTTGGATTCCGCAGGATCAGTGTGCCTTTGCATCGAAAGAGGCTCGATCAAAACGAAATCGCACGCGGCCGTATGAAGTTTTTCGCACAGTAACAACTTGATGAATTCACCCTGCCTCATAAGACAAGACTTTTTTCGGGAGGATCAGTGCCGATGTATTTGAATTCAAATCGCACTTTGCACGCAATGGCCGGCGCAATGATGACCATGGCCTTGATAGCTGGCGCACAAGCGCCCGCAACACCAGCATCCACCCCCGCAGCGACTCCCGCTCCAGCACCTGCTGCGGCTCCAGCCGCCACCGATCAGGCTCCAGCGGCCCCGGCAACGCCGGCTGCACCTACATGGAGCGTCGGCCCGATGGATATCAGCGGCTTTATCGACGGCTATTACAGCTTTAACGTCAACCGTCCAAACACTACTGACGGCTACGACCAGATCAACCAACTCTACAACTTCAACGACAAGACAGACCAGTTTGAATTGAGCGCGGCCAAGCTCACACTGAATCACGACCCAGATCCCGTGGGCGCGCACGTTGACTTTATCTATGGGCGTACCAATGACTTGATTAATGCCGCTCCTTCCAACAGCAATTCCAATTCAGGTCAGCTTTCCTACCTTGAACAGGCCTTTCTGAGCCTGAAGCCGCCCAAGGCCAAGGGGTTCGAACTCGACTTCGGTAAGTTCGTCACCTCGGCCGGAGCGGAGGTTATTGAGGCAAAGGACAACTGGAACTACTCCCGTTCACTTCTTTTCGTAAATGCCATTCCTTATTGGCACTTTGGCGCGCGTACCTCTCTGCCGGTCTCCAAGACCGAGACCATAGGCTTCCAACTTGTGAATGGCTGGAACAACGTCTCCAAGACCAATGGTGGAGTTACCGGCGGCTTCACCAGCGCGTACACAAAGCCCAAGTACGCGTGGAACGTGAATTACTATGTGGGCCCGGAGAACGCCAATACGACGAACGGAATCCGCAACCTGATCGACACCACTCTGCTGTTTACGCCACCCGGAAAGCTGAATGCCTACATCAACTACGACTACGGCGCGAACCGGGATGCCATTCAAGCGCAGGGCGACACAAAGCTGAATACTTGGCAGGGCGTGGCATTCGCGGTGCATGAACAGGCGACAGCAAAGTCGGCACTGTCGGGCAGGTTTGAGTACTTCACTGACCCGGACGGATTCCAGACTGGCACTGCCCAGCACCTCTACGAATTCACCGCGACTTATGAGTACAAGTGGGTCGAAGGGCTGCTGGCCCGCGTTGAGTACCGTGGGGACTTTTCCAATGAACAGTACTTTCACAAGTTAGCCAACCAAACAACGGACCAGCAATCTACGTTGACTGTGGCCTTTATCGCTTTCTTCGGGCCCAAGCGCTAATCGGATCAAGGCACGCGCCTAACTCCTTCGCCCGATTTGATTCATGGATCGGGCGATGCATTTAAAGCTCTCCAAGGTCAACCAAAGGGAGCGGTCACACGAACCTCAACTTCCAGGAGAATGTTCATGGCAGAACAAAAAGCACCTCAGATGCAGGCCACGCTGGGCCTTACCGGGCTAACCAGCAATGCAATGGCTCTTATCGCCCCTGGAGCCTTCCTGTGGCTCACCTTTGCAATCCAGGCAAATACCGGGGTCGCAGGCCAACCGTCCACAGCGCCGGCCATGTGGATTGGCATTTTCGTCTCCCTACTGCTCTGCCTGGCCACCGCTGTATCCTACGCCGAAATCTCGAAGCTATACCCGGGCACCGGCTCCAGCTACTACTACGCGGAACAGGCTCTCTTGTCCCAGGACAAGATGTTTAAGTACGCTCGCATAGCAAAGTTCATCGTCGGCTGGGGTTCGCACCTCTATTACTGGGTCTACCCCGGCGTGATGGTGGCAGTTACGGGTGTCTTCGTGGGCTACATTGTTGGATTCCTATATCCCAATGTCATGAGCGGTACGAATCCAGGCCCGATATTCATGGCGCTGATCGCAGTAGCATTCTCCTTTTTTGTTGCGTGGATCGCCGCTAAGGGCGCTGGTGCTTCTACGGCGGTCAACATCGCCATTAACCTCGTTCAGATTTCGGCGTTGGTCATCTTCAGCGTGCTCGCGCTCCAATATCGCGCCAGTCATCCGAATGGAACCACGGGCTTCCAGTACGATGGACAATCGCTCGCGACTTACACTTACCAGTTCGCCACTGCCAAAGACGGTACAACGCTCCGCGACGCCAGCGGAACGCCTCTACCCCTGCTGGATGCGGCGGGCAAGCCGGTTCCCTACGTCATCACTTACCCGGAGACCGACTCGACCGGCAACTTCCTCTCGCATACCTCGGCGGCTTCGGTGGTCAAGCCGCACAAATTGAGCTATATGTTTATCCAGGCTACGGTCGCCATTCTGATCCTGGTCGGCTTTGAGTCGGTAACTTCGATGGGAGGCGAAGCAAAGAATCCTACCAAACATATCCCCATCGCCGTCATTTCTTCGCTGCTCATCCAGGGTCTGATCTGCTACCTTTTCGAGTATTTCGCGGCTAACTACTTTCTCAACTCGGGCTATACTATGGCGAGCGCCGGTGGCTCGGCGGCGCCCATCGGCGACATGATGATCATTGTCGGCGACGGGCTTCTTGGCCAGGGCCACGGAAAGTACTTCATGCTGGCTGAAGCCATCACCGTCTTCTTCGCGCTGATTGGCACTACCCTCAGCTGCATGAACACCGGCGCTCGCGTCACCTACGCGATGGGCAAAGACGATGAGGCTCCAGAGCACTTCGGCATTCTCCATGCCGGATCTCTGTCGCCGCGAAAGGCCATCTGGACGCTGGCTTGGATCTCTGCGGTCATCGGTGTCATCGGCGTCTCACTTGTCTTCGGCGACGCCGCTGCGCCCACAGACGCCACCATCGCCGCATTGCCCCACGGCATCTTCTCCAATGTCGGCTACCTCTCGCACGACCAGTTAGCCGCATTGCCGAATTCGTTGCTGGCCGTCACTCTCACCTCCAACTTCGGCACCTTCATCCTCTATGCACTCAGTTGCTTCTTGTGCATGGTAGCCTTCGCCGGGCGTCCCGACTTCAGCTTAGTCCGACACTGGCTGATTCCAGGGTTCGGCCTGATTGCCAACCTGGTGTGCATGGGCTTCTACATCGCCGGTCCCGTCTTTGGCCTGGGCACCTTCAAGGAGCCGCTGTTGGCGCTTGGAATCTCCGCGGTCTGGGGCATTTACGGCGCCATTTACTTTATCCGTTCCTCGCAAAAGAAAGGCAAGGCAGTCCTGCTCACTTCGAAGACATCCGTCTAAATCTCACATCAAACTGACCGAAACCTCTGGGTGGCAACTGTTCTCGATCTCTTTCTTAGAGTCGGTGCACAGAGAACCACCCAGCGGCTTTTTTGAAATCGACGATTCATCTTCTCTCAATTGGCAACCTTCCCGCGATTCTCAGGAAGGAGCCTGAGGCGGCGGCGCCCATGCTGGATGTGCAGTTCGGTCAGAACAGCGATTTCGGGAAGGTTCGTACCAACAATGAAGACGCAATGGGTTCGTTCATCCCGGCATCGCGTCAGCAGGCCCGGACGCACGGATATCTGTTTGCGGTTGCTGATGGGGTGGGCGGTATGGACCTCGGTGAGGTCGCTTCAGCCACAGCAATCTCCGTCATGACCGAAGGATTCGCCGCGGCCCAGGCTGGCACGATGCTCATCAGTTTGCTGCCGCGCCTGATTCAGCATGCCAACGCCGCAGTGCACGATTGCACTCTGTCGCCACAATACCGCGGCAAAAACATGGCTACAACCTTGGTGGCCTGCGCGCTGCGCCACGATCAGGCGATTGTCTCGCACGTGGGCGACTCCCGTTGCTATCTGGTCCGAGACGGGCAGACCAAGCGGATAACGCAGGACCACACGTGGGTGAACGAACAGAGAAAGATGGGCTTGCTCTCCGCCAGTGAGATGGCCGAGTCGGAATCCCGGCATGTGCTCATTCGTTCTTTGGGACCAGAGATGTTTGTCGCCGCAGATACAACGGCACTCACATTGCAGGTTGGTGACGTGCTGGTGCTTTCGACCGATGGCGTGCATGATGAGATGAGTGATCGGGAAATCGCAAGTATTGTCACCCAGAACAAAAGCATGATTGAGATTGCGCGTGAGCTGGTGGCACGCGCGGTTGAAATTGACGGCGGGGACAATACCACGGCGCAGGTGATCAAGGTTCGTTCGGTTGAGCAGGTCGGCATGTATCGGGGCCGGCCCTACCGGCTACCTGGATGAGATTACCCATCGAGTATTTCGGCTTAAGGGAGCCCGCAGTTCTGTTGCTGATGCCCGTGATTTCACGTCACCGTTTTTCCTTCTGAGAATGCCGCAATACTCGCACGTTTTTGATGAGTTCTTTATAATTTCTTTACTAAACTTGTGAGTGATCTTCACACTTTTCTTTTTCCAGCTAAAAGGAGACCTATGACAAAGTACAAGCTCGAATACATCTGGCTCGATGGCAAAAAGCCCATCCCTGAACTGCGTGGAAAGACTCAGCTCAAGTCGTTTGAGAAGCCACCTACGCTTGAAGAATTGCCCTTGTGGGGGTTTGACGGCAGTTCGACCATGCAAGCCGAGGGCAGCAAGTCTGACTGCATTCTGAAGCCGGTCGCACTGTATCCCGATGCAAGCCGCAAGGACGCGTATCTCGTTCTCAGCGAAGTCATGCACCCTGACGGCACCCCGCATTCCACCAATGCGCGCGCGACGATCGAGAATGACCCCGATCTTTGGGTTGGATTTGAGCAGGAATATTTCCTCTATAAAGAAGGACGGCCGCTGGGTTTCCCGAAGGATGGACATCCGAGTACGCCACAGGGTCCTTACTACTGCGGCGTCGGCTATAAGTACATGGGTAGCCTGGCCCGTACCATTGTTGAAGAACACCTCGAACTCTGTCTGGCTGCGGGGATCAACCATGAAGGGATTAACGCCGAAGTTGCCAAGGGCCAGTGGGAATTCCAGATCTTCGCCAAAGGCTCCGCGAAGGCCGCGGATGACACTTGGATCGCTCGCTACCTGATGATGCGCCTCTGTGAGAAGTACGAAGTGGATCTGGTGTTGTATTGCAAGCCCATCAAGGGCGACTGGAACGGTTCCGGAATGCACACTAACTTCTCGACGAAATACATCCGCGAAGTAGGTGGCAAGGAGTATCTCGAATCTCTCATGAAAGCATTCGAGAAGTTCATCCCCGAGCACATCGCCGTCTACGGTCCCGATAACCATCTCCGCTTGACCGGCCTTCACGAGACCCAGGCCATCGACAAGTTCAGCTACGGTCTCTCCGATCGCGGAGCCTCCATCCGGCTGCCCGTCAACTTCATCAAGCAGGGCTACAAAGGCTATCTGGAAGACCGGCGTCCGAACTCTGAAGCCGATCCTTATCAAATAGTCTCGCGCATTCTGAAGACGATCAACAGCGTTCCAAAGCCGTAGTCCTACGCTTCGCGCATTTCTTGTGTAAGTTGGATTGCGAGTGGCAAAAAACCTCGGCCAGCCTGACTAATGGCCGGCCGAGGTTTCTTGCCGAACTATAACTTCGATGCTCTACAGTGTAATTGTGATATTCACGCTGCTCGACCCAGAGGCGTAATTAGTTCCTCCCGCATAGGTCGCGGTGATGGTCTGGGTGTCAGCGGACAGGCTGGAGGTAGTGTAACTAGCTTGTCCGCTGCCGTTGACCGGTACGGTAGACAGTAATGTCCCGCCATCATAGAAGGACACGGCTCCATTTGCGTTGGGCGCGCCCGCGCTCCACGAGGAAACTGCTGCCTGGAAGGTGATGCTCGTTCCCGCTTTCGCATACCAGGTTGAGGGTGTAAGAGAGACATTCACGGGAGCTGCTGTGACAGCAAAAGTCTCGGTCTGCGATGTGGCGGCAGCATAGTTGGTCTGTTGTGCATAGGCAATGACGACTGTATGCGTGCCGACGTTCGGCTCGCTAATGGTGAACTGCGCATTGCCATTACTGAGCGGAACACTGACCGGCGAGCCACCGTCAAAAATGTAAGTGATGGAGCCCAACGGCGCACCCGCGTTGGAACTCAAATTGACCGTGCACTGATAGTTAGCTCCGTAGGGGAAAGATGCATTCCAGCAGGACGGTGACAGAGTGACCGGAACCGGACTAACGGTGACTAGCACCGGGACCGAAGTGCCGGATGGGTTGTTCTTGTCACCGGAGTAGACGGCCGTCAGCGAATGCCTGCCCGCGCTCAACCCCGGCGAGATGTACCAGTAAGCGCAGCCGCCGCCTTGCACATTCAGAGTAATGAGCAAGGTGGTCCCGTCGAAAATCTGAGCGGTCCCGGTGGCAGAGGTCGGAGTAATGCAAGCGGTCACATTCGTAGCACCGGGATAGACCAACTGCGTGCTCGAGAGCTGCAGCTTAACTGCCGAATCATAGACAAATAGCGTCAGCGTGCCAGAACTGGTGAGGTGATTGGCGTCGCCCTGGTACTGTGCGGTAACTGTCAAGCTGTTGTCCGAAGAAGGAATAAACGAGCAAGAGCCGACACCGGAAGCATTGAGCGTGGCCGTGCAGAGCGTGATTGCACCCGACGTGAACATGACCGTGCCACTCGGTTGACCGGCGCCGGTCACTGTCGCTGTGAGCAAATCCGGCTGGCCGGTTGTGGGATTGGCCGAGTTGGCGGCGAAAGTGGTGTTTGTCGGCGCTTTTGCGACAGTCAGTGTTGTTGAGAGCGTGGATGCAGACGTGTACCCGTTGCTGCTGGTGTACGCGGCGGAGACCGTATGCGTGCCTGCGCTCAGTCCGGTCAGCGTGTCGGTAGCAACACCATTTGTGAGAGCGATTGTAGTTATAACCCCATCGATGGTGAATGCAGCTGAGCCCGCTGGTGTAACGGTTGAACCGGAGACGGTGGCACTGACCGTAACAGTTTGACCATAGACGGGCGATACGGGCGAGAAGGCGTCGAGCGCGATGGTTGCCGTTGGCGGAGTTGCCGGACCGGTGAGCGTAAGCTGCACCAGTGCGGGCGTGGATAAGTTCGCATTGGCCAGGTTGCCGCTGAAGGTCGCTGTGTCAGTGGTAGTAACAAAGGTTGTTGGCGTATAAGTGGCAGTTAATGCACAGACGCCGCCGATGGCCAGTGTTGAAGGCAAAGTGCCATTCAGAGTGCAATCTGTTGAAGCGGATGCGGTCAAGGCGTAGTCGGCCGTATCGGTCTGGCTGATTGACCTGAGTTGCAACGCTTGATTGCCGGACTCAAGCAGGTTTGCGGTTTGCGGAATGGCCGATGCCCCCGCGAACTGCACGTAACCTTGAGTGCGCGTGAGTTTGAGAACGCTCCCGCCGGACCCGGTGTAGAGATTGCCTGCAGAGTCGATTGCAAGCGCCGACGGAGCAAGACTTGCAACCGTAAACGACGCGCTGTTCGTGCTGGCCGGGACTGCAAGAATCGACGTAGTCTCGGCGATAAGCAGGTTGCCAGCGGCATCGATCGCGATGGCGGACGCCGCGACGGCCGTGGAAGACACGGTGGTGGTCGCTCCGCTTTGCAAATTGAATCGGTAGATTGCGGCGGCGCCAGGATCGGTGATGAGCAGATTGCCGGAGGGATCGATGGCCAAGCAGGTGGGGGCAACGAGCGTTCCAACGGCAAGCGTGCGCACGGCTCCGGTGATGGGGTTGATTTGATAGACAGCGTCCGCGGAAGAGTCCGACACGTAAAGATTGCTCAGTGCATCGACGGCGAGACCAGCTGGAGTCTTGAGCGTGAGGGCTAACGTTGAGACCACGCCTGTGGGAGAGACTTGCGTGATGAGGCCAGTGGAAGTATCGCCTACATAGACAAAGCCACGCCCATCGACTGTGACCGGACCGGGTGCAGTCAGGGTTGTCAGCGTGGTGGATGGTGCGCTGGAGCCTTGCGCGATTGCCGACGGTGCAAAGCGAAGCAACTGCTTGCTGATGGCATCGGCAACGTAGACGTTTCCTGCATTGTCCGTGGCGAGGCCAGTAACCTGAAGGTTGGCGCCGAAGCTGCTTTGACTTGCAGGATCAAGCGTAGAGCCTGCCCCGAGGCCAGTTCCAGTAAGTGCAAGATTCGCGGTATTGCCTGCAGAGCTATTGACAGTAAGTGGTGTCGAGCGCACGCCCGGAACGGCGGGTGTGAAGCTCGATGAGAATAGGCAATCGGTCGTGCTATCGGAGTTAGTGGTGCAGGCGGGGGTTCCCAGCGACCATTCGGTCGACGTGAAGGTCAATGCGCTGCTGGAGGCAGGCCCATCGCTGGGGATGAAGTGAAGCTCGACAGGCTGTGTGGTTGAGGAACTGGTTGCGGTTGATGGCGACGCGAGACCGGTGGTCACCTTACGAATACGCGCGTTAAGTGTATCGGAGATGTAGAGATTGCCCAACGTGTCCGTGCCTACGCCGATACCGTTGCCGCCATCGCCAATTACAGCTTGAGTTGCGGGGCAGCCGTCACCGAAGTTATCGGTTTCGTTGGAGCAGTTAGCGGTCTGTTTACCAGCGATGGGACGGATGTTGCCGGAGTGGCCATCGAGAAGCCAGATGACGCCGTTGCCATCAGAGATGTAGACGTTACTGCTGAGATCGATGCCAAGCTTCTGCGGAGACATGGTGACGTTAGTGGCCAAGGTTGGATATGTACCGGTGAAGGACGAGGACGCGCCGCCGGCAATGGTGTAGATGAATCCGTTCTGCGGCGACGAGATGCCGAGCGTTGCGAGAAGTGCATCGAGAGGTGAACCGGTACCGCAGGTAACGCAGACAACACGAACCTTTGCTGTATCCGCGATATAGACATTCAGGTTTGCATCGGTCATGACACCTTGCGGGTTATCGATGGCAGCAGATGTGGCAAGGCCGCCGTCTCCACTAGAAGCTGCAGCACCTGTGCCTGCGAAGGTTCGAATGTTCCCCGTGATATCAACCAGGCGGATCTTATTGTTGGATGTATCGGCGATGTAGACATTGCCAACTGCATCAGCCCATACACCGCGTGGTGCATTCACTTGAGCGGAGGTTGCAGGGCCACCGTCTCCGGAATTGCCTGCGGTGCCGGTGCCCGCGATGAGATACATGAGGCCGTTCGAAACGTTGACCTTGAAGACCTCCTGGGTTTCATACCCGGCAATATAAATATTGCCCTGAGTGTCGGACGAGACACCTCGCGGCTTGTCCATGCTGACAAGCGTCGGTGTGCAGCCGGTAGTTGCAGAGGGAACGCAGGCAGTGCCACTGACTCTGCCCGCAAAGTTGCTAATGATTCCGCTTGGCGCGATGCGGCGCACAAGATTGGAAACGGAATCGGTAAGGTATACATTGCCAAATGGATCGGCCACTACGCTACGCAGGTCAACTGAACCGCCGAAGACCATCGAAGTTGCGGGGCAACCGTCGCCGAAGCTGTCTGTCGCGCTAGAGCAGTTGGATGCTGCGCCGCCGGCGAGGGTGGTCATGATGTAAGGCAGCGCAATTGGATTGGTCGTGGGCGGGAGAATGGTTCCCGGTGTGACACTAATGGCAATTGGCAGCGATGAGGATGCGGCGAAGCTTCCGTCGGCAGCGTAGTTAGCCGTGACGGAATCCGTGCCGACCGGCAGATCAACTCCGGCTGTTGCAATAGCGGTGTTCGGCGCCGATCCTGCTATCAATGCGGCCGTGGTCAGGATGGGCGTGCTGTTTCCCGTTGCGGTGTAGGTGAAGGTAACTGGTCCAGTGGGCGTTCCGACCGAGGACGAAACAGTTGCGGTGAGCACGACCGGATGTCCGAGTGTCGATGTGGTGGTGTTAGCCGACAACGCGGTCGTTGTCAACGCCGCTGTGACGATAACCGAAGACGTGGCAGATGTGGAACCGTCGTTTGCAGAATCGCCGCTGTAGACGGCGGAGATGCTGTAGGCGCTGGTGCTGAACGGCAGGCTGATGCTGGCTGAAGCCGAACCGGAAGAGACGGCCGCGGTAGCAAATACAGAACCATTGACAATGAACTCCACAGTACCGGTGGGAGAACTGCCAGTAACTGCGGCGGTGGCCGTGAAGGACTCGCCAAACGGAATTGAGCTGGGAATGCCGGACAAAGTGGTGGTGGTGGTGCTCAGGCTGCCAGCGTTGACGGTGATGACATACGGCTCTGTGGTCGAGTAAACAGTTTGACCTGCCGACAGCGTGTAATTGGAGTCGCCCGAGTAAGTGGCCGTGAAGGTGTGTGTGCCAACTGAGAGGCCAGTGAGCGGAATAAAGATGGTATCTGTGGTTCCGGGCAGCGCGACCGTTGTGCTGTTGCTGGTGAACGCGTCAGTGAGGGTGACGGTGCCGGTGGGATAAGCGGCACCTCCAACAGCCGGAGTGAGAATAACCACAGCGGTTGCGTTCTGGCCCTCGGTGATGGTCTGCGGAAGGCCGTTCGGGCCGGTCAACTCCGGCGCAATATAGGTGAAGCTGCAGGTGGGCGGAACCAGGTTGGCTGCCGTGATGCTATTCATAACGGTGTTGCTGTTTGAGCCCACAAAGGTCGTGTAGTCCGCAATGAAATCGGCGGAAACCTGACCCGGGCCGTAGGTCAGGGAGGCATTGGTTGGCGCGGGATTGAACTCGGAGGCCGGGAATGTGCCTGGGAAACTTACGTTGTCCAGTGTGAGTTGGAGCGGAAAGACCGTGCCATTGTTGTTTGTGCCTGTAAACTGCACCGTTCCTTCAGTGAGGAAGGTGAGGTTCTGCATCAGGATGTTTTCGAAGTTAGGCGAAGAAGTTCCGGTTGTGTCCTCAAAGTTCGGATTGAAATCGACCTCGGCCTTGTGGTCCTGATAGCAGGAGTTGGAGTACTGAACATTGGTGACCAGGCCGCCACGATCGTATCCGGACTTGATGCGAATGCCAGTGGAGTTGGAGTCGGCAGTGTTGTTGATTGAACTTCCGCTGCCTGCGACTCCGTTACCCGACGACATATTGCTATCGAAGAGAATGTTACTCACACCCGCGCTCGTGTTGCTCCCGATTGACTCGCCATGACCGGCGAAGAAACGGTTGTTGGTTACAGAGATGTTTGATGCGGGCGCAGTCGTCCCGTTGGCCCCGACAGCGATGTTGTCGTCTCCATCGGAGATCCAGGAACGCGTAATGGTGAAGTTGGTGGCGTTGCCGGGATCGATGCCATCTGTATTTCGCGAACTGGTGGGAGTAACGATCTTGATGTCCCACGCGGTAAAGTTGCTGACCGCGCCAGTGGTGGAAACGTGGAAGAGAGGCGAGTTTCGCAGGGTTATCTTATACAGTGTGATATTGCTGGTGCCGGTATCCATCTGGATGAAGCGCGGATTCTGTTGATTGCCACCGCTGTTGGCAATGCTCGACAAACCCCACCAGCTCTGGCCCGCAAACGTTGACGGGAATGCATTGATCAGCGTGTCGCCGCCGCGACCGTCGAGCTTTCCGAATCCCATGATGCCGACATTCGTCGAGGCTCTGGGAATGTCGATCAGCGGCAGGCATGAAGAGGTCGCGCTCGCGGAGTTGACTGTGCCGCAGGTGTGCGTGCCTGCAACCTTGTCGTAATCCTGCACATTGCGTGAGAAGTAGACGATGACGCCAGGGTCAACGAGCAACGTTACATTCGCTGGCATGGAGAGCGGCCCGGTGAGATACGCATCATGGCCAGCGCCGTCGATGGAGAGTTCAACGGCCTGGCTCGTGCCCGCGCAGCTATTGAGCGCGGCTTGAATGCGCGCACCATCGGGATTGGTAACCGTGGCATCAACCGAAGTCGGAATGTCATCGTTGACTGAAGTCAGCGCAGCTGTCAGCGTTGTGCAGACAGCCGGGAAAGATGGTTCGGTGACAGTGCGGGTGTCGCCGGTGGCCACGAATTGTTCGATGGTGAAGGAGGCTTGGGCGGCTGAAGGCGCGTCAGTGTTGGGAACTCCGGCATAACTTGCGGAGATTGTGTAGCTACCTGCGGGAAGACCAGAAAGGCTGACGATCGCCTGGCCGGAGGTGTTCAACGAGGGAGTACTGGAGAAGACGGCCGATGTGCCGGACAGCGTGACTGAATCAACGGTCACGGTAATTGGGCTCCCGTTTGGTGAAGCGATGCCTGTGACAGTAACGGTAAACGCAGCTTCTGTTCCGCTGGCCGCGAACGGCGCGCTCGCGGGGCCGGTAATGGCGGTGACCGTGGGACCAGCGGGGACCACGTCAGTGAAAGTTACCGATCCGATTGTGGTTGGCGCGGCGATGAAGGCGAGCTGGTCTGAGAAAGATTGGCCTGGACTTGTAAGAGCCGACGATGACAATGTCGCTGATACCGTGCAGGACTGGCCTGGTGAAAAGCTGTTGCTTGCTTCGATGGTGCAGCCGCTGGGCGCGAGTGTGAAATCGGCCGGGCTGCCGCTTTGCGTGATGCCTGTTGCGGCCAGGTCGCCGACGTTTGTCAGTGTTCCCGCAATGCTCGTCACGTTGTTTGAAGGCGAGCCATACGATCCCGCATCGCGAACCACCTGCGTGATGCTGGTGCTGCGCCCATCGGCGCTGTAGACGTTGCCCAGGCCATCGATTGCAAGACCCGTGGGACTCTGCAATCCGGCAAGAACGGTGGTTCCTGAACCGCTTATGGGAACTTCAATTACTGAGTTGCTGGCTTCGTCCTGCACATAAACATCGCCCGCCGCATCCGCTGCGACTGCAACGGGAGTGACATTCGAGAGCTTTGTCGATTGCGAATAGGAATAGAGACCATTGACGATGGCTGGCGCCAGTTCGTAGACCTTGGCCGCACCCTTGTCCGCGACGTACACGTTGCCGAGGGCGTCTGTGGCCAGCGAAACCGGATCGATGAATCCTGTTGCCACCGTTGCTTGCTGCACTATCGAGCCAGCAGAGATGGAGAGCCGATAGATTGTGGACCCGGCAGATTGAAAATCGGCAACAAAGAGATTACCTGCCTGATCCGCTGCGATGGCCTGCGGAGCTGCAGTGCAACCGGCGCATGCGGTATACGAGATCGATGCGGGAATATAGGTCGTGGGGGTGCCCGCCGCGGAGAGCGCTAGTTCCTGGATCGTCGAGCTGCTGGCGCCGACAGCGAAGATGTCGCCTAGTGGATCGACGGCGATCTGGCTCGGGGTTATCGGCAAAGAGGAGGAGAGCGTGTAAGTAGTCCCGGCAATCGATTCAAGGAGAGAATCGCCGCTGGCCGCGTAGAGATTGCCAGCCCCGTCGACGGCGACACTTGCGGGTACAATTGCGCTGAAGATGGAATTCGTTGTCGGGGCAACCGGAGTCGTGACGCTATTTGTAGTGGTCGATGCGTTGTCGAAGGCCAGCACCGAACCGGCGACGATTCCGCTCAATGAAACATTGGCGCTTGTTCCGCCAACCCCGGTCGACGCATTCGACACAGTCAGAGTTGCAGAGCGGAGGCCGACCGCGGAAGACGTGCTGGTTACTGTCACGTTGCAATCGACGGATGCGTCGCTATTCAGCGCGCACGCGGGCGACGAGTAACTGATATCTCCGTTGGTTGAATTGGTGACCGTCGATGTGGATGAGGTCGCCCCAAACAGATGCGTTTCAAAGCTCTGGATCAAGGGCGCGTGCAACGTTTGCGCAGCCAGACCCTGCGCCAGAACCTTGCGCACCAGTTGCCCGCCGGAGTTACTGTCGCCGTCGTATAGGTAGAGATTGCCTTGCCCATCCACGGCCACGCTGAGGCCGTTGCTGTTTCCGAATTCCGACGTGGACGCGGGACATCCGTCGCTATAGGCACTCGTGGATTTCTGTCCGGAAGTACCGCAGGCGGTCCCCGACGCTCCATTCGAAGATTGCGAGGTAAAGAGTGTACGGATGTAGCCGGTATTGATATCAAAGAAAAGAACCTTGTTCGATGTCACGGTCGACGAACCAAAGCCGATGAAGATATTGCCTTGCGGGCTCACCGTCAACTTGGTGATGCCGCTGCTCAAACTCGTAGTGTTGTAACCCAGCCTGGGAGTGGTCGAGACGCTTCCAGTGCCAGAGCCGGAGCCTGCGCCGGCCAACATATAAACGAATCCTGGCTGCGGAGTTCCTACAAATCCGTAGCCTGCATTGTTGACTTCGATGGCATGCGCCATCGCCGCGCCTGCCGGTCCCGCACCGCTCACAAACAAGACGCGCAGAAGGCCGTGACCCGCGTCTGTGAAGATCATGTTCCCCGCTGAGTCCACACCTACACCCTGCGAATCGCTGGTGCTGGCATCGACGGAACTGCTGGTAAAGAGGCATCCGTCGCCAAAGCCATCCGTCGCTTCCGGTGTAGGGTCACTTGAATTGCCGTTGCAGTGAGTAGAGCTGCCGGAAGTCGTTGCAGTCGTGGTGATACCAGCGACCGTGTAGGCATACCCCGCGGTTACTGTTGGCCAAGAGGGGTTCTGTTCCAGCACTGCCCACAGCGGATTGGTGACGCTGTTGTACGATTGCGGACCGAGCACCACGCGCCAGCGCTCGCTGGTGGTATCAGCGAAATAGATGTTGCCATATGCGTCCCCTGTCACACCACGCGGCTGATCTACTTCTCCAAGCGACGTTGTGCAAGCAGAGGAACTGCCTCCGGCGTTCACAAACGGAGAGCCCGCAAAAGTGGTGGATGCTGTCGAAGTGGAAAAGGCGGGAGTGTTGTCCGCGCCCACGCCGCTGACTCCGGAGGAGCCAGTGGCAAATGCGCATCCCGCTACTAATCCCATGTTGCCGATGGGAATCTGGATTGGATTCTGAGCCGAGGGCGCGCTATTGCCGCAGAGCGGCGAGGCACTGCGGCAGAGGATGTGAACGAAGTGGTCATTGAAGCCGGCCAGCAGGATGTTGCCGTACGGATCGATGCCGACACCGCGCGCATCCGCAACAGGGGTGGTTGGAGTTCCGGTAGCCGCAATGCAGCCGTCGCCCGATGAATCCAGTTTGCTGGAGCAAGCCGTGTTGCCACCGGAGATCAAGGTCATGATTCCGGAGACCGGATTGATGACATGCATGGCGCCCTTGATGTCGTCGTTCACAATGACATTGCCGAAGGAGTCCACCACTACTCCGCTGAAAGCCCCTGAGCCAAAAATGCCATTGACGGCAAGACACCCATCGCCAAATGCGTCAGTGGAAGTCATGCCTGTCGGCAGATTCGGACATTGCGTTCCAGCTGTCGCGGCCATGGGCGCGAGTCCGCCGATGGTTGTCATGGTGAAAGGCAGCGCTATTGGAGCTTGCGCCCTGGCGTTTACGAGGGAGAGCAGGCACAGCATAGGCAGGGTTGCGACGAGGCGGGACTGAAGCGACATGGCATCTCCGGGAAATAACTGCAGGTTAAAGTGAATCGAGAAACTTAGATTTTTCGGCGCTGGCGACAATAACTTAGGGAGGTAGTGGTCAGACCTCATGAGCGGAGAGAATTATGATGACCGACCCTAACAGGTGTCAATATATTTCTTTATTAACAGGCCATGCACCCATTAACTACCTTATATATTAATAATATACAGAATACCGTATCGCGATTTCAGGGCGTTTGTCTATTGAATCGCGTGGTCTTTCCACTCGGAGCGCTGTGTACGTGCTTTGCTCTATTTGCTGTGCGAAGGGTGTCCCAAACAGTGCAGCCTCCACGCTTGTGTCCGCTCTTGCGGTTGAGAGAGAATTGGGCTCCAGCCGGCTGGATTACCCGGACAGGAGGCTCTAATGCCCGAAGGTCAAGCTCTTTCATCGATCCCAACAAGGATATTGTTGCCCATCGACTTTAGCCCATCATCTCAGGCGGCCCTCGAGATGTCGGCTGATCTTGCCCAACACTTTCATGCAGAACTCTATCTCGTTCATGTGATCCCGATGTTCCCCACTACGACAATCCCAGACCTCATTCCCGAAAGTGAGTTTCTTGAGCAGGCGAGAACCGACGCAGAGCAGCACTTGACCAAATGCAAGGAGGCCCTCTTGGCCAGAGGAGTGAAGTCAACTTCCAGCGTCGAAGTTGGGAACGACATCGCGGGCAACATCATGGAGGTGATTGATCGCGAGCATATCGACATGGTCGTGATATCCACCCACGGCATCGCCGGCTGGCATCCGCTGGTCTTCGGCTCGATTGCCGAAAAGGTTGTGAAGCTGGTGCAGTGCCCGCTTCTGCTTCTTCGATCAGCCAAGCCGGAGACGGGGATCAAAACTGGTTCAGGGCGCTCGATGGAGTGGTGGTAATCGCTGATTGATGAAATCCTGAAGAATCAGCGTAGCCGCTACCTGGTCCACGACCTTGCGGTGTTCCTGACGGGGATGGCCAGCCTCATACAAGATCTGGTGCGCTTCGCGCGTGGTCAGGCGCTCATCCCACAGGTGAATGGGCAGCCCTGTCAGCATGCTCAATTCTGTGGCAAATACCTGCGTCCTGGCGGCTTGCGGGCTTAACCCACCGGACAAGTGCAGCGGATTGCCAATGACGATTCCCGCCACGCCAAATCGCCGGACCAGCCGGGCCAGGGAGCGTAGATCATCCCGCGGGTTGTGCCGCCGGACGAGGGTGAGCACGGGTTGCGCCGTCAGCCCCAACTCGTCGGAAACAGCCACGCCGATGCGGCGGTTGCCGATGTCGAGTCCGAGATAGCGGGGATGTGTCTCCAGATGCTCGCTCCTGGCCCTGATCTTATATCGTTTTGCCCTCAACTTTCCCATCCCGAAAATTGCCGAACCCCTAATGAATCGAGACCGATACAATCAAAGGAAGAGAATCCTCTCGGGGCTTCACGCGTCTTTAACACTAAGAAGGGTTAGTACAATTTGAATGGCGACCCGCAGACGGAAGAGCAGGAAAAAGAAGAGTTCCGGCGCCGCGGGAACCGTCCTGGTGCTTGGTTTCGTATTGCTTCTTGTGGCAGGCTCGCTAGCCTGGCTGGTGCTGGCCCCTTTTGGGCCGCAGACTGAAACGTTTGTCGAGCTTGCACCGGGTTCTTCCACGGTAGAAATGGGACAGCAACTGGAAGCTGCGGGAATTGTGCGCAGCCAGTTTGCTTTTGACCTAATGCGCTGGTTGAAGCGGGGCAGACTTCGGGCCGGCGAATACCGCTTCGATCACCCGGCTGCGGTGACTGAAGTCTATTCCCGGATCGCACGGGGTGATGTTTTCACCGTGGCAGTTACCATTCCGGAGGGCTCAAACGTCTTTGATATAGCCGCACGATTGGAGCAGGCGGGTTTTGGTCCCCGCCAGAGTTTTGTGGATGCGGCGAAGGAGCAGGTGGGGCTGGTCAGCGACCTTGACCCTAAGGCAGCCAGTCTTGAAGGTTACCTGTTCCCGGACACTTACCGTCTGCCCCGGAAGGCATCTCCAGTGCAGATTTATAGCGCAATGGTGCGACGTTTCCGGGCCATTGCCGCGCAATTGGGATTGAAGAAAGACGTGCACGCAGTGGTAACCATGGCTTCATTGGTAGAACGGGAGACGGCGGTGGACTCTGAACGACCGCTGGTAGCCAGCGTATTCGTAAACCGGCTTGCGAAAAAGATCCCACTGCAAACGGATCCCGCAGTCGTCTATGGACTGGAGGTCGATGGCCGGTGGCGCGGCTCCATCTACAAAAGCGATCTGAAACTCGACACGCCTTACAACACCTATCGGCACGCTGGACTACCTCCCGGCCCGATTGCCAATCCGGGGTTGAAGTCTCTGCGTGCGGCCTTGGACCCCGCGAAATCGGATTATCTCTATTTCGTTGCGGCCGGGCTCAATCCCCAGGGACGCTCACTGTTTGCAAGTTCGCTGGACGAGCACAACCGCAATGTGGCTGGCTACCGCCAGGCTGTAAAGAAGGCGGGTGGACGTTGAGCGCTCGCCCCCGGAACAACTGTCCTCGACCCATTGCCGCCGGCGCCCTGCTTCTTCCCATCCTGCTGTCGGGTTGCTCGCTGTTGCCTACGACGCGCAAGCTGCCGGTGCCCAAGGCCCCTACGATTACCCAAACGGTTGAGCCGGATGAGTTGGTCGCTCAGCTGAATAAGCGGTGGGCCGATCTGAATACGCTGAATGTCACCGTGGATATCCAGGCGAGCGAATTCAAGACCAAAGAGGGGTTGGCGAAGGATTCCCCAACATTCAGCGGGCTCATCTTTCTGGAAAAGCCGGAGATGTTGCGCGTCTTTGGCCGAGTCCCAGTCATCCGTTCCGAGATGTTCGACATTGTGGGCAACGGGAAAGAGTTCACCATGTACATTCCGCATAACAACATGGAGTACAAAGGCTCTTACACCGTGCCGCCAAAAAAGACATCAGACAGTCTGGTAGAGAAAATGCGTCCGGGATTTTTTTTTGACGCAATGATGGTGCGCGGAATGGAGCCCGAAGATGAGTACATGGTGACAGCGGATACCATCACGGTGGAAGATGCGGCCAGAAAGCATCTGTACTCCATCCCGGAATACAAACTGACCATCATGCGGCGCAAAGCGGGTAGCCACGAGCTGGCGCCGAGGCGCGTTGTCTACTTCCATCGCGACGATCTCGTGCCCTCGCAACAGGATATTTACGACGGCGAAGGAAACCTGGAGACCCAGGTAACCTACGGGCCGTACCAGGATTTCGATTCCATCAAGTACCCTTCGTCGATCACGATCAAACGGCTGCTGGATGACGTTCAGATTGTGCTGACGGTGGACAAGGTTGTGGAGAACCAACCGCTCGGCGAAGATCCTTTCCAGATCAAAAACATCCCCGCGGGCACACCAGTAAAGAATCTGCAATAGCGGTGTGAGGCCTGTCCAAGTAAGAACTCAGTGCGTCCCAGCTGGCTCGCCATGCATGAGCAAGTGATAGCGTCGCGCATACTCGGCCTTATACTCTTCAACCGTGCGCGCATAACTCATTTGCGGCGGGTCGGGCTTGGGCGTCCAGTGCAGGTGAATTTCCCGAGCCGTGGCTGGTAGTTCAATCTCTCCGTTCAGCACCTGGTGAGTGACGCCGTTCACGGTTGCAGTTTCACCTTCGACAAACCATGGTTGATGCAGAACGATGGTGCCGGGCGCGTGCGTAAATCTGGCGTCCAGATGCAACACAGCTTCACCGTCTCCAGTCTGCTCGAACTTGAACCCGACCGTGCCGAAATTCGTGGGGGCCTGGCTCACCGTGATCGATTTGCCTTCGCCCATCCATTCCGGAGAGACGACCGAAAGCAGATGCAGTTTGTCACCCTCTTCGCGCACCATCATATTGCGCAAGAGCGTCCGGTACTCGGCAGCAAACCAGCCGTGCGGCGCCAAATTGTCTTGAAAATTGCGATCGCCCCAGGGAAGAATTGCGAACTCGAATCCCGCATGCGTTGAACTGGTATGAAGCAGCAACGCGTACAGTTCGCGCACCGCCTGCTCCTGATCGCCGCGAACCACTTCAGTGAGTGTGTTCTTTATCGTCAGGTAGTGGTGCAGAAACTCGCCGTCGGCATAGGTCATGATGCCTTCCGCATATTTGGCTTGCGTGGCTTTCAGCGTCACGGTCACCATGGGATCGTGTGGATCGAGCGTGGGCTCGGGGACCACGGCCAGCATGTTGCCCCAGTCGTAGCCTCCCTTTTGTCCGTCGAGCGCCGGAGGAATGTACTTATTGGTTTTGGTCTGACGACCGAGGGCTTGGAGAAATGCCTCCCTGTAATCTTCGTACTCTGGCCGCCATTTCGCGGCGAGATCAGTGTGGCCTGACTCATTGGCCATCTCGATAGCCAACTTCAGCCCGCTCAGCGCCAGAAAGTTATAGCCAGTTAAATGTCCGGGGACGAACTCGTTGTCGCGTACGTCACTGGCCGGCATGATGTGCAGCGGGTCGGCGGCGCGAGCCTGCTTCAGCCAGTCCATGGCTCGGTCAATCTGAGGAAGCGCCCAGTCGGCGAAGGCCTTGTCGTGAGTGATGCGGTAGTGCTGCGAGTAGCCCCAGACGGCCTCGCCCCAGCCATCGTATTGCTGCGGCTGCGAAAGAAAGTTGCCGTCGGGTTTCTGCGACTTTGCGAAAAATTCCAAGTCTTGTTTCGCAATCTGCGGATAGCCAGTCACGTCGTAGCTATGCACAATGTCGGCGCCGTCGCGAAGATAGAACTCGTGATAGTGCAACTTGTTCACGGTCTGGATATAGTCGGTGCCGATGTGGTCGCGGGCGATGAGATCGTAGACGAGATTAACGTAGAAGGTATCGACGGCCTTCTGTTCGGGGAGACCAATCTGCATTCCTTTTGCGAGGATCTTCGTCCAGAAATCAACCATTTGCTGTTGAGCCCCGTTGAAGCTGGCCTGTTCAAGTGCAGAAATCGCTGCAGGGTCGGCGGTGGGAACCACAGGCATTTTGAAATCGAGCGTGCTCTCCTGCCCCGGCTGCAGCAGATCAGAGTACGTGACAATGCCCACCGGCACGGCGGGATCAACTTTCAGATTTGCCGGCTTGCTCACATCCTGCGGATAGTTGTAGCGGCCATGCATGGTGTATCCGCGCGCAGCGTAGCCATCGGGGAATGTATAGAGCAGGCGGCCATCGCGGAGAAAGCGACCTCCATCAAAGGAGTAAACCCAGTCCGTGCTGAACGGCTCTCCAATCTGGCGATAGGCGCCGGGATATTTGCCTTCCCGCGGGCGGTCGAAGCGGTTGTCGCCGTGCGGCAGGCCGGTGTTGTTGGGAGCGTCGTAGCGAATGCCGGTGGCAAGAATCGCGCGGGTGGGCTCGGTGCCCTGGTTCTTCATGGTGATGCGGATGAAGTTGACCTGCGGGCCCTCCGGCTCTCCTTCCCGGATGCCCTGCGTCGCGGCAAAAAGTATAAACCGGTAAACAATGCCGTCTCGTTCAAAATCATAGTGAATGATGGGCAGATGGCCGTCCTGCAGGGTGCGGACGCGCACGCTAGTGGGCTGAAGCTCCGGACCCGCAAAGAACATCAGCTCACCGAATCCGGTGCGGAGATAACCCTCCGGCGTGATTTCGGTGGCAGCTTCGGCATCCATCACACCGATCTCGTCAGTGGGTGCGGAGAAGTAAGAGAACGGCTGGTCCGGCCGGTCGATGGAGGGTGAGACCATTTGGGCTTGAACGGCGGCGACGAGAGGCAGGACGGCAAGAAGAACGATGGGCTTAAGTAGGTTTTTCATGGCAGCAGAAAGCCTACAACATTCTTCGAGCGGTTGCAGTGGTCCTAAATATTCGCAAAAGAAACTGATGGGAAATGACTACTTGCCTGCGTGGAAGTAGGGTTTGAGATCAGACCTCCCCGAACCCGAGGCATAGTAGGCTGCCCAGTAGTAGGGATGGCGGTAACGGGGATCGCGGATGAGGGCTTGCCGAGCGGAGGTCAGCGCCTGAGGAACGGTGAGTCCCTGAGCCAGCCCACCATAGAATGCGTCCATCATCGGAACCGCAGACCCAGAATCGATCTGCCAACGTGTTGCCACTACATCGGGAACGCCAAGGGCAGCCAGCGTGCCAACAATATCGTTCATGCCATGATTCCAGCCCTCTTCTTTTTTCCCCGTCGAACAGGCTGAGAACACAACCAGCCGGGCTGCTCGCGGCGGATGCTTGCGAAAGAGAGCGCTGTCGAGATACGGTTTATCCAGGGCTATATCTCTGGGACTCGGCTCTTTCATGCTCGCTCGCCTGAAATTGGCCCCCTTGGAGTTTTCCTGCAACACGGGCTTTGCGGAGGCCAACAGAAGGCGCGTGCCACCTTCCTGCTGCGCAGCATGCCCGGCAAAGTGAATAGTCGAGGCCGTTGTCAGTTGTGCGACCACTTGCGTCTCTGTCGCTTGATTGGCCAGCAGAACACTGGGACCATCTCCAAAGCGCGCCACAGCTCGGGCCTCATTCAACACTTCGGGGAGAAGCTGACTTTCTCCGGAAGCAACGGAGGCTCCCACGACGAGCGGTTTGCCGACGGGCGAAGATCCGCCGGATGCTGGGCGTGGATCAAGAAGCAGGGATGGCGACTCCTCGAGATTGAACTCCATGCCGATAGGACCCGTAGGAGTTGCGACCGACGGCCAGGGAAGATTTCCGAGCAACGGGTCGGGTTCCAGCAGCAACACCCAGTTTGCGTTGGACGTTTCGTTTGGTCCATTCGGCGCGGCGGGTTGGGTGAGTTGGCTCAAGAGGATGTCCCCTGTCTTTCGCGCCGCGAGATCCACTGAATTATTTGGAGTTGCAGGCGAGGTCACGCCAAGCTCAAGGACCGCCGTCGCTGCAAGCAGATCATTCATTCCAACAGGAACCTGCTTCCAGACCACGCCCTGGGCAGTCGCTTTGTAAAGCAGCAGGCGGTCAAGCAGGACAATCTGGCCGAGCAACTGATCATTCCCCATCCGCGCCAACGATTCGGAGAGACGGGGTTTCAGGCAATCCAGACCTTTGTTCGGGCAAACTGGCGGAGGCTCGCCCAGAATTCGCAACCTGTATCGCTCCCAGAGGGACAGGACCTGCTCAGCAGTGTGCCCGTGCGCCAACCAGACGCCCGCCAGGACAGCATATAGCTCCCGATCTTTTTGTGCCAACACAATGCTATCGGCGCCACCCGTACCTCCCAGCCGTTCCTCTTCAAGCACCGCATCACGCAGGATCAGCTCAGCCAACTCCGGATGCCCCTCTGCCAACTTCAGGGAGCCTAGAACCGCTGCGTATTCCCGGCGATGGTACGAGTTATGCTCGCCGGCCATATGATCGTTCGCTGCATCCAGCATTTGTTCCGTGGCAGTCAAGTCCCGGTGGTCAAGATACATCCTGGCCATCGAGACCTCAGTCTCCGACAAGAAGCCCTCGACGGACTTTCCACCGCCGTTAGCCGCCAGCTCACTCTTCGCCAACTGCATCTGTTCCTGCGCCTCGGCAGCAGACCCGGTGCGAATGGCGGCGGCCGCAAGATTGAGCCTTTCCGTCGGAATCAATTCCCGGCTCGGCGTCAATTGAATCACCCCAACTACTTCCCGTTGCAAAAGCAACGCGAGCCGGGCGCGGGGTGTATCTCGTTCCACCTCCTGCAATCCTGAAAGAGAGCCATAGAGCCGCATCGCAGGATAGTCGCCGGAGTAGAATTTGCGAACCGTGGCCAGATAGTCACGCCATGCTGACTCAGAATCTCGCGCATCCACTGCCGCGGAGCCAAGAACGTTTCTAGCCCGCAATTCGAGCAGCGCATAGTGCCGGTCCTGGGCCAGGTTCACCGCGCGTAAAAGGATTGGATCGCTCTCGGCCGCTGTTCCAGGGGAGGCGTCGCAGAGACCATCCTGCATCAGGTCCTGAATCTGAATCCACGCATATTGCGGGTGGCGGCCCAGCAAAGGGTGAGCGGCGCTATAACAGCCTGGGATATTGGAGAGGCGCATTTGCGCATAACTCTGCTCCACATCGGCACGGTCTTCTCCGGCAGCGTTGCCCAGCGCATGAAACAGTCCGCCGGCTTTCACCGCTTGTTGCTGTGCGGTCAGGTAGTCGCCCTGCCCATCGGCATTGACAGCATTGGCAAGCGCCTGTGCCGCCTGGTTGAAACCTGGATTGATTTCGGAGGGGGAAGATTCGGGAGGAAGAAGCTGGGTGAGCCAGGGGTCTTGGTGATTACGTTCGAGCGATGCGGCCAGGGAGTAAAGCAAAGTGCGTGAGGCCTGACAGCTTTCATTGCAGGCCGTGGCACAGGGGGAGCCGCGTGAACAATCCACCGGCAAGGGATAGGCAGAGATCAGCAGCCGGGGCAGCAGCGAGCTCGACAGTTCCTCGTCGATTGCTGCCAGTGCGCCAGAGTCACCGGCTAGCTTGAGCATTGCCCGAGAGGTTCCCAGCCGCTGATCCATTCGGCTTTGATGAGTCTTCAACTGATTGAGCTTCTGTTCCAGAGTCTGCAGGCGGGTGCGGCCCTCAGCGAGCCAGCGTGGATCGCGTTCGAAGCGGAGATACCGGTTCCAGGTTTCAACCGCATTCATCAGCTGACCGCGATCTTCCAGGACCACAGCTTCATTGAAAAGGACCAGCGTATCTCCGGGAGCCAGTACGTCGGCGCGGCTCAGGCGCTCGAGAGCCGTCGCGCGATCATTCTCGCTTCCCGTAAAGGAGCCACGCTCAAAGTAAGCAGTTGCATCGTCCACCAGCAAGTCAGCAGAAACGCGCTCCGTGGCCAGCAGGCGATCAAGAATGTCGATTGCGGGATCGAATTTCTCCTCCTGAATATCGGCGCGCGCTTCCAGCTGCAACCAGTGCGGATCTTCAGGCGCATTCTCTAATTGGCGCTCAATGTGAGCGCGCGCATCGAGCAACCGGGACGACTCATGGATCGCGCCGCCGCCACGAAGGTGTGTTTCAGGAGTGACTTCGGCAAAACCCGCGCCGGGCATGCGCAGATCGAAGGTGCGAGATTGAGTGTAGGCCTCAGCCAGCAGCCGCTCGGGTGAATTTGCGCGCTGCCACCAGAAGAAAGTCACAGCAGCGATAGTGATCGATGCCGCCAACCCCAGGCTTGACCAGAGATAGAGGCGGGAAGGCCTCAGGCGGACTGGTTGGCGAAAACCATGGCGTGAAGTGCGGGCAAGCTCAACTGCCAGTTTGTGTTGCCAGTTGCGGGTTGCTGGAGCCAGTTTGCTCAGCTCGACAACTTCTTCTTCAGTCGCCTCCGCTGTAAGCATTTTCAGGTAAGTCGCGCATTTGCCGCACTGAGCCGCATGGGCCAGCAACACCTCGCGCTTAGCCGCATCCGCGGGGGCGTCATCCCCGCCGAGCAGGGGAAGCCACTCGTCGGATTCGGGGCAGCTGCCGGAAAGGGGCTCTCTCGAAGGGTCCCATCGCGGTCCTGAGGCGCGGGACGATCCGGTTGCCATCAGCTCTTCCAGGGCCCTTAACAGGGCTTCCTCGGAGGGGTCCGACGGGCGTTTCGGGTTTTGGTCATCGTTACTCATGTCTTCACTCGATATAACGGGCTTTCCAGAAACATTCCTTTCACCGTGCGCTTTATTCTTCTAACCCGTTTCCGGCTGGCCTCCGGAATTCTGTTTCTCGACCTCGCCCCGGAGCCATTTGGCCACTCGCCGCAGCGCGCTTTCTACACCCTTTGCCGTCAGTCCGGCACCGGTGATGGCAGCAATTTCTTCGGCCGTAAGTCCTTGCCTGTAATAGAGCCAGAACAGCGCACGGTCGCGTTCTCCTATTACGTCTGGCGCCGAACGCATCTTCTGATCGAGTTGCGCAAGAAGCACCGATCGCTCCAGTTCAGCCGTCGTGTGGCTGCTGGTTGCAGTTCCGGGAGCGCCGTCTTCGGCAAGTGGCATAGTTACCACTTTGCCACCCCTCTTGGCCGAATAAATGCGCCGGAAATAGTCGTTTGCCACGGAGGCAGAAACCATGCGCAGCAAGCCGAGGAAAGAGTCCTCGCAGCGCGGCTCAAACTCCCTTAGAATTCGGCGCTCCTGTTCGCACAACTTGAGGAAGATCTCCTGCACGATATCGCTGACTGTTGCTGGAGAAGAAACGCTCACCCAGGACCTGGAGATCCGCATTGCAACCAGAGAAGCAAGGGGGGTGCAACGGCGCAGAAACTCTTCCCATTCCGCTGCATCGGCAGAGTGGGCACAGGCCTTGGCGAGATCGTTAACCGAGGTGCGAGATCCGTCCATCGCGTGGGACACCAGTTTACCCCATGCTTATGTAGCTAGTTATTGGTTTGCAAATTGCAAGTTACCAACGGGTAACCTGCTCACAGCGCTCGGATTTAGCGTGTGCTAGTATCCCGGCAAGCGCAACAGGCAGTTTCTTGAGGAGCCCGCATGGAAACCAATCTCCGGCCGCTCACCCTCGGCGAAATCCTCGACCGCACGGCTGAGCTCTACCGCAAAAACTTCGTCCTCTTCGCGGGAATCTTTGCACCTTACGCCGGCACGGCGCTGGTGCTGAATCTGTTGCTGATCGGTTTGGGCGTCCTGCTGAAAAATGCGCATGCCACCAGCCTTGCCGTGTGGGTTCCGCTGGGTGCCGGCATGGTGGAGATGCTGATCCTCGGCATCCTCTTTGGGCCGGTTGTCGCATCCGTGAGCCGCGCTGTGGCCTGGGTCAATATGGGCCAGCCGGCGACCATTCGCGGAGCTTACAAAAGTACTCTCGCCCAGTTGAGCCGTTACCTTTGGCTCATGACCATCACCTTCTTTGTTGTCTGGACGCCGCTAGCCTTGCTCTATGGCAGCTTCTTCGGAGTTATGGCCTACAACATAAAGGGGTTTGGCACTCCCGGCAGCGTTGCCGCTCAACAAGCTTCTATGGCCGACCCGAAAGCAATGCTGGTAATAGGCATTGCTGGATTGATCTTCCTGGTCCTGCTTCTCCCCGTGGGTGCCTACACCATTGTGATGGGCCTGCGCTATTCGTTGGCGTTACCCGCCTGCGTTGTGGAAAATACTCCGGCTCTAGCATCGTTGCGCAGGAGCATCGATTTGAGCAAAGGAGCGCGCGGGCGCATCTTCATCCTGGGATTGCTGGTAGCGGTCATCAAGATTGGACTGGTTGGCATGACCCAGATATTCACCATCGTGGGGGTGGTGAAGCATCATGGCGAGATTTCGGCCACCATGAGTGCAATTTCTCAGGTGATCGGCTTCTTCACCAACACCTTCCTTGGTCCCATCTACGCCACCGGCGTCACGCTTTTCTACTACGACCAGCGCGTGCGCAGGGAAGGGTTCGACATCGAATGGATGATGCAGGCCGCTGGGCTGACGGCACCAACACCGGTGATGGCAGCCGAATCCACCGAGCCTCTGGCAACGGTTGAACCGCTGGAAGCAGAGAGACCGAATGAGTGAGCCCCTGCGGCCGTCGACCCTGGGCGAGATTCTGGACCGCACGGTTCAAATCTACAGGTCCCGCTTTCTGGTCTTCTTCGGCATTGCAGCGGTCCCCACCGCAATTGTGGTGGTGTTTGCATCGGCGGCCTTTCTCTTCTATGCGTGGTTCGGATCCAGCGGCGCGAGTGGGACGACCTCGAACCCAAATCCGGCGGCCGCTGTACTGGTTGGGCTGGCGTTTATCGCCATCGCTTTTGTGGCGGTGCCCATGTTCTTTGCGATTACAGCGCTGGCCTCAGCCGCCCTGAACCATGCCGCAGCCCGCGCCTATTTTGGCGAGAAGACCACTATCCGCGATGCCTACAGAGCCATATGGGCACGCGGGTGGCGCTACATCTGGCTCTATCTTCTTGAGGTTCTGATTGTGGCTGCGGCGCCGCTGGCGGTGTGGTTCGTGGTCATCCTAATTTCTGCCGGTGGACTTGCCCTGACCCAGGCCGCCGGCATGGGCCTCGCGGGTAACGTACTGGTCGTCGTGCTTACCGTCCTTATCGTTCTGGCGCTGATTGCCTACTGCATCTGGATGGCGCTTCGCCTCTCATTGGCCTTTCCTGCCTGCGTGGTGGAGCAGACGGCCGCATGGCCTGCCCTCAAACGAAGTACATTGCTCAGCAAAGGAACACGAGGGCGCATCTTCCTGCTTTATCTGCTGGGCGGCATCCTCAATTACCTGCTTTCGATGATCATCACGATGCCGGTGTTCATCACTTTGGCGTTTCTTCCCGGCGCAAAGGACCCCCAAAACGAGCAATTTGCCGGCATGTTGATCATCTTCGTCGCCTACGCCGCTGCGTTTGCGGTGCAGGCCTTAACCAAGCCGGTTTACGGCATCGCATTGGTGCTCTTCTACTACGATCAGCGCATCCGCCAAGAGGGCTTCGACATTGAATGGCTAATGCACCGCGCCGGCCTGGTGGTTCCACAAATCGCGGGAAGACTAGAAGCGGAGGGACGCGAAACGGAGAGACTCAAAACGGAAGGACGCGGGACGGAAAGACTCGGGACGGCGGCAGGCGAGACGGAGGGAGGCGGGGGTTTCAACCCCCGCATTGAGCCGAAAGAATCCGCGTGGGCTTCAGCCCCGGAGCCAGGATCCCCGCCGATTTCAGCCAGCACGTCGAACTCGTCACCAGCCAACCCGCCGCAGCCCGGAGAGCCTGCATGACAGCACCCCTGCGCCCGATGAACCTGGGCGAAATCCTCGACCGGACCTTTCAGATCTACCGGTCGCGCTTCTTTGCGTTTGTGTTGATCGCAGCCATCCCCACTCTCCTCATGGATTTACTTCTTCTTGTCGACGAAAACTGGCTCCACGCTCGCACGCTGGTACAACCTGGTTGGACGAAAAGCGGTCTCTTTTTTTGGAATTCTGTCGTTTCCCTTGGCTTCTTCCATATTTCCAGCATTCTCTATCTCCTCGTTGAGCCAGCAAGTTTCAAGATGGTATCGGGGAAAATCCTCGACTACGAGTGCTCCTCCGCAGCTGCGATACGGTTTGCATCAGTCCGCTGGAAAAGCTATCTGTGGATCGCGATTCTCAAAACTGCGGCAGTGTTGGTTGTACCCGAGTTGCTTGCGGCAATGCTCCTCATAGCTGAAGCTGTGTTTTTCATTGCCACCGGCTCACGGGCAACAGGTGTTGTATCGGTCGTTATATTTTTCGTACCCGCCCTTATGGGGATCATTCTCTTTCTTTGGTGCGGCGCCTGTTTTTCCTTAGCGCTGCCCATTGCGGTCTTTGAGGATCTCAAGGGTTTTAAATCTCTCCGGCGCAGTTGGGCTCTATCAAGGGGCACGCGGACCCGAGTCTTGTTTGTCTGGCTGGTAGTTTTTATCTCATTGTGGATTCTGGCTTGGGGCTTGGAGTTTTTGCTTGGACAGCTGATGTTTCTTGTTGGCCGCACGCTGCACATCGCGGAAATAATGCACCACCTCTATCGATCGGCTGCATTTGTCCTTGTTACGGCAATCTACGCTCTCGTCGGCCCCATCTACCCCATTGCCATCACCCTTTTCTACTATGATCAGCGCATACGCTTGGAAGCCTACGACATTGAGAGAATGATGGATGCAGCTGGCCTAATTTCGCCTATATTGACCGCGCCCACGGCCGCGCAAGTGACCACCCCGGAAGAGACCGACCTCGTCACGCCGACAGCCGCCGAGGAGACGCATTCGTGACCGTCCATCCAGCCTTCGCCGGCATTGCCCTCACCGCGCTTCTCGCTGCCACCCCCGCACCCGCTGCCGGCCCTATCCCCGCCGCCCCAACTCCTCCGGCTGGCCGCTGGCATGATGCCTCGCTGGACGAGTACCGCACCCACCTGGCAGCGCTGACCACTCTGGTGGAGGCATGCGCCAAAGCGCGCGACATGAAGACCTGCGATCCCTCGCTGGTGGGGCCCGACGATCGCGTCCCGCTCGGGAATGGCGCGAATGCAGAACGTCGCCTGGTGCGCTATGGATGGCTCCGCGTGCTGTTCTCCAAAGCTCAGGACAAAGACACGCCGGTTGAAGACACCAGCAAGAAGGCTGCCCCGGACAAAACCAACCAGGACAAATCCAAGTCCGAGCCTGCACCCGATGCCGAAACAAAAGACACTCCGGCCCCCAACGATGCTCCCCCACCCCCGCCGACCACGACGCAGTTGCTCCTGGACGCCGAAACGCGCCTGGCGCATGACCTGGCCCAGACCAATGCCCCGCCAGCTGTCACACCCGCGCACACGCAACAGCGTGACGCCATGAGCAAGGTGCTTGCCGGTCGCGACTTCCGTGGCCTCGCCGAGCCTTCTGCGCGCGAAACGTTGGCGGAGCAAATCAACAATTGGATCAACCGGCTCTTTGAAGGCGCGCAGAGATTCGGCGCCCGCTCGCCATGGATTGGCCGCGCACTTGTAGGCGGGTTCATCCTCGTTGTTTGCGTCGGTCTGGTCTGGGGTCTTCTGCAACTCGAGCGCCGCTGGCGCATCCGCCTTGTCCCGGAAGACCGCACCCCCGACTCGGACGCTCCCTCGGCCCGCGATTGGCAATTGTGGCTGGAAGACGCGCGCGCCGCGGCAGCCGCCGGCCAGTGGCGCGAGGCCGTTCACTTTGTCTATTGGGCCGCCATCTCGCGTCTCGAATCGCGGCGACTATGGCCTGCCGATCGCGCCCGCACGCCCCGCGAGTATCTTGCCCTCGTAGCCCCTGAAGATCCTCGCAAGGCTCGACTGGCCTCTCTCACGCGCAGCTTTGAATTCATCTGGTACGGTGGTCGTCCAGCAATCGAAAGCGACTATCGCGCCGCCGAGCAACTGGCCAGTGCGTTGATCTCGGGCAGTGCCGCTCCTGCCGCTGACTCCGGAGGGAGCGCTACACAATGAAATTTCTCTCCTCAATATTTGTGTGGCCCTACTGGTTCCTGATCCTCGACTGCGTCGTGTTGGTTGCTGCGAGTTTTTCAATCCTGCGTCGTCCGAAGGCTAAGCGGCTTCCGAAGGTTCCCACCTGGTTCCTTTCTTCCCTCGACGCCAAAGATCGCAGGCTCCTGATCTGGTGTCTTAGCATTGCAATCGCGCTGGCCGTCTTGACGGGCTTCCTGCTGCCCGGGGCCAACAGCAACGACAATCCGTTGCCATCCACCTATCTCTCCGGCCGCCATGGCGCGCGCGCGGCCTATGAGACGCTGCTCAACTCCAACTACCCCATCGAGCGCTGGGAACGGCCGCTCCCCGAGCTGGCTGCGCAGGCCGGTCCGGACACGGTGGTCATCTTCGCGGAGCCATTTACCCGCGAGCCAAGCGACATCAAAGCGGTACGCACCATTCTGGAACGCGGCGGCCGCGTGCTCTCCACAGGCTTCTGGGGCGGATTCATCCTGCCCGGCGACGCCAGCGGCACGCCAGAGGAGATAAACTTCGCCGCCTGCAAGTTGGATCCAGAGGGGCTTGATCCTCTCGCGAATTCAGGCGAGGTCTGGATGGTTCCGCAGGCGACCTGGGCGATGGGCAACCCTGCGCACCGCGTTGACTACAGTTGCGCCAGCCAGCCCGCGGTCGTGGAGTTCGACTGGGGCAAGGGCCACGCCGTCTGGTGGGCCAGCTCGACCCCGCTTGAAAACGGCTCGCTTGCCCGTGGACACAATCTCGATCTCCTTCTCAATTCGATCGGCCCCCCCGAGGGCCATCGCTTTTACTGGGACGAGTCACTGCACGGAGAAATTCGTTCAAATTGGAGTTACGCATCTGGTCCTGCGCTGACGCTGCTTAGGATCGGCTTGTTTGCGATGGCCCTCATCGTGGTTTTCAGCTTCAGCCGGCGCAGTGGGCCAGTGCGCGATCTGCCTGCCCCCGCACGCGCGACGCCCATCGAATTCCTCGATGCGCTAGGCTCGCTCTATCGCAATGCCGGCGCCGCGTCCACAGCTATCTCCATCGCCTGGGAGCGGTTTCGCCGCCGCGCATTGCAGCTCTGCGGACGGCGCGGATCAAAGATGTCTGCAATCGAACTGGCGCAAACCATCCGTAGCCGTTTCCCCCTGGCCGAACCTGGCCTTGAAGCCGATCTCGTAGCATGCGAAGAGGCGGCGTGGGGCGAGACCGTCACGCCGCGTGAGGCGCTCAAGCTGATTCAGTTACTCCACGACCACCAGGAGAAACTCCTTATCGCCGCAAAACCGGGCGCATCATTCCACATGCCAGCTCCTCGCCAGGAACCAGAAACAAGTCTCCAATCTGAGTAAATTCAATCCAAGCCTAAGGAAAGGGCTTCATGAGCCAGGAACCGAACCCAAATCCAGTAGAAGTTCTAAACCAAGACACGAACACCGCGGAGCAGCGGCTGCGCGCAACCAGCCAGCTCATCGCCCGCGCCCGCGGAGAAATGGGCCGCGTGATCGCAGGCCAGGGCAGTGTGATCGAAGAGGTACTGATCGCGGTTCTGTGCCAAGGCCATGCGCTGCTTGAAGGCGTTCCCGGCATCGCCAAAACGCTCATCGTCAAATCCCTGGGCCGCCTCCTCGGCCTCGGTTTCCAGCGTGTTCAGGCCACGCCCGACCTGATGCCCGCCGACATACTTGGCACCACCATTCTGCGCGCCGGCACTGAAGGCTTCAGCTTCCACGCCGGCCCGGTCTTCACCGACCTCCTTCTGGTCGACGAGATCAACCGCATGCCCCCGCGCACCCAAGCCGCCCTGCTCGAATGTATGGAAGAGCGCCAGGTGACCACTGATGGCATCCGCCGCCCATTGCCCGCATGGTTCACCGTTTTCGCCACCCAGAATCCAGTGGATTTCGAAGGAACTTATCCGCTTCCCGAAGCTCAGTTAGACCGATTTCTATTGAAGATTCGCGTCGCCTACCCCACCGAGCAGGAAGAACTGCAGATCCTCGAGCGCCATCACGCGGGCTCAGGAGCAGGTTTGCTGGAAGACGTCACCATCGCTCCCATCCCTCAGGACCTGCTCGCCGCCGCCCGAGCCGAAGTGCGCTCCATCCGCATCGAGCCCGAGCTTTATACCTACATCCTCGCCCTCGCTCGCCGCACCCGCGAATGGCCCACGCTGCTGTTGGGAGCGAGCCCGCGCGCAGCCATCAGCCTCATGCGCGTGGCCCAGGCCACAGCCGCCTTCGACGACCGCGATTACCTGGTTCCCGACGACGTCAAGCGCGCCGTCCAACCGGTCCTGCGTCACCGCATCATGCTCAAGCCCGAAGCCGAGTTGGAAGGCTTCGACGCCGACCGCGTCCTCACCGACGTGATTGCCGCCGTGCCGGTGCCGCGAAAGTGATCTCTCCCTCCCTCCATCCCGATCCGATCAGCGCAGCCTGCGAGCCTCGAAGCCGCTGGGGCTTCGGCCTCACGCCGCGCGCTATCTGGCTACTCATCGCCGGATTCCTGCTGCTGGTTCCCGGCTTCTGGGATGGCCGCCTGGCCTACTCCATGCTTGCCTGGGATGCGCTGGTGCTCGCCGCAGCTTTCCTCGATGGCCGCCGACTCCCGCAAGCCGCACAACTGATCGCCGCCCGTTCCTGGTCCAACGCTCCGGCTCTCGATTCGGAAACCGAGATCGAACTCACGTTGGAAAATCGCGGCAACATGATTGTCGAATGCCGCCTCGTCGACGACCTGCCCCCCGCCCTCGTCACTGAGCCAGCCACGCACCAGATCACCGCCTTTGCGCGCGTGCCCGCCTCCATCCGTTATCGTGTAGAACCCAGCGAGCGTGGCGACTGGGAGACAGGCTGGCTCTACGTGCGCTACCGTTCGCCGCTCGGCTTGGCCGAACGCTGGGCTCGCGCGCCGCTCACTCAAACCGTGCGCGTCTACCCCGCACTCCGCACCGGCGAGGAGCAGCAAATCTTCCTTGCGCGTAGCCGCCAGATCGATCTGCAACTTCGACAGGTGCGGCAGCGCGGGCTTGGGCGTGACTTTGAGAGTTTGCGCGAATATCGCGAGGGCGACGACCTGCGCGATATCTGCTGGACTGCCACCGCACGGCACGGCAGCCCTATCACCCGCCAGTATCAGACCGAGCGCAGCCAACCGGTTTGGATCGTGCTCGACTGCGGGCGGCTGATGCGCTCGCGCGTCGCCGCCAACTCGCCAGGAAAGTCGATGCTGCCGGTCGCCGAGCCGGGCGCGCGGGTGCACTCCAAGCTCGACCATGCCTGCACCACCGCCGTCGCCCTTGCCCAATTGGCGCTCTACTCCGGCGATCGCGTCGGCCTGCTCGCCTATGGCTCGGGACTGCAACAGCGCCTGTTGCCCGGCCGCGGCGCAGCCCACATGCGTCAGTTCATCGAGTCCCTCGCACAAGTCCATGCCGAGTCCGGCGAGGCCGACCACCTCCGGGCCACGGCCACTCTCAACCGCCTCCAGCCACGAAGAGCGTTGATTCTTTGGGTCACCGACTTGGCTGAAACAGCCATGCGCCCCGAAGTGATAGACGGCGCGGTGCAGCTCCTTCGCCGCCACGTGCTCCTATTTGTCGCCATGGCGCAGCCGGAGGTTGAGTCTATCGCTCAAGCTCGGCCCAAGAACCTGGAACAGATGTTCCGCGCCGCCGCCGCCCAAGAGATGGCCGGCCGCCGCGAGCTGCTGCTCGCTCGCCTCCACGAGCACGGCGCTCTCACCCTCGACCTCAATCCCGAAGAACTAACTTCGTCGGTCCTCAACCAATACCTCACCATCAAAGTGCGGGCCATGGTGTAGGGCTGCGTTCAGCCCAACTTGAAATCAAAACAGAGAAGAGAATCGATGAGTGAAGCCGATGCTTTGAAGGGAACGGAAAACGCCGGCGCGATATGGACGCTTTTGTACCTGGTCGCAACGGTAGAGCTTCTTTTCCGATTGGTCGATGTCTGGTTTGCATTTCATGCGCGGCCATCTGGTTGGAAGAAGCCAATCGATTTAGGCTTTGAGATCCTGGGATTGCCCATTCCACTATGGATGGGCCTTGCCTTTCGGAGAACCTTGAAGGATGAGTTAGATAAGAGCCTGCTCAGCGAGAGGACCTACCAGATTTGTGATTACTGGATAGCGCAACTGTTGCTCTTGATCTACCTTTGCTTTGTGGTGGTTCACCAGTGAATTCAGAATTCAGATCCCCACCAAGTTATTAAGCCAGCGCCCGCCTTAGCAAGTCGGACAAGAGCAAAAGTGATCTACTTAGCCAACTTAGCCAAGTCGTGTTAAACTCCCTCCATGCGCACCGCCAACATTGGCACCCTCAAAAACCAGCTAAGCGCCTATCTCAAATACGTCCGCAACGGCGAAGAGGTTGTCGTCTGCGACCGCAATGTCCCCATCGCCCGGATCCTGCCTCTCGATAATCCTAAAAACTACGACGCTGAGGAGGCACGCCTGATCGCCGCAGGAGTTTTGACGCCGCCCAAGAGCCCCAACCCAATCGACTGGGAAGCATTCTGGGCGATTCCAACCGGGAATGTCTCCGATGAGGCAGTTAAGGACGCCATCGACTGGGCGAAGGGCGAACGCTAGATGGAGCCCGCATTTTGGGATTCAAGCGCACTTGTTCCGCTTTGCGTAAAGCAGCATGCTTCGCCGGTCGTGGTTGCCTTAAGCCAACGATACCGCATGATTGTTTGGTGGGCAGCCCCCGTAGAAATTCGTGGTGCCTTTGCGCGACTCTTACGCATGAGCCTACTCACTTCCAGGCAACATGTCGGCGCTCAACTTCGTCTGGACGAATTGCGTTCGAATTGGCGCGAGATCTCTCCTGAGCAGGCCCTTCGCAACCGAGCCGAACTCCTGATTCATCGCTTTCCCTTGAAGGCGGCCGACGCACTCCAGCTCGCCGCGGCCTTGGCCTGGTGTTCGGGCCGTCCCAAAGGCAAAGCCTTCATCTCTGGCGATGCACAACTTCTCGACGCTGCAAAGCAGCTCGGCTTTCAAGCCATTCAGGCCTGACGCCCACGCACATCCAGCAAAAATTCACCCACCCCATAGCATCCACACTCAAAAATGCGGTACTATCTAAAAATCCGCCGCACCTCGGCCACGGAGGACAAAATGTTCACGACTGTCGCAGTACGACCTACCCGCTGAACATTGCTTCGGGCTGATTTCAAGCTCCCGCCGCCCCAAAAGCGGAACCAGAATTGTTATACCTCGAAACCATTGCACTCAAGTCGACGCGCCTCCAAGAAGCGGCGACCCTGCAGGAATTCGAATAGGGTACAGGTATTCTGGTTCTGCTCACGCGGCATCCCGAGGATGCTCAAACCCCGGGTACCGGCACTGCTCATCTTGACCAGCATTTAAGCTGATTTTGCTCGCAGCGTGCCCCCTCGCTGATGACATCGCTTTGTCGATGGCATCGTGGAGTTCTCCATGTCTGTTCTTGAATCCATCGCGCCGCAGCCGTCTGACGGCGGCACGCGAGACTTTTGGTCCTCAGTGAGGGAAGCCCTGCGTGGCTCCCACCAGGACTACACCACCGGCGACCTCAACCGCGCCATTCTTCTGCTCGCCATTCCCATGGTTCTGGAGATGGTGCTCGAATCACTTTTCGCAGTCGTCGACGTCTTCTGGGTTGGCCGGCTCGGCGCCAATGCCGTGGCCACGGTGGGAATCACCGAGTCCATGCTGGCGCTGGTCTTCGCCATCGGCCTTGGCGTCTCCATGTCCACCGGCGCCATGGTGGCCCGGCGCATCGGTGAGAAGGATCCCGATGACGCCGCCATCGCCGGCGTGCAGGCCATTGTGCTCGGTCTACTGATATCGCTTGGTATCGGCATCCCTGCCGGCATCTTCGCTCCGCAACTGCTTCAGCTCATGGGCGCATCGCCAGCCATTGTCGCCAGTGGCTCTGGATACGCGCGCATTGCGCTGGGTGGCTGCGGGGCCATCATCATGCTGTTCCTCAACAACGCCATCTTTCGGGGCGCAGGCGATGCCGCCATCGCGATGCGCTTGCTGTGGGTCTCGAACATCATCAACCTGATACTCGATCCCTGCCTCATCTTCGGCCTTGGACCGTTTCCTCATATGGGCGTAACCGGTGCGGCTCTGGCCACCTTTACCGGGCGCAGCATCGGGGTGCTCTACCAGTTCTACCGCCTGCTCAAAGGCACTGAGCGCATTCGGGTTCTGACGCGCCACTTGAGCCTGAATCTGCGCGTCATGGTCCGCCTACTACGTGTCTCCGTAACCGGCATGCTCCAGTTCGCCATCGCCAACGCGAGCTGGATCGGCCTGGTGCGCATCATTTCCCTCTTCGGTTCCGCAGCGGTTGCAGGCTACACAGTCTCCATCCGCATCGTCGTCTTTTTCATCCTCCCCGCCTGGGGTCTCAGCAATGCCGCAGCCACGCTCGTGGGTCAAAACCTAGGCGCGCGAAAGCCTGAGCGAGCGGCGCAGGCAGTTTGGCGCACAGGTCTTTACAACATGCTGTTTCTGGGAACCGTCGGCGTTTTCTTTTTTGTCTTCGCCAGGCCCATCGTCGGCCTGTTTGTGGACGACCCGGCAGTGGTTCCCATTGCTGCTATGGCACTGCGCACGTTGAGTTGCGGCAACGTCGGATACGCCTACGGCATGGTGATGTTACAGGCCTTTAACGGTGCCGGCGACACCCTTACCCCGACCATCGTGAATTTCTTCGGATTCTGGGTTCTGGAGATTCCGCTGGCCTGGGGTCTGGCGGTTGGCCTGCATCTTCGCTCCGAGGGCGCATTCCTTTCCATCGTCATCGCCGAATGCGCCATCGCCGGCGCCAGCATAGTGCTGTTCCGCCGCGGCCGCTGGATAAAGAAGCAAATCTAGGCGCGGCAGCAAATCTAAACGCCCAAACCCAGGAGGTCTTTCCCAAATCAGAAAGGCACAAGCGGCTGGTTCCCATTTTACCGGCCGCCAACCCGGCGTTTCAGCCCGCATCCTGGAATCCCTTTCACCCGCTGCCTCATCTGAGAGAATGATGGCAGTGAATCGAAGGCCTCATTCTGTCCCCCGGTGTCCCGGGCGCCCGGTGCTTCTTGCGCTGCTGGCGGTTGTCGCCGCTTCGGTGCCAACGCATGGGCAGGCCGCCAACCCATCCTCTGCCGCGAACCCGTATTACGGCAGCGTCACCGCTCGTCCCGTCACCGATGACGTTCTCAAGCTCTCGCTCGATGATGCGATTCGTCGGGGCTTCGACAACAACCTCGGGCTCCGGGAAGCAGTGAGCGGCGAAAAGGCATATCAAGGCGAAAAGAACCAGGCGCTTCAGCAATTCCTTCCCACCATCACCCTCACCGGTGACACCGGCGTCTACCAGCACAATCTGGCCGCGCTCGGATTTGGAATGGACGCCGTCAAAGAATTCGGCTCATTCATTCCGCCGGGAGTAGCGCTCTCTGAAATCACCCGCGACACCTTGACCGAGGGTCAGCTCCACTATAGCCAGACGCTTTTCTCAGGTCCGGTCATCGCTGGCTGGAAGGCGGCAGGCGCGGCACGTCAGTCCGCCTACTTTGCCAAAATGTCGGCGCGTGGCGAGGTGGTGCAGCAGGTGGCAACTGCCTATCTTCACGCCATTGCCGCTGCCAGCGAAGTGGATAATGCCAAAGCCCTTGAGGCGGAAGATCAGGTTTCGCTCAACCAGGCTCACGCCGCCCACGAAGCCGGAACCGCAGCCAATCTCGACGAGCTGCGCGCCCGTGTCCAGCTCCAGGCTCAGGAGCAGGCCCGCATCGATGCAGAAAACAGCTTGGAGAAGGACCTGATTCTGCTCAAGCGCGAGATCGGCATCGATCCCGGACAGAAGATTGCCCTTACCGATCCGGCGCCCTACAGCGATCTGGCCACGCAGACCCCTGAAGAAGTCTGCGCCATCGCATACAAGAACCGCCAGGATTACCAGAATCTTCAAAATCAGGCAGTCGAATACAAGGCCATTCACGCGGCCTATCGCAGCCAGCGCCTGCCTACTTTGAGCTTTGAAGGCTACTATGGCATCAGCGAGGTCACCGGCATCGGCTCCCACGGTAATTTTGTTGCCCAGGGAACACTGAAGCTTCCGCTCTTCCGTGAGGCTAGTCTGCGTGGCGATACTGAAGCAGCCCAGGCCCAATGGTCTGCCGTCCAAATGCAATTGGCCGACCTGAAAAGCCACATCGATCAGCAGGTGCGCTCTGCGCTGCTTGACGTTGACGCAAGCCACAAGCTGGTCCAGGTGGCCCAGTCGAACCTCGAGCTTGCCACCCGCGCGCTCTCTGATGAGACTGACCGCGTGAACGCAGGCGTTGACGATAACCTGCCCCTGGTTACCGCACAGGCTACACTCGCCTCCGCGCAGAGCAATCTGGTTGAAAGTCTCTATCAGTACAACGTATCCAAACTTGCCCTTGCCCGCGCCGCCGGCATCCTCGAACAGCAGTACCGGGTCTATCTGGGTAAGTGAAACGTCCGGACTGAAAAAGCATCTAGTGCATTAGTTCGACGCGGTCGATTTGATCGTGGTCTGTCCACTCGGCTCTAGTAATCATGAAAAGTTATCAGTCGCCGCATGTTACGCGTGTAACGTATAAACAAGGGGCTCCTCCACCTATGTCCAAGAAGCTCAGCATCAAATACTATGTCGAGCCAGACCCTGCAGCCTTGGCTCGCCACGCGGCGCAGTACTTTGTCGAGATGGCCGGCGAAGCAGTGCAGGCACATGGCCGGGCCCGCATTGCTATCAGCGGCGGTTCTACTCCCAAAGCTACTTTCAAGCTGCTTGCCGACCCTGGGCAGCCGTGGCGCTCTCGCATGCCCTGGGAGTCAGTCGACCTTTTCTGGGTCGACGAGCGCACTGTCCCTCCTGATCATGCAGAGAGCAATTTCCGCATGACCCGCGAAGCCATGCTCGATCACGTTCCGCTGAAGCCTGAGCAGATTCATCGCATGGAGGGGGAGCTGGCGCCGCAGGCTGCGGCCGACCGCTACGAGTCGGAGCTGCGGTCGAGCTTCCGCCTGGAGGGCGCTGAAATTCCACGCTTTGACCTCATTTCCCTCGGTATTGGTGACGATGGCCACACCGCGTCGCTGTTTCCGCATACCGCTGGCCTGCACGAGATGAACCGCTTGGTCATCGCCAACCAGGTGCCACAAAAAGACACCTGGCGCATCTCACTCACCTGGCCTGTGATCAACCACGCCAGCTCCGTCTTCTTCCTCATTGCCGGGTCAGACAAAGCCGGAATTCTAAACGAAGTTTTAACAGGAGCTCGTGACCCCGAGCGCCTGCCCAGCCAGCTTATATGGCCTTGCAGCGGTATACTTACCCTGATTCTGGATAAGGCTGCAGCCGCACTTCTGCCTGCCACTAACGGGGAAGGCTGTGGAGTTTTGGAGAGGGAAAGATGATTCTGGCGGGAGATGTGGGCGGCACTAAGGTTCACTTGGCGCTGTACGATTTTACAAATGGCAAACTCAGTTACACCCGCGACAAACAATATCCTGCAAAGGACTATTCCGGGCTTGAAATAATCGTAAAAGAGTTCTTGGCTGCGGACAAAGTAAGCGCTGCCTGTTTTGGCGTTCCTGGACCGGTGCGCGATGGGCGCCTGCGTCTGACTAACCTGCCATGGACCTTGGACAGCCGTGAACTGGCTGCGGACCTTGGGATCCAGCACGTCTTTCTCATCAACGATCTTGAAGCCAATGGCTACGGCATTGCCGAGCTCACCTCCGACCAGATCTTGACGCTCAGCGACGGCGATGGCGGGCAGGTCGGCAACCGCGCATTGATCGCTGCCGGAACTGGGCTGGGCGAAGGCCTGCTTACATGGAATGGCCACGTCCACGTGCCCTACCCCTCTGAAGGCGGCCATACGGATTACGGCCCGCGCAACGAAGACGAGATCGACCTGCTGCGTTTCCTCAAGCAGAAGTACAACGGCCGAGTCAGCTATGAGCGCGTCATCAGCGGCATGGGACTGACCAATATCTATGAGTTCCTGCGTGAAGTGCGCGGCATGGAAGAGCCGGCATGGTTGGCGGAGCGCATCGCCGCGGCCCACGACCCCAACTCGGTGATCACCGAGATGGCCCTGGCCGCTAAAAGCGAGATCTGCGAGAAAGCCCTGGACATGTTTGTCTCCGCCTATGGCGCCGAGGCCGGTAACCTTGCCCTGAAGGTCTTGTCGGTCGGCGGACTCTATGTCGGCGGGGGCATCGCGCCGCGCATCCTGGAGAAGCTCAAGGACGGCACATTCATGAAGTCTTTCACCGACAAGGGCCGTTTGAGCCAGTTGTTGATCAACATGCCGGTCCGCATCATCCTCGAGAGCAAAGCCGCTCTGCTAGGCGCCGCTGCCTTCGGCGAAGCTCGTGCTGCTGAAATTAGCGGAGTCTCAGCCAGGGCTGCATCAGTTCGGTTTTAGAGCGCTTCCCTGAAAATCGAATCGCACAAAGGGCCAGCCGAATCGGGATGGCCCTTTGTCGTCAAAATCTATCTCGTGTCACACGCGGGCGGTGACCGCAAGATAGGAGTCGGCCGCGCAAGACCGTATCCAAGCCCTTCCCCGGAACTCTTTCTCAAACGCGAATGTCGCGGGCACGCTTGTCTACGTAAAGAGCTTCATCTGCGGTTGTCAATAGAAGACGGGGATCGTCATTCACTTTGGGCGAGAGGCAGGCGCAACCAATGCTCACCGAAGTTCGCACAACGCGGCCTGACTTAGGCTCGAGTTCGAGCGCGGCAACTGCTGTCCGGAGACGTGCTGCTATCTCAAGCGCGCCCTCCTCAGATGTATTGGGCAGAAGAATCACAAATTCGTCACCACCCAAACGCGCCGCAAGATCGGTGGGTCTGAATAGACCGCGCTTCAATGTCTTTGCAATCGCTTTCAAACAATCGTCTCCTGCCGGATGTCCATAGCGATCGTTGAAGTCTTTGAAGTAGTCCACATCCACCATCAACAGGGAAATTCGTAAACCGGAATTCACAGCGAGGCGCCATTCGTTGTGCAGCGCTTCGTCGAATCCCCGTCGATTCGCCAAGCCCGTCAACGGTTCGGTTGTCGCAAGCACCTCCGCTTCCTGGTACGCGTGCAGCAATTGCTGGTGGTCGGCAACACGCTGGGAGACATCGCGAAGGACGCTGACCAGCTCCAGCCCCTGCCCCGTAGCCGGATCGCTCACCAGGCGGGCGTTGGATTCAACCCACAGATAGTTGCCCTTCTTGCGCTTCAACGGGTAAGTGGCTACCTGCTGGACCCGATTGATTGCCAGATCCTTCAACATTTTGTCGAAGGCTTCCTGGTGCTCGGGATGAACAAGCTCCCTGACTGAATTGCCGGTCAGTTCTGCCGGGGTCCAGCCCGTGAGTTCCAGGACGGAGGGAGAGAAATACCGAGCTCGTCCATTCAGATCTGTAAGCACAATGATGTCCTGTGAGTGCTCTGCCAAAACGCGAAAGTTTCCCTCGCTCTGCCTCAGTTCGATTTCGAGCCTGCGCCGACCTGCCAGCGCCGACGCCACTGCATACACCATCACCACCAAAACGAAGATAAAGCCATACAGTAGGGCGACTCTTGCTACTAGAGTTCCGCTCCTGACCAGCGAAAGGGGCCCTCGCCCGTTTAGGGTGCAATAAATGGCAGTAATTGACACGAGAAAAACCGCAGCCGCGGAGCCCGATGTGCCAAGCCGGAACATCACCAGTAAGAGTGAAGGAAAGAGCAGAAATGTGATTGGGTAGTCGCTCTGCCAGAACACGATCACGGCGGTTACTGCAACGAACGCCAGCAAGAAAATGGTTTCGAGCACTTTCTTCCTGGCGGCAATGAAGCGGAGGTCGTCCACCCGGATGGCGAGGGTCAAAGGGGTCATGATGGCCATGCCAAGTGCCTCTGAGAAATACCACTTTCCCTGGAATTCGTGCCGGGATGAGGGGTCAAGGAAGAGAGCCAACAGACTGGCGAGCAGCGAGGAAACACCGCAAGCGACGATCGGGCCGTAGAGAGCGATCCAGGCCAGTGTCGACGCCTGTGCAATGTCGGGGTGTCCCTTTACCTTACGAGAAATCAGCGCGGCCGCCAGTGCGACCTCGAGGATGTTCAGCATTGAGTAAGAGAGTGGAACCCCCAGGCCAGACAATATTCCCCCTGGCGCTGAGAAATACAAAATATGAATCGCTACATTGAGGAGAAAGTTGATGGCGAGAAGCCAAGGCCAATCCCGCGGGGGATTGACCAATAGAATTGCTAGAAGTACTCCGTTCGCCAGCCAGATCCCCTCATCCGGGAGTCCTGCGTACAAAGCGAGACCACCATAAATGAAAGTCGCCACAGAGAGTGAAAGAGCCAGAATGCGTATGGCACGCCACCAACCCGAATTCCAGTCTCTGTGAGAAAACTGCATCACGCGACCTGCCTGCTCGCTTCCAGAAGATGACGACGAGTTGAACGGAATCTGCGGCAAACTCAATCTCTGCTTAGCTTCTGCAAAATGAAGTCGAATGCCGACTTAGGGCCAGTACGCAGTCTGAAGACTCAGTGGGATGATTCTAGCTTAATGAACAAGGTAGAAGGGAGAGCACGAAGCTACGAGCCGCGATTCGATCGTGAATGGACCCGCCTGCTGTGATTTTAAGAGCCGCCTCTATCTTCGTAACCCTGTCGACACCAACTGGATGACATCGACATCGAACCAATTGCTTGGGTTTCTAAGGCGTCAGGTACGCGTCTCCTCGTGAAGAAGGACGCTGCTCAATCCGCGCCCGTTCCATATTGAGAGCACCATCTTCGCTGATTTCACCGACTATTGCTGCAGCGTAATATCGACTTTCCGCAGGATGTCATGTGGCTTGGCCTCGCCGCACTTTGTCAAAGCCTGGTCCTCGCAGGTCCGCTCGATCGTCTTCACTGGATTGTCCATCGTCGCACTCAGAATCTTCCCATCGGCAAGGTCGACCTTGATATCCACCGTGAAATTCTCCTGTCCCACCGCGGCTGTATAGCTGCCATTCTGTTCCTTTTGCACACCCACCCAGTTATTCGGCGTATTACCAACTGGCGTCTGCATCCATGCGGCAGACAGTTGCACCTGGGACTTCTCCGGTGGCACATGCCGCACTACCAGCAGCGCCGTCCTAGTTGCCGCATCTACGGACTTCAGTGTCAAGTCGAAATCGATCGCACTCTCTCCAATCAACACATGCGTACCATCAGCCCACGACGAGGGCGGCATCGGGTTTCTGAAGTAAAAATGATCGCCTGCCTTGTGCAACTGTCCAAGCTTATTCGCCAGCCATAAGTCCGCATAAAACGTCATGAAGTCCGTAACGGGCCCGATCAGTTTTGGATCGATTTTGTTCAAGTCGGGCGCGGACGGGTTTTGATTCGGATCGAGCGAGAGCCGTTGCCGATACGCCGCGGTCTCCGAACTAAGCTGCAGCGCTTTGCCGTCCGACTCCATCTTCGACCACTGATATTCCTCGAAGTATGTCCCAGCCGCGTCCTTCTTTACGATGCCCTTCCCTTCAACCGAATAATGCCACGACTCATTTACCCCATTCATGCGATAGATCACTGCATCGCCCTCATGGTATTGGCGCTGCAATGGATTGTGTGACGGGGTTGGAGGATTCTGGCCGGCAAGCATTGCCGCGCCGCCGCATACAATAAGCCAAGCCGCAAGCATCTTCATGGTCTCACTCAACTTTCTCTCCCTTCCAGAGGGAGTCCTTCCTGAACCCGTTTTCCTAGGACGCGTGCTGTGCCGCATCATGATGCGCCACAGCAGCGGCGGCCTTTGCCGCAGCCGGCGCACTGAACAGCAACACCAGCAACCCTGCATACACGAAAGAACCGCAGGTGATCTCCACGCTATGCGTGATGCGTAGCACCCCCGGCAAAAACGTCGCCGCAGCCAATCCGTAGATCCCCACGCTAACCGCGTGCGCTAATCCCAGTGCAAGCCAAAGCCTCAGCCTTGAGCCCCTCCACAGGGCAATCAAGGGCAACGAAGCGCCCAGAAAGATCACGCTGCGAACCAGCTGTATCGAGACGATAGTGCCCATCGGTGGAATATGCAGCCAGAGAATTGAGCCGTTCTGGTAGTAAGGAACTGCGATCGGCGCTATGCACATTCCGAAGAAGAGGTAGATGACCGGCCAGGCGAGCCACGCGATCAACCCGCGGCCCGTCCAGGCAATCCAGTTACGCGTGGGGAATCCGTCCGGCCGCCCTCCCTTCCCAAAGCACAGGCCGAGTGCGCAACCAACCAACAGCGCTTGTGACCCGTACATCAGCATGCTGCCAAAGACGGCGCCATCGAACATGGTGGTATAAATCAACCCGTCGAGGATGGTGTTGACACCCAACGCCAGAAGCAAAAAGACGCCCACCACGGTCACTCGAGCCGCACTTGGGCCCGCTAACCCGCGCGCAAGCGGCCACAGTCCCAGCACCAGAAGCCCGCCAGCCGCAAATACCGTGAAGATATGCATGGGACCGGTATCCATGTTTGTCGGGTGATTCGTGTGCAGGTGAAGCGCTCCAATGAGGATTCCGCTGCACACGAGGGAAGCCGCAAAGGCCGCCCAGCATCCCAGGAGTTTAAGAAGGTCTTTCACCGTACATCCTCCTCAAGCTGACGCCGTGCCTTCTGCGCCCAGCTCAGTTGAGCCTCCATCCCCTCAATCCCCGATTGAAAAGCCAGAAGGCCGGTGTGAACGGGGAGCTTGGCACCCATCTGATTGAACTGGGCGCGCAACTCCCCCACGTACACGCTCAATTCATGCTCGAATTGGTCCAGAAAACGGATGGCCATCGAGCGCGGCACGTTGCCATCCATAAAAGCGAAGCGCAGCATCAGCTCCTGCAGGCGCCACGCCATATCGTTGTAGGTCAGATCCTGCGAAAGCCACTCCACGAATGCTGCAGTTCCTGCGGGGGTGGGATGAAACACCTCGCGCCCGCGACGGTCCTTCGGCTCGGCTTCAATCCACCCCCGCGACTGTAGCCGCCGTAGAGCCGGGTAGATCGACCCAGGGCTGTCGCTGTAGTGGCGCATTGCTGTTTCGGTAAAAGTCTTGCGCAGGTCATAGCCAGCCTGCGCCTTCTGGCGTAGCAGGCCAAATAGAGCATATTCGAGAGTGGAAGCTGAATTCATAGTACGATACGTATCATAGTACGTATCGTACTATTTCTCCACTAGAATTCACTCAGGTACACCTGGATCTTGATTTTGAGATCGAAGAACAAACGAAAACTGTGCTCCATTCATCACATCTCCATCGTGATGAATAGGCACCCGGCTTCCGGGACTCCGGAGGGCAGTAATCCTACCAGCGCAGCGCCGATCCCACCGCCTCAATTGTCCCGTGATAGAAGTATTGTCCCAGTCCAACCGTAAACAGCCAGCAGCCGTACAGCGCATGCTCAAAGCTCGACGCCGCCAGCGATTTGGTCTCCGTATAGCGCGCGGCAAACAGCAATCCACCGGCAAAGGTGAGGTCCACAGCTAGCCAGTTGCGAAAGATGATGTGCAGGAAGGAAAACGCGGCGGCACTGGCGACGATCATCGCCCACTTGTTGGGAAACAACTCGGCGTACCGCTCGAAAAAGAAGGCCCTGTACAACAGCCCTTGCGGGTAAACCGAAACCACCGGGTACGCCACCATCACCACTGCCCAGAAGATTGGATGGGGCCGTATCAGGCTCCATTCCAAATTGGGTGCAAACTGACGCACCCCGATCCAAATTGCCAGCGCAACAGCCACAAAGATCGCCAGCATCCAACCCAGCCGGCCGGGAAGCCGGCCCGCGCTCCATAGTCTGCCGCGATCAAAGCGCGGGTCGCGCAGTAACTGCCACAGCGCATACGCCGCAATCGTCCATAGTAGTGGTAATGCCGGCACCCGTGCTGGCGAAAACCGGTAACCCAGCGGCAACCCCACAAAAACCAGCAAAAACTCTAAAATCAGAGACCAGCGGATCATCGGGAGTGTCCTCGCCTTCAGCATATCCCGGTCCTCGCCGCGAACAGTCCGAAATCGTGCAGACCCGCCCCACCGGGAACGCCACGAACTAACACTCCCTGAAACGCAATCTGTTACCAATAGGGGCCGATGTTGGGGGCGGTGGTGATATCGGCCGCCCTCTCTGCCGATAGAACACCTTGCCTTTAGTTTCGAGGTGCGACTCGCCATGGAAGGATGGCACATCGGTTTTGGGATTTCTAGCCTTAGTTCCGGTCGAACAGTGTCGCCAGCGGCGTGACCGGCGAATGTACGCGACTCTGCTTCTCAGTGAGAGGCTTGCCGAGACCCGCCCTCTTGCCACCCGGATTCGCCTCAGATCTATGGTCTTAGCCGCGTTGCTGGTGGTGCTTGCCTTCCCCTGTCCTTCGTTTGCAAGTCACACCGCAGACGAAAAGCCCCCAATGCGGCAGACAAACAATTTGCCCACACTCACCACGGCGCATGCGGCACACAGCCTCACTTCCGAGCAAGCGGCGCGCGCCTATCCCGTTCATCTGCGCGCCGTGGTGACCTATTTCGATCCCGAATCAGGCTCCGGGTTCAGTGCAATCTTTGTTCACGACTCAACCGGAAGCATTTTTTTGAAACCTCGTTTCGGCCTCGTCAGCCAACTCTCTGTGGGGACCGTGGTAGACGTGCGGGGTGTGACCGCTCCCGGGAAATTCTCTCCGATCATCGTCGAGCCCAAATTGCAAATAATCGGGCAGTCTCATCTCCCGGCAAACCCTCCCAAAGTGAGCTTCTCTCGCTTGGTCACCGGCGCAGAAGACAGCCAATGGGTGGAAGTTGAAGGCGTGGTTCATTCTGTGGTGGATTCCGGTCATAGCGTCATACTTCGACTGGCAATGATGGATGGGACCGTCAACGCAAAAATACAGAAGGAGGAGGGCGTGAACTACGCCGGCTTGGTCGACGCCAAGGTTCGCATTCATGCCAATGTGGGCTCAACGTTCAATCGCAACTACCAGATAATCGACGTCCACCTTTCTGTCCCAGGCATGTCCGCCGTGGAAGTTCTGGAGCCCGCGCCAGACGATCCACTTGAGCAGCCCGTCATCCCTATCGACAATCTGTTGCGATGGAATAACGTTAGTGCTTCGTTTCGTCGTGTGCACCTGCGCGGAAAGGTAACTCTTCAATGGCCCGACTCATCAATGTGTCTTCAAGACGCGACTCGCGGAATATGTGCGCAGATGGTTCAGAAGACGCATTTCAACGTAGGCGATATTGTGGACGTTGCGGGATTTGTAGGAATCGACCGTGACACAGTCGTCCTCAGAGACGCTGTATCCAAAAGCGCTCACGCTGTTGAGCAGGCTATAGCCGAGCCCGTCTCCGCGGAGCAAGCTCTAATGGGTAATCACGATTCCGAACTGATCCAGATTGACGGACAGTTGATTGGATATAATCTGGCCTCTTCTGACAACACACTCCTGTTAGCGTCCGGGAAGAATATTTTTACTGCCATTCTGCCGAAGAGCCTGGCGGGAACTGAACCCGACACATGGAAAATCGGAAGCAAACTCCAAATCAAGGGAATCTGCTCCGTCCAGCTTCGGAGTACCGGTACAGGACAATCAGTAGCTGTAGCAGAGTCCTTTAGGGTTCTCATGCGTTCACCTGCAGACGTGATCGTGCTACAACAGCCCCCATGGTGGACACCGGCTCATGTGCTTGTGCTATTGGCTTTGGCGCTCACCGCTACACTGGGTGTGCTTGCCTGGGTAGTGGTGCTCAGAAGGCGCATCGAGCAGCAGGCAAATCTTCTGCGAGAAAGTGAAGGACAATTCCGTCATATGGCCCTGCACGATGCCTTGACCGGACTAGCGACGCGCCTGCTGTTACGGGACCGGCTAAATGTCGCCTTGGAGAGCGCAAAACGGCGTCGAACGGGGCTGGCAGTCCTCATGGTCGATCTCGACAGGTTCAAGGAAATCAACGATACGCATGGTCACCAGGCCGGTGACGAAGTATTGCAGATTTCCGCAGATCGTCTCTTGCGGAGCGTGCGCAAGGAAGATACAGTTGCCAGGCTAGGAGGAGACGAATTCGTCGTGCTCCTTCCCGATCAGGCCGATTCGCACGCAGCCGCGGTTGTAGCGGCAAAAATCGTGGAGGCTTTGGCGGTTCCCATTCCAATTGACGGACGTGAGGCGTCGGTTTCTGTAAGTGTCGGGATTTGTACATCGGTCGCCGGAGATCTCGACGGGGATGAACTTTTGAGGAATGCGGATGCGGCCCTATACCAGGCCAAGGCGAGCGGTCGAAATTGTTTTGCGGTATTCGAGCCGGATTTTGCTCTCAACGAAGCCGAATGAACCAGCTCACAGCAGCATCCGGTGGATGTTAATCCCGTCCTTCCGGCTCATTTCCCCGGCTTTATCTTCGTCTCAATCACGTCCCGGTAGACCTTGCAAACTAATCCGCGTAAATCGCTTGCTGCCACAATTTGTCCATCCTGAGTAATCTGCACATACGTTGCGGTTGATCCAAATTCCGGCCAGTTCGGCAGCCCCGCGCCATTTGGATTCCCCGTCTTCGCAAAATTGGTAAAGTAGCTCTCCACCATATCTGAGATCTTCGAATCCGTATCTGAATAGGGGCCGGCAAGGTTTCCCACCTTCGGGTAGAAGCCAAAAACGAACCCCAGTTCCGTCGAATGAATCGCTGCCGGCTGCCCGGGAACCGCATGGTTGAACTCATACTGGTAGGTCGCGTGATGCGCCGACTCGTGCCACCGCCCCTCAGTCGTCGCCGGGTATCGGAACATCGAGTCCGCCGCGAACTGGTCCGCCGCCGTTCCATACACTGGATCGCTGGTCCCCGTACCGCCATCGGCCAGCCCATAGGCCTTGAGAACCTGCGGAGCTACCGCTCCGCTCACCTTCATCACGGTCGCGCGCAATTCATCCGATGACTCCGCAGAACCAAACTCGCGCGTGGTCGTTCCAAACAGCAGCGGAATTGGCGACTCCTCGCCCGCTGAAAACACCACAGCTGGATTGCGCGTCAGCACCCATCCATCCACGTCGGGCCCAAACCGCGGTCGTAGCTCATGCGCTGCCCACTTTTTGATCAACTCTCCCGCCGCGATCCCCCTTAGATACGCAATCTGTCCCGTTCCCTCCGGTGCACCCATCGCAACCGCGAACTTGTTCCCTTGGTCCTCAGCCTCTGCCAGAGTCGTCGCCGTCTGGGTGAACGCCGCGCCACTCTCCTGAATCGCTTTCTCGAAGAGCCCTTTCGCCGAAGAAACCATCAGCATACCCGTATCAACCGCTCCGGCCGATTGCCCAAAGACTGTGATGTTTTTTGCGTCTCCCCCAAACTGTGCAATGTTTGCGATCACCCACTTAAGCGCCAGAATCTGGTCCATCAGCCCATAGTTCCCTGACCCATGATGCGCCGACTCGTTCGTGAGCTCCGGATGCGCCAGAAACCCGAATACACCCAACCGGTAGTTCACCGTCACCAGAATTACGCCGTGGTTCGTTAATGTTCCATCCGTGTAAAGAGGGCTCATGGCCGTTCCGCCCTCGTTCGCGCCCCCATGAATCCAGAACATTACTGGCAACGGCTTCTTCACAGGCCACTCGGGCACAACCACATTCAGATACAGGCAGTCTTCCACGCCCGTCTCCGCATCGTGCCGGTTCCAGCCGCCCAAGTCCGGCTGCGCGCAAGGCTTGCTATACGAAGTCGCATCGCGCACCCCGCTCCACGCCACGGGCGGCACCGGATCACGCCACCGCAACTCGCCCACCGGTGGCTGAGCAAACGGAATCCCCAGAAACTTCGCGCCTCCACCATTCCGCGCCACTCCCCGCACCTGCCCGCCGCCAGTCTTCACCACCAGCGGATCACTCTGAGCCCACACCATCGTCACGGAGAGCGCCACAAACGCCGTCGCAATCCCAGCAACCCACACCGCAACTAGATTCAGCCGCGACCCAATGATCCGTTTCATTCCGATTCCTCCCGCCAACCCAAAGCATCGCCAATTCTAACAACCCTCGATTGCGACCGGATTGCAGGCTCGTCGGATGAAAGTCTTGGGGCTTCGGTTTGGCGGTGACTCAACCGAAAAACCAGAACGTGGCTCACAAACGGTGGATTCGCGCCTCGGCGATCATGCGTGATTTGATGGCGAATCATTCCCGATTTGGCCCAAGAACTGCACCTGCCTGAGAGATAAAATCATTGATGGGATAGGCCGTTCCGGCACGTTCACACAGCAGCAGGAATGACGACATCGCGTCAGCGGACCGAACCAATAGGACTCTTCGCAGATAACGCTTTGGCGATGTGCGGCGGCATCGTCAAAGGAAAGTCACGCAGTCCACTTTCTGCTCGCCTTGGGCGAAACCGGCACGGGCGGCGGGGACGCGGGTCGCCGGATCCATCTGGTTCGTGCCCATTGCGGCTCGGGAATCGGGGTCCGGTACGATCACAACGACGCGGCTGCCCTGCTTGCGCAGGGTCTCGACCTGGCTTTCCAGATCCGCGCCCGGGAATCTGCGCAGACCTTCGAACTGGCCTGCCGGTAGTAGCCCGGTCCGTCCGCCAAACGGCGAGAGCACCACGACGTTCGCATAGCCCGAGGCAAGGTCGGCGTTTTCGGCGGAGCGCACGCCACCATTGATATAGCGCGTGCCGTTGATGTTATGTGTGGGGACCGTACCAGGCAGCGCGGTGCCTGCGGTCACTGCGTCCACGAGGTCAACGCCGGAATCGCGGTCGAACGCAACCAGCTCGCCCGTATGCGCATTGACTGCTGCCACGATCATCGGCCTCTCCGGCCATTGCTTGTGAGGCAACCTGGCGGCGACCATCGCGCGCCGCTGTTCGGCCGTCGTGGGTCCGAGTGTGGCGTCGCTCTCCAACCCAAACGCGCCCATAGCACGGCATAGATCGACAGTCGAGGTAGCTGCTGCACCGATGGCCCTCATCCGCTCGTAGACTGCAGCCATCGGCTGGCCCGGTGGAGGCGGCCGGTTCTGCCCGACCGGTGGAACCGGCGGAGACAGCACCGAGGCCAACAGTTCGGCTGGGGGTATGCCGCTGCGCACCTGCGCTGCCGCAGTGGCCCCGGATGAGGTGCCGATCACCAGATCGGCCGCCTCGTTCATGTCGATGCCAGCTTCGGCCAGTCCGGCGATGACACCGATCGTCCATGCATGTCCGGCTGACCCACCACCACCGAGAACCAGAGCAACGTTCTTAACCATCTACCCACCATTTTAGCCGTGGGCACTTCCGTCCATCTAAATATCAAGACCGTGACTTCAACTGTTGGCTAACAGCCCAATGCACGTTTCTAACTCCGATTTGTACAGTCTTGCGAGCTGCGGGAGGATAGCCGGCACCCCGAAGCTGGATCACCACCCGGCCGGTCACGTTGTCGCCAACTCTCTTTGTCGTCCCCATCTGAGTTTTCCGTCTATCCTGAAGATGCCATCGCATGACCTTCACCCACACCATCGGTAGCACCCAATACACCTTCGCCGATCTGCGCGATCTGCTCGCCAAGGCAACTCCGTTACGCAGCGGCGACGTCCTGGCCGGCATCGCCGCGGAATCCGCCGAGCAGCGCGTCGCCGCCCAATTCGCTCTCGCCGATCTCCCGCTCTCTCACTTTCTTGAAGAGCAGGTCGTCCCCTACGAATCCGACGAAGTAACCCGCCTCATCGTCAACACGCACAACGCCGCAGCCTTCGCCCCAGTCAGCTCCTTCACCGTAGGCGAACTGCGCGACTGGCTCCTCTCCGATGAAGCCACAGCAGACCGTCTCGCAACCCTCGCCCCCGGCCTCACACCTGAAATGGCCGCCGCCGTCAGCAAGCTCATGCGCGTGCAGGACCTCATTGCCGCCGCCGCCAAAATCCGCGTCGTCACCCGCTTCCGCACAACCGTTGGCCTCCCCGGCCGTCTCAGCGCGCGTCTCCAGCCCAACCACCCCACCGACTCGCCCGCAGGCATCGCCGCGTCCATTCTCGACGGCCTTCTGCTCGGCTCCGGCGATGCCGTCATCGGCATCAATCCCGCCGGAGACAACATCGCCGTCACCACGCGCCTTCTGCAAATGATCGACACCCTGCGCCGGCGATTCGAAGTCCCCATGCAGAGCTGCGTCCTCGCCCACATCACCACGCAGCTTGCCGCGCTCGAGCAAGGCGCTCCCGTCGATCTTCTCTTCCAATCCGTCGCCGGAACGGAAGCCGCCAACCGCAGCTTCGGGGTCAACCTCGCATTGCTGGCCGAAGCGAACCAAGCTGGACAGTTGCTCAATCGTGGCGCACTCTGTGCCGATGGAAGTGTTGGCCGCAACGTAATGTACTTTGAAACCGGCCAAGGATCAGCGCTGTCCGCCAACGCCCATCACGGTGTCGATCAGCAAACACTCGAAGCCCGCGCCTACGCCGTCGCCCGTCACTTCCAGCCCATGCTCGTGAATACGGTGGTTGGCTTCATTGGACCTGAGTATCTTTATGACGGCAAGCAGATCGCTCGCGCCGGCCTTGAAGACCACTTCTGCGGAAAACTGCTGGGGCTGCCTATGGGCGTTGACGTTTGCTACACCAACCACGCCGAGGCTGACCAGGATGATATGGATACGCTGATGACTCTGCTTGGCGCAGCTGGCGTGAATTACATCATGGGCGTGCCAGGTGCGGACGACGTGATGCTCAACTACCAGAGCACCAGCTTTCACGACGCGCTCTACCTGCGCCGCGTGCTTGGCCTGAGGCCCGCTCCGGAATTTGAGGCGTGGCTGGCGGGCGATGGCTTCCACCGGCTCTCGCTTGAGGCGGATCGCCCTGAGAGACTGCTGACCGTATGAGCGAGATCTCGCACCCCATCGCACTCGCTGCTCGCCTGCGAGCGCTCACGCCAGCTCGCGTCGCTCTGGGCCGCACCGGGGTGAGTCTGCAGACTCGCGACCTGCTGGATTTTCAGAGGGCGCACGCCCAGGCACGCGACGCCGTTCACGCGCGCTTTGAATCAGCCGCATTGGTTGCGGATCTCGCCGAGCTGTGCCAATGTCCGATTCTGCTCCTCCATTCAGCGGCAGGGGACCGCCCAACCTATCTTCAACGTCCGGATCTCGGCCGCAAATTGGATGAGCCAACCCGGAGCTTACTCGCGAATGCTGCTGGGGTCGATGGGGCTTCTTGCGATCTAGCTCTGGTTGTGGCCGACGGGCTTTCCGCACTGGCTATCGAGCGCCACGCTTTACCGCTTCTGAAGGAATTGCTGCCCAGGCTAGAAGGTTGGAAGATTGCGCCAGTCTGCGTGGTGGAGCAGGGCCGAGTTGCTATCGGTGACGAGATCGGCTTGGCGTTGGCGGCGCAAATCTCCGTGGTGCTCATTGGTGAGCGTCCGGGCCTCAGTTCGCCTGACTCGCTGGGCGCCTACATTACCTGGGCCCCACGACCGGGCCGCACAGACGCCGAGCGTAATTGCATCTCCAACATTCGCGCGGAGGGTCTGAGTTACGCGCAGGCCGCCGCTCAACTGGGCTTCTACCTCGCAGAGGCACGCCGCCGGCAGCTTACCGGCGTGGCTCTGAAAGAAGAAGATCATTTCCTGAAAGAGAGCTGAGCCTTGAACAACCTGAAACGTTGGCTGATTCGTGTGATTGTGGCGCTGCTGGTAGGCTTTGTGGTCGCCTGGGTAGGTGATTCGGCCATATTCAAGGTGCGTGGTTCGCCCACCTCCAAAGTTACAGTCAACCAATTCCAGACGGTCCCTCTCAAAGGCACCAAAGTGGAGTATGACTACCTTGGAACATCGGACGTACCCTGCTCCCAATCTTTGTTTCCGCATGGAGGAATGAGCGCCTGCTGGCAGCTCCGAAGAAACCCGAATCAGAATACAAATCTCTGAGATTCGTCCTGCGCGGCAATGGTTTTGCGGCTCCCGCTTGCCGTGAATTGCGATCTGCATCACATTTCCGCGTGATGCGAGACACGACGAGTAAGCGCAATGAGCGCTAGCATCGGACAATCTGTTTCGCATTCGAGACCCGATGTATAGTCGCACACAAAACGAAAACGGCAGTTACAACACCCGCTGCCTATTCTGCTTCATGACGATAGCATCCGCCATTGAGACAGAAGAAGAGCTGACATCGCTTGAGCACCGGCATATCTGCCCTGAGATGGTATTGGCAGGTCTACTCGAGCAGGAAAAATCCGTCCAGTTGAGAGTTCGGCAAAACTAGCCAACGTCTATTTGCCTGCAGGTGGAACCGGCTGCTGCTCCTGCGCGGGTGGTCCGCGAGTACCGCTCATCTGGTCGATCAGCTTATCGTCAGCGGCCTTGGTGATGCTGCTGGCCTTGGCGAACTCAGCCTTTGCTTCTTCTTGTTTCCCCATTGTCTTTAAAAGCCTGCCGAGCCGCCAATGGACGGTCACATCTTCCGGAGCAACCTTGGCCGCTTCCTTCATTTCCCGCAGCGCGTCGTCTTTGCGGCCTGCATCCGCGTAGAGGACGCCCAGATCGAGATGCGCCAGCTCTCGCCCCGCATCGAGGCGGATAGCTTTTTCGAACAGCGGCTCTGCGGTTTCTGGATGGTTCATTTGCATCTCGGTGTCCGCCAGGTAGATCATCGCCTGAACGTGATTCGGATTGTTGCTCAGCTCCGCCTGAAACTCACTCACCGCCTCTGTGTAATGCTTTTCCCCCCATAAAAGATAGCCCAGGCCGAAGTGTACGTCGGGCTCTTTGGGATTCGCTTTTACTGCTGCACGAAACTGTTCAATCGCACCGGCATGATCCTTCAATTCGTCCTGCGCTTCGCCTGCCAGCATATCGGCTTCGGCTGATTCTGCATTCAAAGTGAGGATCTCGTGGTAAGTATCCAGCACGCACTGGTACTGCTTCGACCATAGACAACTGTGCGCCAGCGCCAGCCGCAGTTGCAGATTCTGCGAATCGGATGCAGCGGCCTGTTTCAAATAGGGAACAGCATCCGCGTACTCATTCAGACCGTAATGAGCCATGGCGACAAGAATAGTGAGCCGCTGTGTCTCCGGCGATCCCGGGGGAGAGGTCTTCAGCAGCACATTGAATTCAGTGATGGCCTGCTTCAGTTCTCCACCCTTGAAGAGTGCGAGGCCCAGGTTCAACCGCAGCCCGGGAAATGCCGGGTTCAATGCGAGCGCCTTGCGATAGAAGGGAACCGCTTCTTTGTAGTGTTCCTGCCGCGCCTCGAGAAGCCCAATGTGTGCGTAAGGCTCCGCGTTTGCAGGATGAGTTTTGAGGTAGGTGCGCCATGCAGCTTCCGCCTCAGCGTTCTGGTCCTGTTGCTCCAGTGCGAGTGCTGCTTGCCGTTGGCTTGCGGTTGTAACCGCGGTCTGCCCCAGGCAGTGAGTGGCGCACAGGAAGAGCGGGATCGTCAACAACAGTCGGATTCGCATTTGCAATTCGCGTCTCACGCTTGCACTACGTCGATTCTATTTGAAGCCGTGCAATCGCGGGAGCAATGAAAAAGGGCGCGGCAGGGATTGCCTGCCGCGCCCCGGTTGAGAGTTTCTGTTAGAACACGAACTTGCCGCCGATTTCGAATTCACGCGGATCCTGTGTTCCAGTTGTGAATCCGAAGTTCGGTTGGGATACGTTGGTGTTGAACGCGTTGAATTGGGTGTGGTTGAAGGTATTGAAGCTGTCTGCGCGGAGCTCGAAGTGAGCCCGTTCGCCGAAAGCAAACGACTTGTAAAGCGCCGTAGTGAAGTTGGTGCGACCGGGGCCTACAACAGCATCCTTACCTGCATTGCCGAAGCCCAGGTTCGGGCCGCCCAACCAGGCTGCAACCGGCTGCGAGAAGTTCGCAGCACTCACCCATTGATAGCCGGATGCGGTGCCGACGGTGGTCCTTCCCTTGGTGTAGACCGGCTTGCCGCTGAGGTTTGGACGGATGCGATAATCGCCGCCCAGACCAACCGTATCCGCACCACCATCGCCAGGAGCTGTGTTTCCAGCCCAGGGCAAACCTGCTTCGGAGACGACCGTACCAGAGACTTCCCATCCGCCGAGGATACTGTGCGTCATGCCGCTGGCGTGCGCAAACAGTGGAATCTTGTACTCGTAGTTGCCGTTGAACACATTGCGGCGATCCAGAGCACCAGAGCCTTTGTCATACTTCAGGTTCCAGGGATTGAACGAGGGGTTGTTGTTGTCGACGTCCACGCTGCTTTGCGAGTCATCGATCTGGTGAGCATAGGTGTAATCCAGTTCGAAGCTCAGGCCGTGCTTGTTCTGCTGGCGAAGTCCAACCTGGAAGCTGTTGTAGCTGCCGGTAAGCGGATTCTCCTGCAGGCGAATGTTGCCGAAGCCCGGATAGGTCACTGCATTCAAGCTGGCAACGGTGCCGAGAGTGCCAGTCGCTGCTGCTTGACGGGTCGCCATCGGGGTGCTCAGCGGGAAGTCGTTGATCGGCAGCCAGGTGTTCTGGTGCCAGTCAAGGTTGCCGACATACTGCGTGATCAGGATCAGTGCGGGAGAAATCTCATGCTGCACTCCCAGGCTGTACTGCGCCACGGCGGGATTCGGGTAATAGGTGTTCAAGGAGTTGTAACCCTGCGTAAAGGTCGGCGTGGAAGCTGTACCACCCGACTTCCAGTTTGTGGAGGTACCGGTGAATTCTACGTTGTTGGCGGAGGGTGTGCTGATGAATGGCGCGCCGCCTGCTGCGTCGTAGATATCGTTGCCCTGAATGCGTTCGTAGAAGGTGCCGAAGCCGCCGCGCACCACGGTCTTGCCGTTTCCAGTCAGATCGTAGGAGAATCCCACGCGAGGCATCCAGGTTTTGAAGTCTTGCCGTGCCAAACCACTTGGGACGCCATTCTGGCCGGCGAGTGCGATGCCGTTCAGATAGAACGTACCGATGGAATTGGTTGACAAGCCAGGACTGGTCGACGAGAACGAACCATCTGTGTTGAAGATTGGTGCAAGCCCTGTCTGGTACAGCTCAGGTTCGAAATTCGAAACCTGGTTATTGCGTTCCCAAACGTGCGGCATCAAGTCGTAACGGAAGCCGTACTGCACACTCAACCTAGAGCTCACGTGCCAGTTGTCCTGGGCGTAGGCCGAGGTCGTCTGGTTTACGTAGTGGTTGATGGGGTTGGCGTTTGCCTGACTGAAGTTGGTGGCCAGACCGAGCAGGAAGTCTAGATACGAGTCGCCAGTAAGGACAGTCGTCGATTTGTCATCGAAGGTGTAATCGCCCTCCGAATCCTTTCCGATGACCTGGTTCTTTGTATAGCGGTTGTAGCCGCCGCCAAACTTCATTTGATGCTTTCCCTTGGTCACGGACAAGCCGAATACTTCGGCAAAGTCTTCCGCGCCGTTTGTCCAGGGATCGTTTCCAGGGCCCCATTGCGCGCCACCGTCAGACTTCCAATTGATGTCGGGTAGACGATTGCCCACATCGTTCGACGCTGCAAAGTAAGTGCCTGTACCCCAGCCAGTAGGCTTGATAAAGTTGGCGCCTTCCGCTGCTACCGGGATGATGGCGATCTTGTTGCCGTCATAGTTGAAAGAAGCTTCCAGCAGAACCTGAGGCGTAAGTGTTCCGGTCAACTTGATAACCGAGCTGTACGACGGGTTGCTGAAGTTAGAGCCAACGGTCGGGATATTGTCACCCTGCCACTCAGGAGTGGCCTGGACCGAATCGTTGGCGTCGTGGATGAAGTGACCGAACAACGACCACTTGTCATTGAAGTTATGGTCGATGCGGAAAAGATCTTCCCGAACGTTAATCGGCAGATGCCCGCCACTCGGAGTGTATGTGTCCTTTCCGAGGTCAGTCGCTGCAGGAAGATTCTTGGTGGTGTTGAAGAGGAGAGCATTGGCATCAAGCAGGTTGCCCGGAATCACGTTTCCGGGAAAGGGCTTGCCCGGCGTCAGGCCGTCAGCAGTCAACTTCGCGTTGAAAGCCGCATCGCCAACCGTGGGAACCATCATCTGAGTCCCTGCAGGAAGGTATCCGGTGGGGACTGCGTAGGTGAAAGTCGCAGCGGTTGTAACTTCATCGGCTCCCGGCATCACATTGACCGGGTTAGTCGACACGCCGTTAACCATCTTGCGCCACTCTTCGTTGAAGAAGAAGAAGGTCTTCTTCTTGCTGGAGTTGTAGACGTGGGGGATGGAGACCGGACCGCCAATGTTCGCGCCGAAGACGTTGTAGCGCAGTTCCTGCTTCTTTGAACCGGCCGGGTCGAAATAGTTGTGGGCATCGAGCGCATCGTTGCGATCGAACTCCCAGGCTTCGCCGTGGAACTTCTGCGTGCCGCTCTTGATGGACATGGTGATGGCGCCGCCGGAAGCGATGCCGTAATCTGGAGGATAGTTGCTGGCCAGAACCTGGAACTCGCCCAACGAATCCTGCGAGGGCATGACGGACATCTTGCCGCCGGAACCGCGGTCATATGCTTCGCCGCCGTCAACAATCCAGATGTTGTGCGCCTGGCTGAGGCCGTTGAAGCTGATGGCATAGTTCGCGTTCACAGAGAATGGGTTTTCTGCGTCAGGCAAGTTGCCGCTGACGCCCAGGCCCAATGCTGCAAGACCAATGACGTTGCGCCCGTTAGTCGGCAGCTCGGTGATCTGCTGCTCATTAATCAGGGTGCTGACGACGTTCGAGTCGCCCTGTACTGCCAGGGCATCCGCCTCGACCGTCACCGTCTGCGTTTCCGCGCCGATGGTGAGCTTGATGTCGACGCGGAAGTTTCTGGAAATGTCGACAACCACACCCTTCTGCTCGTAGGTTTCAAACCCCTTGGCAGTGACCTTCATGTTGTAGTTGGCGGCGTTCAATCCGGGGATGTCGTACAAGCCAGTGCCGTCGCTGATGGTGGCCTTCGATGTACCGGTAGCTGGATCGGTGAGCGTAATCTTCGCTCCCGCGACCACGGCTCCAGTCTGGTCTGTGACGATGCCGGTGACGTCAGAATTGGCTTGCGCAAATGCTCCCGCGCACGCCAAGACAACGAACAACGGCAACAGGATCATCCTGTACAGTGTTTGTCTCATGTGACCTTCCTTTTCAATTTTCTTGCTGTCTCTTGTTGGTGCTTCTTTCCCTCGCGATGAAGCGAGAAACGAAGCAGAAGGTGGAACCAGATTCCGTGCACAACGGCTGGCATCTGAATATCCACCGGCAGTCTACGTACGCACCGGTCAAACTCAATGCCACCTGAGGCTATCGCCTCTTAATTCGCCCTTCCGCCGTGACGGAGAGCTGAAAGAACTACCGTTGATCCGGAACAGCTTTGCGCAGATACATCGATTGGTCAGAGGTGTCCTGGGCTGCGATCACCTTCTGAAGCACGCGAATTGAGGGTACTCCGGAAAAATATCCTTTCACTTCCCGATCCTCGATCCGCTTAACCCGTCTTCACAGCGTCCCGAGCGTATCCGCTTCGGTGAGCCGCCGGCATCGGTAGCGCCGGTACGCGGGGTTCCAACTTCGTTTCATCCCTCGCCGGGAAGCTACCGCATCTATCCCGGCAACCGCTTGGTTCAGTTCGTCCGCCCGGGCGGTCAAGCGCCCTGCCCCGGGCTTAGATTCGACCCAATTTCTCCATGGTTTGGTAGAGGAGAATCTCAATTTCTCCGCTTTTTGGGATCTCCCCGCTTAAACGTTTGACCTTACCTACTCAAACGTTTAAGTAGAACGCCCCCAAGACACCATTGAGTGAGCCGCGTGTCATTTAATGCCCACTGTCAGACGGTTGTCAAGTCAAAGTTTTTAATGAGCAAAGTCGCAGGAACTCGGCCCCTCAAAACTTTTTATCGAGGCGTCTGTAAGCTCATACAGGCAACCTATTTGCAACCTGAAATCGTATACATAATTTGCGAATCACCGGAACCTGTCTATTTACCATTTTGGTGATTTCAGCAGGTCCCTCAAGAAGAGCCAGTAGTGAATCCATTTACTTTTTCGTTTAGTGCAAGCCGAATAGCCGGTTGCAGTGGACCTCACCCCACTTTTCTGGATTCCTTCCGCGAAGGGATGAGTGAGCTATTGCAGATGCACCATGTCGCGCAATTGACGTGCTGCGGCCTCAAGAAAAGTCTCCACGCTGGCTCCCTCCGGAGCTTGCAGCCCCGACTTCGCCTGGATAGCCAATGCGATCCGATGCGCCAATGCCTGTCGAGTGGGGATGCTCATGTCCAGCCTCCTGGCGAAGAAACCCTCCAGTACCTCCAAGTCGGCGACTGACAATTTGGCAATCCCGGTTGCCGGCAGGGTCACTGCCGTGTGCGGCTCAGGGATAGGCGCGTTGGTGGCGAGAATCTGAGCCGTAAACGTGCGCGAGCCCGACTCGCCCCAAAGCGGCGTCTCCGTATCCTTGTCTCGCACCACCAGCGTCCCGGCGGCCAGGTCGCCCAACCGCTGGTGCTGACGAGTCGCGAACATGACGATGATCCCTACGCCATAAAATCCAGGTATCCAATCCACGTAGCGCACGAGGTTGCGTGCCATCGACTCAAATAGCCCGATGGCGCGTCCCGATTGTTGAATCACTCGGATTCGTGCCACTCGCTTGCCCGGAGTTCGCCCGTTCCAGAACGCCTCAAACAGCGTGAAGTAGCCCCACTGAAATAGAAAAACGAAGAAGATGACAATCGCGATTGCCCACTGCTCTGAGATCCTTGAGAAGGCATGCATAGCCGGCAGAATAACCACGCCAATGAGGATGAGCACCAACAGCGCGGCGCCCCAAATCAAATAATCCACCAGTACAGCGATAAAGCGGCTGCCAATACCGGCAAGCGGCATCTCGATCGCCACAAGCTCAGGCGTTTCGATGCTAAGCTGGTCTGAACTTAGGTCCATGACACAAATCCTCTCCAACCAGTGGATTCTCAAGCGGCGGCCCTACTGGGACCGGCTGTCCTCTCTGCTGGCCCAATCCGACGCGAGCGGTCTCGGACAGCTCTCCCGCGCGGAACTGCAGGAGATGGCCTTGCTCTATCGTCAGGTCGCCGCAGACCTTTCAGTACTCCGGCAGGACTCCACCGCCCGCAACTACACGGCGTATGTAAATCAGTTGCTGGCTCGCGCTCACCATATCATTTATTCCGGCCGTAAGACGAGTTTACTCACCCTCTTCCGTTTCCTGCGTGACCAGTATCCGGCCATCTTTCAAAAGCAGATTGGCTATGTGCTGGCTTCCGTGCTGGTCTCTGTAGCCTGGGGCGCACTCGGAGCCGCGCTCACCAGCGCGCGTCCGGAATTCATGCGTCACTTTGTCGGGCCCGACATGATCGCGACGATGGAGCGCCACCAGATGTGGACTCATTCCATCGTTGGCGTCGAACCCATGGCCACCAGCAAAATCATGACCAACAATCTGTCCGTCAGCTTCGTCACCTTCGCTGGTGGAATCGTCTTCGGCGTGGGAACATTTTGGTTCCTCTTCAACAACGGCATGATGCTGGGAGTTATTGCTGCGGCATGCCACCAATACGGCATGTCCATTGCTCTTTGGAGCTTTGTTGCACCGCATGGCTCGCTTGAATTGCCATCGATTCTTATCGCCGGCGCAGCAGGCTTTCGTCTCGGCCACGCAATGCTTTTTCCTGGCGCATTGCGATGGAAAGAGTCAGTAGCCCGCGGCGGAATTGAAGCTACGCAGTTAGTCTCCGGGATAATTCCCATGTTAGTCATCGCCGGATGTCTTGAAGGATTCTTCTCGCCTTCGCAAGCTCCCGTGTGGCTCAAGTTCACTGTCGGCGGACTGCTGTTCACGCTGCTCAATCTCTGGTTATTTCGGCCGGTCAAAGCGGCACATGAGAAGGCGTGAAATGGCCGCTCGAATGGTGCTGCGCGAGCGCCGGATGTTCGCTTAGAAGGTGCGAAAAAACTCCAAAGGTTCGCCTGGACGGTTGTACTTTTTTGAAGGCTTAACCTTGTGGGCCTGCCGTATTTGCGTTTCGGTACCTGGAATGGTGCCGAATTAAGCGAAAGGGTTGTAGAGAATTGAACGGTGTTTTTGGAAACCGCTTAGAAGGTTGCGAAAAACGGGCATATGAGGCTTCAGATGCGTGAGTTTTTCGCGTCGAGGCTGACTATGGGGACGCACTTTGGATTGGCTCTGGCCCGGAGGTGGGTCGCCCGCATTTCTTGGCCGGAATTTGGTGTCCCTGGCGGGAGAATTGAGGAGCCGTTGACGGGTGTTGGGCCCATTCTTTGCCGGGTCTCAAAGACGAGGCTCGGGTAACCGGACAAAAGCCGACTTGCGGGTACTGACTCGCACGCTTATCCCTAGTCCGCAAGCGTCCCGAGTCGCACCTGGGGCGGCCCTCGGTATGTTAGTCTTGCCCTTCGTACAGCGACTCAATTGTTTAGTCGTCAAATTAGCGGTGAAGCCATGCTTAGATCTCTCGCAGTCAACAATTTTAAGCCGTTTGGATCTTTTCAGACAGCAGAGCTTGCACCTCTAACTTTGATCTATGGGCCGAATTCAGGTGGAAAGAGTTCGATAATCCAAGCTCTCCTCTTGCTGAAGCAGTCCTTTGCCGATGGATTTACTCCAGAGTTTCCCTTGATGCCACGGGGAGATTTTGTCGACCTTGGAAGCTTCAAATCGATGATTCACCGTCACTTGCTCAATCGGGAACTCAATATTGGCCTCTCCTTCGAGCCTTTTGATGGAGCCCGGACCCGGAATTCCAGAACCTACTTTGATCGGCATTCAGCTACATTCAAGGGCGATCGTCGCACAGTTCAGATGTATTTCAGTGCCCGCCCCGAGAAAGAGAGAGCTGAAAAGGAAAAGTCAGAGAGAGCGGTCTTGTCCAGACTAAGCTACGATCTGGCCGAAGCGGAGGGTCTCAAAAATCGATTCCATATAGACCTTCGCGTCAGCGAACTCTCTCAGGAAGTCACTGAACTTCTGATGGGCCCGGTGTTTCGAGATCCGGACGTGGCCGTCTTCGATTGGGCCGATGATGAATCACTCTTGAGTTATGGTAAGTTCCTACTCAGTAACACCGAAATGCGGTCTGAGTTCGAAATGCTTCGGGCGCGCCTCAATCCCGGCGGCGGGACGACGGCAAAGGTTAAGAGAATTAGCCTATCCGACTTGGTAGATTCGCTACGTAGCTGTAACCTGCTTGGCAGATCGACGCTCCCTTATTTGCTCTGCCCGAAGTCGCCTGTTCCTTCAGAAGCAAAGACGATTTCACGGCATGATTTGATGATTATTGGATCGCCAGGAATCGACCTTTTTCAAAGAGATCTTCGTGCAATCCTTCAGTCTATTGAATACCTTGGCCCATTGAGGAGTGCTCCGGAAAGACACTATTTCCTTGGGAACGCGCATTCAGAGCACGTCGGCAAGCACGGGGAAAACACCCCACAGATGTTGTACTACAGGTCAAAAGAGACGACTAACCTCCTTAATAAGTGGCTTGAAAAGTTCGAAATACCTTACACCGTATCCCTAGGCTCGATTGGAGATGAAGTCGTTGGTGAGATGATTGTGCTGAATCTCCAAGATCAGCGCAATCACACGAAGGTTACAACGTCCGATGTAGGGTTTGGAATTGGCCAGTTACTTCCCGTATTGGTCCAGGGCATAGTCTCAACATCGCAAGTATTGTGTGTTGAACAACCAGAGATACACCTACATCCTAGACTTCAAGGAGCACTTGGCGATTTCTTTTTATCGTCATCAGGGCTCCTCGAAGATAGTCACAAGCGAACGGCCGTGCCAGAACCCAATCAATGGCTAGTTGAAACCCATAGTGAATCCATCATACTGAGGGTCCTTAAGCGGATCCGGGAGGGGAGCGTCGATCCTTCCAAAGTAAGCGTGCTGTACGTCAACCCAGTCAAGGATTTCGGCTCAGAGATACTTCGTTTGAGGATAGATCCAAAGGGAAAGTTCATCGACGAGTGGCCGCAGGGTTGCTTCGAAGAGACGTTTCAAGAAATGTTCTTCTAGGACCCCTGACATGATCGTTCAGTTCACACTGCATCCGACGGCGTTTTTTCTGAATGGTCAGGACCATGCCCAGCGCGTGAGCATTGTTAAGACTGTCGAAAAGTACTGGCTCCATTCGGGGTTATTCGTCCACCTATCTGAATGCCCTGACGGGCAACTTCTATCGGAGATGTTGGCATCGCTCGATCCCGAGATTAGGAAGTTGTGGAAGGAACTGCTCATGCAGGCGAATCGGCGGTCGAGAATCCGAGCTTGCTCGAAAGAGACGATTGGAGCCTTCAAGAATGAGCCCGCTGCATG
>JBEKPF010000014.1:0-85434 GCA_049521035.1 Occallatibacter sp. | reverse complement strand
ATTCGCGCACACCTTGCTTCGATTTCGAACGGATGCATCAGTTTTGGCCGCCCCCCTGAAGATCGGGAAATCTTTGAGAATAATGAGCTTGATTGCGTGAACGATATGGCGTAGAAAATGCAGTAATATCTTTACGCAGTTGTGTGCCTGGAGGCTCTCCTTGCAAACGCTTCTCAACGACTTAGGTTATTCGCTGCGCCAAATGGGCAAGACGCCCGGACTGGCACTGTTGGCCGTTCTGACCCTTGCGCTCGGCGTGGGCGCAAACACGGCGATTTTTACCGTGATTGAGAGTGTGCTGTTGCGGCCGCTGCCCTATGCGCATGCCGACCGCCTGGTCTCTATCGGGTCGCCAAACGGAACCGGGATCGGATCGACATCGTGGATGAATTATCGCGATATCCGCACCCAATCGAAACTGCTGAGCGATGTGGCGGGCTACTCGGAAGATATCAGCGTGATTCAGAAACACGACGAATCGCAGAGCGTGGTGGCTCCTCGCGTGACGACCAACTTGTTTTCGATGCTGGGGGCACAGCCGCTGCTGGGCCGCACGTTTACGGAGGCGGAAGGTCAGGCCGGCGGGCCGCAGGTAGTGCTGCTGTCGGAAGGTCTCTGGCGAGAGAGCTTCCACGCCGATCCGAAGATTGTGGGGCAGGTTCTGAAGATTGGCGGGACGGCCCACACCGTGGTGGGCGTGATGCCCGATGCATTTCGCTTTCCGGAACAGATGGGGCCCGAGATGCATAAAGGCATGTGGCTCCCGATGCAACCGACCGGCGAGATGCTGAAGGACCGTGGCTATGACTTCTTCAATGCCGTCGGTGAACTTCGCCCAGCGGTCACCAGCCTGCAGGCACAGCGCGAGCTGGATTCGATAGCCGCGCACATTCCCCGAGACAAGAACGAAAGCGCCCTCTCATTCCGCACCGAGCCTTACCAGGAGGTGCTCACCGGGCCGGTGCGGCCGGTTCTTTATGGACTTTTCGGGGCCCTGGCGCTGGTGCTGCTGATTGCGTGCGCCAACGTGTCGAACCTGCTGATTGCGCGCTGCCTGGGCCGGCAACAGGAGTTTGCGGTAAGGTCGGCACTGGGCGCGAGCCGGGGGCGGCTTATCCGGCAGATGTTGTCAGAAGGATTATTGCTGAGCCTGCTGGGATGCGGTGTGGGCGCCGCGCTGGCGGAACTGGCCATGCTGGCTCTGCGCAAGCTGCCGGACGGAACCATTCCGCGCGCCGACTCGATTTCGATTCACTGGACGGTGGTGCTGGTTCTGGCCGCAATAGCCATCGTCACTACAGTCCTGTCATCCCTGCTGCCTGCGCTTCTGGTAGCGCGCGCTAATCCGCAGGCGGCGTTGCAGGCGGCTTCACGCGGCATCGGGTCGCGCGGGGTGAGCAGGAAACTAAGCGGCGCTTTGGTTGCGGGAGAGGTTGCGCTTTCCACACTTCTTCTGGTGGGGACCGGACTGCTGTTTCGCACACTTTGGAATCTCGAACAATCGCGGCTCGGAATTGATACATCGCACGTAACCACATTCACAGCCATGCCCGCGGACGCGGCAGGTTTCTCCGGGATGACTGTTTCAGAGGACACGGGCAGTGCGCCGCCATCGGTTGCCACGCTGAGTTATGAGCCGGTGCTTGAACGCATCCGCCAGTTACCAGGCGTCGCCAGCGCAACATTGGCCACATCTCCGCCTCTATCGGGAATGGGAATCAGTTCTAGCTTTGAGATAGTTGGCCAGGCGCAGGATCCCTCCACCCACCTGCAAGCCAGCGTGACGGCTGTAGGCGGAGACTACGCCCGCACCTTCGGCACGCCGATTGTGCGAGGGAGAATGGTGGGCACCGAGGATTCGCTGGCGACACCTTTTTCAGTAGCCATCAACGAAACGCTGGCCAGGAAGTACTTCGCCGGGAAAGACCCATTGGGAAGGCAAGTGAGCCTGGGCGGCAAAGACACGGGCATGATCAAGCCGTACACCATTGTCGGCGTTCTCGGGGACCAGGTGGATAAGAGAGTTGGCGGCGACATCCAACCGCTTATCATGGTGCCAGAACAGCAGGTTCCAACCACCTCTCTGTTCTACCAGGCGCTTTTGAAAACGGTGGTCACCTTTGTGGTGAAGACGCGCGGCAACATTCCGGTGGCAGCGGAAATGCGCTCAGTGTTTCGCCAGTCCGCTCCGGACTTTGCGCTCGACAATTTCCAGACTATGCAGGCGACGGTGGAACAAAACACGTTCAGTCAGAGGCTGGGATTGTACCTGGTGGGCTCGTTCGCGGGGCTTGCGATCGCCATGGTGTTTGCCGGGCTGTATGGAGTTCTATCGCAGCTAGTGAGTTATCGTCGTCGTGAGATCGGAGTGCGCATGGCTCTTGGCGCAACCCGCACGAGCGTGGCTCAACTGGTTCTTCGTCAAGGCTCAGTTCTCGTGGGTGTGGGACTCGTGGTTGGATTGTTGCTGGCTGTTGCGGCCGGGCGGCTGGTAAAGAGCTTCCTCTACCAAGTGCAACCAGTGGATCTATGGACTTATCTGTCTGTGGCCCTGGCACTCACGTTGATTGGGTTGATGGCAGCGCTTCTCCCCGCGCGCAGAGCCGCATCGATCGAGCCCATGCAGGCATTGCGGGAGGACTAGCGAATCCGCGCATCAGGCTGCCCGGGAACTCGCCTGCAGTCCCAGCGGGCTCCCGCGTTACTCTGAAACGGATGCCGACAGCGTACATCGGGATGGGCGGAAACCTGAGCAGTTCAGCGGGGTCGCCGGAAGCTACTCTGGCCGCGGCGGCCTTGCGGCTTGAATCGCTGGGCCGGGTGGTCAGCCGGTCTTCGCTCTACTCGACTGAACCCGTCGGCTTTGCCGACCAGCCGCGATTCGTGAATGCCGTGGTGGCGTTGGAGACGGATCTGGAGCCGCGAGCCCTATTGGAGGGTCTGCTTGCCATCGAACAGGAGTTTGGGCGCGACCGGGCCACCGGATTCGCCAATGGCCCCCGAACGCTGGACTTGGACATTCTTCTCTTCGGCAACGTCAGAATCAGTGAGCTAGGGCTGGAGATTCCTCATCCACGCCTGGCTGAACGCACTTTCGTGCTAATCCCTCTGTGCGAGATTGCGCCGCGGAATCTTGATGCTGGTGGTGGAAAGACCGTGGCACAATTGCTCCACAGTCTTTCAACATTCCCTGGAAGTCAGACGGATGCTGTGGTCAAAATTCAAACCGACGCTTTGCCTGTTGGCGATGATCGGGGCGTTGCTTTCCCCGGCGCGGGCTAGCGCCCAAGTCCCGTTGACGGTTACAGTGACGGTTCTGGACAGCGGCGGCGCCGCGTTGCCGGGGGCCACCGTCACCGATTCGTCAGGAAAGTTGCTGGGGCAGACCGACGCGAATGGCAGGCTGGCCGTGGCATGTACCGCGCCATGCCGTCTGCGTGTATCCGCGCCGGGCTTTGCGGAGACCACCGCGCGACTGTCCGCACCAGCGCCAGCGCAACCCAACGCCGTCATCGGGATGAGCATCCGAATGCGGCCGGCCGCCGATCAAGAACAAGTGATGGTAACTGCGTATCGCACCCCTCTTGGCTCACTGGAAAGTCCGGTGGCTACGCGCCTACTCACTCAGAAAGCACTCAGCAGCAGCGCGGCGCCGACACTCGACGATGAACTGCGCCAGCTTCCGGGACTGGAGCTCTTTCGCCGATCAAGCTCGCTGGTGGCTAACCCGTCTTCGCAAGGCATGAGCCTGCGCGCCCTGGGATCAACGTCAGCGAGCCGCACCTTGCTTACCGAAGACGATGTGCCGCTGAACGACGGATTTGCCGGCACCATTCACTGGCTCGAAGAACCGGAACTGGCGATCCAAAGAATTGAGCTGCTGCGCGGAGGCGCCAGCGATCTGTATGGATCTAGCGCCATCGGCGGGGTGGTTAGCGTTGTCCCGGTGCGTCCGACCGCCAACCGGGCGGAGTTGAGAAGCAGCTACGGCTCAGAGGGAACATACGACGACAGCCTAATGCTTCAGGCAAAACAAGGAGCCTGGGGCGTGTTGGCGTCAGGCGGTGTCCTGGGTACGAATGGATATATCCAGGAGGCGCCGTCACAGCGCGGCCCGGTAGATATTGCCAGCAATGTCCACAGCCAAAACGGCGTGGTGATAGGCGAGCACAACCAGGGTCCGCTGCGGCTCTTCGCTCGTGGCAACGGCTTCAACGAAGCGCGTAACAATGGAACGCCCTTCCAGACAAACGGCACGCGCCTGTGGCGCTATGCAACTGGCGGCGATTGGAAAGGTCCACACGAAGGTGCGCTCACCACGCGGATCTACGGTTCGACCGATCACTTCCGCCAGACATTTTCGAGCATCTCCAACTTGCCCGATTTTGGGAATCCCGATTGCTCCTACCGCTGCGGAGAGAATCCGTCCAAGTTCTCTTTGACGCCCTACAACGAGCTTGGCGCCACTGCTCATTGGAGCCAACCGCTGGGCGCGGGGCTGCTGTTGGTGGCCGGAGCAGACGTGCATGATCTGCGTGCCTGGGACCGAGAACAAAGCTACGGAAGTTCAACCGCACTTACCGATCTCCACGATCACCAGCGGGATTCCGCTGCCTATGCCGAAGGGATGTGGGTCCGCAGAGGTTGGACCTTGACCGCGGCCGGCCGAGTGGACTGGTTCCAGAACTACGATGGCCAGAAGTTGCAATGGAACGGTAGCGGTTGGGTGCGAGCCGCGAGCCAGCCGCCGCAGTTCGACCAGCGATTCTTCGATCCGCGCCTCGGGATTTCGCGGAAGATCAAAGAACGCTGGGCTGTTTCTGCGTCGGCATTCAGGGCCTTTCGTGCGCCCACGCCTAATGAACTCTATCGCTCGACCCAGGTTGGAAATGAGCTGACGCTGGCCAACGGGAGCCTGCTCAGCGAGCGCGCCACGGGCTGGGAGGCGAGCGTGGCCACGCAGTGGCACTGGGGCAGCGTCCGCACCGGCTACTTCCTCACGCAGGTCAACCGGCCCATCGATGCGGTGACCACCAACCCAACCTCTTCGCCAATTCTGCTGATGCGAGAGAACCTGGGCCAGATTGAAAGCCGCGGCGTGTCGATCGATTATGAGCTTGCGCCTTTGCGGTGGCTTGCTGTGGATGGCGGCTATCAATACGCGCATGCCACCGTAACCAACGACAGCGAAGACACTGCGCTCGTCGGCAACTGGATTCCCGAAGTTGCGCGGAACCTGGCCACGATGAACGTGCGCGCCTTTCGTCCGAGATTCGGAACCCTGACTCTGCAGGGGCGCCTTAGCGGACACCAGTTCGATGACGACGCAAACGCTTATCTGCTGCACGGATACTTCCGCCTGGACGCTTACGCCGCGCACGACTTCGGACAGCGATTCCAAGTATTCGCTGCTGGAGAAAATCTGCTCGATCGCCAAATTGAAGACTCCAAGACACCCACCACAACGCTGGGGATGCCGCGCGTGGGACGCGCCGGCCTGCTTGTGCGCATGGGTGGAACGGGCAGGTAGACGCGCTGCTGCAGCCGAATCGGCCCGCTAGAATCGTTAAGTGAGTTCAACATTCAATATCCTTGCGGAAACCGAAGCGGGCGGCCGACGCGCGCAGATCCATCTACCCCACTACACCATTGAGACGCCGGTCTTCATGCCGGTGGGCACCGCTGGTACGGTCAAAGCTGTTCCCCAGGATGTGCTCGAAACTTTGGGCGCGCAGATTATTCTTGGGAACACCTATCATCTTTACTTGAGGCCGAGCCACGAAGCCATTCGCCGCATGGGCGGGCTGCATCGCTTCATCAGTTGGCCACGCGCCATGCTTACGGATTCCGGCGGCTTTCAGGTTTTCAGTTTAAGCGGGCTGCGCAAGGTCACCGACGAAGGCGTGCGCTTCCGCTCGCACCTGGACGGCAGCAGTCACTTCTTTACGCCTGAACACTCGATGGATGTGCAGATCGCGCTCGGCGCGGATATCGCCATGGCCTTCGACGAGTGCACGGAATACCCTGCGGATCGGACTCGCGCACAGGAGAGCTTGCGACTCACCATGGACTGGGCGCGCCGTTCGCTCGATCACTTTCACGCACACCGCGAAGAGGTGGTGTGGCATAAAGAACTGGGTGGCCGAACGCAATCGCTTTTCGGCATTGTGCAGGGCGGCATGTATCACGATCTCCGCCGCGAGAGCGCAGATCGCCTTGTCGAGATGGACTTTGACGGCTATGCCATCGGTGGCCTCAGCGTGGGCGAACCGCGCGAATTCACGCTGGAGATCATCTCCGAAGTGCTGCCGCTGCTTCCCAAGGACAAACCGCGTTACGTGATGGGCGTGGGATACCCAGACGAGATTGAGCAGTATGCACGCATGGGCGTGGACATGATGGACTGCGTGCTTCCCACCCGAGCCGCACGCCACGGGCTCCTCTTCACCAGCGAAGGCCGCCTGAATATCAAAGGCAAGAAATACGCCGAGGACCAAGGGCCGCCAGATCCGGAATGCGATTGCATGGTCTGCCGCCGTTACTCGCGTGCGTATCTGCGCCACTTGATGCAGGCGGGCGAGGCGCTATCCGGAACGTTGAACTCCATCCACAACCTAGCGTACTACCTCGGCATCATGCAGCGCGTGCGCAAGAGCCTTCATCCGGAGGGCTGAAGGTCAACGGCTACGCGTCAATAGCTGCGCCCAGCAATTGCTTCAGGGCCTGCACATATTCCGTAAGCGCTTGGCGGCCCGCCTCGGTCATGCGATAAAGTGTCTGCGGCTTGCGTTGAACGAACTTCTTTTCGACGGCAACATAGCCGGCTTCCTCGAGCTTCAGGAGCTGCGCGCCAAGATTGCCGTCGGTAGAGCCGGTCTTGGCACGGAGCCAGGTAAACTCCGCCTCCTCGACGCTGGAGAGCAGCGAGAGCAAGGCCAGGCGCAGCTTCCCGTGAATCACAGGATTGAGCTCCGGCAAATCAGGCATGGGAGATGCCTCGTCCACGTTTGCGCGATTTCGCGATCATCCCGTAAATCCCGAAGACGATCTGGCAGATGAAAATGGCGACCAGGAACAGGATGCCGGCTTGATTCTCGGAGATGAAGCAAGAGACCGCTGCAGCCGTCCACCAGACCACGGCGCAGACAGATTGCATCTTCCATCTGAGAATGATGCTTGAGGTTGCGTTCGCGGCACCGAGCATCGCCCCGACGATGGCCACCGCACTGTGAAGTTCGAGCCGACCGCTGATGCCAAGTGAAAGCATGACAATGAACGTGGAAACGCCCATGCCAAACCAGATTGCCCCCATAGCGCGGCCCAAGGTTGTCTCAGGTTGCTTGCTCGCTCTTCGCGAGGCCACGACAAACGTCAAAATGCTGGCAGCAATCATGGTTACTGGCCACGCAATCGAACTATGGCCGTAGGTGGCCCACGCGATGGCAACGTAATAGGCCACGCCCCATAGGACAAAAGTCCACCCCCAGCTCTCAGTTGTCCGCCGGCCTTCGGCGATCATGCTTTCGATGAGGCGGAGCCTGTCTTTCAGCTCCTGCTCGGTTACTTGGTCTGCCATCGCTTATCTCCATTCAGTTGCCCCCCGAGATTGAAGTCCGGGATCGATTTGGCTCCGCGGTCTGATTCGTCAAACGACCCGCACCTATTCGCTCTAGGGCCGATGCTGAAGCAACATCTCCACGACGCGGAGCGGAGGATTGTTGCCAACCGTTGCTTCGGTCACTTCACTCCATTCGCCGTTTTTTGTCAGTTGCATCGTGTTTACGATGTGCGCCGGACCGGCCTGATACTGCCACGAAAAACCGCTATCCGGCACGGTGAGCTCCGTCTCGATATAGTGGCCATCATTGTATGCGCGAAACCGGTAGGTATGGGTGGAATCATCGAAGGAAATGGTGGCCAGCGCATTGAACATGACCTTGCCGTTGGAACTCGTGGCTTTGCCCTCAATGAGCATGACGAGCCCGTCAAGCTTGTACTGCACATCTTCGGTTTGCGTGAGATGCAGGGGTTCGCTGGAGCCTCGAACGACCGTCACAGGGCCTGACCATGTGCCGGCGAGAAATGAAAGCTTGTGCATGGATTCGCGCTGCACATCGGTGCTGCTTCGAGCGGGTTCTTGCGCGGCAAGCACGAGGCCGAACGAGAGAAAGATCACTGAAACGATCAGCTTGCTTGAGATCGCATACCGGCGGGTCAGGACTGCAATTGAGATATCCATTCACGGTCTCCTTTTCTTGAGGGTTCACTTCGCTGTTATGCATACTCCCAGCGGCGGGCTATCCTGCGGGCTATTGCGAAAAGCAAAATGCCGATGGCAAGCAGTACTGAGACCTGTTGCCATAGCGCGGTCACCGGCAGGTCGCGCCAGAACACTTTGGTAAATCCGTCGATGGCCCATGCGTTGATGGTCCACAGGCCGGCTTTCTGCATCGCGTCGGGCATTAGAAAACGAGGAAACATGCTGCCGCCGATGGCAGACATAACCAGAATCAGCAGCGTGGAGAGCGCACCCAGTTGCGCACGAGTGCGACAGATGCTGGCCAGCAACATGCCGAATGCGGCCACTGCAAACGCGGTGCACAGGCCCATCACAATAAAGCCGGGGATATGACTGAAGAAGTCGAGGTGGAAGACTGCCCAAGCCCAAAGAAACATTACGGTCAACTGCGTGAAGGCGAGCAATATATTGAAGACCAACTTGCCTGTCAGTAGCCCGCTCATCGTGATGCGCGAGCTAAGCACGCGATCGAGGGCTCCGCTCTCGGCTTCATCGAGCAGCGCGCCGGCCGATCCGCTGGCCGTGAAAAGCAGAAACATGACACCGATGGCCGCGGCCTCGAAGGACACCATGGGACTCTTCTTGTTCTCTCCCACCACGGAGCGAGACTTGACCGCTATGATCCCTCCACTGCCGGAATTTGCCGTACCTGTGCGAGCCGAATCGGGCTGGCTCTCAGTTTGCCGTAACCGTTCCAGGCCGTCGTTGATCTTCTTGTGCTGTTCGGGTGTAAATCCGCCTACGTATTGTTCCGAATACTTCATTCCTTGTTCCGCCATCGTTTCAGGCATCGCGGTCATCGCAACTTTTTGCAACAAGCCCGCGACCATCTGCGGCGCAATAGTGTCGCTGGCGTCGTTGAGCAGTTGAATCGCCGGTTCGTCTGAATCGACGCGAAATGAAATGGGATTGGCGCCCCAGCCTTGCGGAACAATAAGCGCTACTGACACATCGCCTGCCTTGACCGCAGCTTCGGCCGTGACCGCTGTGTAGTCACCGGGTTGTGGCTGGTCTTTTGTTGGAGCGGGTTTGGTGGTGACGGTCAGCGAGCCATCGCTCTCAAGGCCTTTGACGAGCTGCTGAGACGAGTGGCTCTGGTCTTCATCGACCACAATGATCTTGATCTTCGGCACCGTGTCGTGTTGCTCGCCAAAGACAACGGCAAAGATGGTAAAGAATGCGATGGGCACAACAAAACTGAGCACCAGCGAAACACGATCGCGACGCAGGGCAACCAGGGCGGTACGAACAATGGGGATGATCAATCGCGTAACTCCCTTCCAGTGAGGTGCAGAAACACGGACTCAAGATTTGGCCGGCGCAGCGACAGATCAACTAACTCAAGACCGGCCGCGGCTGCGCCTTCAAGCAAGCCGGCAATTTCAGTGGGACGCTCAATGGTGAACTCCGCCGTAGCGTCGACCAGCCTCCCGCCGCGTTGTGCAACCCACGCGCTAACTTTCCCGGCAGGGCCGTCGAGCCTCGCAATTACTTGAGTGCGCGACGCGAAGGAGTTGTGGATTAGCGCCTCTTTGGTGTCGAGGGCGATGATGTGCCCGTGATCCACGATGGCAATGCGGTCGCACAAGCGCTCTGCTTCTTCCATGTAATGCGTGGTGTAAACAATGGTCATTCCCCGGGTGCGAAGGGCTTCAATCATCTCAAAGATGCGATTGCGCGATTGCGGATCGACGCCCACGGTGGGCTCGTCCATCAACACCAGACGGGGTTGGTGAATAAGGCCAGCCGCCATGTTGAGCCGCCGCTTCATACCTCCGGAAAGATTCCGCGTCAACTCGCCTGCGCGGTCCTGTAACGCTGCCCAGTCAAGGCACCACGCGACAGCCTCATCGAGCTTCTTGCCGGTCATGCCGTAGTAGCGCCCGAAAGCACGGAGATTTTCTTTCGCGGTGAGACGCGGATAAAGCGCCAGATCTTGCGGTACCCACCCCAGCGTGGCCCGAGCCGCAGGCGAGTCGGCAGCGGCACCAAAGACCGTGACGCGGCCCGAGTCGGGAATCACTCGGCCGACAATGGTGCGGATCAGCGTGCTTTTGCCCGCTCCGTTGGGACCGAGCAAACCGAGGCATTCGCCGCTACGCAGTTCCAGCGAAACGCCGTCGACGGCAACCACTTGGCCAAAGCGCTTGATGAGCGTGTCGATTTGGAGCGGCAGCGGCGAGGGTGAAGCGGAAATGGATGGATTCGAATTGGCACTCGTGCGATCACCCATGCGTTTCTCCTAAAGCAGTACAGATTCCCCATACACAGAGTACTCTATTTTATAGAGTATTTAGAGTCAAGGAAATTTTTGCGGTTATTGGAGTTGTTGCTGCGGCGGTGGGTTATGCAGAGATAAGGCTGGAATCCTGAGGTTCCTGCCACGATTGCCGACCAGTAGACCTCATCCGCGCCAGCCTCAAACGCGTCCGGCGAAAGGTGCACATCTGCTGGATGACTCGATCCAGAACGCCCGGCCAGTCACCTGGGGCCGACTGACGGAAGAGTCGTGCAGTCGGATACCAGGGAGTGGCTTCGGTCAACTGCATCCAGCGCCAGTCGCTCAAATGAGGAAGCAGTATCCACACGGGCTTGCCCATCGCGCCTGCCAGATGAGCGATGCAGGTGTCGGTGGTGATCACCAGATCAAGCGAGGCCACAAGTGCTGCGGCATCGGCAAGATCGTGGTCATGACTCGATCCATCCTGGACAAAGATGTCGCCGGGCAAGCCAGCCAATTGCTTTGCCGCAGGCCCTTTTTGCAAAGAAATCCAGGTGACTCCAGGGATGCACAACAGCGGCAGGAGCGTTTGGAGATTCATAGACCGCTTGCTGTCGGCTCTGTAACGTGGATTGCCCGCCCAGGCAATACCAACTCGGAGGGGCGGTCTTCCCGACTGCTCATCGAATTGCAGCTCTGGCAATTGCATCCGCTTCGAACGCACGAATTCGGGTTCTGCTCCCAGATAAGCGCCCCACCATGGAACGGTCTCAACTGAGGTTTCAAAGACTGCCGGCAGGCTCATCAGCGGGCACTCCAAATCAAATTCCGGCAGCATCTCGCTGTGCCCGTCGCCCAGCAACGCGATCTGTGCCAGACCGGCGCGCACAACGGGAAGCGAGCGCAGTAGTCGTTCCACAGGCTTCTGTACTTGCAGAATTGGAACGCCACCGCGTGCAGCTACCAGCGTTGCGTAACGGCAAAACTGGATGGTATCTCCCAACCCCTGCTCGGCATGAAGCAGGATTCGGCGTCCGTCGAGCGGTTCGCCGCGCCAACGTTGTTGGCGAAATGTTCTGGGGCTGCGATGAACCTCACGAAAGCGCCAACGCGCCTCATATCCGGGCCAGCCGCGCTCCCATTGGCCCAACCGCAGTTGTGTGAGGGCAAGGTTGTATTGTGCACCTGGATGGGTCGGATCGTGCTCGACGGCTGCTTCATGCGCTCGCAAAGCCTCATTCATTCGGCCCATATCTAACAGCGAGTTTCCGCGATTGGATGTAGCCGGATGGTTACCGAGAACTTCCGCGCGATCGAACGCTTCAATTGCCTCAGGAAAGCGTCCCTCGCTGTGCAGCAGGATGCCTTGCATATTTACGGCTTCGGGATTGTCAGGATTGCGTGCCAGAGCCCAGCGCAACCAACCCCAAGCCCCAGCCAGATCTTTTTCGGCAGCGCGAAACTGGCACCACGCCACATGAGTTTCAACCTGCGAGGAATTCAGCTCAAATGCTTTGCGAAGGTGAGCCTCCGCTTCATCTGGGCGACGGCGTTCGCGCTCCAGAATCGCGAGATTGATCCAACCGGAAACCAAATCCGGACGCAGTTCGACCGCGCGCCGCAGCGCCGCGTCAGCAAAGGCCTCGCGTCCTTGCTCCCGTAGCAGACTTCCCAGGTTCATCCATGCGGCGGCAAAGTCCGGCCGCTGAACAAGGGTGCGTCGATAGCGGGTCTCAGCCTCCCTGAGCCTTCCCAACCGAGCCAACACAAAACCGGCGGCGAACTCAGCCTCGGGCAGACGCGGCCGCAGGGCAATCGCCTGCTTGTAGCGATCCAGCGCCTCCTCATTCTTCCCCATTGCGGCAAGCGCATTGCCGAGGCCCAGATGCGCAGGGACTAACGCCGGCTGATACCTGAGAGCCAGGCCAAACTCATGCACCGCTTGCTCAGCTCGCCCAGTGGCGATCTTCAGTTCGGCCAGCCCCATAAGGGCCAACGCATTTGTACCGTCCGTGCGGATGGCCCGCTCGTAAGCACGCTCGGCATCGTCGTTTCGACCCGCAGACTTTAGCGCCTGCCCCAGCGCTATCCAGGTTGTTACTAACTCAGGCGCCGTGGCCACGGCTGCTTGCGCCATCTTCACTGCTGCGTCGGGCTGGCCACTTGCCAGCGCAACCAGGCAGATTCCCACCAGCGCCTCAGGCTGGCAGGGGTTCCGCTCCAAAACTCGCTGGTAGCCAAGCGCCACCTCGGACAAATGGCCGGTTAGCTGTCTTGGAGAGCACGCTCCTCGCGCCTGAGTCGTCATGCCGGTCTTGCAATCGCTCCCCTTTGGACGCTAGGCGAAATGGTACGGCGCTTCAATCGAGAAGATTGCTAATTGCAGAATTCGAGTGAGGTGGATTCCCGTTTCGCATGTTGGCCCAATTTGGAATCAACGCGAGCGGCTCCGGCTTTACACTGGCAGTGAGTATCCTTACGGAGTCTCTTGTGACGACTACAGTTTCCATTGAAGCCCGCGTTCCGCTGCTGGAGCGCGAGCAAGTTTCCGACGAGGTCGCCGCTCTTTACGACAAGCTATATATCGATCGCGGCGTCGTGCCCAATATGTTCAAGGTCCTCGCCAACGTTCCGCCGCTGGTGATGGGCATAGCCGCGTTCCTCAAGCCGCTGATGGCCGAGGGCGCGCTGGTGGGCTGGTACAAGGAACTGATTGCCACACGGGTGGCCTCGCTGAATCAGTGCGAGTACTGCATCAGCGCGCACCGCTACCTGGCGGCACAACGCGGCGCAACGCCGGAACAGGTCGCGAGCTACGACAGCTTCGAAACCGGACCGTTCACCGAAAAGGAGAAGGCGGGTTTCCGTTATGCCGGTCTGCTCCACATCTCCGGCCATGCCATTGACGATGCGGCTTTCGCCGCCGTCAGCGTCCACTTCAACACGCGGGAGATCATTGAACTAACCGCCGTTGCAGCGGCGTTTGAGTTCTTCCCTCGGTTCAACTCTGCGCTGCACATTCCGGTGACTCCGCTGCCGGAAGGAAGCTAAGAAGATAAGCGAGATGTAGCGCTTACTTCGCCAGCTCTTTCACAAAAAAATCCGCCATCATGTGATTCGCTTCCAGCGCCTCCGGCAACAGGGGGCTATACCAGAAGGCGTGCGGCAGCGCGTCGAAGACTACCAGTCGCGCGTCCACGCCGGCATGCAGGTAAGCCCGATGCAGGTTCGCTGTCCCGCTCAGCAGCAGGTCGCGGCCGCTGGTGATGAACAACGTCGGCGGCAGCCCATGTAAGTCGGCATAGATGGGCGAGAGCACCGGGTCTTTGGGATCGGTTGAGCCAACATACTCGGAGTCATGCGGACCCGGTCCGGGCGGATCGAGATGACCTGAGAGCCCGCGCAGCGCATACATGGCCTGTGAATCGCCGTCGCGCGCAAAGTCGCCCATGCCGCTGAAGATGCCCAGAGCTGCCGGCCGCGGCAGGCCTAGTTGCTTCAGCTTTACAGCCACTTCCGCGGTCAGGATTGCTCCGGCGGAAGTTCCATAAATCACGATATGGTCGGGCTTGTAGGTCTTGAGCAATTCCTTGTACACAGCAACGGAATCATCCACCGCGGCCGGAAAAGGAGACTCAGGCGCGAGCCGGTAGAGCACAGCGACAACCTTGATTTTGGTGTAACTGGCAATCGGAATCGACTCGGTGTACGACCCCGAATCGGAATTGAAGCCGCCACCGTGCAGGTTCAGCAGCACCTTATCCTTGTTGGCGTCTGGCATGCCCTCCGGCGTGACAATGTGCACCGGAACTCCGGCAATCTTGTCGTCGACAAGCTGGTTGGGGCAGACCTGGGTCCACTCTACACGGGCACGCGCCGTGTACGCGTCGGTTCCCTTACGGCGATCGGCGAGCGACTCCGGTGGTCCCTGGTCGGGGATGGCGTGGCTCAAAAAATGCTGCGACTGGATGCTGAGGTCTTTGGGCACGGGGACAATTCGCGTCACATGCGCGGTGCCATCGGTGTCGATGTAACTGGTGTCGGTCTTAGGAGCCTGGTCCGCGGTGGCGGGTTGGGGAGCGGGTCGCTGCGCGGCAAGAACGGCGGAGACAACCATTAAAAGGAAAGCGGCATGACGCGGCCAAGACTTGATGAAGTGATTCAGGTTCATTGGGTAGATTCCTCGATGGAGAACATTGAATCGATTGGGCGCTTCCGGCCCGCTGGGCTTCAACCCACTCAAGATAGCAGAGGCGGCAGCGGTATCCCTGCGGATTTCTGCTGCCTGCGATGCCTCGATTGCGGTAAATTGAAATCCCATGACCACGCTGACGACTCACGAAGTGCGCAACTTGATTGGCGGCAACTGGCTCAAGCCCACGAGCCAGGGCGGCCTGGAACTGACCAACCCCGCAACCGGCGAACCGCTCGGCCAGGCCCCGCCCGGCTCGGCTGAGGAAGTGAACGCCGCCGTTGAGGCCGCGCACGCTGCCTTCCCTGGCTGGAGGGCCACTCCTGCCGGCGACCGCGTGCAGTATCTCTTCAAGCTCAAGAACCTGATGGAAGAACATCTGGACGAACTGGCCAGCTTGATTACGCAGGAGAACGGAAAGACCTTTGGCGAGTCGAAGGGAGAACTGCGGCGGGCTATTGAGAACGTGGAAGTCGCGTGCGGAATGCCGGTATTGATGCAGGGCTACTCGCTGGAAGATGTGGCTCCGGGCATTGACGAGATCATGGTCCGCCAACCGCTGGGCGTTGTGGCCGCCATTACGCCGTTCAATTTTCCGGTGATGGTGCCCATGTGGTTCCTGCCTTACGCCATTGCAACCGGGAACACTCTTGTGCTGAAGCCAAGCGACCGCGTGCCGTTTGCCATGGCGCGCCTTGTTGAGTTGATTCAGCAAACCGGTCTGCCCGCTGGAGTGGTCAACCTGGTGCAGGGCGGCAAGCCGGCGGTGGACGCGATTCTTGACCATCCGCTGGTGCGTGCGGTCAGCTTTGTCGGTTCCACGCCCGTGGCCCAATACGTCTATTCACGTGGGTCGGCAAGCGGAAAGCGCGTGCAGTGCCAGGGCGGAGCCAAGAATCATGTGGTTGTGCTTCCCGATGCAGATCAGGAGACCACAACAAAAATCATCGCTGACTCGGCCTTTGGCTGCGCGGGCCAGCGCTGCCTTGCGGTCAGTGTCACAGTCACCATCGGCGCGGCCAAGGACTGGTTCGGCGAATCCATCTCCGCAGCCGCAGCCGCGCTCAAAGTGGGCAACGGTCTCGACGCAACCACTCAGATGGGCCCGGTAATCACGCAGGCAAGCCGCGAACGCGTAGTCTCGCTGATCGGCAAGGGTGCCAGCGATGGAGCACAGACTACGGTGGATGGCCGTGGACTGAAGACCGCCGGATCATTTGTCGGCCCCACCGTGCTCGACGGCCTGCCCGCAACCAGCTCGCTGATGGAAACCGAAATCTTCGGCCCCGTGCTGTCAGTGGTTCACGCGAACTCGGTAGAAGAAGCTATCCAGCTTATCGAGCGCTCCGCCTACGGAAACGCCAGCTCCATCTTCACCTCTTCCGGCGCGGCTGCACGCAAATTTCGTAACTCAGTTTCCACGGGCAATGTGGGCGTGAACATCGGCGTTCCCGCGCCTATGGCCTACTTTCCGTTCTCCGGCTGGAAGGGAAGCTTCTTCGGCGTGATGCATGCGCAGGGCCGCGATGCGGTTGAGTTCTTCACGGACAAGAAAGTCATTGTGGAGCGCTGGCCGCGTGAGTGGTCGCGCAAGTTCTAACTAATATTGGCGGGTAACAGACAACGAAGGGGAGAGATCGGTTGATCCTCCCCTTCGCTTCTTCGCACTTACTCTGCATTATTGCGGTAACACCAGTAGGCCAGAGTCCAGCAGTTTCTCTGTCAATCGATCGATGGCTTCGGGGAGTTTGTAGGAGACAGTTCGCACCCCCATACCCAACAAGGTAGCTGTCTCCGCCTGCGTATACTCCTGCAACACAATCCGGCTCAGTATCTGGCGATCCAGCGATCCAAGCTGGCTCAGGCACCTTTCCACGTCGAGAACAAAGATTACCGCATCTTCAAAGGTGCGAATAGGTCGGCTGGAGCACCACCCGCGCCCAACGGAGTCGCCCAGGATCGATGGCGCCCTGCCCACCTGCATCGAGGCATACAGATAGCGCCGCAAAATCTTCTCTGTATGCTTTCTGTAGAAGGCCAGGCTGATCACCGGGCCGGCGACAGGTGTACCGACCATCGGCTTTACTTCTGTCTTTGCCGCCGGTTTCTGGTCGCACTCCTCTCTGTCTTCCTGCCGTGCTGCTTTTGCGACGCCTGCTCCGCGATACGCGGCCAACTGGATTGCTGCACTCATTGCGCACCTCCCGTTTCCGCAGCCACCGCGCAGAGCTTGACGAGTTGCCTGCCGGTTGGACGTCCACGTCTTTTTCTGCTCTCTGGCGATGGAAACTCCTTCAGCTTTTCCTCACATTTCAAGCAATAGACGCTTCCAATGTTTTGGGCACGATACCAAAGACAGCCGCATCCTTCACAAACCTTCAATTGAACGCATAATTCCATGACTGATTCTCCGTAAGTGAGCCTGTTCCCGACGGTTCTTCTTGTTGATGTCATTTCCGCGGGGTGAAGAAAACCAGGCATGGCAACTCAGGGTTCTCATGCCCTGATGAGGGAGTACCGCCTGTGCTCTCTTGCTTTTTGACTTGCTCATAGTGCGCAGTTCCTGGAAGTTCCGTTCAGGCCTGCCCAGACGCTTCTGCTGAGCGTCTCGTGGGCGGAGATATGGAATGGCCGTATAGAACTACGCTCTTCCGGAGCCTGTTCATTCTCAGACAAGGAGGGCACTTATTCGACCCGCTCGGGCGTTCGTCAATGAGCGTTTCCCAAAAAGATTCCCACAAACCAGTACGGGATTAGTAGAGCCAATCTAGGAATTTGTGTCCCCAGAGTCAATCTCCCACAAAGGTTCTACCCTCTAACACTTTCAAATGAGTGAGCCGACGCTGAAAATAAAGGGAAATCAGACATGGAGCATTGCTAAAAGAGAACAGAGACACTTCGTCCGTATTGCTGGTGGCAAATTTTCCACAGATGAACTTTACCCAGATGCATGACCGCCTCCGCCTGGAACTGCTGCGCCGAATACAGCGGGGGACAGTCAGTGTCTCCCTCTTGGCTCGGCAGACCGGCTTTGGCCAGGCTCACCTTTCGAATTTTCTCCACAGCAAGCGCCAGCTTTCACTCGAAGCGATGGACCGCATTCTCTCCGCACAGCATTTGGCGGCGTGGGATCTGTTGCCGGCACACTACCTGGGAGGGGGACAAAAGCAGGCTGGAGAAGATGAGCCGGGCGGCTCAGTGCCGATTGTCTCTCACGCCACGGCGCTGTTTGAGCCGGTCATCCGCCCCTCGGCGGCTCAGGCCATGCTGCAACTCCCTGCGGGCATCCTTGAGACGAATCGAACCCGGGGCTTCGGCCCTCGCAAAAGCTGGCAGCGCTTTGTTGCAGTGCGCGTCCCGTCGGCTGATGCGCTCCCCATGGAGCCACTGATATTCTCCGATGCGATCGTCCTGCTGGACCGCCATTACACCTCGCTGTTGCCCTGCCGCCCCAACAGGCCCAACCTGTACGCCGTTCGACACGGCGCACACTTGACACTGCGCTACGTGGATTTTCTCTCCGGCAGACTTGTGTTGCGGCCACAAAGCATCGCTTTCCCGATCGACTTGATCGAGATCGGCACAAACGAGTCTCCCAGCGACCTGATTACCGGGCGCGTCGCACTGATTGTGAATGAGCCCTAGATGACAGATTCGAGAGGACAGGTCGCAGACCAGACCGCGCGCTTGATAGCTGAAAGATCCACGTCGTCAGGCTTCGTGAGTCGTGTCCGGGTTATCGAAACGGGTAAACTTGGCTACCCAATTCAGGAAGACGGTGTCGGTAGGGCCGTTGCGCTGCTTGGCGATGATAATCTCCGCTTTGGCTTTCTCGGCATCGGAGAGTTCCTCGGTGCGGTTGTAATAGGCTTCGCGATGGATGAAGGCAACCACATCGGCGTCCTGCTCAATCGATCCAGATTCGCGCAAATCGCTGAGCAAGGGCCTTTTATCGTCGCCGCGCCGCTCGCTGGCACGGGATAGCTGAGAGAGAGCAACCACGGGAACGTCAAGCTCCTTGGCCAGCGCCTTGAGACCGCGGGAGATGGCCGAGACTTCCTGAGTGCGGTTCTCGTAATTCTTCTTGCCTGAAGATGGAACCGTGGCCGACATCAGCTGCAGGTAGTCCACCACAATCAGGTCCAGACCGTTCTGTTTGTGCTTGAGGCGCCGGGCCTTGGCGCGCATCTCGGACAGCGAAATGCCCGCAGTGTCGTCGATGAACATGTGCGACTCGACCAGTTCACCCAATGCTGTCTGCAGCTTTGCGTGCGCTTCCTTGCCCAGAAAGCCTTTTTGAATCAATTGCTGATCGACCCAGGCCTGGGAGGCCAGCATGCGTCGCAGCAGCGACTCCTTGCTCATTTCCAGACTGAAAATGGCAACGGTAGCCTGGTGGTTAATGGCCGCGTTCTGGGCAATGTTGATCGCCAGAGCCGTTTTCCCCATGGACGGTCGGGCCGCGATGATAATCAGTTCGCCTTTCTGAAGGCCGCTGGTAAGCCGGTCAAATTCTATAAAATCAGTAGCCAAGCCGGTGACTTCACGGCTTTGCTTGTACAGATTGTCGATGGTCCCGAAGGAGTGCTGCACAATCTGGTCGAGCGATTGGAAGCCGTCGTTGATGCCCTCCTCGGTGACCTTCATCAGCTCAGCTTCGGCCAGGCCGAGGACATCGATCGCGTTTTCAGACTGATCGGCAGCGCGGGCGATGGCCATGGAACAGATGCCCATCAGCTTGCGCAGCAGGCTCTTGTCCTTGACGATGCGGATGTACTCCTCGATCACCGGTCGGCGTGGCAGACCCTCCGTAAGCGAGGCCAGGTAAGCGACTCCGCCTATGGCTTCGATCTCCTTGCTCCGCGAGAGCTCGTTAGCCAACGTGACAATGTCGACGGCGCGCTGAACATCCATCAACTCGCTCATGCGCTGGAAGATACGGCGATGCGAGTCGAGAGAAAAATCGTCGGACTTGAGCTTTTCGGCAGCCTCCGCATGAGCGGTATTGTCGAGCAGGATGGCGCCAAGGATGGTTCTTTCGGCGTCGGCGTTCGCGGGCATTCCGGCGTCGAATGCCAGATCGGGGATGGTGGCCATATCAGAAAAGTTTAGGCCGTATGGCGGGTTCGGGAAAAGATCGGATAAGTAGGAAAAACAGGAAAAGGAGTCAAGAATGCCAGCAACATTCGCTACGAACCGGGGTTTGCGCGAAGGTTGCATCGTGAAAAATGAACAGCCAACTACCCCGCGGAGGACGGGTGGAAGTCCCGCAATTTGAGAGCGAACGTTTCAAATGCGTAAACTCTCTGGTCATGCATTACGTCGAACAAACTTGGTCAGTAAATAAACGGCAGGCCAAATGAATCAGTGAAATGCAAGATTGACTATCGATTAGCTCTAGAAAGAGAGGCAGTCAGTTGCGGCAACTTCATGCCATTTCGGTTCTCTCATTCGATATCCTTCTGCTAGTGGTGGTACTTTGCGCTCTTGCTAAGCCTGCATACGGATACGTTGACCCTGGAAGCGGACTGCTAGCGTTTCAGGTCATCAGTACGACCTTAGCAGGCATCGGTTTCCTGGTCCGTAAGCGCCTTCGAAACATCTTTAGCGCAATCTTCCTTGGATCGCGCCGGAATAACATTCACGAGGAATAATCCACTCCCCGTCGAACCGAGACACCTCGACAAGGGGTCCCAATCGCAGTTCACATGCTGGCCATCGCGACGCCGATCTCCATCAGTCTTCAGATCTTCTCCAGGCCGAAGCGCTTTCTCTCTTCAGCTTTTCCGGCGAAGCATTGCTACTGTACAGTAAGCGTGACCGTGCTCGTCTCCGTCAACGTACCGGAAGTGCCAGTTAAAGTGATGGTGTAGGTTCCTGCTGTCGTTCCTGAAGCGACCACGTTCGGGCAAGATGTTCCGCCACTACCGCCGCATGCCAGTACTCCGCTCGCCAGTGCTACAAGGAGCACCATCATGCCGAACAGCGACCGCCAGCTGCAGCGGCGCGCTGGGATTCTGAAAAACAATACGCAAGCCAGAGCCGCTCCGCCACCGGCGTACCACGGAATTCCGCGCGGCATCTGATTCTCCGAACTGCACGTTGGTGAACTGCTTGCCGTGGTAGCGATGGTGAGGGTGGCTGAACCTGCTGCCGCGCCGGTGATTGTAACCGGGCTGGTAGTGCCGAAACTGAAAGTAGGCAAATTGGTCGCGCCAGTGGGATTGGAGGTGACGGCCGCCGCGAGCGTGACGGTCCCTGTGAACCCTCCCGCAGGCGTCACGGTGATGGTGGAAGTGTTTCCGGTGGTTGCGCCGGGGGCGACGGAAACTGCTGTTCCGGCGATGGAGAAGTTGGGACCCGTAACCGTGACGGTAGCAGTTCCGGTTGCAGGGGCATAGTTAGAGTCGCCAACGTAACTAGCGGTAAGCATGCCGGGGCCCATCGCCAGCGCCCCGGCGGGAATCGTGATGGTTGCGCTGCCGGCGCTGAGCGCAGTTGCCGCGGAGGCGTAGCTGCCGCTGGTGAGCGTGACAAAGCCGGTAGGCGTGGGATTGCCGGTTCCGCCGCCGACAGTAACCGTCACCGACAGCGACTGAGCTGTTGTAATGGTGGTGGAGGACGGTTGCACAGTCACCGTCGGCGTTTTCTGTGTGGCTGCCTGGACGGTAAGAGTGATGGCGGACGAAGTGGCCGTTGTGTAATTGGCGTCGCCGGAGTAGACGGCAGTGATGGAATAAGAGCCAACCGCAAATGCGCTGCTGGAAAGGGTTGCAGCACCACTGGCGTTCAGCGTGCCCTTTCCCAGCTGCCCAAAGCTGTCATTGAAGATGACCGTGCCAGTGGGTGTGAGTCCACCGCCAGTAACAGTTGCTGTCAAAGTGACGGTCGTACCCGCCGTTGCCGGGTTAGCCGACGCAGTGACGACGACGGCCGGAGTACCCGGCGCTGCCGTGAGGGTGGTTGAAGCGGAGGTGCTGGCCTTTGAGTTGCTGTCTCCGGAGTAACTTGCGACTACCTGGTGAGCGCCCGAACCAAGGGGCTGCACGCCGATTCCCGATGCCGAAGCTGTTGCTGTCTGGTAGGCCGTTACCAGCGCCGTGATGTTGTTGAGGGTCACGCTGGCCACGGCCAGGTCTGGAATGCCATCGCCGTTGAAGTCGGCGACGGCCACGGATGCGGGCTGAGTGCCAGTAGCCGCTTTGGTTGGAGTGAGCGTAAACGTACCGCCACCATTGCCCACCAGCACTTCAATGGCGCCGGAGGCGTTGCCGCCATTTACTTCCTCGGCCACAGCCAGATCGGGAATGCCGCCCCCGCTGAAGTTGCCAGCGACAATGGCGAGAGGTGCGCCATTTGCCTGCAGATTCACGGTGGAGGATGTAAAGGTGCCGTCCCCATTACCCATGAGGAGAGTAACTGTGTTGCCGGTCTGGTTGGTGACGGCCAGATCCGCTTTCCCATTCCCGCTAAAGTCGGCAGCAGTAATGGCATTCGGATAACTGCCAGTGGAGGGGCTAGCAAGCGTGGGGTTGAAAGTGCCGTCCCCGTTGCCCAGGAGGACAGTGACAAGATTGGCCCCCTCGTCGGCCACGGCAAGGTCGGGGATGCCATCCCCGTTGAAGTCTGCCACTGCAATGGCGACAGGATTCTTGCCCGTTTGCGACGTTGTTGACACGGCAGTAAAGGTGCCGTCTCCGTTGCCGAGAAAGACGGTGACGGTGTCGCTGCTTCCGTTGGCGACAACCAGGTCGGGTTTGCCATCGCCATTGAAATCCGCCACGGCAAGGGCGTCCCCTGCCTGAGATATGGTCTGTGAAACTTTGAACGTTCCATCACCATTCCCCAGCAAGACGGCTACGCTGTTCTCAAGTCCGACCGCCAGATCCTGAATACCGTCGCCATTGAAGTCACCCACCACTATGCCGAAGGCGGTATTGTCAATAAGTCCGCCGCCAGTTAGCGGGGGAGACGTAGCCGAAGGGGTAAAGGTGCCATCCCCGTTGCCGAGCAGTATCGTGACCGGGATACTCCATTGGTTCTCGACGGCCAAATCAGGGATTCCATCCCCGTTGAAATCCCCCACGGCAACGGCAATCGAATCAAGACCGGTGGCGGGATTGGAGGAGTTGATGAAGCCCAACCCTGCCGTCCCCGCAGCCAGTGACCTCGTGCCGAGGACCGCGTTTCCGTCATTTTGATCGAGAAACGATACTGTTCCGGTGGGGGTAGTGGAGCCAGTGCCGCTCACCGAGGCCGTCAGCGTGTAGTTACCGGGCGTGCCGGTCTCGGCTACAAGAGCCGATGTGGGCGATCCGCCCGTAACCGACAGCGCCATTATGCCTGAAGTGCTGGCTGCGGCCGATGCGGTCCCGAGGAAGACCGCCTTGTAGCTGTGAGTGCCGACGCCGGGGATGAACCTGAATACCGCGGTACCGGCGCTGGTGAGCTGGGCCATACCAAGGAGATGAATATCAGCGCAATAGCTAACCGAGGCGTCACAGAAGTTGACCTGCCCGAGGGTCAGCTTGGTGGAACCGGAGACAACGGCTGCAGTGAGCGTGACCTGGCTACCAGAAACTACCGATCCCCCCGGCGGCACAGCGGTCCCTCCCGAAGTAATGGCCAGTGTCGTGGTGGTTGTGGGGGGACCGGCCCAAGCCGACGGGGTAGCAGCAGAGAAGAATGTCACCAGAGCAGAAGCAAGGAACAGCTGGCAGGAAGGAATAAGCCGCATGTCGAATCTCCAAACAACTGGCAGAGAGAAGGCACAAGATGGACTACATCTCTGGGATCGACACGATTGTACGCCTGTTTCATTGCGTGCACGTGTGACGAGCTTGCGGAGACAGACCGCGTGGCTAAACGCTTGGGGAGCCAGCGTAGCGTGGTAGTGCGAGGATTTCGCCGGCTTTAGCAGAGCCGCAATTTGGGCACTTAGTTTGTTGGTTTCCAGCGGAGGATGGGGTTTCTGGCGGCGCGGGTTTCGTCCAGGCGGCTGACCCTTGTCGAGTGGGGGGCCGTCTTTACCAGCTCTGGGGTTTCTTCCACTTCTTTGGCTATGCTGCGCATGGCGTCAATGAAAAGATCTAACTCCTCCAATGACTCACTTTCAGTGGGCTCAATCATCAGGGCACCGTGGACGATCAGTGGGAAGCTGACTGTATATGGATGGAAACCGTAATCGATGAGACGCTTGGCGATGTCGCCGGTCTTAACACCCTTAGCAGCCTGGCGCTTGTCGCTGAAGACTACTTCGTGCATGGAGGGGGTTTTGTAGGGGAGTTCGTAGACGTCTTCCAGCTTCTTGCGGATGTAGTTGGCGTTGAGGACAGCGTCTTCCGTGGTCTGCCGCAGTCCATCAGGTCCGTTGGCCAGAATGTACGCCAATGCGCGGATGAACATGCCGGTGTTACCGAAGAAGGCGCGGACACGGCCAATCGATTGCGGCCGGTTGTAATCCCAGCGCTTCGCACCGTTCTCGTCCTGGACGAGGACTGGCGTGGGAAGGAACGGTTCAAGGAATGCCTTGCAAGCCACGGGTCCCGAGCCGGGACCGCCGCCGCCGTGCGGAGTAGAGAAGGTCTTATGCAGATTCAGGTGCATCACGTCGACGCCGAAGTCCCCGGGCCGCGCTTTGCCGACCAGTGCATTCATGTTGGCGCCGTCCATGTAAAGCAACGCGCCTTTGGCGTGAAGGATTTCTGCGATCTTGTGGATCCGGCTTTCAAAGACACCAATCGTCGAGGGGTTGGTGAGCATCAGCGCCGCGGTCTCTTCATCAACCTGGCGCGTGAGCGCATCCAGATCGATGCCGCCTTCCGCGTTGGACTTCAGGTTTTCAACCGTGTAGCCGCAAATGGCCGCGGTGGCAGGGTTGGTTCCGTGCGCGGAGTCAGGGATGAGGATCTTCTTGCGCGCATTGCCTTGTGACTCGTGCCAGGCGCGGACCAGAAGGATGCCCGTGAATTCGCCATGGGCACCGGCTGCCGGCTGCATGGTGATCACGTCCATACCGGTGATTTCGATTAGGCAGCGCTGCAGCAGATCGATCACATCGAGCTGGCCCTGCGCGAGGTGGTCGGGACGATAGGGATGCGCTTCGGCGAGGCCCACGATGCGAGCGACCAGCTCATTGACTCGGGGGTTGTACTTCATCGTGCAGGAGCCCAGCGGGTACATGCCGAGGTCGATCGCGTAGTTCCATGTAGAGAGACGTGTGAAGTGGCGAATGATCTCGATCTCGCTTAGCTCGGGCAAAATGCCGGGAATCTCGCGATGCGCATCGCCAAGCAGGCCCGCGGGATCAACTGCGGGCACGTCGAGCGGGGGCAGCTTGTAGGCACGCTTGCCGGGCGAGGATTTCTCGAAAAGAAGAGCCTCGTTCTGGGTCTGGTGCGGGCGGACCTTTCCCAGCGTCTTAGGGCCGGTGGTGCGGGGTGCGGGGATATTCGTTGTCGTTGCCATCCTGTATACCTCAGAGCCTTGCTTTGTAAATGGGTTCTATGCCTGTGAATCTTTGTCCTGTAACAAGGGCACGGCTTCAGCCGGGCCGCAAACATTTCAAAATGTGACAGGGCTTTAGCCCCTGCCAAACTCCTTTTCCGCTTTCCTCTTCACTAGGTACTGATAGCAAAAAGGGAAATCGTCCGCGAGTCCTGCCAATCCCTCTTTCACTGGATTCCGTGCGATATATTCGCGGTGCATTTCGAAGCTTTCCCGGTTCATGACTTGCACTTCGGTGAATCCCCTTTGCCAGACCTCGCCTTTATGGCCAAGCTCGACGGTCAGGCGATGAGAGAACCGGCCTTTGACGTATTGCATGGCCTTTTCGATGGTCATATTGTCCCCAACCTCGATCAGAAGATGTACGTGATTCGGCATGATCACAAAATCGTGCAGTACAAAGCGATGCTCGGCGACAAGCGTTCGCAGTACCTCGATAAGGAGATTGGCATTCCGTTCCACTTGAAGCAAGCGGCGATCCATGCCCGTTCTTGTCGTCGCGAAAAAGATGCGCGACGGGTTTAGGATGTTGGCCGGGGTGGCATTGCGGGCTGGATGTGCCATGGCAGGGGCTAAAGCCCGTTCCTTTTTCGATCCATCATTGCGGCCCGGCTAAAGCCGTGCCCTTGTTACAAAGCAGCCGACTTTCTCAACCGCTCAATCTCGTCGATTAACCGCGGAATGTCTTGTCGTGCATTTGCAATAAAATCCTGATCTGCAACCGTCGCCCCGAAGAGTTCGATGTCGTTACCGCGAGTGCCACTTGTGCCGGTCATGATGAAGCTGTTTCCGCTAGTATGATCCCTGCCCTCAACAAATGATTTCCAAGGACCAGGCGTAGCCTCTTGGCAACGTGCGCGAATTGCTTCCAACTCTGCCGACGTCATCACAGCTCCCTATGCCTCCACCAAGCCTTCAGCCAATACTTTCGCGGCAGTATCGATTCGTTCACGGGACATGATTTCGGTTGTGCACCAGAGGGTGCAGTTTTCAAGCTCGGGATACCACCGGCTGAGATCGATACCGCCGACAATCCTTTCATCGCGAAGACGCTGGCCCCAGATGGCCGGTGCCTCGGTTGTGTGAAGAACAAATTCATTGAAGAAGGGAGCCCCCTGAAACAGCAGCTTTGCGCCGGGCTGGGCGCTGAGTTGCTGCGCGGTGTAGACGGCCTTCGCGAAGTTCTGCTCGGCCAATTCGCGGATGCCTTCCTTTCCGTAAACCGTGAGGAAAATAGTGGCCATCAGCGCGACTAATGCCTGATTGGTGCAGATGTTCGAGGTGGCTTTCTCACGGCGGATATGCTGCTCGCGGGTGGAAAGCGTCAGGACAAAACCCCGGTAGCCGTTTGAATCGACGGTTTGTCCGACCAGCCGCCCGGGCATCTGGCGAAGGTACTTTTCCTTAGCCGCGATCACGCCGCAGTAAGGCCCGCCGTAGCAAAGCGCGACGCCGTACGACTGGGCTTCCATGCTGACGATGTCGGCTTCCACTGGCGGACGAACGACGCCAAGCGAGATGGCTTCCGCAATGGACACGATGAGCAGAGCGCCTTTGGCGTGCGCGATTTCGGCAATGGCTGGAATATCCTCGATGACGCCGAAGAAGTTGGGGCTCTGCACCAGAACGGCGGCTGTCTCTTCGGTGACTTGCTCCTCGAGAGCGGCCAGATCGATGCGGCCGGTTTTGACGTCGTAGGGGACCAGCGTTGAGGGCAGACCCTGATACTTAGTGTAAGTAGCGATAACTTCGCGATACTCGGGATGGACCGTGCGGGCGACCACTGCCTTGTGGCGGCCGGTGACGCGAACGGCCATCATGACGGCCTCAGCCGCACCGGTCGAACCGTCATACATACTGGCATTGGCCACGTCCATGCCGGTGAGCTCGGCGATCATGGTCTGAAACTCGAAGATCGCCTGCAACGTTCCCTGGGTAATCTCAGCCTGATACGGCGTATAGCTGGTGAGAAACTCTCCGCGCTGCACCAGCGAATCAATAATCACAGGCCGGTAGTGGCGATAAGCGCCCGCGCCCAGAAAGCTCGAGTGCTTGTGAGTGTACTTGGCGCCGGCCGCGTGAAAGTAGTCGATGATCTCGCTCTCGGCGTGCTGGCGAGGCACGTCTAAGTCACGTGCGAGGCGGTACTCCTCGGGAATGACCGCGAACAGGTCGTCGATGGAAGCAGCGCCAATTTCGGCGAGCATCTGCAGACGTTCCGCGGGTGATTTGGGCAAATAGCGCATGGTTGGCTCTTAGCTTCCTGTTTCTTCGGAGATGAATTTCTCGTATGCCTGGGCGTCGAGTAGCTTCTCAAACTCGGCGGGATCGGCCAGTTCGACTTTAATAATCCATGCTTCGTGCGCCGCTTCGTTGATTTTGTCGGGCGAGGTCTTCAGTTCCTCGTTGACGGCGGTCACCGTACCGGTCACGGGAGAGAAAAGATCGCTGACCGCCTTCACGCTTTCGACGGATCCGAAGGTTGCGTTGGCGGTAACTTTGTCGCCGACTTTGGGCGCATCCACATAGACAATGTCGCCGAGGGAGTTCTGGGCGTAGTCGGTGATGCCAATGGTGCCGATGGCTCCATCGAGGGCGATCCATTCGTGTTCGCGGGTGTAGCGATAGTTGGTCGGGTAAGCCATGGGATCTTCTCCTTGAAGAAACAGTGTACGGTGCGAGGGAGGGTTGAGAAAACCTGTGGATTGCGTGGCATCAAAGACCGGGAAGAGCCGGCAAACGGCGGATGAATCGCAAGGGTGGCGTCAAATTCAACCGTCTTTACTTATGAGATGCCAAATCCAGGATAGGGTTCCAGCGAGGTGACTACGACAATTTCCAACATGCCCGCCTGGAAAATTGGGAGGGTGGCGATGGCGGCGCGGACCTCTGCCTCACTCGCGGCTTCCCAAAGAATAGCTGCGCCGGGAGTGTCTCCGCGTTTCCATACCTGACGAAGGATACCCGATGCATAGAGGGCTTTGACCCGTTGGCCTTCGCGCGCGGTGAGTTCAGCAGTAAATGCCTCGGGCAGGAATTCGTCGGTTCGGCGACGGGATAGCGAGAGATATTGCATGGACCAATTGTAAATTCAGTCCTCAGTACAGACCTGGAACGAACGCCCATGTATCGCGGGAATAGGCATCGTATTCCGTTCCGAACGCCGAGCGCATGATCGCTTCTTCCAGCCGGATCTTGCGGGCATAAGCGAAGACGGCCATCGCCAGTCCAAGCATCGCAAGCCACGTTCCGGATGCCATTGCCGTTCCCCTGTACATGACCAGAATGCCGGTGTAGATGGGGTGACGCAGCAACCTGTATGGTCCTGACCGGATCAGCTGGTGCTCTACCTTAATAGTGATTCTCCCGCTCCAGTTCCGGCCCAGGCAGCGGCGCGACCAGATCGCCAAGAGCAACCCAATCGACTCGATGGCAACCCCAATGCCAAATAGGACAATAGACGTCGGCAACAGGCGAGCCGAGCCGTGAAGCTGGATCACAGTCAGCAAGATCGCCACATTCGTCAAAACTACATGCACTCCTCGTGATCGGGTTGGCTCCGCGCTCTTATCCGCAGCGACATTCTTCGCAGCAATTTCCCAGTAAAGGCTGAAGAGCAGCCAGGGAGTGACAATGATCAGGAGATGGTTCATTGACCCGGGACTGTTGCCGACACCGAAATCGCGAATATTTGCGGGCATAATGCCGCTGAGACGCAGAGCCAAGGCGCAGATCAGGACGCCGATCATAACTGCCCAGACAATGATTTTCTTTCGCGGCACCATCGGCCTCTCAATTACTTTACTTCGAAATTTGGCTGACTCGGCGACTGCTGTCAACTCCCGATTTCTGACCTTTTGCTACTTGCCAAAGAACTCCCCATGCCCGCCATTAACCCAGGGATCGTAATGGAGCGCGAAATTGGCACGGTTCTGTATCGAAGGGTGGTTATAGAGCCAGAACTCGATGAAGGGACTTGGAGTCGGATCTTCAAGCCAGGCTTTGCCGAGATCGTTGAATTCGGCCACGGCTGTCTTTTGCGGGTCGGGAACCAGCCCGTGGATCGCTTCCTGGCCGTACACATCTGCCTGGTGCTCGAAATGACGGCTTACGGCGTTACTCATGGGGGCGAGCAGAAAGCCGGCGACCGAGAGAACAAAGAGCAATACAACAAAACCTGCGCGGCTGGAGGTGGATTCAACTCCCCAGCGCACACCGCAGCGTCGCACCAGCCGCGCTGCAAGCCCGGCGCATCCCCAGAAGACGAAGAACAGAGCCACGGCGGTGAGGGCGATCCCTTTGGGGATGTGGTTGAGGACGTAATGACCGCTCTCGTGTGCGAACGTGAAGAGGATTTCGTCGTCCGGAATGCGGTCGGCAGTGGTATCAAACACAACAATCTGTTTGGTGGCGCCGATGCCGCTGACGTAGGCGTTGAGGCCGTTCGTCTTTGTGCTGGCTTTCATCAGAAGCATGCGGTCCGGCGGAATATTGGTTCCGGTGCGTGCGACGACCTTTTCCAACTCGGCCACCAACGCAGGATGCTCTTTGGAGAGTGGCTCGTAATGGTAGAAGAGGGGTTCGATCAAGGGCTCCAGAAACGTTGAGAGCACGATCAGCGGGATCACGGCCATCCAGCACCCCAGCCAAAAACGGCGCGGCCAGCGGCGAACAATCCAGTTGAAGAGCAGGAGTGCCGGTGTGCCGACAAGCAACGACAGGCCCATCGATTTCGCAAGGTCGACAAGCCATGCGCCCCAATCCTCCACGCTGATGCCGTAGGCACGGCCCACATGGTGGCCGTAAATGTCGAGCGGCAAATTAGCTACCGTGAGAGTCACCAGCAAAACGGCAAAGAAAAGCAATCCCTGCAGCCAGTGACGGCGAAAAATACGCTGCGTCCAGGCTTCCAGCCCAGCGGCAGCGCGTATGGCTAGCAGCAGCGACAGAACAACCAGCCCCCAGACCGAGCCAACGATCTCAAGAATATTGCGGATGCGTCCAAGCGCGATTGCCTTGGCCAGCTTGTCCGGCGGCAAAGTATAGGCCTGCTGCGGCTTGGCAGCAGGAGCGTCGCCAATTGTGGGCTGCGCGGTCTGCGCTGCGATGCTCCGGACGACGACATGCGGCGCCGGACCAAGCCGGGGAGCCACAGCGACGGAGTGGGCAAATAATTGGATGGTCAAGCACCCGGCAACCACCGCACAGCAAGCAAATTTCATGGGATATTCCCTTGACTGTAGCCTACTCTGAGACAATCGAACTTAAAGATGCTGAGCGCTGTGATTTCCAACCCTACGCCCCAAGATACTCCAGCCTTGCGCAAGCAGGCTGCCCTCAAGGCAAGCTTCTGTATAGCCTTTGCCACCTTCGCATGTTACCCGCCTCCATCGGCCGTCGCACAACAGCAGCCGACTCCAATTCTGTTAGACGCCATGACGTCGGAGCTGCATCGGGCCTTTACTTCGCTGGGCAAACAGAGCGCGGGCAACAAGGACTCTGACAAGCAATTGCCGCCATACTTTCTCAGTTACGCGGTAAGCGATGCCAGCTCCGTCACGGTTCGCGCGCAATACGGCGCGGTGGTCGACAACTCGGCGAACCATGTGCGTGTGGCCGACGTGCAGGTCAGGCTGGGCGAGCCCAAGCTCGACAATACGCATGGCACGCATCGCGGCTCGGCCGTCAACAGCCTGCAATTGCCGCTGACAGACGACCGCGAAGCGCTGACGCGTAGCCTCTGGTTGGCCACCAACACCGGCTATAGTACTGCACTTGATAACTACCTCCGCGTAAAAACCGAGGCCGAAGTGCGCGCGAAAGAAGAAGACACATCGCCAGACTTCAGTGAAGAAACGCCACAGACGCACATAGGCAGTCCCGCTCCGCCAGTGGTTGTGGACCGCGCGGCGTGGGAAGAGCGCGTCAAGGCGCTATCGAAGGTCTTCCGCGAATATCCTGACGTGACCCAGAACATGGTGGTATTGACCGTGCAGAACGAGACCGACTACTTTGCGTCGTCAGAGGGTTCGAAGGTGGTGACACCGCATCTTGCAGCGCGCGTGGTGGTGTTCGCCGTGGCCCGCGCGGACGATGGCATGGACCTTTTCCGCGCGCAGACCTTTGAGGCCGAGACGGTGAAGGGTCTGCCTGCGCAGGCGGAGATGGAAGCGGGGGCACGGGATCTGGGCAAGAGTCTGGAAGCGCTGCGCAAAGCGCCTATAACAGAGCCCTTCAACGGGCCGGTGATCCTCAGCGGACGTGCTGCGGCGGTCTTCTTCCACGAGGTGCTGGGGCACAGGCTTGAGGGCCAGCGCCAGCGCGGCGACGAGGAGGGCCAGACGTTCACCAAGGAGGTAGGTAAAGATGTATTGCCGACTTTTCTTTCCGTGGCGGACGATCCGACTGTTACGAAGTTTGGCAACACGTGGCTGAGCGGCAGTTACGAGTACGACGACGAGGGTGAGAAGGCGCGCCGTGTCGACCTTATTGACGATGGCGTATTGAAAACGTTCCTCATGTCGCGACTGCCGATTGCGAGCTTTGCGAATTCGAACGGGCACGGACGCGCACAGACCGGCAAGGTCCCCACCGGTCGCCAGGGCAACCTGATTGTGACCTCGACCAAAACAGTCCCCGAGGCCGAACTGCGCAAAGAGTTGATTGACGAAGCCAAGAAGCAGGGCAAGCCCTACGGACTTTATTTCGAGGACATTTCTTCGGGGTTTGCAGTCACCACGCGCAGCTCGCCGCAGGCCTTCTCCGTGGTTCCGCTGGTGGTTTGGCGCGTCTATGTAGATGGCCGTCCCGATGAGCTGGTACGTGGCGTGAGCATTGTGGGCACGCCTCTGGCGGCGATGAAGAAGATTGTGGCCACAGGCGACAAGAGCGAAGTGTTCAACGGCGAATGCGGCGCGGAGTCGGGGACGGTGCCTGTGAGTGCCGTGGCTCCCGCCATGTTGTTGAGCGAAATGGAAACCCAGAAGCAGGCGCAAGGAACAGCCAGGCCGCCCATTCTGCCGATTCCAAGTGCAGGCGCCGCTTCTCCGGCGAAGAAGGAGGCGCAATGAAGCCGATTCGTTCACTCGCAATCTTTGCCGGAGTTGGTTTTCTCGTCACAGCCTTTGTTGCTTCTCGCACAACCGCGGCGCAGCAAACGCGCGCCGATGCGGAGAGAGATCCCTTGCTGAAAGCGATGCTCACCGAGATGGACCGGAGCATGAGCGAATTGCAGTTGCCGGGATTCGCCAAGCCTTTTTTCATTCAATACCGGATTGAAGACGTGGACGACTATCAGACCAAAGCGGAGTTTGGCGCCAGCGAAGGCTCCGATCACGCCCATCAGCGCGTCGCTCGCGTAACAGTGCGCGTCGGTGACTACAAGACGGACAGCTCCGGTGGACGCGGCGATGGCTCATTGCAACTCGCCGCCCTCGACGACGATCCGATTGCGATACGGTCCGCATTATGGTCGGCAACGGACACAGCGTACAAGAGTGCGCTCGCCGCCTATGCGCAGAAACAGGCTGCGTTGAAGCAGGTGCAAACACCACCGCAGGCCGATGACTTCAGCCAGGAGAAGCCCCTCATCTCGCTCGCCGAACCTCAGAAGCTGATAGTGGACGAGCCGGCGTGGGTGGAACGCGTGGCAAAGGCCAGCGGGCTTTACCGCACAGAGCCCAGCGTGAAGGCAGGCCAGCATGATGTGGAGTACTCGACGGCGGAGTTCCATGCGCGGGCGACGACCACCTGGCTCGTGAACAGCGAGGGAACCATCGTGCGCAAGTCGGCGACCGAGTATCAACAAGGCTTCGGCGTGGGCACGCAGGCAGCGGACGGCATGAGGCTCGACCGCTCCTATGCCTCCAGCGGCGTCACGCTGAAGGACCTTGATTCGCCGGAGGCATTCCAAAAACATGCTGTGGAAGAAATCGCTTCCCTCACCGATTTGCGCAAGGCGCCGCTAGTCGAAGAGGAGTATCACGGACCGTTACTCCTCAGTTCGGATGCCGGCGCGGATACGATGCGCGAACTAGTCGCCAATGGAGTCACGGCTACCCGGCCCAAGCTGGGCACTGAAGCGCGCACCAATGGTCCGTTTGCGTCGAGCTATCATGCGCGCGTGCTTCCCGAATTTCTTGACGTGGTGGATGACCCCGGTTTGAAGAGCTTTGCCGGCAAAGGGCTGATTGGCGCTTACGATCTGGACGACGAAGGCGTGCCTGCGCAGAAGGTCAAGCTTGTAACTGAAGGCAAGTTGGAAAACTACTTGATCGGACGCGAGCCGGTCCGTGATTTCCCGCAGTCGAACGGCCACGGGCGCGCCGGAATTGCCGGTGCGGCAAGGCCGGCAATCGGCATACTGCAGGTAACGAGCGAAGATGGGCTCACTGACGAAGCGCTGAACAAGAAACTTGTTGATATTGCCAAAGATCGCGGCCTGAAGAGCGTCTACTATGTGCAGACAATGGGCGGTGGACTGTCGCCGCGCCTTCTCTACCGTGTTGATCTCGACGGCAAACGCCAACTCGTGCGCGGCGCGGAACTCGACGATCTGGATCAGAGAGCGCTGCGTTCCAGCGTAGAGGCGGCGGGCAAGGACTTGTTCGTGGCCAACTACTTCGGCGAAGTGCCGCAGACGGTGATGGCGCCTGCGCTCCTGCTGAACGACGTCACCGTGCGACGGGCGAATGAGAAGAACGAGAAGCTGCCATTTTATCCGCCACCGGACTAAGGCGTTGCTGGGGCAGGTGTCTGATTTGTCTCGGGTCAGGCGAGGCCAGCGGGCGTCTAGCTCTTCTTCCATCCACCCACAATCGCACCCATGACCACCATGCCCAGAAGCCAGAAGCCGCAATTGATGGCCAGTTGATTGAAGGGGCGAAGTTCAAAACCATATTGCGTGGCCCAGGTGGTGGCCACAAAGCCGAGCCAAAGCAGGACCGCGGCCTTGATACCGCGCAGAACGGTTTGCGGACCGCTGAGTTGAGTAACGCATGAGATGGCGGCAGCCATGACCAGTTCCGCAACGACAGCCGTGACATATTGCCGAACCGGACTAATGCTCGGAGTGCGCATCAGCCAGCCCGAGCACGAACCAACTCCCGCGATCCATCGCTCCATGAAAACTCCGTACCAGATTGCCTCCAGAACGAAACAGATCATGGCCGCGGTGAAGATCGCCATGTAGTTCTGCCTGATTCTCCGCTCTTTCACTGCCATCTCATTCTCCTTCTCAATTTCCCAACCATTGCGACGATGCGCGAATTCGATGCGCCGCAAACGCGACTCTCTGGCGGAATGCCTCCAGCGCATCAACTTGATAAAAAGCTAAGGTTCTGGAGAATTCTACGGCATTGCTGTGCACCTGCGTTTTGTTGAAATGACGACCAGGTAGCATCGTCGCAAGTATTGACTCGCCCAGCTCAATAAACTTGGAAGGAGTTTAGTCTAGCCGAGTAAGAAATGCCCCGGCCTCCGCCTCGCTGGGACGAAGGTGCGCGGCGATGAATTCCGCTTGCTCGCGGTTATCACCTTGCGGCCGTATGCGGACCCAGTAACTATCCCTTCCGGGAAACTCGATCACGTTGGAGCTGGGATATTTGCGCAGCAGTTTTTCTTTGAGCTTCATGGCTTTGCCTTCGCTATGGAACGCGCCAATCTGCACGCACCAGCGACCGCCGGTTTCAATAGGTTTGGGCGTGAGGTATACGTCCATCCGGACTTCTGCCGTTCCTGCCTGGTAGATGCCCGTAGCTTTGGCCGAGGCGATGGTCAGGTCAAGAATTCTGCCATCGACAAACGGGCCGCGATCGGTGATACGCATCGCGCTCGCCTGGCGGGTCTTAAGGTTGGTCACCACAATCAGCGAACCCATGGGCAACGTGCGGTGCGCGGCGGTCAGTGCCCCGTCGGTGAAGACTTCGCCGTTGGCAGATTTGCGCCCCTTGTACGGCGCGGTGTACCAGGTGGCAAGCCCCTCGTCGCTCATGATGGGCCTGTGCGTTCTTACAAACTCAAGGTCCGCGGCGCTGACTCCACCAGGCGGAACTGGCGTGGGTGCGATGCGCCCAGGCGACGTGGTCTGAGGCCGAGGACTAACCTGTGCCATTGGCGGCGCCGCTTGCGGCGCAGGCAACTGTCCTGCGTTATTGTGATGGCCGCAGCCGGAAGCAAACAACAGAGCCAGCGGCAGAGCAACCCAGGTAGTGAGCCCGGCGATGTCCGGTTGTGTGCCCGGTTGTGTGCGACGCGACATCAAGACCGCGGGCCCTGGGTTGGTGGTTGCGGCGGCTGGCCGGGCTTGGGTGTCTGCTGGTCCAGCTTGTCTGCGAATTTGCGCATCGCATCGGCGGCTCTGCGCAGTGCGGAAATTGACTCGGTCCGGACCTGCGGAATGACAGCGTCATTAACATAAGCCGCCGCGTGACGAAGCTCCATCTCGATCAGTTCGATGGCCTCTTCAATGCGCTGGCCTACGCCGCCCGGTCCTGGAGGAGGATAACTGCTCATGTAAATGCCTCCGGCTCTTAAGCCGCTGGTTCTTCAATCTACCCTCAGTCTGCTGCGTGCAATGCAGCGAGTCAATAACCTACGGGTGGAATGTGCCGCAATGATCAATACACAGGTTTCTCAGGGAAGTTCCTTTTGATGGTCGAGTTTTGAGCCATTCCACATCGGCAGGTGACCTTTTGTCGAAAATCTGCGTCCTAATTCGATAAGGATGGCCCTGGTGGCCCCCTCGCCACCTAGCCGTCGCAGTCTGGATAAGGGCCAATCTTGCCTATGGAACGGCCTCGCGGAGAGAGTGTGAAGCCAAACCGACAGCGGGCAAAGTTCCGGACGTGGCGGACACGGGTATCGAACGGAAACTATGGTGAAATCGTCGGTCACTTCTGCCGCTCACACGTCGTGGTGCTCGCCGCTATTGCGCTTCTACTCGCGGGTTCTTCTTTAGAAATCTCACCCGTGCAAGCTGCCGTCTCCGAGGGTCCAACCTCAGCGCTTCCCGATGCTCCTCAGCCGCAGAACCCGGCCCCGGCAGCGAAGCCGCAAACAGACCCCTGCCTGGTGAAGAGTGCGGGAGCAGCCATGGAATCGCGTGCTGCGGAAGCGGCGGCAACTGCCGCTGGGCTCCCTGTACCCGCGGATAGCCATTCCAAAGACACAGAAATAGTGCCTTGTTCCTCTTCTGCTTCGCTCATCAGAAACCTGCCCATCATCAAGAAACTCCCCATCATTAATTGGTATGCCCGCTTCCTCGACGGACCGCAGGTGAAGCCGATGACACCCACGGAGAAGGCATGGCTCGCTGTCCGCAACGTGGCTGACCCGTTCAATGGACTAACGATTCTGGGTAGCTCGGCTATTGCTGTGGCCGCGAATTCTCACTCCGCATACGGCCCTGGATTTCACGGCTATGAGCGTTACGTGGGTGTGAGCTTAACTCAGGACATGACCGGCGAGTTCTTCGGCACCTTTCTGATTCCATCTATCGTGCAGCAAGACCCGCATTACCACCGCATGCCCACAGCGAGCATGAAGCGCAGGATTGCCCACGCCTTTTATCAAGTTGTGTGGACGCAGGGAGACAACGACAAGGGAATGTTGAATTACTCCAACCTGGTAGGTTTCGCCATCGACGACGAGATCGCCAACCTCTACGTCCCAGGACGGCAGACCAATCTGCCCTCCAGCGCCGAGCGCTATGGGACCACCTTTGCAACAGCGCCCATCGACAACTTCGTCACCGAGTTCCTGCCTGACCTCGCGCGTCATATCCACGTGCGCGTCGTTCTTTTCCAGCAAATCATCAACCAAGTGGCGAATATTAAGGACAACGGGGGGACGTAATAGGGACTTGGTTGCGGCTCGAATTTACAGCGGGCCGGTTATCGTCTCATCGACAGAAACTTTGGAGGCGATTGCGTCGGCCAGCGGCTATTCCACCAGCGCCGTGGCCAGCGCGGCGTACACCATCCCGCAACGCTTCACACTCTCCCTCAATCCAACCTCCATCTCGGTCCAGGCGGGACAAAGTGGCACGTCCACAATCACGGTGCAGGATGAGGGCGGGTTCAATGGAAATGTTTCGTTTGCCTGCTCGGGGCTGCTGGCCGGCGCGGCATGCAGCTTCGCCATAGATGCTGTGCCGACGCCCCCAGGCGTTACATACACCACGTTGACTGTCAGTACCTCTTCGACCACCGCCGACGTTCACCGGAGATCCAGCGGACCGTTTCCCCGGGGGTAGCGCTGGCGGCTTTGATTTGCTGCTTTTGCTTGAGGATGCGCCGGCACTTGCAGATGCTTTTGCTGCTGGCGGTGAGCGTGGCCGGTCTCGGCCTGCTCAACGACGGCTGTGGTGGCGCGGGGTCCGGCGGCGGAGGTGACACTCGGCCCGTCACATCGACGATCACAGTCACCGCTACGTCAGGCTCGCTGCAGCAGACCACCACGTTCAGGCTCACGGTGAACTGAAATGCCCGAAATGACAGAGCGAACCAACAGAAGGCGTTGGGGTTAGCCATTCGCAGTCCTCTCATTACCATTCAACGGACGATTCCGCCGTTCGCTGCATCCAGTTTGGGTTGACCGGGTGAGCCGGTTACCCTAAGGTTGCATTTTCAGGTACCGGATTTCCCCCCGGAAACCCCGAGAACCTGAGCCGGCGAAACCTTACTCCGGCCACTACATCAATTGAGGAGAGAGCAACTTATGCCAAAAGCGATTAAGTACGCCGAGAAGGCCGCGGTCTACGCGGCGAAGGGTGCGTGGGTCGTTTACGAGCGGCTGAACCGCATCAGCCCCAACCCATCCTTTACGCCCAAGTGGTCCGACAAGCCCCTGCAGAAGAGCTGGCAGAAGGAAAAGCCGCCCCTGGGCTGGCCGCGCACCACTGACTCGCTCTGTCCCAAGTGCGTCCCTGAGATTCGCAAGCAGATTCTGGACGGCAAGCTGCCCCACGAAGTTCTGCTCAACGAGAAGGTCGGCGAGATCAAGGCGCAGATCATCGAGCGCGATGGCAAGATCCTGATGGTCAAGGATTGCCCCAAGCACGGCCACTTTGAAGACGTGATGTCCATCGACACCAAGTTCTTCAAGCACCTCGAAGAGAGCTTCCCTGGCCGCGATATGCGCGCCCACGGCGAAGGTGACAAGAATCTGCACAACCACGGCACCTCTACAGTCACCCACGGACGCGGCTCGGTGCTGACCATCGACCTCACCAACCGCTGCAACATGATGTGCGACCCGTGCTTCATGGATGCCAATCAGGTTGGTTTCGTCCACGAGCTTACATGGGACGAGATCAAGACCATGCTCGACAACGCCATCACCATCAAGCCCAAGCGGCAAATGAGCGTGCAGTTCTCTGGTGGCGAGCCGACCCTGTCGCCTTACTTCCTTGACGCCGTTGCCTACTCGCGCAAGGTTGGATACAACAGCGTCCAGGCCGCATCCAACGGCATCGAGTTCGCCAAGAGCAAAGAGCTTTGCCGAGCCGCTGCTGAAGCCGGTCTCCGCTATGTGTATCTTCAGTTCGACGGCATCGGCAACGCTGCCAACTCGCACCGCAAGGTCGGCAATCTGTTTGACGTAAAGCTGCAGGCCATCAACAACCTGCATGAAGCCGGCGTCGACATCGTTCCCGTCACCACCATCATCAACGGCATCAACAACGAGCAGGTGGGCCGCATCATTGAGTTCGCCCTCGACAACCCCAAGAAGATCAGCTTCCTCAGCTTCCAGCCGGTCAGCTTCACGGGCCGCGACGAGGACATCACCGACGACCGCCGCCAGGCGCAGCGCTACACGCTCTCGCACATGGCGCACGACGTCAAGAAACAGTGCGGCATCGGCGAGCCGGAGCGCGACTGGTTCCCCATCAGTTTCATGAGCACATTCTCTGACTGGGCCGATCTGATTCACGGGCCCGGCGCCGAGTGGGGCCAGCTCTCATGCGGTTGCCACCCCAACTGCGGCATCGGCATGGCGCTGATGATCGACAAGGAAACCAAGGAGTCGGCTCCCGTTACGGCCTTCCTTGACATGGGCCAGGTAGCCAAGGACCTCGCCAAGGTGAATGACGCAGCCCGCGGAAAGACCATGTCGGTCCTCGGCCTCGCGCTCTCGCTGATGCGCAACTACGATCCGTTCCAGTCGCCTACCCACTTCAAAATCACTGACATGATGAAGAAGATGGACAAGACCTTCAACGCCACTGGCAAGGACTACGGTAGCGTGAAGGGCGACCGCACCTTGGAGGACATCAAGAAGCGCCGCGCGGACCGCTGGAACTTCCTGTTCATCGCGGGCATGTGGTTCCAGGACCTGTTCAACTACGACTTCCGCCGCACCGAGCAATGCATCATTCCCTATGCCACGCAGGAGGGCGAGATCAGCTTCTGCGCGTACAACACCGGCGTGGGCTGGCGCAACATTATCGAGAAGATGCACATGACGGCTACCCTCACCAAGTGGTATGAGGAGCATGGCCGTCATGAGATCTTCGCCGGTGGCAAGAAGGTGGGCATGTCCGAGGTGGGGCACGAGCTCAAGCTCAACATGGATCACGTGAACTCCGAAGCCAACCACACGCTCGACAATCTCGGCATCGCCAAGAACGCCCGCGAAGAGAAGCTCCGCGCCCGCGCCGTCACCACCTCAGACAAGGTGAAGCAGGACGCTGAGAACGCTCGTATGGCCAAGCTCTACCGCGAGCAGGTTCTCGGTGAGAAGCCCATCGAGGGCCTGGTTCGCCTCGACTCTATTGCCCCCGCCAAGCCAGTCGAGACCCACGAGCCTGTCGCCGGTGACTAGGTCCTCCTGATTCACGCAGTTGCAATCGACCACAAAGGCCGTTCCCTTCGGGGAGCGGCCTTTGCTTTTGGAATTCCCCGTGAAATTGTCGCTTTAGTGGATAAATCCATTCTCGTGTTTCGTCGCGTAGTAAGGCGGGTTTATGATGGGGTTTCACATGGCAAGCAGATCGCCGAGGAGACCATATGAGCGAAGAGCAATCAGTTGTGGGCAGGAAACAGGGACGGCGTGAGTTTTTGAAGGTTGGCGGAGCGGTCACAGCGGCTCTCCTGGCGCCGACGGCACTCAAAGCGGACACGCCAAAGACTATGCCCGCGCTGCCATCGAACCCGGTCACCCCCTCGGCCATGCCGACTCGGAACCTCGGCAAGACAGGCTACAAGGTGGGCATCTTTTCGCTGGGCGGGCAGGCAAGCCTGGAGAAGGCCAACAACTTCGACGTGGCCGTGCCCATCGTTGAGCGCGCGCTCGACCTCGGTGTGAACTACATCGATACGTCATCCATCTACGGCGGCCCGGAGCGCTGGAGCGAGCAGTACGTGGGCAAGGTGATGGCGCATCGCCGTAACGAGGCCTTCCTTGCGACCAAGACCAAGGAGCGCACCCGCGACGGATCAATGCGCATGATTGAGAAGTCGCTGCAGCTTCTGCAAACGGACCACGTGGATCTTTGGCAGCTTCACGATATCGGCATCATGAGCAACGTGGATGCGGTGTTCGCCAAGGGAGGCGCCATGGAGGCCCTGCTCGAGATGCAACAGCAAAAGGTCGTGCGGTATCTTGGCGTCACCGGCCACTACCGGCCCGATGCATTGATCGAATGCATCAAGCGGCATCCGTTCGACACCATCCTGATGGCCATGAATGCTGCCGATCCGCACCACTACAGCTTCAATGAGGAACTGTTGCCTCTGGCAGTTGAGCGGCAGATGGGCATCATCGGCATGAAAATTCCGGGCCGCGGCCGCATTCTCTCTACATGGAGTCCGCCGTCTGTCGAACAGCAGAAGCACTCGTGGGAGGGCATGGCCATCCAGACCACTTCGCCGGGCACGCTATCGATGCGCGAAGCGATGTATTACACGCTGACGCGCCCCGTGAGCACGGTCATCATCGGCTGCGACACCATCGCGCAGCTTGAAGAGAACGTCCATCTCGCGCGCGAGTTCACCCCACTGAACGACAAGCAGGCAACAGAGTTGGTGGCCCGCGCCGAACCCTGCGCAAAGCCATCGCTGTTCTTCCGCTTCTACGAACACGAATAGGCACCTGCGAGGCGGCAGGCGCCGCTTGCGCTGCAAAGCAGCTCAATAAGTCAGAAGCCCCACGTTCGAGTGGGGCTTCTGATTTTCAGCCTTCAATCTTCAGGTAGAGGCGATAGTGTTCGTTGTCAATCGCAGTAAACGGCCGCAAAGTAAGCGTGCCGGCAGCACTCTTGGCCTGCCAATCCGTTGAGCCGGCCGATACCTGGCTTGCAGCAAGCAGCTCCCTGCTGCCGATCTTCTCTGGAATCGCGCCCACTGCGAATAGCGCCAATGGGCCATGCACAACTGCCATCAGATTGGGATGCTGCGGGTCCACAGGTTCGAGCACGGTGGGCATGTCGAATTCAACTTCAATGTGATCTCCGGTATCCCAGGCTCGGTCGAGACGCGCAAACTGGCCGGGCGCGGGACTGGTCATGACGTGCTTTCCATTGATGGCGATGGTGGTTTTGGGTCCCGCCCAGGCCGGGATGCGCAGATAGATTGGGAATGGTGTCGGCTTGCGGGCTGAGATGGTGATCTCAGTGGAGGGTTGGTGCGGGTAGTTCGTCTGCTGGGTGAGAGTAATACGCTCCCCATCTTTCGACCAGGTTACCCGCGATGGCACATACAAATTGACGTAGATACCTGCCGAATCGCGGAAATAGGAACTTATGCCATAATCCGCGGTGATCTGCGCGAAGGTTCCTGTGCAGCACATCCACTTGTCCGGGTGATAGAACTTGGATCCATCGTTGTTATAGTCCGAGTAATAGAATCCGTGTCCATCCTCCTTGATCGGCTTTGCTCCCAGGATGGTGTTATACAGCACTCGCTCCATGCTATCTCCGTAGCGGCTGTCGCGAGTTGTGCGCAGTAGATAACGGGTGATCTTGAAGTGACCGTAGGAGCCGCAAGGGGTTTCAAAGCTGGAATGGGTCTTGGTTAGGCTCTCGCCAATCTCGCCGCTTCCCGGCTCGCGAAACTGCTCGTCCGGCCCCCAGCCACCGGTGGCAAAGCTCTGCGTCGTGCGCACGAAATCGAAGCCATTCTGCGCCGCACGCAGATGCTTTTCGCTACCCAGAACCAGATACGCTTGCATGGCGCTTGAGAGAGCGTTCACGTGGCTGTAGGCATGCTTGCCAGGAAGCACGTTCTGGCCGGCAGCAAGAGGGTCAAAGTACCAATCGTTGGCCAGGAAATGAACTGCCAAGTCGCGGTATCGCTCACCCGCACCTCGGTTGTAGGCAATGAAGAGATTCTCCGGAAGCGTGTATGGCTCGTCCCAGCAAAATGACTCGTCCTTGTGAGGCCGGGCATATTGCTCGGCGCGCGATATACCGCCTGGCGGCAGATGCGTGGAGACAGAGTCGAGTGTCTTATCGAGCGCCTTCAACGCATCGGGAGCCGCGGCGAACTGGTGCGCGTCGAGCAGACCGATAGAGATCTTGTCATACGTGTAGGCAGGGAAACGATTGTCATCCCAGAAGTGGGGAGTAATAGCGGGCGCAAAGGCGCGCACCAAGCTGTGAATTTTTTCCTGAGTGAGCTTTGAGCCGGTGGCGGCATAGTCGCGCGAGAGACCGGAGAGATACTGTCCAAAGGCGTGACCCGGTGCAAAACCGTTGTTCTCCCAGCTATACCATCCGCCCATATCTTCGCCGGGGGCCGGCAGACCGGCGCGCTGCCTGTACGGCTTGAGCAAACGATCTTCATCCAGCGCGGCGTAGAAGGCATGGTTAGTCTGGAACTGCTGGCGTAGCGGGCCTTCGAGTAACTCCACATCGGCATAGCCAAACTGACCAAGCGGCGGAGTAGCTCCAGGATCAGCGGCGAATAGGCTTCGTGGCCGAGCCAGCGACGCGGTGGCGATCGCCGCTCCCGTCTTCAGAAAAGTTCTGCGCGATTGAGTCATTCGAGTTACTCTCCCACATTGACCAGAGTTATCGGGACCGAGATTCACAGCCGATTGATGAGTGAGGCAATGCAGGCAGCTCCGAATCCGTTGTCGATATTGACTACCGAAACATTGGGTGAGCATGTGTTCAACATGCCAAGCAATGCCGCCACGCCTCCAAACGACGCTCCATAGCCAACGCTTGTGGGCACTGCCAACACCGGCGCATTGACCAGCCCGCCAACCACGGTGGGCAGCGCGCCTTCCATACCGGCGCAAACAATCAACACACGCGCGGATTGCAATGAGCTTTTCTGCGCCAGCAGTCGGTGAATGCCGGCCACGCCCACATCGGCAATCAACTCCACCGTGTTGCCCATCAGGCGCGCTGTGACCACAGCTTCTTCCGCCACGGGCAGGTCGCTGGTTCCGGCGCACACCACGGCGATTGTCCCTTTGCCTTGCGGAACGTCCGAATTCTGCGTAAGTGTGATGGCGCGGGCGGTCTCATGAAACTCCGCGCGCGGCTCAACAACAATGACCGCATCAAACATTTCGCGAGATGCTCGCGTCGCCAGTACGTTGCCGCCGTGCTCGGCCATGTGCGCGAAGATGGTGGCCACCTGCGCAGCGGTCTTGCCGTGGGCAAAAATCACTTCCGGCATGCCGGTGCGAAGAGCGCGATGATGATCGAGCTTGGCAAAGCCAATGTCTTCGAACGGCAGATCGCGAAGGCGGTCGAGCGCTTCATTCACCGGTGTACTGCCTTCACGAACTTCGTTGAGCAGCGCTTCAATGCTATGGCGATCCATCAACGCACCTCTTTCGCGGTGGCTGCATAGAGTCGCATAGCCTCCTGCATGACCCGTTTGAGCGGAACCGCATGCTCGGCGGCCAACCGCCGACAGTCTTCATATTCCGGCGCGGCGTTGGCAACCTGGCCGTTGGGCCAGCGCGCAATCTTGATGCAGACTGTTCCCCACGACGTTTCAACATTGGCGAATTCGCGCTCCAGTGCCACTTTGTTTTCGAGCCTCCAGCGAAGCCCAATGGTGGTGGTCTCGCGAAACAGAATCTCGCGCAACGCCGGAACCATATCGGGACGGCACAGTACGGTCACCTGCACGCCGGTTCGGCCCTTCTTCATCTGAACCGTTGCTCGATACACATCCCACGCGCCCGCCGCCAACAGTAACTCACTAACGTAAGCAAGCAACTGCGGAGTCGAATCATCGATGACCGTTTCAATCACGGCAATCGACTCCCCATGACCAGCCTGCTCAAGTTTCTCCTCGCTCGCAGGTTCCTCCTCGCCCACCAACAGGCGCAGCAAGTTTGGCTGGCCCGCCGTCTCGCGTCCTCCAGCTCCATAACCGGACGCCTTGATGCGCATGGCAGGCAGCGGGGCGTAGCTTACATCGAGCATTCGCAATACCGCCGCTCCGGTCGGCGTTACGCGCTCCATGGGCTCACCCGCCGCATAAACGGGTGCATCGGCAAGCAGGGCCAGCGTGGCCGGCGCCGGAACGGGGATTGTTCCGTGCTGACAAACGACCGTTCCGCTGCCTACGTTCAGCGGCGATGAAAGCCAGCGGTCAACGCCAAGCCGTTCAGCACCAGCTGCGGCGCAGACAATATCCACGATGGTGTCCACCGCCCCCACCTCGTGGAAATGAACCTTCTCAATGGGGATGGAATGAATGGCGGCCTCGGCCTCGCCCAGCAGTTGGAAAGCGCGAGTGGCGCGGGCCTTCACCGTCTCTGAGAGCGCAGCAGAGCGAATGATGGCCAGAATCGCCGACAAGTGCCGATGAGGCGCATGACTGTGCGCTGGGCCGTGGTCATGGGAATGAGCAGAACCGGACACATGTTGCTCCGGAGTAAGCACGTCCACTTTGGTTGCAGCCAGGCCACCGCGGCTCATCTTGCGCATCTCCAGCTTCGCGCCCACGTTGAGCGCGGCTGCTGTTTCCGCAAGCGATTCGAAAGGAACTCCGGCATCCACCAGTGCGCCCAGCAGCATGTCGCCGCTTATACCGGAAAAACATTCAAGATATGCAGTTCGCATCGAGGTTGATTCTAAACCGTCGGCTATGCACCGCGACGCGCAAGAACTTCGACAGGGAGAATCGCGTTCATCGACCCCGATCTAAATCCGGTGCAATCGAGCGTGACGTATTGGAAGCCGGCCTGCTTTACAGCGGCTGAAATTGCGTCGAGCATGTTGATGGCCAGTGCGCGAGGCAGTTCCGCGCGCGCTATCTCAACGCGGGCAAGTTCGCCGTGATGACGAACGCGCAACTCGCGAAAGCCTAGTTCGCGAAGGCTCTCTTCAGCTCTCTCAACCTGGCCCAGCACCTCGCGAGTCACCGTGCGGCCATATTCCACGCGCGAGGAAAGGCACGGCGCAGCGGGACGATCCCAGAGCGGATAGCCGGCCGCTTTAGCCAGTGCACGAATCTCGGTCTTTGTCATTCCGGCCTCCGCCAGCGGCGCGAGCACGGCATGCTCCTCCGCCGCGCGCTGGCCAGGACGATAATCCCGAGTGTCATCGGCATTCATACCGTAAGCAATGCTCGAAAAACCTAACTCGGCACCCAGCGCTTGCATCACCGCGAACAACTCGTCCTTGCAATGGAAGCAGCGGTTAGCATCGTTGCGTGCATACTCGGGCCGATCCAGTTCTTCTGTGGCTATAACGCGCAATGGCATGCCGATCGAGGCTGCAAAGGCGCTGGCCTGCTCCATATCGCGCCGCGCCAGGCTCGCCGAATCGGCCAGCACCGCAAGCATCCGCGAACCCAGAATGCGATGCGCCGTCGCCGCCAGAAACGCGGAGTCAACGCCGCCGGAGTATGCCACCATCAGGCTGCCAAGTTCCTTGAGTCGCACTTCCAGCGCAAGCAGTTTCTCCGCAGTCTCCTGGCCGCCGGGGGCAGCGCTCACCGCAGTGTTTCGGTCAACATCGGCTTCGTGTTTTTTCGTTTCTACGCTCGCCGCCATAGGGCCGATTATAACCCTTGCATCCTCCAATCTGCTCTGAGATACGGACGGTCTGTTACAGGGTTGAATCTGGATGTTTCACAACCGATGGCTTAGCATCATGCCTGCCCGTTCCCCAAATCGAGTGCACAATACGTAGGCCATCACTGGAGGGAAGCGGCGCGAGATTGACGACGAACAGTGTGAGGTTGCAAAACGCAAGTTGAATTCCGATCCGGTGCAGCAGCAGGCACGGAAAAGCCAGAAGGAGATTCACCGACGGACCCGCGAAAGCGATGAGCGTCTCCTTCCATTGACTTCCGCTGGGGGCTCTCCGGGTGTACGCGCCATAAAGGCAGAGCCCGAACTCGCGAACCGGAACGCCAAGAGACATGGCAGTGACCATGTGACCCACCTCGTGCAGAAGCAGGCTGGCCACCAGCACGCTTCCCGCGGCGAGGCCAAACTTGAAACCGCGAATCGCAATTTCAAAGAGGACGCATAGGGCAGCTACCAGCCACCCTCCGGAATCGATGCGGAATGGAACTAAGAATTGGTGCATGGGGTACGTACTCTTCAGAGAGCGCTGTTGGGGCTGTGTCTGCCCTCTCCGCAATCGTCTCACATCTTTGCCGGGCTTCACCCCGAGCAGCAATCGAAACTACGGTCCGCTCAGTCTGGAACATCCCGTCCGGCGACCATGCGCATAGAAAACGCGGAGGACTCCTAAAGACGAATCCGCTAGAATTGTACGGTCGTGAGAACTTGATCGTTGAGGTCGTCACTTGACCGGCTTAGTCCCGTATCGGCGCTCGTCTCAATTCGTTTCGTCGGCCTTGTTTCCGGCGCTCCATGAGCCGCCGATCCCACCCGGGGAATCGCCTTCTCACCCAACTTCCCTTGCGGTTGCCACTCGCTCCATTCTCTTCTTGCTATTGGCGATAGGCGTTCAGGCCGCTACGGCACAAACTCCAATTCGCGCTTCCGCTGCCGGCGCGGATGAGCTTATGCGCGCTGGAATTGCCGCACAGCGTCAAGGCGACAATCGATCCGCAATCGAGAATTTTCAAAAGGCTCTGGCGCTCCAGCCAAAGATGGTAGACGCTCTCATCGGTCTGGGTGAGGCTCTCGCGGCAACGGGTCGCTTCGATGAGGCTATCGAGCAGGACACGCGCGCGCTGGCCCTGGCTCCCGACAAGACAGCACTCCGCATGAACCTTGGAATGGTCTATTACAAGAAAGGCGACCTGGTCCGCTCAAGGGAGCAATTTGAAACGGTCCATGCGGCCTTACCCCGCGATCTCCCGGCAGCTGTCATGGTCGGATATGTCTACATCAAGCTTGGAAGAGAAGCTGAGGCAGCCGACTTACTGACCCCGCTTGAGGCGGGCAATGAAAACAATATGGATCTGGAGTACGTCCTCGCCTTCAGCCTCATTCAATCGGGAAAAGAAACCGAGGGCATTCCGCGCATGGAGAAGGTGGCGAAGGCCACACACAGGGCTGATGCCTATCTAATCGCAGGAGCTTCGCTTCTACAGAGCGGAAAGATGCCCGGCGCCCGTATCGACCTCGATGCGGCGATGCAACTGAATCCTTCGATTCCGGGACTCGCGACCATGGCCGGACAAGCCCGATATGCCATGGGAGATATGCATGGGGCCACGTTGGCATTCCAGGCCGCTTTGCGCCAGAATCCTGAAGATCCCATGGCTAATCTTGACTTGGGTGCAATCCGATTGAAAGAGCGCGATCTCGAAACCGCCCGACCGCTTTTGGAACTCGCACTGCAACTTCAACCCGGGCTTCCTCTGGCACGTCTTGAATTAGCAAAGCTGAATGAAACGACCGGCAAGTATTCCGATGCGGCTGCGATACTCGAAGAACTCGTAAAAGCCGAGCCCAACTACCTTGATGCCCATTGGGAGCTGGCCACGGTTTACACCGAGCTCAACCGCCCCGAGGACGGCAGGCGGGAGCGGATGATTGCCGCGCAACTCAGGGAGAGCCAGCAGAGGGACCCGTCCAATCGCAAGTAGCAGAATGACGTTCGAGACTTGAGACTGCTATTGAAGAAGATTACCGTAACCCGCTTGTCGATGAAGTAATAGACCCTTCCATCTATCTCCTCAGGAGCGGCCCTTCAACGAATACAATTCGCTTGTTTTTGCTCGCCCGGCGATCGGCATGCGCTGATTGAATTCAGGCGGGAGCCCCAAGCTTGAAATTCTGAAGCCAACCACCTTGACTTAGGCAAAAGATAGAAAACCGACCTCCGGACTCTTCCCCGAAATCAGTCCGGAACCTGCCCCGATCTCAGTAACTTGTAGAAGCTAAGTTGCGATCTATTACTTACAGCGATGACCCACTTAAATACAATTTCAGCCATTGGTTATCTGTTCTTGAGTTTGCCCCCTAAGACAGAAAACCCCACGGACCTTCTTAGTCTTCGCAGAATATAGATCCTCAACCCTACAACTTAGGCGTTAATTTAGATTTACCAAAGAGCTATCCTATCAACACATGTGGTTCGTTTCCAATCCTCGACCGCAATCGAACCTATAGTAGACTATTACTAGTCAATAACCTCAGTTTTCGCCTATGGCTTGCGAGCTGCGTCATTTCGCCTGGTTCTTCCAGGCTTATGATCTTTCCCTGTTCTGGATGTATGTTGCGCCTTCGATTCTACGTTTCGTTCTTTACCCTGCTCCTCGTGGGCGCAATCTACGCCGGCGGGTCTGAAGCACCACGCGCACGACGCGAGGCTGCCGTGGTACAGGCGCGCAATGGTGACGCAAAGAACGGCCTGGCCGCACTGCAAGAACTCCTGCTTCAATATCCTGACGATCCCCGGTTACTCGCCGATACAACCATTGTGGCCAATTGGGCAGGGAACGACCAGCTTGTACTTGATCTATTTGCGCGTCCGCTGACACCGAAGGATGATTCGGGTGTTGTCGAAGCCGCCGCCCGTTCTGCCCGCAATCTCGATCGCTTTGAGCAGTCCGTCGAACTCTTCCGCCGCGCTGAGAAACTGGATCCCTCTCGCTGGCAGCCGCAGCTCGGCGAAGCGATGGCCTTGACGGAACTGGGTGAATTCGTTTCCGCGCAGAAGCTGATGCAGCCTTTGTTGCTGGATCACAAGAGCGAGAAAGACGTAATCCTGGGGGAAGCGTATCTGGCAAGCCGCCAGACTGACTTCATCGGTTCGATTGCCATGGATCAGTATTACCTGGAGCAGTCTCCGAGTAACACCCAGGTGCGCAGCGACCTGACTCTGGCGCTCTCACGCGCAGGCAGCCAGACTTACGCAGCCGATATCTATTCGAAGGATGTTACTCCGCTCGTGCCACAAACGGAACAGGTCTTGAGCGGAGCCGCTGGAGGCGAGCAAGTCGGATGGGGAGAAGTCTATGCGCCCACTCGCGCACTGGAGCGAGCGGATAGCGAGCTGGCGCTGGAGAAATTGAACCGGGTAGTTACCGCCTCCGTTCCCGGCGACGGCACCTGGAAACTGGCGCAATACGATCGCATCCTTGCCTTTTACGACCTGCGCCAAATGCGCGATGTGATTCAGTTGTATGAACAACTCCGGCGAGCAGGGCTGGACGTGAGAACCTATGCGCTGTCGAGTGTCGCGGGAGCTTATCTGGCTTTGCACCAGCCCAAACGCGCAGAAGAACTCTACCGCGAATTGCTCAAGCAGGAACCCGAGGATGGAACAGCATGGAGCGGCCTGGCCTATGCACAGATGGAAAGCGGTCATCCTTACAAGGCATTGGCAACCATTGACTACGCCTACAACGCGGCCGCCCCCTGGTTAAAGGCGCCCGGATTGAGCGCACCCAAGGCGAACCATATGCGCGTCAGCCTTGAATCGCAGGCGGCTGATATGCGCGGCGAAGCAAACCTGCTCGCCGACGAGATGAATCGATTCAATCGGCTGGTAACAGAGGCTCCGGGAAACGAGAACCTGCGTTGGGGACTAGCTTCGTCATACCTTGCCCGCGGCTGGGTACAGCGCGCGCTCGATGAAACGCGCATCGCTGACAGTTTTGGCGATCCCGATGAACTCCCTTCGCTGACCACCGCGGAGATTCGTGAAGCGGCGGGACTCCGGGACCAAGTGGATGTTATGATCCCGGCACTGCGCATCCATCTATTCGACAGTTCCGTCTTCCAACAGTTTCTGCGTGATGAGAGTATTGAGCGAGGATGGCAAGCGGTTGCAGACACCACTCTTGGATGGGGTAATGGTCTTGAGGTCGGCAGTAGTGACCAGCATTCGGAGGCCCATTTGTATACTCCCTTGCTCGACAACCGTTGGCGCATCTATAGCCACGAACTGAGCGACAGCGGTGACTTTGGAACTGCCAGCGCTGAACGTACGCGCGCAGCCGTTGGCGTGCACTACGACTACGACCGTCGCGAGGCTTGGGCGGAGTTTGGTCATGACTCGGGGACCAACCTGGTCGCCGGCAACATCGGCGCTAAGGTGAGCCTAGGCGATTTCTGGACGCTGCAGGCAGTGGTAGACAGCGACAGCTTTGATGTGCCGGTCCGTGCACTGACGGGAAATGTCCATGGCCGCAGCATCGATGGCAGCGTCGAGTGGCGCCGTAGCGAACTGCAGTCGGCCAATGCCGGCCTGCAGCGTGTGCTCTTCAGCGACGGCAACCAACGCGCCGCCATCTCCGCCGCTTGGGACCAGCGTGTGTGGACGACCCCGCGCTGGGAAGCGAGCATCAGCGCGGATGAATCCTCATCCAGCAATTCGCTCGATGAAAACAGGCCCTATTTCAATCCCAAAAATGATTTCTCTCTCGGTCCAGGCGGCAAAATCGATTGGATCACATGGCAGCGCTACGATCGCCGCTTCGATCAGGAATTGGAAGTCCATGCCGCTCCTTATTGGCAGGCAAACTACGGGACAGGAAGTGCGGTTTCCGTGCGCTATGGGCAGCGCTGGAAACTGCGTTCAGGTCTTGAATGGCGCTGTGGTGTGGCCTGGAACAGTCAACCATACGACGGCAGCAATGAATCGAGAACCGCGTTGAACGGCGGTATCACCTGGGGAAGCCAATGAAACACTTGCTTGTAGTTCTGTCAATACTGCTGGCCGGTGCCAGTGCCTCCGCCGCAGGTGATTCCGCTAAAGGCGCTTCCACGGCAGGTGCCTCCGCACCTGGTGCCTACGCGGATGTTGTGGTTCTTTGCTACCACGACGTTCGTGATGACGTTGGAGCCAGCACCATCCAGAGCGCCTACAAAGCAGAAGCAGCCGGAATCATCACGCCCGGAGTCAAAGCTACCCTCGATGCGGAACAATACACAACCAGCACGCGCCATCTGGCCGCCCACTTTGACTGGCTGCGGTCGCATGGCTATCACGTCATCAGCTTGCAGCAGTTGATCAATGCGCGTACCGGCCATGGCACATTGCCGGATAAGGCTGTTTTGTTGACCTTTGACGATGGTCTGCACAGCGTCTACACCGTGGTCTTCCCGCTCTTGAAAGCCTTCAAGTTCTCTGCGGTCGTCGCGGTTGTAGGCGCCTGGACGGACCTTCCGGCAAATGGCAAAGTCGACAACGGTGCGCACCCGTTCGTGCGAAATGACTTCGCTACGTGGAGTGAGTTACGCGAAATGCAGGACAGCGGCCTGGTCGAAATTGCGTCGCACACTTACGATCAGCACCACGGCATCACTGCGAATCCTCAGGGAAACCAGATCCCCGCCGTCGCTGCACATGCATACCGACCGCTCACCCGCGACTATGAAACCGATGACGAATATGCTGAGCGCTTGCGCGCCGATCTAAAACACAGCTCCGACGAAATCCACGCAAAACTTGGCAAGACTCCAAGAGCCGTGATGTGGCCTTACGGCGAATACACCAAGGTCAGCGATTCGATCGCCGCGTCCGTTGGTTTGCCCATCACCTTCACGCTCGGCGTATCGGCGCACTACAACACCCCCGGCATGCAAGCCATCCCGCGCATATTGATGCAATCGAATTCCACCGTCGGTGATCTTTCGTGGGAACTGCGGCATTCCGGTTCAAAGCAGATTGTCCGTGCGGTCCAGGTGGATCTTGATTACATTTACGATCCCGATCCTGTGCAGCAGGAACACAATCTAAGCCTGCTGCTCGATCGCATCAAAGCCCTCGGACCAACGCAGGTGTGGTTGCAAGCTTTCGCCGACCCCGACGGACAGGACTCCGCCGGCTCCGTGTATTTCCCCAATCACTTGCTGCCCATGCGCGCCGACCTGTTTTCTCGCGTGTCCTGGCAGTTGCGTACTCGCTGCGGCGTGAAGGTGTATGCATGGATGCCAGTACTAGCCTGGCGCTTGCCCGATGCGAAGCAGCAGGCGCGTTTGGAGATACATCCAAAAGCCGGAATCAAGCCCGAGAATCCCATAAGACTCAATCCATTTCTTCCCGAGACCCAGACCATCGTCGGCGGTCTCTATGAAGACATGGCACGATCTGCTCGCATTAGCGGCATTCTGTTTCATGACGATGCAATCCTGCGCGACACGGATGACCTTGGCACAGGGGTTCCCGCACCCGGTCCCGCCCGCACGCAGGCTCTGATTGCATTTACAAACGGCCTGAAAACGCGCGCTGAGCAATGGCAACCCACATTGAAGACTGCGCGGAATCTCTTTGCAGAGCCGGTGCTGCACCCGGTGAGTGAAAACTGGTTTGCGCAATCGCTAACTGCGTTCCTTGCGGCATATGATGAAGTCGCCTTGATGGCCATGCCAAATATGGAACACGCCAAGAATCCCAGTGACTGGTTGGCTAAACTGGCAGCGAAGGTTGCCTCGACGCCCGGAGGCCTGGATCAAACCGTGTTCGAGTTGCAAACCGTGAACTGGAACGCCCGCGAACATGCGATCTCAACCGACGACGTTGCGCATCAGCTCCATTTGTTGCAAGTTCGCGGTGTAAGTCACCTGGCCTACTATCCAGACGACTTTGTGAAGAACTATCCTGATCTGAAAGTGCTGCGACCGGAGTTCTCTGCAACTGACGATTTGCCGCTCGCCCCTGAAGGATCAAGGTGATCGATGCTGGGTAGCATTTTTCTAGCCTTCGCCTTCTACTACCCGCTCATGATGGCATGGTTCTGGATGCTCGGCGCCATCAACTACTACCTTCGGCGCGAGCGCACTTCTCCCACGCGAACCCATCCTCCAGAGTTACCGGACTGGCCCAAGGTCACGTTGGTCGTGCCATGTCACAACGAAGGAGACAATGCGCGCGATACATTGGCGTATCTGGCGGATCAGGATTACCCCGACTTCGAAATTATCGCCATCAACGATGGCAGCCGCGACAATACAGCCGCCGTACTCGACGAACTGACTACTGTCTATCCGCAATTGCGTGTACTGCACTTTCCAAAGAATCAAGGCAAGGCCATGGGTCTGCGCATGGCAGCCTTGGCGGCAAACAGCGAATTCCTGGTCTGCATCGACGGCGACGCACTGCTCGATCGCTACGCGACGCGCTGGATGATGTGGCATCTTGTAACTGGGCCGCGCGTCGGCGCAGTCACCGGCAACCCGCGAATCCGTAACCGCTCCAGTTTGCTGGGGCGCCTGCAGGTAGGCGAATTCGCTTCCATCATCGGCCTTATCAAGCGCGCGCAGCGCACCGCTGGCCGCATTTTTACTGTTTCTGGAGTGATCGCCGGCTTTCGTCGCTCCGCTCTGCATCAAATCGGTTACTGGAGCACCGATATGGTGACAGAAGACATTGATGTCAGTTGGCGCTTACAATTGGACCACTGGGACATTCGATATGAGCCCAATGCTTTGTGCTGGATCCTGATGCCGGAGACCCTCAAGGGTCTGTGGAAACAACGCCTTCGCTGGGCGCAGGGAGGCGCTGAGGTTGCGCGCCGTTACTCGAAGAATTTGCTCATCTGGCGTAAGAGGCGCATGTGGCCTGTCCTCGCCGAATACATCATGAGCGTCATCTGGTCTTACACCATCCTCATCGTTTTGGTCGTTGGCCTCATCGGCCTCATAGTTCCTCTGCCAACCTGGATGCGCATGCCCGGCCCGCTTCCCACCTGGTATGGCGCCATGCTGGCCACCACCTGCATCGGTCAGTTCCTCATCAGCATGGTTATTGATCGTCGCTATGAGGAGCGGCTCGGCCGGCAATTCTTTTGGATCATCTGGTACCCGCTCGCATATTGGCTCCTCGGCATGCTTACGACTGTGGTGGCTGTGCCCACTGCTTTGTCGAAGAAAAAAGGTACACGGGCTGTCTGGGAGAGTCCAGACCGGGGGATCCGCTAGTGCGCGCGGAACGGCCCATCGTTTCGCACCCTGAGCGCCAGACTCGGGCACAGCGCTTTACCACGCGCTCGCTTAAGGCCATTGCCTTGGTCATCTGGCTATACGTTTGGATTCCAATCCTCTCGGCCATCCTCTGGGCCATGGGCATTCGCGTTACTTACCTCTATATTGTTCGCGCACCAAGCCAGACCAGTTGGTTGCTCATCCTCGTCATCATGATGTCCTGCAACATCATTGTCTCGAGCTGGTCCATCTATAACTGGGTGCGCTTTGTCGGTAAAACAAGGCGGCGCGGCGCACCCCCTGTCTCTCATGAGGAAATAGGAAAAGCATTTGGCGTAACCGATCCCGCAACCTTGTCACTCTTGCAGCACGAACGGCGCCTCAATCTGTACTTCGACAATACCGGCGTTCTTGTCCGTGTTGAAGCGCTGGGTGACGAAGAAAAAGAAGAACTGCTGCTGGCATCCGGCTCGCACTGAGAATCGTTGCGACTTATTGCGTGGTGTAAATCTGAAACGGCGCCCAATAGAACGGCCTGCGAAATTTATCTTGCGAATGCAACATGCTCAGCTTGGCATTGCGAAGGGCTGCCGCTGGACTCTGCCCGTCTTCCAGGCCCTGATACAGTGAGTCCATCAGCCGCGGTGTCGAGTCGTCGCTCACCTCCCACAATGCCCCGATGACACTGTGCGCGCCGGCGCGCAGAAAAGCCCACGACAGGCCCACCAATCCTTCTCCTGCATAAGAACGCGTGCCGCTGCCGTTGCAGGCAGATATGGTGACGAGGCGCGCATCGATGGGATGTTGCATGATGTCCCGCGCGTAGAGCTTGAAGGAACTCTGACTCGAGTTTGTGTTGGACAGGATGATGGCCGAATCCAGTGGGTCAGTGCGGCTGGCGACCGCATGAGAGACGAAATGAATATAGGAATACTGCGCTGGTTTGCTGGACAGATAGGCCGCCGGACTCGCCTGCTGGCCTGCAAATGCAGTGACACGCTGAGGAACAAAATGCTTTTCAATTCGGCTCATCTCGAATCCGAAGAGTGGAAGGCTCGGAAAGTCCTCACTGGGAGAAACCGGATTACCGAGCATGAGCAGGCTCCTGTCTGAATCCCGCGCAGGCTTTGTCGCGGCCAGCATCGCCAGCGACGGAGCGGTAACCACGGTCGCGTCGTCGATCCAGTAATGAAAGTTGTGTTGTGGGTCTGAATTCTGATTAGGCTGGGGACTGGGGCCAGGTGCAAGCAGCGATTCAAAATTTAATTGGCTCAGTGCCCCGTCCGCCAGGATCATGACCCGCGTATCGGGGCGGATGAGTGCCGACGCTGGAGCCACAAGCAGCTTATAGAGCGCCTCCCCATCTTCATTGCCGGAGCTCACAGGGTCCCGCATCTCTCTGAGAACCTGGTTGTATCGCTGGACACGGCCAGCAATCTCATCCTGCGGAGGAAGCGGAAACATCGTAATCTTCGCCGGAGTTATGGCCCAGAGGTACGACTGTTTCTGTCCCAGCCAGTAGAAAAGCAGTGTTGCGCCGGTCTTCCGGGCAATCTGGCGAGGGTTCAGCACCGTTTGCTGAATGGAGTGCTTGCTCCCTGCCAAACCCAAACCTTGCTCCAGCGTCCGGGCACGGCTCTGGTCCGCCGCAGCAAGAGCCTCATCGCCTCTGCCTTGTTTCACCAGGAAGTGGATGTAGTCGTCGTAGACCCGGGTAACGTTGGTGACAAACGAAAGTCTCGAGTTTTCGTTCTTGAGCTGCGCCCGCGCTAACTCAAAGGTGGTCAGGGTGGTCTTGTACATTCCCTCCGCAGCCTTCGTGTTGCTTTTCAATTCGTAGAGTTGCGCCAGCTCCTCCCCAGCGCCCAGCCGAGTCGTGGTCTTATTTGTGGGATCGTCATTTACCGCACGAAAGAGCGACTCCGCCCGCTCATCCTGACGTCGAGCGGCTGCCAACATGCCCTCCGTTAGCAATAAACTTCCGCTGAGGTGATTTCCGCCAGCCAGCTCCATGGGAGTGACCTGGGCGATATATGCGCTCGCCTCGCCAAGTCTTCCTGAGTCAACCGATATCTGGGCCAAGTCTTCCAGCGTGTTCTCGATATCTTCCTTACTATCGATCTGCTTTGCCAGATCGAGCGCTTGGCCATAGAATTGCGTCGCACGAGTCACATCACCGGTATCTTGATAGACATACCCGGCATCACTGGTCCATTTGAGTTCGTTGCGAATATTCCCGAGTCTCGCGGCGCTCTTTTCGGCTTCGAGAAACTGCTCAAGCGCCCTATCGCCATCTCCCAACTGGTAATACGCCCAACCCAGGTTGCCCGCAGCACCTTGGGAAAAGTTCTCGAATCCAAGGTCAGTAGCAGCCCGGTATGCGGACCTTGACCAATCCACTGCTTCGTCAAAGTGACCGATCTGCATCGCAGTGTATCCGAGATTCAAGGATGTACTTGCTTGCAGCCACTGGTCATGATGGGCCTGTGCAAAGGAAAGAGCGTCAATAAAGAACCGCCGTGCCTCGCTGAATTGCCCTTGTTTGCTGGCCAAGATGCCACGCGCTGCCCATACATCGCCGCAGGTAGGGTAGTCTGCGCTCTTGCACAGGACCTCGGCCTGACTAAGTCTCTGATTCGCCAGAGGTAGTTGCTGTTGACGGGTCAGTGCTACAGCCTCGATCGCTAACTTTTGGATGGTCCCTTCTGGGTTGGCGAAATTCTGGTATGCAGCGAGAACCCCCAGAGCATCGGCATGCAGACCGCGGAAGAGCATGGATTCTGCTTCCAGCAGTTGGAATTTCGCGGCCCATGCAGGGTCGGAAATCTGGAATTGTCTGTATCCCCGTTCCGCCTCCAGTTGACTCTCTACCAGGTCGCCATGCTGAAAGATATGCCAGGCGTGGTCATAAGCAGCCTTGGTTCCGCCGGGACGTGTGTCCTGCAATGGAATCAATAGCAACAGCGCAAGTGCCAATACACTGAGGAACCCAAAGGGTCCGAGACCGCGCCACGCTCCTGCCATCCGAGCCCGAACGCCCGCTCGACCAGCATCAAGGTTCGCTGCCGAGCGGACCTTCAGGAGAATATCTGGAGTTATGGCATCGTTGTTCCGTTGGATGAGCCACCCCCGATAGGTACGTCCCCCTCGATAGCGCACCCCAGCTTGAGATCGATCATCGTTATGGTGACCGTGGTCTTCTTGAGGACGCCCGTCACCGGATCGGGATCCTCCTGGGTTATGATCAGCTTCCCCAGGTTGACCGTGCCGAACTCCGGAATTCGGATGATGTTGCCATAGGTCCGCCCAGGATAAGTACCAGACGCGCTGTTGACCAACGAGCATTCGACCGTATCCGTCTTTCCCAGATTGGCAGCAAGTTGATTGTACTTTTCACGGAGGTCCTCTGGAAGGTCTTCGATTCCTAGAATGCGGCTGTACTGGTTGGAGACCCGGCTCAGGAACTCCGGGTTACGGATGTAGGAGCCATCGTTCGCGGGCTTGGGGCCAATAAGATCGAGGTCGAGGTCCAGATGGACCGGATGGCCGGCGATCCGCAGGCTTTCAAACCAGGTGCCCAGAAAGGAGATTGTAGGCACGTAGCCAACAAGGGGGTGTTCGGTGATGATCTGTCCCACAACGCGGTCGGCTATGACCACCTGCATGACGTTGAGGTCCTCAATGACGGTGGTGACCAGGGTGCTCCAGCCATGCCCCGGCTTGGAGCCGACGGAGCCTGACACCTGGCTGTGCCCCGCGCTCAAGGAGATGAGTCCTTCCAGGCGGTAGTCGGTGGTGTGCTGGACCCTGTATCCGCCCGTATCGTCGAGCGCTGCATGGGCCTGGGTTGGAATCGTCTGGGCCAGGGGCATGTGCAGGGTGCCCTCGATTACCTTTGCCAACGCGTTGAATGTGTGTGTTCTGTCAGTTTTTGTTATTTCGGACATACCTATACCTAATCTCCTTCGCATGCTTCTGGGTTGCTTTAGACAGTGACTCGAGACCCAGCCGCTGGGGGGATTGGCTGCTCCTCTGGTAGTTTGCTTGATGCTACTCCGGAACCAAAATCCGGCATGTTTGAATTCCCAACCATTGTAGCGGAGGTCGAAGACCAGTGCCGCGAAATTCAAGCCGCCAGCTTTTATACAAAAGCACAGCCATTCACGGGATATTCAAAATCGGTATCCCTGCTTGAGCTCGCAGAGGTAGAGCGTCGACTTCTCCTCCACCCGGCTCGTCCTGGTGGTACAGGTCGCCCAGCTCAGGTAGAGCTCCGGCCCCAGAGGAAACACCATGGGAGTGCCATCCATCTCAGCCTCGATGCTCACACCTTCCTGGGTCGGCGGAACCGTAAAATTCAGCGCCCGGCCAAAGATGACCGGATAGGACTCGCGCACGTTTGAGCTGATTGCGGTGTGAAAGACCTCGGCCTCCAGCAGGAAGGTTGCAGTCTCTGACCAATCCAGGGCGGAAACCGTGATATTCCTGCCGCCATTCGCAAAGCCGCTTGAATCGATTCTAGTAAATGGACAGGGCCCGGCGATGCAGGAAACACGGACGTCGCGAAACTCGTTGCCGGGGCCTGCATCCAACGTCAAGGATTCGGTAGAGGCCTTCCACCTTCCATCTGGAGAACACGGCGACTGGCCGTCGCAAGCCACATTCCCGCGATTCACCACTTGAAAGGTCCGCACAGCACTGCCGATGTTTTCCTCCCTCTCTGAATTCACCGTATATCTCACCCGGATGTTGGAGATAACAGATTCCGGGCGGCCGGGAACTGTGCTGGCTTCTTGCGGAATCGGGGTCATGGCCGCTATGTAAAGCTCTTTACCGGAAACATTTAGGCGCACCTGGAAGTGAAGGTCAAGCGATTGATATTCAACGCGCCGGAACGTAAGGTTCACGGTCCGTCCCGGCCAAATCACCCCCGGCATTCTGAGCCTGAAATATCCGGAGGCATCTGACTCGGTGCTGGCGCTTGTCACGCCATCTGACGCCGTCACCTCTGCGCCGGAGATCGGCGTCTGCTTTCGGGTATCGCTGTCACGGCGAATCACTGCGCCTTGAATCGTCATTGACCCCGGTTGCCAGTGATGCAGACGTAACATCAGCGTGATGGCCGTCGCGGCCACCACGACTCCGGCGATAACCCAGACGAAAAGTCTTCTCCGTCTCAAGGAATTTCCACCTGCATATAAAACAGTTTGACGCGCAATTTACTCAATTTGCTGCACGATCCCGTTCGTCGAGAGGCACTTTTCTGCATCTAAGTCGATGGCAATCAAAACCGGCATCCAGTCAAAAGTGCTTCAGTAAGCCGGAACCCATGCGTGAGGATTGATTCGAGGGAATGAGACGTTCGCGGATGTTCAGAATCGATGGCCCGGGAAAGAGCCGAAGCTCCCGCCGGGAGTTGCTCCGTCAAATGGCGAACTTGTCCCTGGGTCTTTCGCTTTCTCAATCAAAAGGTTTGGTCCTTCTGGGTCAATCCGCGCAACAGCAGAAGACGACGGAGCCTCGAGAGCGCCCTGCAGCTCCTCCCGCGCCAACATCGCTTTCACCTCAGGATGAACAATTCCTGGACGACCTTGAGCATGGCTGTTTTCTTTTTTTCTGGGAACAGACAAACCCGCCCACCGGGTTGACCAAAGACCGCTGCAATGTCCGCGTCAAAGACACAAGTACTGCGGCCAGTATTGCATCCACTGGCTTTGGGCTGACCGCCATCTGCATTGGAGAGAAGCGTGGCTTCGTAAGCTATTCCGAGGCGCGCTTGCGCGTCGTCCAGTGCTTGTCCTTTCTGTGGCACAAGCTGCCCACTCATCGCGGATTCTTCTACCACTTCGCCAATATCAACACTGGCGAGAGAATGTGGGACTCGGAGGTTTCGTCTGTCGATACCGCGATACTCCTTTGCGGCATCCTCACGTGCCGCGAGCATTTTCACGACGAGACGATTTCCCAGCTTGCGCATGCCATCTTCGATCGCGTGGATTGGACATGGCTTTCCGAAGATACAACTCTGCTCTCGCACGGGTGGACGCCCGAGCTAGGCTTCATCCCCTCCAGATGGGATCTCTACAGCGAATTGATGATGATGTATCTGCTCGGACTTGGGTCTTCATCCCACCCGCTCAAGAGCGATGCATGGTTCGCATGGAAGCGGACCACCTTCGAATACGACGGCTTGCGTTACATCGGCTCATTCGCGCCTCTTTTCGTCCACCAGTATTCTCAGGCGTGGTTTGACTTCCGCGGCAAGCAGGATCGCTATGCGGACTACTTCCAAAACTCAGTGATCGCCACCGACGTTCATCGGCGCTTCTGCGTGGAACTTAATGATCAATTCTCCGACTACAGCAACGCGCTTTGGGGAATTACAGCCTCTGACTCTGTACGAGGCTACGTGGTTTGGGGTGGGCCCCCGGCAATGGGACCGATCGATGGAACCATTGTTCCCGCCGCTGCAGGCGGCTCATTGCCTTTTCTTCCTGAGGCCACAATGCGTGTGCTGCGAACTGTCCACGATCATTACCCAAATGCCTGGTGCCGCTATGGCTTCGTGGACGCGTTCAACCCCCTGACAAACTGGTACGACACAGATGTGATTGGCATCGACACCGGCATCACCATGCTGATGGCTGAGAACGCGCGGACAGGTTACGTGTGGGAAACCTTCATGAAAAACCCTGAAGCCCAGCGCGGCATGGAAAACGCAGGCTTCAAGCCCTACGAATCGGCGCAAGCATAGGAGCAATCTCCGTCGCGCCTAAGGATTTGATGGTGCCCCTGCGTTCCCCACCGCTGGCCGGCCTTGTCGGGCCCGGTCCAAGCAGGCTCCTCCTGAAACTGGATAAACAACGATAAGCACCCTGTGTGCATCGGAATAGATGAATGCATAAATGCATAAACGAGGCGCCGTCAATTGCAGAGCGTCAAAAACGCCTTGGTTCAGGAATTCCGTGCGAGTCGCTTCTATGCCGGGTTCAACGTTGACCGGCCATTCCCCTGGGAAATCATCCTCAACCATGACCGATGCCAAGCTGGCCAGCGAGTCCAGCCAAAGCCAATCCGTTACGACGCAGGCTCCTGGCAACGCCTGGGCCGACCGCATTCGCGCGCTCAGAAATGTTCCTCCGGTTCTCCACTTCGTATGGGAGTCCGGCCCTTCGGTCGTCTTTTGGAATATCACTATCCGCATCTTTGTTGCCTTCCTGCCGGTCGGCATCGGCATCATCGGCCGCTTCATCATCGACGGAGTCAATCGCCTGCGCATGAACCAGGCGCTACCGCAGAACTTCTGGTGGCTTGTGGGTGCGGAGATGGCGCTGGCCGTCCTCGCAGGAATCCTCGCGCGCGCAGTAGACTACTTCGACAACCTGCTCGCCGACCGCTACACACACCATGTCAGCGTCGAGGTAATGCGCAAAGCCGCATCACTCGACGTCACCGTTTACGAAGATCCAATCTTCTACGACCGCCTCGAGCGGGCCCGTGTCCAAGCCACCGACCGGTTGGCCATGATCCAGCAAATGGGCCGGCTGATTCAGCAGACCGTCACTGCCATCGCCTTCTCCGCCGTGCTCATCCGCTACTCTCCGTTTCTGCTGTTGTTGCTCGTGGCAGGCATTCTTCCCGCGTTTCTCGGCGAGAGTCACTTCGCTTTCCTCACCTATGCGAAGAACTTCCGTCAAACGCCCGCGCGCCGCCAGATGGATTATCTTCGCCAGGTCGGTGGAAGCAAAGAGGCGTCCAAAGAGCTCAAGCTCTTCAACCTCAGCGGATATCTTACTGACCGCTTCACTACTCTCTCTCAAAAGATCTACGAAGAGAATGTCGCTCTCAACAAGCGGCGTCTTTTTTGGGGAGGGCTTTTGGCCATTGTCGGCCAACTTGGCTACTACGGCGCCTATGCCTTCAGCATCTACCGTACGATTCAAGGCAGTTACAGCATTGGCGATCTCACCCTGATCACCACAGCCATCATGCAGGCCATGGCCAATATCCAACAGGCTTTCTCAACCGCATCGGGCGTAGCCGACCAGGCCCTCTTCCTCACCGACCTTCTGGCGTTCTTTGAGATGAAGCCAACCGTTGCGTCCAAGGCCAACGGCCTTCCTGCGCCGAGTCCAATAAGGCTCGGCTTTGAATTTCGTAATGTCTCCTTTGTCTATCCCGGCACGGATCGGCGCGTTTTGAGCAATTTCACTTTTACACTCAGCCCCGGGGAACGCGTAGCGCTGATTGGTGAAAATGGTCAGGGCAAGACCACCGTCGTCAAGCTCATCACACGGCTCTACGATCCAACCGAAGGCCAGATTCTACTCGACGGAATCGACCTGCGCGAATACGATCTTGCCGATCTGCATAAGGAGATCGGTGTCATCTTTCAGGACTTCATGCGCTATGAGATGACTGCCCGGGAAAACATCGCAGTTGGCCGAATTGAAGTCCCTCACACTGTGAGCGAAATTGAACATGCCGCCGAAAAGAGCCTCGCGTCTGGAGTAATTGCCCGGCTCCACGCTGGGTACGACCAAATGCTTGGACGCCGCTTCGAAACCGGCGTAGATCTGTCTGGCGGCGAATGGCAAAAGCTGGCTCTTGCTCGCGCTTACCTGCGCGATGCGCAGTTGCTCATTCTCGATGAGCCTACCGCCGCGCTAGATGCTCGCAGTGAACTCCAGGTCTTCGAGCGTTTTTCTGAATTGACTCAAGGAAAAATGGCTCTGCTCATCTCCCATCGATTCTCTACTGTCCGCATGGCCGATCGCATTGTCGTCCTTGAAAGCGGCCGGTTGGTCGAAGAAGGAAGCCATGCACAATTGATGTCGCTCGGCGGCCGCTATGCCGCCATGTTCGAGATGCAGGCCGCAAGTTACCGATGAGGGGCACGATGATTGACGCACCTACCATTCCAGAAACAGGACAGCCGCTCACTCGCGAGTTGCTCGAATCCGTTCGTATCGCCGCATCATGGGATGTCGTACATCGGCCGACGACCGAGGGAACATTCCCCGCGCGCATCCGCGACGCCCGCCGCGCTCTCAAAGCGCTGGAGCAGGATCTGGCGCTGTTGCGCCCTTCATCCAAGGCGACTGAACAGTCAAATTCCGCTCTTCTCGATCTGCGCGCAAATGCTCGTCAGCTTCGTGCGGCCGTTCGTGCTGTGTCGGACAAACCTCAAGTCATTGCGCGCCTTCCACGTGTCATCCTTCCGGCACAAAAAGATGAACCGCGCGCCGCGGCCATCGCCACTTCTTATCTTCGTGCGGTTAACGGAGATTTCTCGGCGCTCGCCTTCCGGAATTTGATTCGCGCATTGCAAGTGCACGATCCGCTGACTCTGGATGAGTTGTGGAATGTCGCGGCTTTCCTCAAGTTCGTTCTCCTCGAATCGCTGCTGGATGATGCTTGCGTCTTGTTGCGTTCGCCTGCCGCAGTTCCTGCCCCTCCGGTCGCCGTTCACATCAAAAGCCTCCGGGCAATCACAAACACTGATTGGGCGTCTCTCCTCGAGCCTCTCGTTCTCTTCGATGCCAAGCTCCGCCAAGATCCGGCGCAGGCTTACGAGGCCATGGACTTCGACAGCCGCGAGTTTTATCGCAAACGCCTCGCCTTCATCGCACAGCACTCCGATTGCACCGAGCCGCAGGTGGCCCAAATCGCGCTCGATCTCGCCAGCGAAGGTCTCACCAATCCCTCCGATGACCCGCGGATTCAGCGGCGCCGCACTCACGTTGGCTACTATCTCATTAACAGAGGGTTCCCGCGGCTTGCATCTCGCACAGGATTCCGCCCTCCGCTCATCGAGAGAGCGCGTGCGTTCATCCGTGCCAATGCCGACAACTTCTACATAACCGGAATCCAGCTCATCACCATTTTCTTCATCGGCAGCCTGATTCTACTGCCGCTTCCTCGTTTCAATCTACTCGACTGCCTGATCGCTTCTCTTGCGCTCATCATGCCCGTGATGCAATGCGCGGTTGATCTGGTCAACAATTCCGTCACTGCCATTTTTGATCCCGATCCTCTGCCCAAACTCGATTTCAGCAGGGGTATTCCAGTTGAGTGCACCACCGTCGTCGCCGTCCCCTCTCTGTTATTGAATGAAGCGCAAGTGCGGGCTCTCCTCGATGATCTCGAGGTTCGCTTTCTAGCCAATCGCGACCCCCACCTGCACTTTGCACTGCTCACCGATCTTGCCGACTCGGTGAGCAAGCCGCACACCAACGACGCTCATTCGCTCGTCGACTTGGCAGTCAAAGGGATCGATGCACTCAATACAAAATATGGCTCGCAGAAAAACGGTAGCTTCATCCTTCTTCATCGTCATCGCATATTTAGTGCGCGCCAGGGTGTTTGGATGGGTTGGGAACGAAAGCGCGGAAAGCTACTCGATCTCAATAAGCTGCTGATGGGCGAGTTCGATGCATTTCCTATCAAGGCTGGCGGCCTCGATGCCCTCAGCCAGATCCGATACGTCCTTACGCTTGACTCTGACACACAGCTCCCGCGCGGTGCCGCTGCACGCATCGTCGGTGCCATAGCGCACCCCCTGCATCGGGCCATCATCCACCCCAAACTGCGCGTCGTCACTGAGGGATATGGAATCCTGCAGCCGCGTATCGGCGTCAGCGTGCGTTCCGCTTCACGCTCGCGCATGGCCGCCATCTACTCTGGGCAGAGCGGCTTCGACATTTATACCCGCGCCATCTCCGACGCCTACCAGGACCTTTATGGCGAAGGAATATTCACGGGTAAAGGCATCTATGAAGTCGCAACCCTCCATGCCGTTCTCAACCATCGATTCCCGCGCAATGCCCTGCTGAGCCACGACCTCATCGAAGGCGCGTATGCCCGTGCCGGCCTTGCCACAGACGTTGAACTCATCGATGACTATCCATCACACTTAAGCGCCTACAACCGCCGCAAACACCGCTGGGTCCGCGGCGATTGGCAGATCGTGCTGTGGATGTTCTCTCGCGTCCCCGAGGAGTCAGAGCGCTGGGTGCCCAATCCAATCTCCGAAGTTTCCCGGTGGAAGATCTTCGACAATCTGCGCCGTTCGCTCGTCGAACCGCTCACCTTGATCGTGTTTGTCGCTGGCTGGCTTGGCCTTCCCGGTGGACCCCTTTACTGGACAATCGTCCCGCTCGTTCTGCTGATCTTTCCCACCGTTGTTCAATGCACATTTGGTCTTGGCCGCGCACTTCTCAGTGGCCAAAAAGGAAACGCCGGCGAGGCGCTCTCCGGCTCTTCGAAGGCTGCGCTCATCGCTCTTCTCAATCTCATCTTTCTTCCCCACCAGGCGATGCTCTCCATCGATGCGATTGTCCGCGCCCTCGTCCGAAGGTTCATCACCGGCGAGCGCTTGCTGGAGTGGGAAACCGCTGCCCAAGCCGAGCTTCATTCCGCGAGCCGTGCACCCATTGACAGGTACTTGGCTCTAGCGCCTGTCGTCGCACTTGGTGTGGTTGTCCTCGTCTATCTCGTCAATCCACACCATCACCACGCACTTATTGTCGCCTCGCCCATCCTGTTGTTGTGGGCACTCGCGCCAATTGTTACAGTCTGGCTCAACGCCCCCTCGCGCGAACAGCATAAGCGCCTCAGTTCAAGTGACGAGTCATTTCTGATGAGCCATGTGCTGCGAATCTGGCGTTATTTCTACGAGTTTGGTGGAGAACGCCACAACTACCTCATTCCCGATAACGTCGAGGAAGATGGCCTTTTTGAAGCCGCTCGCGTCTCGCCCACGAACTTGGGACTCTTGCTCAATGCTCGCCAGGCCGCATGCGAGTTTGGGTTCCTGACTGTTCCTGAATTTGTCACTCTCACCAATCGGAGCCTTGCGACGATTGATCGACTCGAAAAATATCGCGGCCATCTCTATAACTGGTACGACACAAAAACGCTCGAACCGCTCAACGATGCACCCTTCGTCTCTTCGGTCGACAGCGGGAACTTTGTCGCATCACTTTATACCCTCCGTTCCGGTGCCCTCGCCCTTTCCCGCGAAAATCTCTTTGGCCGTCAGCTCTTGTCTGCTGTTCGTGCGCACTGGCAGTTGACGCGTTCGCAAGGTAGAGTACCGGCTCCACTGGCGCAACTTTCCCCACCTGATGCTGACGCTCCCGCCGACGTATGGCTGGCGTGGCTTTTTAGCGCAGACATCGCTCTCCGTGCGATACCCAATTCACCGGCCACCCAGCACGACAACGCCTGGTGGACCGAAGAGATTTCTCATCGTGTCAGCGCCATCCTCTCTCTGCTCCGCAACTACATGCCGTGGCTTCTTCCCGAATATGCGGCTCTGCGCGAAGTGCCAGGACTTGCGACCAACCAGAATGCCGCTACTCTCACCATCGACGAAGCAATCGCATTCTCCGAGCGCCTAGAGCAGCAGCTCGCCGGCGCATCACTTACACTGACTGATAACAAGTCGCAGTTCGAACTCAGCGGACGACTCCGCACGGCCCTGCCCGCAGCCACGCAGAACCTCCGCACACTTGAAGGCGACCTTCGCGCCATCGCACAGCAGTCCGAACGTCTCCTAAAGGAAACAGAATTCGCCTTTCTCGCCGACCCGGGCCGTCAGATTCTTTCCATCGGCTACGACGCGCGTGCCAATAAGCTCCATGAAGCCTGTTACGACATGATCGCCTCCGAGGCCCGCATTGCGACTTTTGTTGCCATAGCCCGCGACGAGATTCGCCAGGAAAGTTGGTTCAAGCTCGGGCGCGAACATGCGCGCGCTTTTGGCGACTTCATCCTGCTCTCCTGGACTGGCACCATGTTCGAATACCTCATGCCGGCGCTATGGATGCGCAGTTATCCTGACACTCTCATCTCGCGCACACTCGGTGCGTGTGTCCGCGTGCAGCGCGCCTTCGCTCGCGGCCTCAATATTCCCTGGGGCATTTCGGAATCCGGTGCGTCGCGCAAGGATGACCACGGCCACTATCACTACCAAGCCTACGGTGTACCACAGATCGCTCTTTGGATTGAAGCATCTGCAGGACCAGTTATCTCGCCCTACTCATCATTTCTCGCGCTTGGAGTCGATTCGGTGACCGCTCTCCGCAACCTGCGTCGCATGGCTTCCTCCGGCTGGATTGGCATCTATGGCTTCTATGAGGCCGCCGACTTTTCAAGCGGATCCGGAAAACCTGCCCTTGTCCGCGAGTGGATGGCGCACCACCAAGGTATGTCGTTACTCGCGATTCTGAATTTGCTTCACAACAACGTCGTGCAGCGCTGGTTCCATGCCAACCCCGAGGTGAAAGCGACCGAACTGCTGCTTCACGAAATGCCCGTCAGCAAATCAGTTCTCAAGGCGAGACTCAAGGAATAATGCTGTTCAACGCTCTCCTCATCAAGGTTGAACCTCAATGAGCACCAGCGCATTGGGTGTCAGGCTCAATCTCAACTCGCCTGCTTGCAGCTTTGTCTCTTCAGGCGGTGGAAGCGCCGTTTCACGATTCAATTGTTCTACTTGCTTCGGCGTCGGATCGAGCGGCTCGCCCATCGCCGCATATTCTTTAAGCACATTTCCATGGTCATCATCAATCCGGCGTATGCTCACGCGTGCGTTCGGGGAAACCCGGTGGAAGTCAAAATCAACCTCTTGCTTGCTTCCGTGCTGGTCAGGATCGACCAGGTTCCATGCTGCGATGGCCAATCCGCCATTTGCAGTTTTTGTCACGATTACATTCTTTGATGCATTGGCGATCCGCTCGTTACCTAACTGATGCAGCAATCCGTAGGCGTAATAGCTTGGCTTGTTGATGCCGCCCTTCGCGCGTAATCCAAACATTCCCACGAATGGTTTTGCAATTGGCCCGTCCTCTTCAAAGACATCGGAAAACGTCCAGAAGGAGAGCATATTCGCCAACCCATCGCATTGGCGTACAGTGTTCGCCAGAGCAGGCCCAACAAAGGTCGTGTCACGCGAGCCCATCATGCCCTGCACGTTCCACTCCGACCAGATGAGCGGAAGATCCGGCTTGCCAGACACTTTGATTTCTCCATGGACTTTTGCCGCCGCGCGGCAGACCCGCTCATCCATCGGAATATCCTCTTTTGTCCCGAACAGGTCTTCTACCGTATCGTCCGCATAACCGTGCGTCGAGACAAAGTCGACCGGTACCGCATTGTCTATTGCGAACTTGAGAAACTCTGGAATCCACGCTGCCGCCGCGGTGGCGGGCCCTCCCACTCGCAGCCGCGGGTTTACGCTCTTCACATCGCGCGCACTATGCGCATATAAATCAAAATAGGACCTCTGCCGCGGAATGCCATTCCAGAAATCGATATTCGGTTCGTTCCATACCTCGAAGTACCATGTGGATACTTCATCTATGCCGTAGCGATCGACAAGATGCTGCACGAAGTGTTTGACTAGGTCGTCCCAACCCTCCATGCTCTTCGGCGGCGAGACGTTCTGCTTGTACCAGAATGGATGCAGCGCGTCCGGATTGAACGCCAGCTTCTTTGGCATGAAGCTGATTTCCACAAACGGTTTCACGCCATTCTTCAGCAGCCCATCGTATACCTGGTCCACATAAGAAAAGTTATAAACGGGGTTGCCATGTTCGTCCTCGTCGTAGACTCCCAGCTCATCGTGAAAGATCGCGTGAAACCGCACGTAATGAAAATCTGCAACCTGCTTCACCGCGCGCACATCCTCGCGATAGCTTTCACGCAGCGAGAGAATCGCTCGTCCCGACCCGAACATCTGCTCCCAGTAATGCGGAAATGGTGTCGCCTGCGCCTGTGCATCAATCTCAATCTTCTCCTGCGCTTGCCCGCACAGCACCGTCAACAATGCTGTCGCAAGTCCAACGGAAATCCATCGCAAGGATTTGAAACGCAACACCTTGGTTCCCCCTTTCGGAACACGATACGCGCACCGAAGAGAAGGCCAATCAAGCTCGTCCCAGCCGCCTTAGAAGCTGAACCGTGCCTGCAGTTGAACCGTTCTGCTGCCCAGCGCGTTTCGGGCAACTCCAAAATCTCCGTTCACTGATTGGATTGAGCCATCAGGATTTACCGAACCCAGCGTGTTGTCGATGCTCGAATTCTCCAGATTCAGCTTGTTGAACAAGTTATAAGCGTCTGCACGAATCTCGATCCGCGCGCTCTCACCCAGGACGCGATTATTAGGAAGCCCGAACCCCTTGCTCAGAGAAGCATCCAGGTCATTGTAACGGGGTCCATTCAAGCTATTACGTTGAATTCCAGGCGCAGGTGGCGGCGCTGTCGCGGGAAATGTGGGGCCAACGACGAAGCTCGGCGGCGCGAAGTAGGTAGTCCCATTTCCACCAAAGTTAGGATTCGTCGCCTGCATGAACGCATTGTTGTCAGTGTTAGTTCCTGCTCCACCAACAATGCCCGCCGGGCGCAGCTGGCCATAGCCACTGCCGTTGTAATACAGTTGCGATCCTCCGGCATTGATATTGTAGACCGGGTTCCACGGAAAACCGGTATGCCAGTTGAAGATTCCGCTGACCGACCAGTCACCGGCCACCTTCTCAATCCATCCGTGCTCTCCGTGGAAGAAAACCGGCTGCCACATCCCAAACAGTTTGAATGCACTACCCACGTTGTAGTCGGAACGGCCATAGGCTGCCTGAGGATCGAAGGGATACGGGTCTTCTGAATATGGACCTGAGTTCTCATCCATTGCCTTCGCCCAGGTATATTGCCCTTCAAGGTTGAAGTGATTGGCGAAGTCGTGTCGCAGCGTCGCTATCATCGCGTTGTAATTTCCGGCGCCCGTATTTGTGTAGTAGTCAATGAAATTGGCAATTGGGTTCAAGGCCAGGCCGCTAGCCGCTGCAATCACGTTGTAGTTCGCTTGCACCAGTAGGTGGCGATATTCGCTTCCCTGGTAGCCCAGCGTTGCAATGACGCTCCATGGAAACTGATACTGCATGTCAAGAGAATAGTGGTAATTCGCAATCGTCTTTGGGTTCGCATTAAATCCCGTCACCGACGTCACACCCGTTGTGGGCAGGTTGTTGGTTCCGAATGTTGTGACTGCAGCGGGATTTGGTGCGTAGCCAAACAGAGAATGAACGTCCGTCGCGGTCTGGTACAAGATCCCAGGAGCATTGCTCGTCGTGGTTGAGCAGCAGAAGTTCTTATTCACAGCATTCGGAGGATTGCCAAATCCATTGGCCAAAATTGCAATTTCGTCCTGGTTATATTTGATACCGAAACCACCGCGGAAAACCATCCTGTTTTCCGATTCCTTGGGCTGCCACGCAAATCCAAGTTGCGGACCGAAGTTCAGGTGCTGTGGAGTGTAGAGCGATCCCCCTACGCGAATATTCAAGCCGGAAACGAGATCTGCGCCTGACCCGAATTGCAGCGTGTCGAGATTGTTCTGCTTGGAATCGAACGCTCCAAAATAGGACCAGCGCAAGCCGGCATTGATCGTCAGGTTCGGAAGAATCTTATAGTCGTCCTGAACAAACGCACCCCAGAGGTTCACGCGATTGTCTTCGCGGTTGGCTGAAGGAATCCCCGTAGCGGAAGCAAACTGGCCTGTTTCACTGTCCGGTGCATCATTCGCAAAATCCCACAGATTATAGAAGCTGAACCCGGGGCGCGCCGCACCGACGTTGTTGTTCAGATAGTAGAGCCGCGTCAAATCGCCCCCTACCTTGATGCTATGGCGGCCAAGAACTTTAGTAAGAACATCGTTGTAGTCATATGTCCACTGATTCAGATCACTTGGTCCAGGGGCTCCGAAGAACTGCGGACTGGCCGTTCCAATGCTAGCCAGATTGTCTTGCGGCAGGCCAAAGGGCTCCTGCGGATTACTGGAGATTTCGTTCCATCTGTAGCCTGCCGCATTGGCGCGTGCCTGGTTCAGCAAAGTGGGAGAAAATACGTGATTCCAAATCAGAGAAGCTGCGTCGTTCACCTGTGAGTGGTGCCAGAGATTGGCCGCACGAACAGGGCCGTTGTAATCGGTCGAAGTCACCGGGACCCAGTAGATAGCAAAGCTCAAGTGGTCATTTTCGCTTACTTGTGCATCCAGCCGCCCGTTGTACTGTTGTTGTGAAATGGTCGTTGGATTGACCGTGTTGAAGTATCCAAGGTCTGGAGTGGTGCTGAGTCCGTTGCCCACACCCGGCGACTGTGGCGAGCCTCCATAAGTTGGGTCCTGCTTGCCCAGCCCGTTTGTCAGGGGAGAACCCAGATTCAGCCCGTTGCTGAGCGAGACGCAATTGGTTCCCTCCACCAAGCCGATCGATCTACATGATTCCTGAACCAGGCTGCTCGACGCAACACCCTCACCGGGATAAGTCAGATAAGTCGATGAAATGCTTCCTGACGGCAAGGCCAATTGGTCGAACTCCGGTGTCTCATACCATGCCTGCGCGGTGGTGCTGTTCGATTGCGGGCTTCGCTCATAATTGAAAAAAGCAAAGACTCTGTTCTTCCAGATGGGTCCACCCACGCTGCCGCCTTCATTATTCGTGCGAGTATCGTCTTTGTTCAGTCCGCGCGAAGCTGGCGTTCCCGGAACATCCGACCCCAGTCCATTCCAGCGCTGATAGGCATTCAGTCCCGGCCGGGACGCCTTGAAGAAGAGGCTGCCGTGCAAGGCATTCGTCCCGCTCTTAGACGTTACTTGAATCTGTCCGCCGCTGAAGCGTCCCACCGACGCGTCATAGCTATTGGAGACGATCTTCACGTCCCCTACGGAGTCTTCGCTGGGTGTGATGACTGATGCTCCGCCCCAGACAGCGCTTACCGTGCTGATGCCATCAATGGAGATTCCATTCGTTCCCTCTTGTCCGCCGCGGGCCTGAATCTGCGGTTGATTCTCTGTCTGAAAGATGCCGGCCGCACCGCTTGTTGACCCACCCGGCCCCTGATTCGTGGGTAGATTGTTCGTTCCACCGCTGCCGCCTTGCGAACCGTCACCAAACACACCCGGAGTCAACTGCGCCAATTGAAATACATCGCGGTTGTATGAGGGAAGATGTTGAATTTCATTGCTGTTAATCGTGGAGCTGACCGTCGCCGTATCCGTATCGAGCAGCGGGGCGTATGACCCGTTGACAGTCACGGTCTGCTTCACGTCGCCCACTTCCATCTGCACGTTGAGAGCGTTCGGCTGTTCCGGAATCAGCACAACCTGGGAAATTTCCTTCTTTTGAAAACCCTGCCGCTCTGCGACAACACGGTAGTTCCCCGGCGCCAATTGCTCGAAGCCGTAGAGACCGCTGGCATCGGAAGTTGTCGACTTCGTTTGGTTGGTATCTTTATTGATCAGCGTCAACGTGGCCCCGGGGACCACAGCTCCGGTTGGGTCTGTCACTGTGCCGCGCAACGAAGCCCCAAATTGCGCATAGGCCCCAGTTGCGAACAACAGAACAGTACATATAAACACCGCAGAGAATATACGCGTAGCTACCTTCGCAACGCTTGACGCGCTGGAACCTTGGGGAAACGACATGTCGGCCTCTCCTATCGAGTTACTTGCTTGCTATATTCCGCTTGCTAGCAAATCCGGAGACCCGCTCTTCGTGACGGCAGGTAATGACCGGAACTGATCAGTACCGCAGTTAGGCGCCTCGACGTCTTCCGCCTCGGCGCATACACTTCTCCCCCCCAAGGTTCAATGGATTCCAAAAAACACTGAAAGGTTGGCTATATGAGGAGTCGTAAGTACTCGGCTTCATTGCTTGATCCGGAGCAGGAAAACCCAGGAAACGGCCTCAGATGAGGCAAAAGGCCGCCCAGGGAATTAGGTCGCCGCCTGTTATTCACCCAGCCAACCCTCACAGTCGCCGATACTCGATCGTCGACTCACACTAAAAGGTCATTGACGGTTGGTTACGTATTGGTCGAGCATGCCTATGTGGCTGTAAGAGGCGTGTGTCCAGTATTGGATGGACACATTCGGAGCGACGCAATAGCGGTAACCCAGGTATTGCCGTGGGCGGTGAGCGAGGTTAGAAGCACAGGCGCCATCGAAATACCCTAAACGTAGTCTGTAAGATCAACCCCTAATGTAAGCGCAAGCTTACGCAGGTTGTGTTTCTAACATTCCCCGTGATCCTCGAATTGACGTATTCGGCTTCAATTTCAGGCGACAATCCGTGGCACGACTTTTCCGTTGTTGAGTGATGATCTGAAATCGATGAGGCTGGCTTTCCTCACGCAGGTCTTCCATTTTCGCTTATGACAGGAGCCTCGGAGAATCATGTTCGGCTCAGCTAATTCGAAAGCCGTTATCCTGATCGCAGATGACGACGAGACATGCCGCGAACTCCTGTCGACAATCCTGTCCACGGAAGGCTATACCACCGTTTTAGCTGCAGACGGCGATGAGGCTTTGGATGCCATTCATCATAAATCCATCGACCTGGCGATACTCGACGTAGTTATGCCGGGAAAAACAGGATTCGATGTTTGCCACGCCATCAAGTCGCATCGAGAAACGCAGTTTATCCCGGTCGTTTTGGTAACCGGTCTGTCGCGGGTCGACGAGCGTATCAAGGGCATCACATCCGGCGCGGACGATTTTCTGAGAAAACCTGTCAACGGGCAGGAACTGCTGGCTCGTACTCGCTCGCTTTTGCGATTGAAAGCGTTTACCGATGAGTTGGAAAACGCAGAGGCGGTCTTGTTCAGCCTGGCGCTGAGCATCGAGGCAAAAGATCCGTACACCCGGGGGCACTGCGACCGCTTATCTGCGTATTCCGTTGCAATGGCTGACCGGCTCGGATTGCCGCTCGACCAGCGTGTTGCTCTGCGGAGAGCCGGAGTTGTTCACGATATCGGGAAGATCGCTGTACCGGAACATGTGCTGGTCAAAAAGGGCCCGCTGTCGAAAGACGAGTGGGTAATCATGAGAGAACACCCCGTTGTCGGAGAGCGCATATGCTCACCGCTCAGATCATTTCGGCTCGTACTTCCCGTCATCCGTCACCATCACGAGAAGCTGGATGGCTCGGGATACCCGGACGGACTCAAAGGCGATCAGATCCCACTCACTGCGCGGATTCTTCAGGTGGTTGATATTTACGATGCGCTTACAACCGATCGACCCTACCGGGCCGCACTTCCGCGAGAAGTCGCAATCCAGACAATGCGGGACGAAATAAAACGCGGATGGTGGGACGGTTCTTTGGTCGATGAACTCGAATCATTGGTAACCGGCTCGGCGGAGTCGTTGACGGGGACAGAGAAACCCTTGATCGACGCATCCTCAGCCATCACAGCATCTGGGCTAATTCCAGCGGAATGAGACCGCTGAAACGAACCGCGTTGACCTCAGGCTGAAACCATATAAATAGCCACGGTGAAACCAATCATTGCGAGAAACAGCACAACTGTGACCGCTTGCCTGAACGGCCATGAGCGGGGAGCTGCACCTCGATCCAAATCCTGCATCATTCGATGATGCCGCCACCCCGCAAACACATTCACGGCTAGCCCCGCGATGATGAGCACCTTACCAAAACCCAACAACAGTGCGAGAGACTGCTCCGCGGGAGCTTGATGCAGAAAATGAATCTGCTGTAGAAATGGCCCACAGCGCGCCACAACAAAGCCACAACCCATCATGGCCAAACCCGTGCCGATCCACGCAGGAAGATTTCGTTCCGCAGCACAGTAGTCCGCCAACGAGCGCTGTTGTCGATCTCCTGTCGATGAGGGCATTCTTCCATCTCCAATCGTCCTGACAATCTGGATGAAGCATAGGTCTCCACTAGATTCCGAGCGACCTGGTAATCAACAGAATTCGCCCTGCATTTTTCTTCAGGTCAGTGCGACCTCTAATCTGCCTTGTCGAAATAGACACCCGAACCACCCCATACCAGCCGAATGACTCCCCGTGAAAACCCAGGTGCATACAGTGCCAGAATCCTGGCGTAATGGCGCTGTTGTATCCTGTTTGGAATGAACGCACTTCCCTGGCTCCCGGCCTCCGCCAAATGGAGAAAATCCTATGGTTCAGACCAAGCAGATACGCATTCTCGGCGTGGAAGATCATCCCATATTTCGTGAGGGCCTGAGCACGATCATCGGATCGCAGCCCGATATGCTTCTGGTCGCTCAAGCAACCGACGCCGTAGAAGCAATCGAACAGTTCCGGAAACATCGCCCCGACATCACGCTGATGGATCTTCGACTCCCGGGGTCCGATGGAACGGATGCACTCATTGCCATTCGCGGTGAGTTTCGAGATGCCCGCATCATCATTCTCACCACTTCAGACAGCGATGGAGATATCCAGCGCGCCTTGCGTGCTGGAGCCTGCGCCTACGTCCTCAAGAGCACGCCCAAAGCTGAAATGCTGGATGTGATCCGATCCGTTCACGCCGGAAGGAAGCACATACCACCCGAGATCGCAAACCGACTCGCCGAGCACATGGGTGAAGAAGATCTCACCAGCCGGGAGATGGATGTTCTGAAGCTGATCCGGGATGGCTATCGCAATAAGCAGATTGCCGATCATCTTTCGATTGCAGAGACGACAGTCAACTTTCACATCAAGAATCTGGTGGACAAGCTGGGGGCCAATGATCGAACACACGCGGTGACGATCGCCATCAGGCGGGGACTTCTGCAGGTTTGACTCGACCTGTAGAAAACCACAGGCGTCATGCTGCAGGTCTCTACGGTTGCAAATGTCACGATAGTCGGTAGCCTCAGTTGCAGTTGCAAGCAACCTTGAAATTTGCGCCTCCTGGCGCCAGACTGCAAGATACCGCGTATTTTCGACTATTGTGAATTCCCCGTTTTGAAGTGAGGCGTCTCTTTCCAGTCGGACTGAGATGTCAATTGGTGTGCTTGGGGGAGAGGTGACAACATTCGGTATTCTGCGCTCGGGTTGGCTATTGCTCTTGCTGGGTGCGAGCTGGCTCACCCCGCTCTGGGCCATTGACCCTGGGAAACCTGTCTCTCAGCTTGCCCATACGTCCTGGAAAACCAGCGACGGCGTCTATGTTGGTTCGCCAACCGCGATCACGCAGACAGCAGATGGCTACCTCTGGATTGGAACTGCCATCGGGCTGGTTCGATTTGACGGCGTTCGCTTTATCCAATGGAAGCCACCCGCCGGACAAGAGACATTCGATCCCAGGGTTTTCTCGCTGCTTGGATCTCGCGACGGGAGCTTGTGGATCGGAACCGGCTATGGTCTTTCCCAGTGGAGGGACGGGCAACTTACCAACTATCCAAACCTGAGTGGACGAATTGAAGCGCTCCTCGAAGACGATGCCGGATCCATTTGGCTGGCGCGCACGCAGATTACTGACGGCATGGGCCCCGTTTGTCGAGTCAGAAATGCGCAAGTGACTTGTTACGGAAATCAGGACCGTGTCCCATTTCCAAATGTCCTCGGTCTCGCCAAGAGCGACGATGGAGGTATCTGGCTCGGAGGCTATTCAGAGCTCTGCCTCTGGAAGCCGGGGGAGTCCAAGATCTACTTTCCAAACCGCACTCATCACCCTGAAGGCTTTGCGTTATTCAGGGCGCTTGCATCGGGACCGGACCGCTCTATGTGGGTTGCGATCAATGGCTCCGACCCAGTTTTGCAATTACAGCACTCTGTCCATGGCCAATGGACAACCGAGAAATTCCCCGACATCCCTGCAACAAACGCTCAAGTTACATCGCTCTTTGTCGACCGCGACAATGAACTCTGGATCGGAACCAACGACAAAGGGATGTTTCGAATTCGCGACCATCGGGCTGAGCGATTTGGCCCAGACGATGGTCTTTCAAGCAAATCCGTGCACGGCTTCTATCAGGATATCGAAGGAAATATCTGGGTCGTCACTTCTCTGGGCATTGATACATTCCGCGACCTTCCAGTGAAAAGCTATTCCACGCACGAAGGATTGGCCGCCGACGGTGCTATGTCTGTGCTTGCCTCGCACTCTGGAGGGGTGTGGGTACTCAACGATTATCAAGCCATCCAGAAGTTGAAGGATGGAAAGTTCTCAACCCTTGTGCCACGTCCCGACCTGAAGGGACGAAATGTGTCCACCATGTTTGAGGACCACACTGGGAGGCTTTGGTTCGGGCTCGAAGATGGACTCTACGTTTACGATGATGGAAACTTTCGCTCCGTCCGCCACTCAGACGGAACCCCGCTAGGCATCGTCTTTTCCATCACGGAGGACACGCGTCACTCCATATGGGTTCGAGCCGGGCAGAATCTCGATCAGATCGTGGACTACGCAGTGCGATCGGAGCAGACTTCCCCGCAAATCAAAACAGCTTACATCCTTGCAGCCACTCCGGATGGCGGCATCATCCTTGGGCTCGTCGACGGTGAGTTGGTGAGATTCAAAGACGGTGCCACACAATCGACAGGCACAAATGAAACCGGCAATCGCCGCCAGATCCGCGATCTCCTCGTCGATCCCGACGGGACTGTTTGGGGAACCACTCTGAATGAGTTGTTCTGCCTGAGAGGATCGAAGAGAGAGAACCTCACCATTCACAATGGCCTGCCGTGCGATGACATCTTCGCCCTTGTAGAAGACGATGAAGATGCCATTTGGTTGTATTCGCGGTGCGGGCTGATAAAAATTGCGCGCTCCGAACTGAACAAGTGGTTGCAGCATCCCGGCGATTCCGTCCACACGCAGGTCCTTGACGAAGGCGATGGTGTACAGGTTGGACTCACTTCGCTTAAGCCGCAGGCCACCAGGACACCTGACGGCCGACTCTGGTTCGTGAACGGGCGCATTCTGCAATCAATTGACGCGGGTCATCTCAAGCCAAATACGACGCCCCCGCCAATTCATGTGGAAGCAGTCGTCGCAGATCATCAAAGATTTCCCCTGCAGGACGGCCTCCGCTTGCCGGCTCTCACCCGCGACCTCGAAATTGACTACACGGCAATCAGCTTCGTCGCTCCGCAGAAAGTGCGATTTCGCTACAAGCTCGATGGTCAGGACGCGAACTGGCAGGAGCCCGGAACACGGCGTCAGGCTTTCTACAACGATCTCGCCCCCGGAAAGTACAAGTTCCACGTAATTGCCTGCAATAGCGATGGCATATGGAACAATGCAGGCGCCAACCTCGAGTTCAGTATCGACCCTGCCTGGTTCCAGAAAACCTGGTTCCAATCACTCTGCTGCATCTTGGCGGCTCTCATCGTTTTCGCCCTTTACCAACTGCGCGTGCGGCAGATAGCAAGAGCCATCAAAGTCCAATTCGACGAGCGTCTCGCAGAACGAACCCGCCTCGCTCGAGAACTCCACGACACGTTTATTCAAACTGTTCAGGGCAGCAAGATGGTAGCTGACGATGCTCTGGATGATGGCGCTGATGAGGCGCGAATGCGTCAGGCTCTTGAGAAGCTCTCCAAATGGTTAGGGCAGGCTGTAGATGAAGGGCGAGCGGCTCTCCATTCCCTGCGAGTTTCAACAACAGAGAGGAACCACCTGTCGGAGGCCTTGCGGCGCGCGACCGAGGACCATCAGATCCCGTCCTCTATGGCCGTCGCATTCTCCGTTGTCGGAGATGTCAGGGACATGCACCCACTCGTTCGCGACGAGGTCTATCGAATCACGTATGAAGCAATTCGCAACGCCGCCGCTCATTCACGGGCGAGCCGGCTCGAAATCGATCTTCGGTATACAAACAATCTGTCCATTCGCATCAAGGATAACGGCCTCGGTATCGACCCTTCCGTCGCGGATCAGGGCAGAGCGGGGCACTTCGGATTGCAGGGTATGCGCGAGCGCGCCACGCGCATACACAGTAAATTGAGCGTCGTGAGTTCCTCGAATAGCGGAACGGAAGTCACGCTCATCGTCCCAGGAAGCGTGGTCTACCGCAATGCCCGTGCAACTCTGCTGGAGAGGGTAAAGGCGGCAGCTCTGAGGCTATTCGACGGATCGCGTTTCCCCGATAGCTAGCAGGGCTTTCAAGGAATCGCAAAGGCTCCGTACGACAAAGCCCACTTTCCCATCTGCGTCGCAGGATCCAATCCAAATGGGAGTCCATCAGCCAAGCCGTGAATCATATAGACGGGCGTCCTCATGGGGGAATCAAAAATGGATCTGCAGCTCACTGGGAAAGTCGCATTGGTAACCGGTTCGACAGCGGGAATTGGGCTGGCCATCGCCAAATCGCTGGCCGCAGAAGGCGCAAATGTTTATGTGAACGGCCGCACGCAAGCGCGGGTTGACGCCGCGATAGCCGCCATCCGGCCTCATGCCGGTTCCAGTCACATCAAGGGAATAGTCGCAGACTTCTCCAGTGCCGCTGGAGCTGAAACAGTGATTTCGCGTCTGCCCGAGGTCGATGTGCTGGTGAACAACGTAGGCATCTTCGAGCCGAAACCATTCATTGAAATTCCCGACGCGGATTGGTACCGTCTATTCGAAGTGAATGTGATGAGCGGAGTCCGCCTCTCTCGACACTACCTCTCTGGAATGCTGAAGAAAAACTGGGGACGCATTCTCTTCATCTCCAGCGAGTCCGCGGTCCAGATACCGGTGGAAATGGTCCACTACGGCATGACCAAAACAGCGCAGGTTGCCATAGCGCGCGGCATTGCCGAGTCCGTCGCCGGCACTGGCGTTACGGTAAACAGCATCCTTGTTGGCCCAACGGATTCCGAAGGAGTCGGAGTCTTCGTCGAGGCGATGGCGAAGCAGCAGAACAAATCAAAGGAGACTGTGGAGAAAGAGTTCTTCGAAAATGCCCGGCCGTCGTCTCTGCTTAAGCGCTTTGTCACCGTAGACGAGGTTGCATCCATGGTGACCTATATAGCCAGCGAACTTTCTTCCGCTATCAACGGTGCAGCATTGCGGGTGGATGGGGGCGTAGTGCGCGCCATCCTCTAATGCACAGTTCGTTCCACCGCTCTAGTTCACGGTGACCGTGAACGTAGTTGAATTCCCCGTGCTCTGTGAAGGGACACCGCCTCCACCTCACCCCTTTTTCGTCGATTTCTTCATCGTCTCCATCTTCTTTGCCTCAACAAGCTGCGCTTGCAAAGTGGGCAGGTCCTCTTCTGCGTAGGACTTCAGCGCCGGAGTCTGCGCGTGTGCAGCTTCTCTCTTGTAAATCTCGATGGCCCTGCTCTCCTCTTCAATCATCGCTTTGACAAAACGACGATCGAAGGCGGCACCCTTGAGCTTCTGCAATGGATCAATCACCGTCCTGTCGTGATCTTCGTCGATCGCGCTTGGTACGTTAAGACTTGATTGGTGCGCGACCTTGGAAAGCGCCTGAAAGGCATCCGTTTGACCGGTAACCAGCTTTTGAGCGTAATCCCTTATAGGCTGAGAGGGCGCTACCGCTGTTGCCAACTGTCCGAGATTGGCGTCCACCATGTCAGTTTGTCCAGCAAAGTTGACAAATTGCTGATCGCTCATCGGCGACCCGGAACTCTTCTTTTGAGCCAGCCCAGGAATCGAGCAAAGCGAGAAGCAGCAAAGCAGAGTGAGAGTATGTTTCACTTTATTTCCTCCTGTTTGACGGTTTTGGTCACTTGGTGGGGACCACCGCACCCGCCTGCGGACCTTTCTGACCTTCGACAATGTCGAATTCGACCTCGTCGCCCTCTTTGAGCGTTTTGTACCCATCCCGTTGAATTGCCGAGTAGTGAACGAACACATCCGGCCCGTCTTCGCGTCCTATGAATCCGTAGCCCTTGGCATTGTTAAACCACCTTACCTTTCCTTTGTACTCAGCCACAGGCTCCTGCCCTCCTCGGGTCTTTTGTCTGTCACTTCATTCCCTCCCATCCGACAGCTATTACTCCGCGGACGCTTGGACGACACACGCGTGTGGAATGTTGGCAAGTCGATGGATACTTGTCCCAATACATATTGGGAGATCGCACACCACCCAAATCCCCAACTAACGTGACGAGAATACCGTCACTCCATTTCTCGCTTCGAATGCTCAGTTAGCGTGCATTGTCAGGCTAGCCTGTTCGCTACCAGACGTTTTTCCTTGCAACTTGGAAAGAGCGCTCAGACTTGGTTCGGGTCGCTGCCACAGCAGACGTGCCGAAGCAATATCGTTCGGATACATCTCCGTCGACGCCTGTCCCGTGGGCTCAAGAACGACGTCGACGCGGCGGTTATAGGCAAGCCAGGTGACCTTTCGATTTTTCTCCATCCACTTCTCGGGCTTTTGAACGTCTCTGGACTGAAGAGACTGGACTGTGCCTAGTGCTATCTCGTCGTCTTTCCCTTTCGCCTCAACCCGTAGTTCTGTCGCCGGAACACCTTTGGAAACGAGATATTCTTTTGCGAGTTCCGCCCTGCGCTCACTGAGCGCCTGGTTATATTTTTCAGAACCGCGGACGTCGGCATGTCCAACGATCGTCAGACCGGCATTCTGCTCGTAGTTCCCAAAGTTCTCGAACTGCGTGGCCAGGCGATCGAGAACCGCTTTCTCACTGGGAACGAGGCCGAACTTTGGATGCTGTCTGGTTGGATAGGCGGTGGGATAGAAAAGGCTGGCTAGTGTGGTGCTGGGAGGCGGGTCGACCGACCCCTCAACACGCAACGTGGCTGTTTTGGTCACGGTGCCCCCGCAAGGGTTCGAAGCCGTGAGCGTGTAGGTGAGATCTTGATCGACCGGCCCCACCTGCTCCTGCTTCGGATCTGCCGTGATGATCTGGCTTCCATCGAGCGCCTCTTTGCCGAACGGATTAACCGTTGTCGAAGCCGCATTTGAGGCCGACCAGCGCAACGTGGCAGATTCCTGCTCCACAACCTTGTCGCCGATCCTGTGATAATGAATCACCGGTTCGCTCAGCGCCAGCGTTGCCGTGGGCTCCTTATTGACAGCGACGGCCACCGTCTTAGTCACCTCACCGCCGGGGCCGATTGCTTTTAAGACATAGGCCGCGTCTCGTGTAGGTGTCACGACGCGATCGCCGTCGTTGGGCACGGATCCAAGTCCGGTGATCGAAGTGTTCACGGCGTCCGTAGAGCTCCACTTCAACGTATCGCCTACTCCACAGCCAACGTGATCCGAATTAGCCGCAAGCTCCGCCGTCACCGGTGCGACCGGAACTGTCCTGCTTAGAATTCCGGCGTGGAACCGCGGCTGTGGTCCCAACTTTTTTCCCGCAGCAAAGTTCTTGTCGACCTCCCTGCCGTTGTCGTTGAGATGGATGATCACCTTTCGTCCAGCGCTCGCCGTAACATTGCCGGTCCAAATGGTGTTACCCTCGCGTATCACTGTGACGTGGTAACTTCCCGGCTGCACGAGCAGTCGGCGGTGCCAAAGCCAATCCCAATCGAATTCTCCGGCGCGCCCAACAAAGTATGCAGGCGTTTCGCCGTTCAACAGGATCGCCGCCTGATGATCTCCCTTGAATTCAAGGTCGGCGAACGGACCGCTGACCTTATCGCCGTAGGCATGCAGGTCCACATTGAGCTTGGTTTCGTTCCCGCTGGTTAACTGTACCTTTTGCGTATTGGCGGTGTAGCCATAATTGCGCACAGTTATCGTGTGGTCGCCGGGAGTCAAGTGGATGGCATTGCTTCCGGCGCGAATGGCTTTCCCATCGACAAACAAATAGGCTTGCTTTGGCTGCGCGTGAACCTTGAGCTTTGCTGAGTCTTGAGATTGAGCAATCGCCGGATTGAGGCTCGGTAAAGGGGAGGCACACAAGGCAAGAAAAGACACCTTCAATAACATCATTCGCATCGCCAGTCATCTCCTTTGGGGATTGGCTCCGCGCGGATTTGGAAGTTAGAGCGGGATCACTGGCTATTGGAACAGAGGCTGCCAGCCGAACTGGGTCCCACTCTGGTTTGCCACACCGCGCATTTTTCTCGGGTTTCACCCGCGACGAATGCAAACCATCCCGCTTTTAGTTTGTATGAATGGACACTGCCGCGCAGTTCCTTTTGGGACAGTTGCGTTCATTTCTGGCATCCGGACAACGAAAAATGGTACAGCGAGACCGCCACCCAACGTTGTTACGGTTTTGAACACATAGAGAAATACTGCTAGAGAAATATTGCTCGTAGGCTGATAACCTCGCGGCCACTTTCAGCATCTAGCCTTTCGGAGAGTTCCATAGAATGGGGACTAACTACCTTCGCTCCATGGCACCCAGGAGGCGACGATGATGTTTAGACGATATGTCTTGCTTCTTTCTGTCTTGGCGATCTGGCCAATGCTTTCGATAGCGCAGCGCTACGAGGCACCGCGCTCGGAGAATTTCCAAGACTGCCTTGATGGGCTTTCGATCTGTAACATGAAGCAGCTTGATTCGAGCCAGAAGCAGGCGGTTGCACGAGCGCTGCACAATCAGAATTTTCAGGATTGTTACTACGGTTTTTCCGACTGCAGTCAGTCTGAGCTCACAGCGCCCGAGAGTTCTTTGGTCGCACGCGCAGCCAGGACCCGAAATCTGAAAGACTGCCTCGAGGGTATCGGAGATTGCAACAAAGACCAGCTTAATGAGTCCGAGAAGAGGCTGGTTGAGCAAGCTGAGCATATAAGCAATCTGACGACTTGCCTCGACGGCATTGGAGGCTGTGACGAAATCGAACTGACCCCCTGGGAGAAACAAGCCGCCGCGACTGCCATGCAGGAACACAATTTACAGAACTGCCTTGAAAGTGTTGGCGACTGTGACCTATCGCAACTAAACGCAGAAGAACGAAACGAGGTTACGAGCGCTGAGAAAACGCAAAACGTGCAAAGTTGTGTTTCGGGCGTAAGCGACTGCGACCATACGCTAGTCAATCATGAAGAGAGGCAGCGAGCGGCGCAACCGAAACTCCAATCAAGTGGCAAGGGAGATTAGTGGGTGTTTACCCCCAGCCTCATTGAAACCGACAAGCCGCTCGCAAGACCATTGCCTAACAGTACACGTGTTGCTGAGAGCTTATAGACAGAATCAAAGACAGATCTTTCCAACCGAAGAGCCTGGGGGCCGGGTAGTCAATCGCGCAGAAATCCGTTCAGCAAGAAAATTTGTGAGGCCCGATGTGGTCGCCGTATTCGAAATGTCCAAGCATACGAGTGCGATTCCCGCAGGTGTTGATGCAGTGTCTCGTGCTACCGATCTCGCTCGCTAGGGCCTCTCTGGGTATGTTTTGAACTGCGCATTTCGCTGCAGGCGTAAGACCCATCGCTGCGATTGACTGTTTGTTTGTGGGAGTCTAAGTTTGAATTCAAAGCGCTAAGCAGGAAGTTGGTGCACTTTGATGAAACCCAAAGCTGAGCTTCCTCTTTCATCTCAAATTCCTTCGATCGCTTCGATCTGCTTTTCTTCAATAGTCTCGGGGCTCTTTGTACTCTCGGTTACCATCTTCCTCCAATGGTTCATCTATGACGACTGGATGCACAAGAACGGTCCGCTGCGTCTAGTCGGAAGCGCATTGTCCGCTGCCTTGACCTTCGGGTTCGTTTATCAGTGGCGACTCGGACAGCGGAAAAAGAGAGTCGAGAATCTACGACGTTTCGAAAGAATCAAGTGGATGAACGACCGTATTCGGAATTCGTTGCAAGCCATAGAATTCATTGTTTACGCCAAGAACCCTCACGTGACGGATCCAGTCAAAGATGCTGTCGATGAGATAGAAACCGTACTCCAAGAAGTGCTTGTGGAAGATCATGCTCAAGTACGCACACATGAATCCTCGGGTCGGTCTGCCTCTGGCGAATTTCTCTCGGAGTAAGGATTGTGTTGAGGTTTCAGGCGGCAGCGTGCCCGACTCCGAGAGAGACCATCATCAGTATTTTAAGAGCCGTTGCGTCTGTTTGATTGCAGTGAATTTGATTGCACTGAAAAGAGAGAAGAGATGCACTCAACCGAAAAGCCGATGTCACTTCTCTTCACGAGCTCAGCTTAGACTCGATCTGAGAACCCACAAAGCCGCATACGGCATATTGCGGCAGGACGTGGGTTGCGAAGCAGCAGCTGTCCCAAAAGGAACAGGCCCAGGTTGCGGAGAA
>JBEKPF010000013.1:0-85506 GCA_049521035.1 Occallatibacter sp. | reverse complement strand
CAGTGGACGCTCGTTTTCGATTGTCGGCGTGAAGTGGCCGGGACCGGAGAGACCGTAGACCGCGGCAGTGGAGGCAAACACCAGACGCGTGCCCTGTCGTATGGCAAATGCCAAAACTTCCTTTGTGTATTGGAAATTGTTATCCATCATATAGACGCCGTCGTCCTCAAGCGTGTTGGAACAAGCGCCCTGATGCAGAATTGCCTCGACCTCGCCTGCACCCAGCGCATTTTCCACCATGGCGCGCCGGAACTCCCGTTTGTCCATGTAGTCAACGTAACGAGCGCCATGCAGGTTCTGGAACTTCTTCACGTTGCCGAAGTTGTCCACGATGAGAATGTCTGTGATGCCGTAAGCGTTCAGCTCATGAACCAGGTTGCTGCCGATGAAACCCGCGCCACCCGTGACGATCAGCATTACGGCAACTCTCCTTTGTGTGAAGGATCTACCTGGTTGCTTTGAAGAACGTTCAAAGTGTCTTCTTCATCCGGCCTGCCGAGTATCCTGGCGACACCAGATGCCATTTCAGCGACAGTAATGGAAGTGAGGCATCGGCGCGCCTCCGCAATGCAAGTCAGCAGCCGACAGCCATGGCAACTGGTCTGATGATAGACGATTTGGTGCTGTTGCCCGACTGGGAACCAAACCCCCGGAATCCCGGCTGCTGAAAAGGCGATCACGCATGGTGTGCCAACACTGGCGGCAAGATGCATAGGTCCGGAGTCGGGCCCAAGAAAGACTTGTGCCAGTTTCATCACCGCGGCGGTTTCTCGCGGAGCGAGTCGGCCGCAAAGATTAACCTTGGGACCTGTCCAGTCCTCAGCGACAAAGTCGCTCATCGGAGATTCCTCCTTAGCCCCAACCAGGACCAGCCCGTGCTCTGGATACTCCGCATGAAGGCGTTTCATCATCGCGCGCCAGTTGTCCTGGCCCCAGTCTTTGGCCTGCATCTTTGTGCCGGGACCACAGACGATTAACGGATAACGTGTCAGCGCGCCCAGCGACGCGATCGCCGTTTGGCGTTCGGCGTCAGTTAGGCAAAGGCTCCAGCTGTTGGGATTGCCGGTGTCTGCATCGCCCAACTCGGATATGGTTCGGGCAAGCCGACTGGCTTCGCGCTCGTAGAATCTCGTTGCGGGATCTAAACGGCGTTTCAGTTCCTCTTCAGAGGGCAGCCCCACAATCCGGTGCACTCCGGAGATGCGGAAAAAGCGCCGGTCCCTTTGGACGTCTTTCAGCGGGCGCACTGGCATCAGGTAGATCAGAACATCGGGGCGAAAACGGCGAATCTCCCACGCCAGGCGCAACAATTCGCCGGCATTCCGCGTACCAGCGGTGTAGCGCATGTAGTCGTGAACAAGGCCGGATTGCCCCAACACCGCTGCTGAGGCCGGCGCTTTTGAGTCGACGGGAAAGTTGGTGAGAAGCCTGCGCTCGGCGTTGGGAAAGACACGGGCGATCAGGTGATAACAAGGCAGAGCCACAACCGTGTCGCCCAGGCTGCCAAGACGGTAAATCAGAACCTTCCGAACCCTGGAATCGATCCGCAAGCTTATCCTCCAAACAGGTGCCGAGTAAGCTTCCGACAGAAGGGCTGGGGCTTGTTCAAGTGGACCTCACAGCCACGCGGTTTGAGAACTATCTCTTGCTAGACTGCATAACGCAGCGAGTTCACCGATCCAACTCGATCAAAGCTCCTCACAAGAAGAACGCGCATGCCACCAGATTATCATCGGGTTCAATCCGTCTTAGGACCCACAGTGGCATACGGGAACGGCAATTAAGGTAGACCGCGAGGTTTTGCGATAATGGCTTCGGGCAGCATCCGATGGTCGAACAATTGCGGCGCCGCATTCGCGCTGTTACAGTGTCCCAAGCTGGCGTTCTCACCTGGGGCGACTGATTTGAAAAACAGAACGGACCAGCCAGAACCACCGCACGCTTTCTCGATTCGTTAGGCCAGCCCATCAGCTATTCGGTGTTCTCTTGCAGAATGGCTGCATCGCGCACTGCGTGCGATAGAACACTTCTTCAGCGCATCCTGGAACATATGACTCATTCGCAACCTCTCGAACCAGCCGGGTTTTCATCGCAACGCAAGCTCCGGCTTGCCTATTTCGTGAGTCACCCGATTCAGTACCAGGCGCCGCTGCTTAGACGTATCGCCGGAGAGGAAGACATCGATCTCAAGGTATTCTTTAGCTCCGATATCTCTGTCAGAGGGTATCTCGACCGGGGATTCGGGGTCTCTGTGAAGTGGGACGTGCCTTTGCTTGACGGCTACAATTGCGAATTCCTGCCCACACTGCGCGACGCGAAGACACTTGGCTTCTCGCGACCGATAAACTACCGAATTAGGCGGATCATCCGTGAACAGGGTTTCGATGCTCTTTGGGTGCATGGCTATAGCACACTGACTAGCCTTCAGGCGATTCTGGCCGCGAGTTCGATGAAGATTCCGGTCCTGCTGCGAGCGGAGTCGACGTTGAACGATCGCCCTCGTTCCCGTTCCACGCTTGCAGCCAAGGATGTCTTTTTTTCGATATTGCGGAAGAGAGTTTCAGCGGTGCTTTCGATTGGTGAAGCAAATGAAGCGTACTGGCGGAGGTACCTGGGAGCGGAAATCCCTGTATTTCAATTCCACTACACTGTGGACAATGAGTTCTTCCAGCGAGAATGCGCCAGCGCATCAAAAACTCGTGAGCAGTTTCGCCAGTCGCTCGGACTCGACGCGGACCGGCCGGTGATTCTTTTCGCATCAAAGCTGCAAGGCAGAAAGCGCTGTGGCGACTTGTTGGAAGCGTATCTGCAGATCTCGAAATCTGGCATGCGAGGACGGGTTCCATATCTGCTCATCGTGGGCGATGGAGAAGAGCGTGCTTCGCTGGAAGAACGGGCAAAGGAGGCGGAGGTGGGAGATGTTCGATTCCTCGGATTTCGCAATCAGACGGAGCTTCCCCAGTTCTACGATCTGTGCAGCGTGTTTGTGCTGGCCTCGATAAATGAACCATGGGGCCTGGTGATTAATGAAGTCATGAATGCGGGGCGTGCCGTGATAGTGACCGACGAGGTAGGATGCCAGAAGAACCTGGTGCAAGACGGCGTGAACGGTTGCGTCATTAAAGCGCGCGACATCAATGGGCTCGCCGACAGCCTAAGGATGGTGCTTGCAGATGAAATGACATGGAAGATGATGGGAGCGCAGAGTCTGCGGATCATTCAAAATTTCAGTTTCGATCAGAATATTGCCGGGCTTCGACTCGCGCTGCAGCATGTCGTTCCCGGGTTCCAGGCAGTTTTCGCGAAATGAATTCGACACTGGCTCGGCACGAGATTGCCACAGTGGATGTATTGGGCGCAAGATGAGACTGCTCTATCTGGGAACTGATACCGGCACGTCCGGACATCGCGCAAACGCGTTAAGGCGATTGGGGCACGACGTCACGATTGTGGATCCATATCGTGCCATTTCAAAGATTCCCCTGAAAAACCCATGGCAGAGATACTTGGGGTCTTTAGGGTTGGCATCCTTGGCGCGAGCCTACGTACTGAAATCCATTTCGGGCCAGACGTTCGATTTGGTTTGGGTTGACGGTGGTCCGCACGTCTCTCGCCGCCTGGTCGAGGATCTTCATCAATTGGCTTTCAAGGTGGTCAATTATCACGTGGACGACCCGTTTGGCCGTCGCGATGCAAACTACTGGCTGCAGTACCGGCAGGCCGTGCGTGCTTACGATCTGATGGTTGTGGTTCGCGAGGAGAATGTTGAAGAAGCGCGCCGCCTGCATGCCAGAAAAGTGCTGCACGTATTTCGCTCGGCCGACGAAGTGGCGCACGCCGCGCGAGTTTTGACCGAAGAAGAGAAAGCCAAATGGTCTAGTGATGTTCTTTTCGTTGGCACCGGATTTCCCGAGCGAGGTGCATTTTTCAGCGAACTCATCCGACTGGGAGTACCTATATCGATTTATGGAAACGGATGGCAGCTACTAAAGGAATGGAAGGCTCTTCAACCTTATTGGAAAGGGCCTGGGTTGGATGACGCGCACAGTTACTCCACCGCGATCCTGGCGGCAAAGGTCTCGTTGGGACTGCTGTCTACCGAGAACCGCGACCTGCACACCACGCGATCGATGGAGATACCGTCATTAGGCGGCACATTCTGTGCTCAAAGGACGCTTGAACATGTGGCGCTATACACTGAGGACGAAGAGGCAGTTTTCTGGAGCGGCCCGGAGGAATGCGCGTTCAAATGTAGATCCCTGCTGAGCAACGAAAGCTGGCGCGAATCGATCGCCCGCAAAGGACATGAGCGATTCTTGAAAAACGGCTGGACCAACATGCGTGTCGTGGAAACCGTGCTGAAAGCGGCATTCGAATAAATCAAACTTACAGCCAACGGAGAATCAGGTTCCCAATCTCTGTGCGTTGACCGAATAGCAGTTCGACGATCTTGGGACTCAGCGCTGGACGAAGGAATCGATGTCTGCATCACCTCGTTCGCTCTTCGAGACCTCTCTGATCACTTTGAGAATAGATTTGGAGTTGGTAAGAATATCAAAATGCTTGTGAAACGCCATAATGGCGCGATCGCTCATGGCCATTCGTACCTGTGGCGAGAGGCAAACCCACCGTTTTAGAAGAGCTTCAGTCCCCGCTAAGGTATCGCTCTCCACCAATCCGGCTTCCTCGCCTAGCACTTCCCTCCAGATATTTACTTTGTTGGAAATGAGCACCGGCACGCCGCACGCCAATGTCTCCGCAACGACGATCCCAAAGTTTTCTTGGTGCGACGGAAGGACGAACACTTCAGAACAGCCGATCGCCCCCCATTTCCGCTCTCCGCCCAACATTCCCGGCCACGTGATGCGATCCGCAACTCCTAAACGATCGGCCTGCTTCAGAAGCCGTGCTTGCCACCCTACCTGGTCCGGTCCCGCTATCAATAGGTGCCAGGCCGGGTCATGTGCCATGGTTCGAGCAAAGGCCTCGATCAGTAGATCGCAGCCTTTCTTGGGGTGAATGCGCCCGAGAAAAATCGCAATCCTCTTGTCACGAAGTTCTGGATACTCATTCAGGAAAGCCCGCGTCGCCCGTTCCAGGTTGACGTCGGCCATCAGAGTGCCGTACCCCACCACCACAGGGTTCAGGTTGTAGAGCCAGAATGACCCTCGGGCCAGGATCATTTCTTCTTTGCTGGTGAAGAGCACCGCAGCCGCATCCCGCAGCACACGATATTCACCCCAAGGCCAATAGAGCCATTTTTTCAAGTGCTTCAGTGGGTATTCCTGCTTAAACCATGGATCCAGCATTCCGTGAGTGAAGACCACGTACGGCGTGCTGGTCTTGCGAAGAACGCGCCGCGTGGCATAGCCGTGATATTGCCACAATCCATTCACAATAATGCAGTCGTATTTACCCTGATTCTCGCGAAGCCAAGGAACTAGACGTGGCGAATAACTATATCTGCCAAGAAATGTTGGACCCAGCGGATGCACGGGAAGCGGGAAACCATGGAGATGTTTGCTCGTTGGGGCATCGAGCGAAGCCACTTCGACACCCACCCCGAGTGACTTATAGGCCACCGCAAGTTGCCGAATGCCCTCAATTGGGCCGCCATCTGCAGGATCGACGGATCGAATGATGTGCAAAAGCTTCATGTTCCCCCGGTCTTCCCCTGGTCAATCGAGAGCTTTTCTTCAGGCCCTTCTTCACCTCGACTCCCCTTCTCTACCAGTGGATCATCTATATTGGGGAATAGCGAGGCAAAAGCAAATCTCTTGTCAAGGGTTAGGCAGCTCTGTTATTTGCGCTGCTCATATATCTTCGCGTCAATTAGAAGGCGAAACCAGAAGCTTGTAGAAAGCGAAACCAGAAGCTTGAAGCACACAAAAAGGCTTCCACCCCGTCAAGAAAGCCTAGCCGTGTGAAGTATCGATAGAAGAAAAGCGGGAATGGCCTGATAAATAGAGGAGCATCGTTGTAGACTTTGCGCAGGAACCGCTTCTTCTCCATCGGATTCCTGAGAATGTTGGGCTGCACACTTCCAAAGCTCGCGCCGTCCAGCAATTCGCTAACTTCTGCATCTGCCCATCGATTGTGGCGTTCAGTCCACTCCGTCAGGCCCTCTAAACTGGCCATAGTCTCGGGCAAGGAGCCTTCAGAGTTGAATGGAGGCAGAATGACCGATGGCTTCAAAAGTCAACTCTCCGTGCTTTCCACTTCCATCTCACACGAGTCGGATGGAATTCGATGACAGTTCCTGTCTTCAGATCCGGATTTAGTTTGCCGAAAGCAAGACTCGAACGACTCAAGTATATAGCCTCTTTTTGTACTTCAACTCCGTCAATGCACTTACTGCGGCGTGCGCTTTCGCTGGTCAGAACAAACTTCCGAGTTGAGCGAAAGGCTTTTCTCAAAGGGCATACTGTCAAAGGGTATCTGCGAACAGTTTCGAAATACAGTCAAGGCGTAATACGGCGATTGAGCAGAAATGCAGGCAGCCTGGGGCGACTGTTCGAAGGGCATTGATCAACGCTTTACGGTTCAGGTGCTTCGCGCACTCGGACTTGGAATCCGGTCGAGTGAGACAGAGCGTTCAATTGCTGTAACTCCACCTCTCAATTGTCCTTGTAGAGATCTCCGACCCAATCTCCGGATTGAGCGGGGTCAGAAGGGCTTGCGAGTCCAATTCGGCTCGGCCTATCTTTTCGAGCGCACGATCCAATCACCCGGTGGTTTGACAAACTTACTGCCCGCGCGTCCATCCACAAAGATATGCGACCTCTTCCGCCCAGCTCTCCTCGGTTGGCAGACTCGGAGGAGGCTCAGCATGATGCTTTCCACTGATAACATTGTCGACTGCCTCCCGAAACTTGCTGGTCATTTGCTTTGCGTCCCCAGTGAAAACCGTTGCCCAATGAGTGTTCAACAGAATGTCGCTCACTCCAGATTCGCGGCTCAGAAGAATGGGAATGCCCCTCTGTAGCGCCTCGATCGCGGGAATACCGTAGCCTTGTCTGGCCGGCATGAGAAACAGATGAGCCTGGTAATAGAGCTCCTGAAGGTGTTCGTCGCTCACGAAGCCATGGAAACATACTCGATGGGCGAGTCCGAGGTCCGCCGACATCTTCCGTAGCATCTCAAGAGCCGAGCCTGTGCCAGCCACGTCGAGTCGCCAGTCTACGCGGCTGGAAAGAGGGACAGCGTCCTGCTCTAGTTCGGCCAACGATGTGAGTATCCAATCAATACGCTTGTTCGCCTCAACGCGCTGGACACTCAGCAGGCGCAGTGTGTCGCGAACGGGCCTGATCTGAAACGGTGCAGACAGAGGCAGGCCACCCATACGGACAATTCGAGCCTCGACACCAAAGACCCGGCGGCATTCATCCTTCAGGTATTCGCTCGTCACAATCGTGTGTCCGCCGAGTTTTTCAGCTCGACGCAAACCGTAACCGACCACTGCATTCGATACATGCTCGCGCAGCTTTTCACGGGAGGTTCGAATCAGACCCTGGCCAAAGAGACTCGGCGTATCGTGCATCAGCGTGGTGAAGCGGCGGGCTCCGGCCAAGGTTGCGTGCAGCGCTATCTGATAGCCGGAAAGGAGGGGTGCACAACGTTCCGTCGGATGGGCTCTCAAGAACTGGCGCAGCGCTGCAATTTTGTTTCTTGCGCCTCGTCCCGGTGACAACTGGACGACATCCAGCGGCTGATTGGTATGGATGCCTACGCCATATGTGTCGCGATACAGCACGAATCGTCGCGGCACGCGATGAGCACTAAGCCAGTTTGCCAGAGCCATACAACTGCGTTCAGCTCCACCCATGTTTCCGATCTCAGTCATGAGCAGTGTGCAAACCTCTGAAGAGTCCAAAGAGTCTCTCTGATCTGCTTCAGCATTGGCCGCGGATGTTGTCATGCGTTTCCCATTTCGCGAGGACACTCTCGCAACTTCCATCGGGTACCAGTCCCGCGTTCAGGCGATTCTAGCATGGGAAATACAACGACCAAGGGTTTGCTCGTGTGTGTTTTCGAGCAGAAACGGTTCTACGCTAGGTTACGAATTTCCACCAATTGAAGGCGGACAGAACGATATGTTTTAAGCCAAAGAGCAGGAGTATCCATGATGCTCCGCCCTGCCATGATCTCGGCCTATGCTGCGAATCGTAAGCCAGTGTCTAGGCGGGGCTCGCCACTTGATCTTCTAAGAATGTGGATCAGAGTGATCCGGAAAAGATTGATCGTCGAGCGCGCAGACTCGACGCCTTGACTTCCAAGCAGAGAACAACCAAACTAGCCTAAAGGTCTGCGTTCAATCCCGACCGTGCCACCTTTGACAACACAAGCCGAAGAGCCTAAGCGCATACACAATTTTCAACGTTGGACTATATATGACACCGGTTTCAGTCACCATCGTGATGCCATGCCTCAATGAGGTCGAAACACTTGGCATTTGCATCCGAAAGGCTCTCGTAGCAATAAAGGAAGCTGGAGTCTCAGGAGAGGTGGTTGTAGCCGATAACGGGAGCACGGACGGGTCGCTTGAGATCGCCGTTGCAGAGGGCGCTCGTGTGATCAATGTCCCTGTACGTGGTTATGGCGCAGCGCTTCTCGCAGGGTTCGAAGACGCGCGTGGTAACTATGTACTAATGGCGGACGCCGACGACAGTTACGATTTCAGCCACCTGCCGCGCTTTCTTTTACCTCTAGAAAATGGTTCAGACCTGGTAATGGGCAATCGCTTTCGCGGCGAAATCAAACCAGGCGCGATGCCGTTTCTGCATCGATATCTCGGCAATCCGGTGCTGAGCTACGTTGGAAGGCTATTCTTCGGTATCCCCGTAGGAGATTTCCATTGCGGCATTCGCGCGTTTCGCAAAGATGCGGTTCTGAAATTGAAGCTGCGGACCACAGGTATGGAGTTTGCGAGCGAAATGGTTGTCAAAGCGAGTCTGACGGGATTGAAAATCAGTGAGGTTCCCACCACACTGTCACCGGACGGACGTTCTCGTGCGCCGCATTTGCGAACCTGGCGCGACGGTTGGCGGCATTTACGCTTTCTTTTGCTATTCAGTCCACGGTGGCTCTTTCTTTACCCAGGCTTGGCGGCCACTTTGGCTGGGCTTCTTCTTACTGTATGGCTATTGCCGGCGCAACGCGCAATCGGGAGGGTCTTTTTTGATGTGGATACGCTAGCCTACGCGATTGGACTGATGCTGGTTGGTGTTCACATCACCGTCTTCGCTGTGAGCGCAAAGGTCTTCGGAACGAGAGAAGGTTTCCTTCCCCCTGATGCCAAGTTTGAGCGGCTATACAACTATGTAACGCTGGAATCGGGACTGCTACTGGGAACGGCTCTTCTGTTGGCGGGGTTCGGCGCGATGGTTTATTCGGTGGTGTTATGGGGGCGGGCTGGATTTGGGTTCTTAACCCCCGCACACATGCTTCGCATTACTCTTCCTGCTGCAGCTGCACTCATGCTGGGAGTGGAGGCGATCTTCTCCAGTTTCTTTCTCAGCCTGTTGGGAATGCGTCATAGCTGAGAGAATAGTCAAGACGTAAGCAAAGCGGCTAACTTATAGGTATCCTCGAAGAGTGCTGCTCCGCGACCTCACTTCGTCCATGGCAATTCACGGTGGATAGTCCTGAAAGCTAGAGTTGAATATAGGAATCACCTCGTAGAGGTAGAGACAACAGCACGTGGGTTGGAGGACGGTTCGAGTGGCTGTAAATGCGCAATACAACCTCGCCAAACCTGACTCAATCCCTATTCAAATAGCTGGGTACCAGCGACGCAGGATGTTCGAGGTCTTTCTCTCAACGACGGGCATCCAAGACCAGGATACGGTGCTTGACCTCGGCGTTACCAGCGACCAAACATACAGGCATTCCAATTACTTCGAATCCTGGTATCCCTATAAAAGCAGGATTACTGCGTGTGGCGTGGACGACGGTTCGTTCTTGGAGCAGATGTATCCAGGTTTGCGCTTCGTCTTTGCAGATGGTTGTGACCTTCCGTTTGCGGACCGACAATTCGACTACGTCCATTCAAGCGCAGTTCTGGAGCATGTCGGCAGCCGCCAAAGGCAGGCGGCGTTTCTCCGTGAGGCGTGGCGTGTCGCACGAAAAGGGATATTCATTACCACGCCAAACCGTTGGTTTCCCATCGAGTTTCACACGCTGATACCCCTCGTTCATTGGCTTCCCCCGGAGTTATTCAGAAAACTATGCCAGCGATGGGGGCTCGAGTTCTTTGCCACAGAGGACAATTTGAACCTAATTTCCGCATCGCAGCTTAGTCGCGTCGCTGAAGCGGCTGGAGTGGGGAATGCCAAGGTGGAAAGTCTTACGTTGGGCGGATGGCCGTCTAATCTGATTCTCTCAGCCCAGCGAGCCGTATGATTGATTTTCGATATAACCTGGGCCAAACCATGCGGACCCATCCCTCCGGCCACTCTGAAGAGATTCAATATTCGGGTGGCATTCTCTCAACTTCCTTTATCGTCATTTGTTTCTTGGTATTCAGTTTTAAGAGTCTCAAACTTCTTCGGTGTAAGAGTTCGGAGTTTGCTCGATGAATCAATCAGTCCTTCGACGCGTACTGCTCCTCTATTTGCTTGCGTTGGCCCCGATTGGCTGGATAGCGTCGCGATACGATCCATATAAGATCGACGGCGATGCCGTTTCCTACATGGACATAGCTGACCTGTTGCATGCGCACCACTGGCCGGCCGCAGTGACTGGGTACTGGAATCCACTGTATCCAGCATGTCTGGCCCTTGCGCAAACCGTGTCGCATTCCACGCGGGTAAATGAACTAGGCGCATATTACTCGTTGAATTACGTGATCTTTCTCGCGCAAGTTGTGGCGATGCTGTTTTTTGTGACGACACTTGACCATCTGCGCGAGAAAGTGACCCGCACGAACGTGGAGCCCCTGCTCTCATTGAATGCAATGCGGTTCCTGGGAGTGGGCCTTGCGTTCATCGCCTCACAGCGTGAACTGCCGACAGGCAAGGTGGGGCCGGACGCTCTGCTGACGACGATGTTGCTGGTGGCGTTCGGATTGCTGCTCGAGACGCTCGCTAGCGAGAGCCTTCTCTTTGCGCCTCTGATGGGGCTATTCTTCGGACTGGCCTATCTCACAAAGTCCTTCGGGCTCCTGGTCGGGGTCATGGGGATTGCAGTGATGATGCTTTTTCAACTATGGATTCAGCGTCGTTCGCTGCGGCGCGTCGCGGCTGGCGGTGCTTTGGCTCTTGCAGTTTTTGCCGCAGTGGCTGGCCCTTATATCGCGGCGCTCTCCCGGCAGAAACACAGATTTGACTTCGGCGATACGGGAGCGCTGGCATTGGCGTGGACGGTATCTGGCACAGCAGAGTACCACTTGGAGCCAGGGGAAACCAAGCGCTTCGGCACCGCCAGCGTTCATCTGGTGCATCCCGAAGCTCAACTTCTGGCCATGCCCGGGATTTATAGTTTCCGTGCCGAACCGTACGGCACCTATCCGGCATGGTTCGATAAAAGTTTCTTCGAGGAGCGGGTTATCCCTCACATTAACCTGCACGGACTGTTTCACCGAGGTGCACGCGATCTGGTACTAATGTGTCGCTATCTTTTGAATCATCCTGAAGCCTGGATCTTGCTTGCTCTAATTTTGCTGTTTGGCGGGCGATTCGGGTACACACAGTGGCGAAGCGAAGCATTCTGGGCACCGACGATCGCGCTTGGGCTTGCGATCTGGATTCTGTATGGGATAGTCCTGATCGAGGAGCGCTACCTCCCGCTGGCCTATTTTGCGATCGTGCTCCCAGTTTTTGCGGCATTGCGTGTGCCGGCCGAAGAAGTTGCAACTGGAACTGCAGCGAGGGAACAATGGATCAAGCACGCTGCAACTGCGATGGTTGTGCTGCTGGCGTTCCTGGCACTCGGGGAGTCACTGCGCACCGCCGCACAAAGGCGTCGCGACGATAGCGTCGCCGGGTTTCCACACGGATGGTATTCCACGCAGATATTTGGGGCTGCGCAAGGTCTGCAGGTGCTGGGGGTAAAGCCCGGGGACGAGATTGCCTGCATAGGAATGGCCGCGTGCAACGACGACATGTACTGGGCGAGGCTCGCTGGCGCACGGATTCTGACGGAAGTCGATATTCAGGAAAGGAGTCATCTGCTTGAGCAACTTGAAAGCCTGCCGAATCGCCAACAAGCTTATGACATCGTGAAGGGCCAAGGAGCGAAACTGATTGTGGGTCAGTTTGATCCTGGAGCGATGACGGGGAGGACGCCTGCTTCGAGCGGCTGGGTGAGGTTGGGGGAAACGGATCACTACGCACTGCCTTTGAATCTGCCGAATCCTGTCCCGCCCGAGACTTCTACAACTCGGCCCTGGCCAACCAAGTAGACCGGACCCCGTCACCGATACGGTGATAAGTGAATCGGGTCTCTACCTCGGCAATCAATATGACCGCGATCGTTGAGAATCCGATAGTAGGTCCGTCATGTTCGCTTTACGAATACTTCCCCTGCGACCCTGGTATTTCAAGTTTTCGTCACGTCCGTTTGGCGGGTTGCAAGATCATAGGCCGCTAGCCTGCATCAGGAGCTTGGTTGGTGCGGGCGATGATCACTGCGCAATCGGTTGGGCGAACATGGTTTCCGACAAGTAGGTGAGAGCCTTGAGCGTAACCAGGAGGACAGCGAAAACCATCACGAAATTCTCAAGATAGTCGATAAGACCCGCTGGCGAGATTCCGCCTGCCAGCAATGCCGTGCTTCCGATCAGCATCAATCCCCAAACGCTTTCACCACGTGCATCGCCGACCATGCAGCGCAGCCCATAAAAGAATATCCCGAATCCCAGTATGGCATACACAGGCAATGCGAGCCATCCCCCCAGGTCATAGAAGAGTGCTGGGCTAGCGATGGCAATGCCGGTACTCGTGTCACTTCGCGCGATCCGAAATCCGGCTTTGTGCCCAAGTTCATTCGAAGTGATTGGAATCGGGCGATCTAGCCAGATGAAATGGGGGACGATCATAACAAGGGCCGGGAGATAGCGCTCAACCCCGGTAAAGCCCTCGACCTGGTCCGCGTTCACGAGCATGCCACAGGATGCTAGTAGAGAAAACCGCTGGATGATGCGGAGCTTGGCGCTGCTCTCTCCATATTCTGCGAAATCCGGATCGATGGTTTCCGCCTCATTGGGAAAGTCTGATGGGTCGGTGAAGTAGTGTTCGATCACCGCGATCCTATCAGAAGTCGATTCCGCAGCCCGTACCGCGACACGGGCGTTTTGGGAAAATGGGTAGACATAGAACCAAGCAAACAGCATCGCTCCAGCGAGTGCAGCGGCTTGCGTGCGTGTGAACTGGTAACCGCTGATGGCGCAAACAACCATCCAACAAAACAGCGGAGTCAGCATTCCTTCTTTGGAAGCAAACAGAATACCGGGAAGGGTCGTTACACCCAGAATGAGTGCCACGTACCAGTTCATAGCGGACCTGCCCTGAGTTGACTGCAGGCGCACGTAGGTTGCGACGACTACCGATAACGAGTTCAGAGCCGGGTAGAAGTGCGCCACTGCTGCCAGGGCGGAGCCGTTTTCTTTCACCCCCCCTGCGAGCGTTCCCCAAACAGAGATGCCGACAACGCCAAGCACAGCAATGATGCTGATCGCGCGCAGTTCAACCACCGTGAACTTGACCCGATCGAGATAGGGCCGAGGAGCGGGAAGCGAGACCACAAATCGTGCGGCTGCGTAGAAACTGGCGTAGTAGACCGCACAGACGCCCGCTGTTCGCAAAGGCTCAAGCAGGTTAAAATCCCCAGGCTGAAGCACCAACGCGTGAGCAATTTCAGGCACGGTCACATTTGGCAAGACGGAGAAAAGGCAAAAAGATCCTGCGACATGCGAAAAGCCGCCTAACGTATTGAAGGCCATGACGGCAAAGATCTGCGCCAGCATCATCAAAACCGTGAAGACCGGATCTGTGCCTTCAACAAGCTGTACCGCCAGCAGACCGCCAAAGAAAAGCATGCCTGGCACTAGTGGAATCGAAATTGGGCAGGGTATACGCATTGGTTAGATCAAGGTCAATGATATCTGAGCCACATTGCAAGCAGCCGACGCGGGGATAGCGCTGACCTGGCTCCCTACTGGCGATGGACCAGGTCCGTTAGGAATAAGCCAGGTTTTCCGGACTGTACTGTCCCCCAGTGCTTGGCCCTACGTTTCTAAACAGATTGAGGAAATGCAAGCTTAGTCTGTTCGCCAATCCACTGGGATAGATTTGCTGCAATTAGAACCACAAGTGCGGGGTACAAGAAGCTGAGATCGCGCAACTCATTGGGTGCGCAAAACAGTACAAACAGAGGAAAGTTGATGATCGCTGCAATCTGAATATGGCGTCGTATTGGACGCTGGAGTTTGTGCCAAACCCGCCATGTTGTCGATGCGATTAAAGCCGCCACAAAAACATTTGCAGTTCCTGGCAGCCACAGGCCATAGACCTTCAGAAAAGTCCTGCGCCGCGGGTCGTATAAAGTTGGCAGGGAACGGATTTGGTCCATGAGATGAAACTCCACTGTACCCCCAGGATTGTGCTGAAACCGCGCCCGAAGAAGAAAATAGATCGCTGCCGATGTCAATCCGATAACCGCAGTACCGACCAACGCAATAGTGCGTGAGTTCTTAAGGCGCACTAAGGGATAAAGCGTCGGAACGAAAAGAAGAAATGATTCCTTGTTCCATGTAGCAAGCACTGCCAACGGAACCAGCCACCACCAATCAAACCTGAGCGCCATCCACACAGCCAACATAAGGAATGCCATCTCCGGAAAATCGTAAAGATGCGCTGCCTGATCTTCAAAATATGGCATCAGCAGAATCATCGCAATGGCGGCAAGTGCCGAAGCAGCGGGAGGAAACCCCAGAGACTTTCCCAGCAGATACATGGCATATACCGAAATCCACGCGAACAGAAATATCACTGCATAGGTAATCCACCAGCGCAGGAAATATGTCCGGTCCCGGGCCAAAGGTGAGTCGATGATGCGATTGCGGATCAGCGATCCGCCGCGGCCCTTTAGATTGAAGAGCCTGTCTTTGGCTTGTTCTGAGAACCGCGCGTCGATCCAGTTGGCCAGCATTGGAAGCAGTTGCCTGTATACAAAGGGGCGTTGGTCGGTTCCATCGAGGTCGGCCGCGAAAGAGCCTGCACTATGTAACGAGCCTGGCGCAAAACTATCGAAGTGCCACCTGTTAAGGGAGTCGTTGAACGAAGCGGCTGCGGCGACAAAAAAGAGCACAAGGCAGCAGATGCCGTAGTACAGCCTTGAAGCAGACCTTGTTCGGCTCATTCCATTTTGTGCCCTTTGGTTGCACACGTGTCAGTCACTTTCCTCTCGCGCCCACCGGCGTCTTCAGATCTTAAACCAGAAGAAGTGCGATGACGCTCCTTGAAATTCATTAGCAGATGAAATTGGATGTGCTCGCAGTTTGAGAATAGCGCTGCCAAAGCGGGATCCGATCCTGAGCCATCTCAAATCTGACGGCCCAGAACCTGAACTCGCACGGCTGTCGCCAAGCGATCGGCAACGAAGGACCAATCTCTGACAAACAAGGAATTCGATGATTTGAGTGTAATCGGGTCTCGATTCAGGCTGCGGGAGAAGGGGTCATAATACGCCCGTTCAAACCGATTTCTAATTAGAATGCCTGCGCTCTCTGGCGTGACCGTCTCCAACTCAACGACTTTGAGGCACGGATTTGCGATAAGTGATTCTGCTCCTTGAAGGACGCCTTCCTCGGCTCCTTCGACATCTACTTTCATCATGATCGGTTGAGAACCCGCTGTGATGTTGTCGAGCCGCTCCAGGCGAACCATTCGGATATTCTTCTCGCCGGCAGGTGCAATTCTGTTGACGGTGTCAAGGCCGAGAGTAAATGCTACTTCTCCCTGCCCCCTTCCCAAAGCAAATTCATGAAGTTTTACTAGGCCGTCCAGACTGTTGATTGCGATGTTTCTCCTGAGATGCCCCATGGTACCGCGGTCTGGCTCAAACGCCCATGTCGTTGCTCGACAAACGCCAGACGCAAGCACTGTGTAACTGCCCACATTGGCTCCAATGTCCAGAAACAAATCTCTCTCGCGAAGAAAATGGAGAGGAAGCATCATGTCCACAAATTCATGCAACCCGGTGTAGATGTTCCCGGTTGCCCCGGTCATACCGCGTTGGACTGCGAGTCGCTGTCCGCCGACCCATTGGAAAAGAATCTCGTTTTGAAGCCGGCTGCGTAATTGCCACGATGTGAAACGCGCCCATGCGCCCAGCGGTGCATCCCGAGTAAGAGGGTGAGTTGCAAAGAATCTATGCATATTCGACAAACCACTGAGGAGTCTCATCGTGTTGAGGATCGCCTTCCTTGGCACCCACTTCCCCAAATTGTATGACCATGAGAGGAACATCAAGACCGATGGTGCATTTTCCGTTGAAGGACACGGTCGTTCGACGCCGACCGAAGTACCACTTGATCGAGAGCGCTTTTTTGCCGGCTCTTGATAGACCCAGGCCGCGGGAGTTCATTCGCCGAGCCCAAGCCACAGCCGCAATCCTGCAACTATTAGATCGCCTCGCAAGCCATCTTCGCACCGCCGCGTGCGGTTTGCCGATAATTAAGCACTCCTGGCGCACAATCGTAGTAGAGAAAAAACCAGCGGCTAAACCAGCCGGCTTCAGGGGGTGTGAATCCATGAGAAACATCACAGTAAGCATCAATGACGACGCATACCGCCGGGCGCGTGTCTGGGCGGCCAGGCGCGACATGTCGGCATCCCACCTCGTAAGGTCCATACTGGAGGACCTGCCCGGATTCATCCGTATTTTCGCCCCGTCCCTCGCGCTTGAATCAGACTCGAAGTATCGGCTTCATGAGTTGCACTGCTAGCAGTGGGCCGAGCAAAAGGAAACTGGCGGATGAATTGAAGAGGGGAACCGAATTTCACGGCCCTTACCCGCGGCGAAGCGTACCAACAACTAAAAGCTCTTCCCCGCTAAGGGCTCCTTTTGCATCTTCCCCAACCTCTCGCAAGTTGTAATCCGGCGAACAGAAACAGCGGGTCGAAAACCCATAGAGCTCTCCCATTCGGGTCAAGGCCGCCGGGCTCAGGAGCAGTGGGTGTACTTGGTTCCAAAGCTGATGGTAGTTTTTATTGATTTGCTCAATCGACGGATCCCCATTTGGCAGGAACGTAACTATCGTCCCCCCAGGTTTGAGAACATCGCGTGCCGTCTGCCAGAGAAGCCGCGGACGGGTCAAATGCTCGACGACGTGGGCTGAAAAGAAACAGTCCACTCTTTCAGGTAGCTCCCCGGGAGGGCAAACCTGGCATTGTAGTTTCTCCGCAGCGTATCGGGCACGGGGACGGCTTACCTCCCAAGAATGAACCCGGTACCCTGCTTGGCTCAACTGCCAGCTTCCGTATCCCCAAGAGCAGCCAAAATCAAAGATCGAGCTCCCTCGCCCCAGTCCGATTGCAAGGAGTACTGCGATGTAACGCGAATAGTCCTTCTCTGTTCCAACGAAACGACAATCCATCAACCTCGTTAGTTCATTCGGTGCGGGACAGTCTGTTGTGAAACCTTGCTTGTAGTCGCGCTGGTAGAACCGAACTTCTCTTTCAGGGCTCGGCTTCGGGACCCTGAACATTACCTCGCAGGATGGACACCGATAGAGCGCGGTGACAACATATTTGCGTCGCAGCAGGACCGTGTTGCTCTCCCCACACCCAGGGCAGGATTTGTCCGCGAAGGCAATTCGAGACGCCGCCCAAAGTAAATACCGGACCTGGCTAGACGAACGCATCGTAGGGAACATTATATATAGGATGAATCACTTAGCCCCCAAGCCGTCCTTCACACACCGCCGCATGCACTTTGCCGATAATTAAGCACTCCTGGCGCACAATCGTAGTAGAGAAAAAACCAGTGGCTAAACCAGCCGGCTTCAGGGAGTGTGAATCCATGAGAAACATCACAGTAAGCATCAATGACGATGCATACCGCCGGGCGCGTGTCTGGGCGGCCAGGCGCGACATGTCGGTATCCCACCTCGTGAGGTCCATTCTCGAGGATCTGCCCGGATTCATCCGCATTTTCGCCCCGTCCCTCGCCCTTGAGTCGGACTCGAAAAAGCCAGCAAAACCGCCGATTACATCGGATTGAGCGAGAGAAATTCACTTTTAGACCTACGCTTTAAAGGGGAAATCGCGAGCTAATTGCCTCACACCAAGACACATAACAGAAAATAACTCCTCCTCTCCTGAAAAGCGATGTTTTCCACCTGTGATCCTGTGGAGCGTACCTAAGCATCGCTGTTTCATCGGCTTAGACGGAGCCGCTCCACTGGAACACAAAGAGCGTGATCCTGTGAAACTGTGGCCCGGTCCGCAACTAAATAAAAACAAAATGGTTATACACCAAAACCTATATATGTATTAAAAAACGTGATTCTGTGAAACTGTGCGTCCCTGGCGATTCGGAGCCTCATTTCTTCAGGCCGAGCTCCAACCTCAATTCCGCAACAGACTGACCACGTCGCTGAAAATGACGGACAACAGAGCCGTATTTGATGTCGTGAGAAACAAGCGATTTGTCCGGACAAACAAAGACGACGCCGGCAGATTCGAAGGTGATATAGCTTTCGGTTCTGACCATATTTGCGATGCCAGCGCGCGCAATAAGATGGTTGAGCGCGAATTGGTCATCGAGTTCTTGGATCGTGCGTTTGCTGTAGCTTTCTAGAAAAGCAATTGTGGACTGTGTGGGACGCAAAAGCATAAAACCACAGCAGAGCACGAAGCCGAGTTCTCGGGTCACGTCCATAGGGATGGAGTGGCCCTGCTGGGCAACGATATCTGCGGGCGGAAATGTGCAGAGCATACTGTCGAGGTTTGCGATAAGTATCGAGTCAAGATCAAGCGAAAGGACTGTATGACCACGAGCGACCAGTTCACTTAGGATAAGTACACGGACGATCCAAAGCGCGTCGCGCGAACTGCGATGGATTGTTCCGTCAGGTTCAAATACGAAGGAAGCAGAGAGGTCGAGAGCACTGCAGCAGAAATCTCGCTCCAGTATCTGTTTGGCCGCAGGGTCAAGGGCCATCGCGACGATCTTCCCATGGGCATGCTGGCGCACCTGTTCTATCCAAAGACCGAACAAATGAATATAGTTGCTTCCAACTGGGACGAGGATAACGGTTTCAGACGGACCCAGCCTGAGGTTGAGCCCGGCGACCTCGGCAGCGATATTTGCAGACAGGCTGCCAGACATTGTGCCCTTCACAAGTTTAGCCATACATTGCGCAGCAGCCAGCTGCAGCGCATCACCTGGGATGCGGCAGGTTCTTTCATAAATCAAACCAGCCAGACGGAGACGGCCGAGACGCTGAGCCATGGCAGCGAGCGAGAGGTTCACCGGGACCGATTTTCCGAGGTTTCGGCGAAGTAAACGCAGGTAAAGCCGCCGAGCCGACGGCAGTCCACTGCTCATTAAGAGCGAGTAGGAAAGCAGTCCAGTGGACCTCACATCAAGGCTTGCGAGTCGACCCAGCCGTTCGAGGACGTGAGCTGTCGCCATCCATAGATGCAGTCGACCCAAAATGCGACTGAGTAATACCAGGCCTCGTCTCATCGATCGTCTCCAGTGAGAACTATCCAGTGCTCGGAGCGAACCGCCGTTTCAACCGAGCGCTCAGCAGGGTTCGAATTTCGCCGACGCCGAAGACGAAGTAGGCAGCAATACCGAGCAGGGCAGTTGTGCAGACGGCGATCAACACAACGACGCCAAGCGGCCATGAGACTTCGTGGAAGGCCAACACTCCGGATAGGGCGAAAGCTAGCGACATAAAGATGGCCAGATTGACGACCGGCCTGGTGGTGACGCTGTATTCAGGGGGAAAGAGGCCATCGTTCAGTCGAAGAACATAGACGGTAAGAATGATTTCCCAGGTTAACCATGTGACTATGAAGCCGGGCAATCCAAAGAAGTGCATTACAAACGCGCTGATCAGCAACATGATGGAGTAGCCGGCGAGCATGACCACTGAGAGCGTTTCATGCTCGTTGCTTGATGACTGGAACTGAGTTTTATGCTCCTTGATGCCGAGAACCGCAGACACCATAGCCATCAGCAGGCAAAGCAGCGGATCATAAACCGAGCGCTTATGCAGCCAGATAGTAAATAACAACGGCCCCATTAGCAGACTACCGATCGTGAGGATTGGGGTGAGAAAGAGCACGACGCGTTCAGAGAGATCGTAGAGCCGGCGCAAGACTCTCCAGTCCTCCTTTCCGCAGAGCAGCGTAATGTCCTGTGAGATGGTGTTGCTCGCGATCATTAGGAGCTGGCGGGCCATTTGAAAAATGACGCGGACAAGGCCGAAGACGCCGACCGTCCCTCCCCCGAGTACCCGAACGATTATCAACACCGGCCCCTGCCAGGTTAGGAAGCCAGCGAGGGCAAGGATCCCGAAGTGCATGCTGGGCTTAATGATCGAAGTTACCGTTCTCCAGCTTCCATAACGAAAGGACGGGAGCAGTACCGGAGCGGTAATGCGGATATCGATGAGGACTACTACCAGGAAGACCAAGAAGGAGAAGAGCTGCACACCAGCAAGAACAGGGAACGGGCTTCTGAAAAATACTGCCGTCGCCATAGCCAGAACGCCGAAGAGGCGCTGCGCACTGGCCCAGTAAAGGCCGCGATGAAGGCGTCCGACGACCATAAAGCTGTTGGTCAGCATTCCAAAGAACATGGTCACACCGATCTGAAGTGCGAGCAGTAGTACCGTCAGAGCGGCGCCTTTGGAGGACACATGTTTTAGATTCAGCAAGCCTGCGACGGGGACAAAGAATCCGCACGTTCCGATTAATGCAAATGCTGCCAGAAGAAGAAACAAGAGACGAAATGCGCTCGCCTGAACAATCTTCGCACCCTCCACATCTCCGCGATTGAAGAGGATCGTGGTCTCGTTGTTTGCGTAGGTCTGGACCCCGTAGTTGAGTGTTCCCAGGTAGCCGACAGACGCGCCAAGAGCGAGCCACTCCCCATATACGGCGATGCCATTGCCATAAAAGTGCAGGAACAATGGGGGAATCAATAGTTGCGTGATAACTGTAATGCCCTGGCCAAGAAAGCTGACGACAAGAAGCTGGAAAATACGCCTAAGGTTCATAGGATGCTTTCAGGGAAGAGAGCAAGATGGCCGTCAGTTCGGTATTCCCGATACCGCCCGCCGCAGCTGGTATATGGCCGCAGCTGGCAATTACACGCTTAGAGCCCAAATTCAGTTTAGGGGGTGGTTTGCCCGAACGTCAAAACCGCAGAGGGTGATATTAGATCGAAACGGAGAGGTCTGATGAATTCTTTGATTTGGTCCGCGAAAAGCTGCCGATTCGATCTTTGCAAAATCAGCCTTGAGCCCGTCGAGCGGCCCTGCGGTAGAATTTAGGAGCAATTACCCTGTCCGAACAGGGAGACAATGCTCTAGTTATCCCCTGCTATACGTCCACGGAAATGGCCTTGGAATTCTGGTATATACGATGCGTTAGGAGTCCGTCGACGGAAACGCCAATCGATTCATCCTTGGGAGAAGAATGAAAACAGCTGCTCGCCAATTTCTGAAGAAAAATCTCTCCCCTCAGGGCTATCGGTTCGTTCGTTACCACTGGTGGCAGAGTTGCTTCTATTTGCCACGCGTCGTCGCATCTCCTTTCATCCGGCGCACCCCAAGGTTCACGGTTTCCCCGCCGGTCCCCCTAGCAAGCTTGTAAACCAGCTTCGGGGCGTCAAGATCCTTGTGCCAACCAGACTGTGCCGCGCATGACCCGGCATGGTACCGACAAGGGGCAGGGCCGGCACAACTACACAATTATCTACTCATCGCTTTTCGGCAAACTACGCAACCAGCCGCTCCGTGTTTATGAACTCGGACTGGGAACAAATAACCCAACACTTGTTTCGAGTATGGGCGAAGGTGGTTTTCCAGGCGCATCTCTGCGCGGATGGCGTGATTTCTTTCCTCACGCTCTTGTTTTTGGTGCGGATATAGATCAGGAGGTCCTGTTTGAAGACGATCGCATACGTACCTTCTATTGCGATCAGCTCAATAGTGCCGCCATACGCGACCTCTGGTCGCAACCTTCGCTGCGGACTCCTTTGGACATTATCATCGATGACGGCTTGCATACATTTGAGGGCAACGTTTCCTTCTTGAGTGGCTCGCTCGAGCGCATCCGACCCGGTGGAATTTACATAGTTGAAGATATCCTCGAAGACACGATCAAGAAGTGGCATACCTACCTCGAAGATGTCTGCTCCAGGCAGTTCCCCGATTATGACTTTGCGTTCGTGGAACTGGCAGATACATTCAACCGTTATGACAACAATCTGCTTGTGGTCCGACGGCGCGAATAGCCCGGATCCGATCCCCTGATCAGCCAGTGAACTGCGTTGTGTGCCACCGCGTGAAGCCAGTGATGTTTTCTTTGAAGCGGAAAGCTGAGTGGCCCGGTTCCAGGCGCTAACCCTGACAAAATTCGCAATCTCGGAGGAACAGACACTTTTAGGTTCTACCAATCTCGCAAATAGCCTGCTATGGCTTTCGGGTGATGCCGATGATGATGACGCGGAAGGTTTCAAGGAGGCGGGTTGAGTTTACGATTCGTTCGTAGGCCATCATGGGATAGAAGAGCGCCACGTGGGCGCGCCCATACGCGGGTTCCGGCTCAATCATCGTCAGGCTCTCCGGGCAGAGCCCCGCTTCCAGCGAAAGCTGTTTCAACCTGCCCGGCCGATTTGCCCGGTAGTATGTTGGCCATGGTGCGTGCGCATCTGAGCTCATCCTTCTCAGTCGGTTGGCCAACACCAGGTGGAAGGAGTGGGGCATCAGGCGCGAGCCCAGCATGACGTAATGATAGAGATTTGGCGTGCGAAAAAGGTAGACTCCGCCTGGACGCAGAATTCGCGCTACCTCTCGAAAATGGGAGACTGGATCGGCGACATGTTCGAGCACCCAGTTAGATACGCACGCGTCGAACGACTCATCGGGAATAGGGAACGCGACCCCATCAAAAAGCATCGACCTTGCGGCGTCGCAGTTGTTCAATACGTCAGGGTCAACATCGAGAGCAGTCACCGTCCCGAGCGTCGATAACATCTGGGTGATCTCGTTCTTTGCCCCCGCTCCAATTTCGAGTATCTCCGCTCCTCTGGGAATGCTCGCGGTGCAGAGATCGAGGAACGGCAAAGTCCCACCTCGAAAGCCAGGCTTTCTGTAATATTTGTCGTAGAGATGCTGATTCATTACTTCTCCGGAAGCACTTAAAGACAGGCACTTCCCTGGTTTTACCGAATCGAAATTATCATGTCCTGGCGATCGATGTCTGTCGTGTCCAAGTAGTAGCTCTTTTCCGCGACCGGTCCCCATCAATTTGCATTCAGAACTATCTCTGCGGACATTCTAGCCGATGCCTGCTTCACAAACCTCTCGTTCCGCAGTGGAGTTCATCGTTGTCGATCAACGAACCATCCTTTGGTATCATTCGCGCAGGAGTGCACCCTTAAGGCATGCGCATTGTTCAAACGACGTGGGGCGTATTTCACCACTTTGATCTGGCGCGTGAGTTGGAAAGGCGGGGACACCTTCTCCAGATATATTCCACTTACCCCTGGGCTCGATTGAAGCGCGAGGGTTTGCCGCACTCGAAGGTGCAGACTTTCCCGTGGATGCACTTAACCCAGTTGTTCTTTGGAAAGTATCTGGCAAATTGGCGCTCGGCTTACAACGGGCTCGGGTATGCCAGCACCCTGGCATTTGATGAGTGGCTTGATTGGCGTGTCCCCTGTACTGGTGTGGATGCTTTAATTGCACTCTCCGGAGCCGCTTTGAAACCAGGCAAACACTTGCAAGAGCGCGGCGGAATCTATATTTGTGATCGCGGGTCAACGCATCAGCTATACCAACAACAACTCGTCGACGATGAACTCCGTCGCTGGGGACTCGATCCACCGATCAGCGGTGCGCGAGACGCGCTCTGCCGACGTGAGGTCACGATCTACGAGACCGCCGATGCAATTACCGTGCCCTCCAACTTTGCCGCGCGATCGTTTATTGAGTCTGGCATCAGCCGGGGAAAAGTCCACGTCATACCATATGGTGTTCGGCTGGAGAACTTCCACCCGGTAGCAGAACCGCTGCCGAACACCTTTGAGGTACTCTTTGTTGGTCATGTGGGACTGCGTAAGGGAATGCCTTATCTTCTCCAAGCCTTTGCTGGGCTACGACATCCGCGTAAGCGTCTGCGCGTGGTGGGGGCCGTTCAGCCCGAGTTTCTGCCTGTGTTGGCGCATTTGCCTCAACGCCAAGTTGAGTTCTTGGGCCCTCAAACACAGACCGAGGTTGTGCGCTATATGAGTTCAAGCCATGTGATGGTTCTGCCCAGCATTGAGGAGGGCCTTGCACTCGTGCAAGGTCAAGCGATGGCTTGCGGGTGTCCGGTGTTGGCGACCACAAATACCGGTTCCGAGGATTTATTCACGAACGGCGTCGAGGGATTTATCGTTCCAATCCGCGACCCGGATGCACTGCGGAAGAAACTCCAACAACTCGCTGACGATCCGGTTTTGCAGCGGGGGATGAGCGAGGCTGCTCTTTTACGCGTTCAGCGATTCGGAGGGTGGCGTCACTATGGCGATCTCTGGGTGAGTCTGCTGGAAAGTCTGCTGACAACAAGGCGCTGACCGAGGCTAGGGAAGAGGAAATGCAGTCGGGTGAAGTAGCGTTGAACGCTATGAGCAATCGAGGACAACCCTCCCATAGGCGATGCCTGCCTGTCGCCGTGAATCTGATTAAATAGCACCGGGTCGACCGAGCTCCGTCAATCGGGTGCAGATGCACCAAGGTGCATCATCGCCGAACCGAGACTAAAAGAAGTCTGCTCGATATTCACTATCAGCTGCTGTTCGGAGTTGACGACGGCCCAAGGATATCGAGGCGCTAATCGCAGAAGGCGTAGCGCGTATCGTATGCACTCCCCGCTCTAAGAGCCAACTTTCGCTGCGGCCAAAGATGAGTCGGGAAATGCTCGCAATGCTGAACGATCGGCCGAGTCGCCTTCCGCTGGACTCGGCTACGATTTCAATCTCTCTCCCACAAGAATCTTGAGAATGCTATCCAAAACCGCATAGGCTTTGCGATGAACGACAAGAGTTTTGTCCTTGTCGAATTGCCGGAGGCTGAGATTGTGCGTGGCATCTGTGACAGTGTCCGTAAATTCACCTTATAAGGCATCACTACCATCACAACTCACCCTCCTGAACGCAACCGACTTCCCACCGAAGCCTTCAGCGGATGATCGAATGGATGCGAAGCGGCAGTCTAAACCAGATCCGGACACGCCAATGATGGGACTATTCGGTAAACGCGCTGAGGAAGCCTTTCACTTAGAGAGGGACAACGGAGGATCTCCTTTGCATCTGCAATCTGCACGCCGCTTTCATGGGTAAGCATTTGTCTCCGCACACCGTCCCTATAAGTATTGCCCGGGAACCCGGGTAACGAAAGCGCGGAGTACTCACTACATCTTTTGGTCGATGAAGCGGTGCGCTAGGTAGGGATTTGACTGCATCTAGGTGCTGCAGGGATAAATGCGGATCTACCCTTGACACCAGAAGACGGCAATCAATAGAGTTTGACTAAGGCTATTTGAGCAGGTCCTGTTCATGGCCATTCATACTCTCTTACTCAACGATCGTTGAACGCGCTTCCGGGTTCGCTGTCTGTACAGACGTCCTCTTTACCTGTTGATTGCATCTAAGTAAATTAGTCAGCTTCGGAGCCTAACGTCAGTCACGAGAGGGAACACCGGGTGATCATATTTCATGGGGGGAACGGTGACAGATCAGCGTTCATACAAGCACAAGGACTTTGGTCTAGTGCGACTGCAATCTGTATTGATTCTGGCCCTCTTGGGCTGCGTTCTACCTGCCCACGCGCAGACGCTCAACTCTTCGCGGGCCGACAACTCGGGCCCCTCGCCTGATACGAGTGGAATTCTCAGCAGTAAACATGGAAGCACAAGTTTCGGCGCGGTGGACGCGGGTTTTTCTGATGCAGTTGGAGAAGGCGTCCAAAGTTACAACGCCGCCGTTGGTGCGGACAACGGATCAGAATTCACAGACGGCCTTTCAGGTTCAGGGGTTGGGCGTAAGAGTTTGGCATCCATTAAGCAGTTGCTGGCCAGTGGTTCGGTGCCGAGTACGAAGGCTCAGGGCATGAAGTTTCATGGAGCTCGTGGTTCGGGCGAATTCACACAGAAGGAAATCGCCACGCCCGCGCTGACGGGAGTGGCTACGCGATCATTGAACGCGTCAATTGTATTTTCGAAGATGATTGAATCCGGCTCATCGTCAGACACTGAAGAGCAATATCCCGCGCCTGAAAGTGCAGCAATAGAATCTGGCACCTCATTTGAGAGAGTAGCTACCTCGCAGAATGGCCTTGAAAGGATAAGTGATCCACTCACGACGTCGCAGGGTATGTCGTTTGAGTCGTTGTGCGCCGAAGGATGTAGTCGGAACGGCTATTTCAGTATTACTGAGGGCAGACGAAACATCATCGAAAGTCACGAGCAGGCCTTGGCGCACCATCTATCAAGGTCCGCCGAACGCCTTAGCTTTTCAAATTCCGCTACGGGTGAGAATTCCGGGAAATATTTTGGTCGTATTGCCGCGCAGGAGTCGAAAGTTCTGAGAGGCTCGTTGATCGATGCGAAGAGCATTGGTCCTGGGTCCAATGATCAGCGGTGAGAATTGTTCCGCCGCGAGTCGTGTGAGTGATCAAGGCAACGCCAGCGATGGAAGAAGAGACTGCAAAAAATCTGGCGTGGAGTACCGTGGGGCTGCGGATTCTTAGCAATTCCGCAGAGTAGACCCGAACCGAGCAGTTGTGTGACCGCGTGCGCCGGGCTCTCACGTGAAGCGGAAGAGCCGATGTTCTGAACTGGAGAGCAGCAATACACTGGTAGATACGTTGGGGCACCTCAGAAACTACGCCAGCTCAAACTTCGAGGCCCATGCCCGAGGCTGGCGAATGCCCTGCGGGTTTTGTGATTAAATTGGGATGGGTCATCCGAGCATTGACTGTAATCGTTGCGAACCAGATCGAACATTATGGGTCTGAGGTTTCCGTTCTGTGTGCTAATGAGGTCATCCGATCCGTGAAGTACTTGGAAGCCGGATTGGATCGCAACACTTGAAGAGTTCGCAAATATAACGAAGGGTACGTGAGCCCGGCCAGAGAGTTTCAAGATAATCAACTATGTCGATAAACGCTCCCCAATTACCATTGATTACAAACCCGGGCGAGAATCCGCACTCTGAAGGAAAGGGCAGACCCGCGGCAAACCCCTCCCTTGTGGATGTGCGGAGGGTTCTGTTTAAACGCAAGTTCTTGATCATTTCTATCGTAATTATCGCCTTGGCTATTTCCATCATCTATGGCAAGACAAGAATTCCGCTCTATGAAGCGACCGCCACAGCCGAGATTGATCCATCGCGTTCGCAGAGCATGGGTCTCGGCGGGGTTTTAGGCGGCAACTTTGATGAAAGCTCGACGGAATTGCAGACCGATGTGGTTCGGCTCAACGGGGAGTCGCTCATCTTTCGAGCTGTTGGCGAACTCAGCCTCCAGCATCGAGGGCCGTTTCCCGATGCGTTCAAGGGTGTCAGCCTGCCTATCACTGATGATTCTCTCAGCCCAAAGCAACGTCTCGCGATTTTGGGGAAGGTCAAGGGTGGGATCAAGGTCTCCATTGTTCCTAGGACGAGTGCGGTTAGGATCTCGTTTCGATATCCCGATCCAACGGTTGCGCGGGATGTAGTGAACCAACTTCTGGATGTTTTCATGGCTCGCAGCGTGGAGGATCGGCTGTTCGGAACCCAACAGGCTGCTGAAATGCTCTCATCGCAGATGGAGGGGCTTAAGAGACACGCAGCCGATGCCCAACGAGACCTGGCGAAGTACCAGGCCGAGCACAATTTCATTGGCTCGGAATCGAACACAGACGCCAGCGTCAATCTGACCGTCGACGGATTGAAGATACTGAATCAACAGTTGGCCGAAGCTCAGGCAGATCTGATTGTCAAGGAGGCCAGGCTCCATCTTGTAGATTCCTCGAACCCAGATTCGCTCCTCGCGGTTGCTCCCACGCCTACTCTGCAATCGTTACGCACTCAAGTGAACGAAGCCAAGGCAAAGCTGGCACAGCTGACGACCAAGTACGGCCCGGGTTACCCACCGGTGCACGAGCTGCAGATTCAGATTCCGGAACTCGAAAAGGCCATCGCCGCAGAATCGAACAACGTAAAGCGCCGGGTACAGGAGGAGTACGAAACTTCCGCCGGTACAGTCAGGGCCATTCAACAGCGGTTGGATGAACAGATGCAATTGGCGTACAAGCTCAACTCGGGTGCTGCGGAATATGCTCTTTTGCGCGAAGACGCGGAGTCATCCGGTGATTTGTATAACGCTCTCCAACTCAAGCTAAAAGAATCGAGTGTTACCGCAGCGCTTGACGCGGCCTCCATCAGTGTGATCGATCACGCGGTGATCAGACCTGCGCCGGTTGAACCCAATGTGCGGCGGATCGTGATGACCGGCGGTTTGGCTGGCCTCCTCGTCGCGATGTTTCTCGCGCTTGGGTTGGAAGCTCTCGACGATACACTCCAGACATCGGAAGACGTGGAGAGCAGCTCTAGAATGTATTCGCTCGGAGCAATTCCGCATTTTGATCCGCAGGCTAACCCTCAAAAGGAGTTGGCGCCTGGTGAGTACAAAGTGCCATCGCGGTTGGTCACAATTACGGCGATGGACTCGATTGCAGCCGAGGCATTCCGAGTTATTCGCAGTGCGATTCTGCTCAGTTCCGTAGATTCACCCAAAGGTGTCATCCTCGTCACAAGCAGCTTTATGGCGGAGGGCAAGTCAACCCTATCGTCCAATTTGGCGGTTGCCCTGGCACAGCGAGGAGCAAGTGTGCTTCTGGTTGATACAGACCTGCGGCGCAGCACTCTCAGCCGCGTGTTTGACCTGCGGGGACCGCTGCCCGGCCTCTCCAATATTCTAGGTCGGCTGGAAGACAAAAGCCCCTATGTTCAGCCTGTTCCCTCACTTCCCGCGCTTACTCTCCTTCCAGCTGGAATCAGGGTTCCGAATCCCGCGGAGCTTCTGGCATCCAGCCGAATGGCAGCATTGATTATTCAGTGGAAAGAGACCTATGACCACGTGATACTGGACAGCGCGCCGATCTTGATGGTTTCGGATTCACTGTCCATTGCCGCGCAGGCGGATGGTGTTGTAATCGTGGTTCGCTCGGGCGTGACGCGCAAAAAGGCTCTCGCTCGAACGCACGAGCTGCTGGTCAGATCCAACGCAAGGATATTGGGAGCGGTCGTGAATGACGTCGATCTGAAGCTGGAAAATTACTATACATACTCTTACAAAGGCTACGGATATGGCTATTCGGGATACAAGGTTTACGGAAGCGCCTATGGAGAAAGACCAAATAAAGAGGATGAATAGGGGACGAAGCATGCCGGTCAGATTCATATGCGCGCTATTGGCAATCAACTTGATGGCTGGCGGGCATGCCCAGGCGGTCAGGCCGCAGGCGACCACTTCATCCAGTTCCAATCTACCTCCAGCTCCGCCTTCGCTCCCCATCTCCTATGGAGACCTTATCGATGTTCAAGTATTCGACAGTCCAGAACTTTCCGGGGCTCTCCGAGTGGATCAGGCGGGCGAGATTGTGCTACAACTCGGCGGCACGGTTCAAGTCAAGGGACTGACTGCAGCACAGGCGGGAGGTGCGATAGTTGAACGTCTGAAACAGGCCCAGATCATGCTTGATCCTCACGTCAATGTGATGATCGTGGAGTACCAGTCTCAGGGCGTGACTGTTACCGGTGAAGTGCGTTCGCCTGGCGTGTACCCAATGCTAACCAATCGCACTGTCATGGATATGATTGCTCTTGCCGGGGGCCTCAACGAGAATGCGGGAAAAGTCGCAAGCGTATTTCACCGAGGTGACCCCGATCACGTTCGCCAAGTTGTCTTGAACGTTTCCGTTCAAACGCCAGCATCGGCTGCTGAGGCTGGTTTGGAGCTGGAGCCTGGCGACACAATTTCGGTCTCCCGTTCCGGTGTGATCTACGTCGTCGGAGACGTTGGTCGACCAGGTGGTTTCCTAGTAGAACACAATGATCGTCTCAGTGTACTTCAGGCGTTGTCCCTGGCACAGGGCGCAAATCAGACCGCATCTCTAGGGAAATCCGAGTTGATCCGCAAGGTAGACTCCGGGCGCCTGATCTACCACATCGATTTGAAAAAGGTTCTGGTAGGCCAAGCATCTGATCCACTCTTAGCAGACGGGGACATTCTCTATGTCCCCGTGAGTTATAGAAAGGTGTATACCCTTCGCGGAATCGAAGCACTGATCGGGGTTGGTTCGCAGCTTGCAATTTACAAGGTGGGCGTACAATAAATCGGGCAATCAGAACGTTTCTTGATCAATTGAAATTGTTGTTCGAGCAATATCTTCGCATAGTGCACTGTCTTGCTCTGCTGCCGAAAATCGCAGCGATTGAGGCTAGGGCGGCCTAACTGTGCATTAGGCTTCAAGCCCCCGCCTTCAAGATCATGAGGGCGTGTGTTCTCTCGCCGCAGCCGGCAAGTACTGAAGATCTATGCCTATTCGCGGTTCAGGAGCCCATTCATTTCGGCCAATACTTGAAAGGCATCGGCGATATAGAGTACGTCGGCTTTCCCGCGCGCCCAACCGCAGTTCGGGTCCAGGCTGATAGCGCGGCGTTCGGAGATGAAGCGCCAGCCCACTACATGCGGTTCCTCCCCATAGCAGCATGTAGAGAGTCCCTTGCGATGGCGTGGCGTGGCGCCTGTCTGGCCGATTTGGTTCAAGTGGGTGAGGAAGGGAAGCACCTGCTGGTTTTCGCCTACGCCATGGGTCTCACTTCTTTGATCGACCAGCGATTTGCTGCTGCCCAGCGATGCACCTGAACCCCGAAGGAAATCGAGAATCAGTTGAGCGGCATCGCTGGTGTGAATTTGTCCGTCCGACTGCTTCTTGGTCCATCCGGCGCCGGCGACGAAAAGAAGCTTTGCTTCGGGGCGAATGGTTTCCCCGTTCTGAGCGGGGCTGCGGATGCCGGTTACGGTGGTTCGCTGCGCGGGCAGTTCTACAGCGACTTGTTCGACATTCGCCGGTGTGGGATCCGCGGACTCAAGTACAGATTCATACGCCGGATGCGTACCGGGATCGACTAGCAGGAACCATGGGCGCGTATCGCGGGTAATAACCGCTTCAATACGTTGGCGATAGAACCAGCGACTCACTTCTACACCCTCGGTGCCACCGATCGCGGAGATGTGCGTGTCGATGATTCCCCCCAGCCGGAAGGAGACGCCGGCAGCCACACGCGCAAAGCGTGCACAGTCCGGCACGACTACGATACTGGCTTGCACGGCACGACAGAGTGCTTCGCATGCCGCTGCATCGCTGGAATACCTGGCCTGCGCGAAGATCTCGCCGGAGACCGCTAATAGGCGCGCACCAATCTGTGCCAGAGTGCCGCTCGCTCTTGCTACATCTGTCGGATTGCTACCTATTACGCCGATACTCAACGTGGCACCGAGTCGCTTGGCCAGATCTACTCCCGCGGTCACCGCTTCAAGCGAAGTTTTTGCGAGCGAAGCACCGCTGTCGTCCACGTGTGTCAATACCAGAATCGATTCCATCGGCCTTACTCCTCCCGCATCCACGCCAATAATTCGTCGGCAATTGCTTTTGGCACCATATCTTTAACTACACGTGTGGTGCGTTGTGTCTTTGGCAAGCTCAACGAGAGATAGCGCAGTCCGTTGACCTCAAGCTTCGCGGGTTTGGCCTTCTGCAACGCGGGAAGAATTCCGCGCATGTTGGCCATGCCAATCTGCGGATTATTGCGCGGCTCGGCGAGGTTGCCGGTGGCCCAGCCAAGCACCGCGGGCGTTCCAGTGCAGACTGAGACCTGGTGCTTGCCACCCTCGATACGCTCCAGCACTTCGAATGAGCCGTCGTCACGGATTTCAATCTGGTCGACGCCCTGAAACTGATCGGTGATGCCAAGCCGCTCGCCGACCAACTGCAGCGTGACGCCTGCGCCGCGCGTCGCGGATTCCCATCCGCCAAATAGCAGCAGTCGCTCGCGATCCAGCCCAGGAAGCGCGGCAATGGTCTCGGCAAGTACGGCGGCGGTGGAATGTGCGTCAGGAAATCCACCGATGGGACCATCGATTGCTACAAATTCAAAGCTGGTCTTTTGCGCCACAGTCATCATGACCTGTTGGAGCTTTGCTTTGGGGCCAAGAGAGACGAGCCAGACTTTGCTGGGTTGGTTCTTTGCGGTGAGATTCGCCGCTTCGTAGAGTGCACTTGCCGCCCAGGGGTCGAGGACTGCGGGCAAGGCCATGTCATTTTTCAGCGCTGGAGCGCCGGGGTCGCCGGCCGGTTCCAGTGTTTGCAGCGGGTCGGGGACGATGCCTGCGCAAACAACGATGTGATAAGTGTTAGCCATATTCACAAATTCCTCAGGGGCTTCTGAAGCCCTGTCATTCTCCGCTCTCGTTGTGGAACGACCAAGAGCATGCCCTGATACAAAACTTGTCTTTCAAGCATCTGCCATGACTTGCAGGCGTGAGCCACTACTTACATACTTACAACTTGTTTCTAGTTCTCTGCCGAGTGCAGACCACCCGCACCCGCGCGGAATTCGATGTTGCCGTGTTCGCCATCGGGCGAGTGCGCGCAGTTCCAAAGACACGCGCCGCAGTGCACGCACTTTTCGCGTTCGAATGCAGGCACTCCTGTTGGGCCCTCAGTAAGCGCCTGTCCCGAACACATGGAGATGCAGGTTTTCTCAACGCAGTGATTGCAGATTTCGGCATCGCGAACGACTACGTGATCCGCAAAGCCGGGCATAGCCTGAACTTTTCCGCCAAGGATCAACGCGTCTTGCTGCGAGACAAGCAGACGTCCATCGAACGCAATCTCTGGCCATCCACGCGCCGAAAGCATTGCTTCATGACGTGGGCGCCCGCTGTCGATTGTAAGCAACGGTTCATTCTTTTTAGACACGTCTCTCGATCCGGTGCGGATTTGCTGGTAGGCCGGGGGGATGCGCGCAGCCATCGATAGCTTGCCTTTACTCAGCGCCGCCAAGGCCATCCCTGCCAGCCCGCGCAACAAGCCGCCCTGAAATCCGTTGCGTGCATTGGCAGCCTGTTGTGCCCCACGCTCTACCCAACTGGCCAGCCGGCGAGCTTCGTAGGTGGCAGCGAGATTCTCTTTGGTGAACGACTTGCCCGCGCGCAGTAGTTCCAGCACGGCCTCGCCTAATTGCACACCTGTGGTCCAGGCTTCATCCACGCCTGAGCCGGTGAGCATGTTGGTGCTACCAGAGCTTTCACCGATGCGTGCATAACCATCTCCCGAGAGGAATGGTTCGCCGCGTTTGCCTGACTCCTCGATCGATTTGGCTCCCCACGAGCGCAGCGTGCCGTCTTTGAAATAGGGCCACAAGGCCGGATGCTGGATGTAGTGCTGCAAGTATCGATAACCTGTGCGCTGCGGGTCGCTCATCCATGAGGGCACAAAGATGCCAACCGATACGAGCCGGTCAGGATGGACGTAGAGAAAGCCGAATATCTCAGGCTCAGGAAATCCGAAAGTGTGCCACACGGTTCCGGGTTTGAGCGGCGAGTCCTCAGGAATTTCAATGACGAATTTCATTCCCAGCGCCCACTCGCGGTGCGCATGGCCTTCCGGCAATCCTAGTTGCTTGTCAATGGCCTGACTCACGGCGCCTACAGGTCCATCGGCGACCGCGGTGAGCTTGGCATGTATGTCCATCCCAAGCATGAAACTGTCGGTGGGTGCGCCCTTGTGGTCGACGCCTTGATCGGCGAGGCGGAGGCCTTTGACAGCGGTGCCGGAGGGTCTTTTCTCGAAAAGCGGGGCGGTGACCGGTGTGCCGACCCAGATTTGGGCCAGGCCAGCTCCCACGATTTGCGTGCCCACCCACTGATTGAGTTGACCGATCGACAAGATCAGGCCGCCGTCTTTACGCAGAAATGCGGGAGTCCATGGCAGCTCGAAGGCGTGGTCGCGGAGACGGAGCGGCGAACGGGGAGTGCCAAAAGTCTCATCGATGGTGCGGAGTGCCACGTCGACGGCATGGAGGGCGGTATCGGCAGCGCGGAGAGCGAAGGAACGCCGGCTAGCACCGATAGGGTCGAGGAGATAGAGCACTCGCTCCTGACTAACCTCGACGGCCATGGGGATTTCAGTGGGGTTGAGGTGAGGGAAACTGGCGCGAATTCCCTGGGCGCTCGTGACCACCCCGCTGACGCCGGAGGCGATGTCATCGGCGCGCTCGTAGCAGAGCACCTGCAGCGGCATACCAGGCACAGCTTTGCTCTCAAAGCAGGGATCTCCGGGATTCTCACTCCAGGCCCGAGTAAGCGTAGTCAGGAAACCGCCCATCGCAGGACCGAATCCGGCGCAGGCGATGTCGATTTCCATCGCTGGCCGCTCCATCTCTGCAGTGGGGTCTTCTTGAGGTTGAGGAGCCGCGATCATGTTGTCTGCGTTCATGCCGGATAATCCAGCGCTTCGGGAATCATGACCTTGCTTACTGTTTCCGCGGCGCGATCCTTGGCTAGACGTGAGCCGGTCAAACACATAGTCAGTTTGTTTTGCAGGCGCAGGAATTCGCTGGCGCCGCCGCAATCGGCGCAAGGTCCAGCCTTGCTGGGATGACTGCCGTCCGCACCAACAACGTCGATGGCAAAGCTCGAGATTCCAGGCATGGTCGCTTCGTAAGCATCCAATTCGGCGGCCATGAAGCATTGTTTGCATCCGCTCTCGTCCCACGCCGGATGCTGGTTGTACCCGAAGACCAGTTCAGCGCAGATGCGTGAGACCTCACCGCTGGCCCGCGCGGCTTGGTTGTGGCACAAGTCAGTGAAGAACTCCGCAGTCTCTTCCAGGCCTTCGCCTTCCGCTGAGCTATCTTTTCCGCGTGCTGTGAGCTCCAAACTATCCAGAATCTGGCAGTGCGAGGACAATAGCCAGCACAGCGCATCGGCCATCGGGAAGGTCACACCCTGGCGTTGGCCGTGGTATAACTTACTTCCCCCAGGGTCCAAAGCTTTTTGCAGATGCTTCAGCGACCACAGCCACAGAGTCATTGCGGTGGCCAGAGTGCAGGCGCCGGTTTCGGGATGGGTTGAAGCGATGCGGCGCATCTCGGCAATCCAGACGCGGAATTGAGCCAGGAAAAGCTCGCTCGTCATGGTCACGCTCAATTGCCGCCGCTGCACAGCCTCCGGACCTTCGTAGGTCGCCTCCAGCTGCGAATCCATCCATTTGTTGGCCAGAAACCCCGGACAATCTTCGGTGATGCCGTAGCCACCCATCAGGCTAACTGCTTCGCGCATCATGTCGGTCCCGTGGCCGGTGTTCCACAGCTTGGTGGCAGGGCACAGGACACTGGCTTTCGCGTCCTTCAATGCAAAGCGGACCAGCGGGTCGGACTCCAACTCAGTTCTTCGTGCCGATCCGGATTTGAGCGCGAGCAACTCGATTGCGCGCCCCTCGCTTTCGCGTAGCGCCTTCATCTCTGCACGGCCGCCTGCGATGCCGCGCGCTTTCAGGATTTCGTCTTTCTCTTTTTCCAGGGGGTCGAGCTCATCGAACAAGCGCGCAGCCGCGAAACCGAGCGACGCGGCCGCTTCGCCTGTCGCCCAGATATCCACTAGCCGATGTAACGCGTCCTCGCGTTGCTGGATGCCCTGCTCATGCCTGATGGAACCGGGCTTGATTCCCTCTGCACCGCGGAATCGGCTTCGCTGGTAGCGGATGACGGGTTCCACCGCGGAGAGCAGCTTGGCCGCAGTCATCAGTCCAACAGGTACACGGGTGCGGCGGAAGACGGCTTCAATAATTTCGCCGTGATTGAAGTTGGGAATAATCACTCCGTCTTTCACTGAATATCCGCCGACGATGCGGCTGGCCGGAACTTTCAGGTTGAAGATGGGATCCCCGGTAGAGGAGAGTTGGTGAACCAGCTTCTTTGTTGGTGTTCCGCGGTCAAAGACGCCTTCATCCGTGTCTTCCAGGATCACAACGCAACTTCCCTTGATGCGCGGGTCGTCGGAGTTCACCGCTGCGGTGACAAAGTTAGCGGAGGCAATATTGGTGATGAACCGGCCGCGCTTGTCCACCTGAAGCCATGGCTCTTCGCCATCGCTCCATTCGGCCACGCGTATCTTGCCGTTCAGCATCCCGGTGTCCACTCCCACGTAAGGAACCGGTTCGGTCAGCGCGAAGGCCCCGCGCCACGGCTTGCGATCTTCCCCGGGCGGGGGCGGCGCGCTCAAGGCCATATAGTGGTGCGCCTGTTCCTCGGTTCCACGCTCGTGAATGGGCGAGAGCGCCAGAAAGCCAGCCACTGCGGCTGTAGCGGCGCCACTATCTACCCAGGCCAATTCGAAAGCCATCAGTCCAAGTGCGAGGTTCTTCGGCCCAACGATGAAGCCGCCTTCTTCCGGTTCCATGAAAACAGCCGTCAGCCCGGCACGATCGAACTCCTCCAGCATGGCAGCTTTTTCAGGCGTCCACTCATGGGTGTTGCGCTGTCCCGCAGCCACCAGCCTTGCTACCGTTCCTCGCGCCACACCTCGCGTCGACTGAACCAGCATTTGCAGATCGAACCGGTCAGCAAAACGCCATTGAATTTGGCGCACCGAGTCGCCGGGGAGAGTCAGCATGGCCTTCTGTCCCAATACCGGAGCTGTGCTCATAAGTTGATCCTCGAATCGCGGTCACATTGTCTCTAAGTGTTGCGGAAAAGATATGTGCGCGGCGTCACCATGACGGATCTGCGGAATCGTCCCGCGGAGCGCAGAGGCGGCTGAAGACACGTCCAAGGATAGCCAGTTCCAGGATGACCGTCAGGCGAACAAGCAGAACAATAGAGTGTTTGGTCAGTCAACTTGCTCGGAGATGTTGGGATTACCGTTCGCAAGCGCGTGGTGGATAGCAGTCCGAGAATACGACAGACTCTCGTCAGCCGCTCAAGACTCTTTACGCGCTGGCGATCTGTAAGTGCAATTGCACCGAAGTCGGCCGGAATTGCGGCTTCTGGAATGTCTGATAGCACGGAAGCGAGTCAGGATCGCGGCGTGGCCAACAAATGCTTGCGAACCGTAATCCCAGCGTCTCGGGCATTCAATTCAGGTTTGCCGCATTGAATATGTCGTGGTATGCTACAGGGCTTCAGGCAGAAATGAATTCGCCTCCGCGGTTCGATTTGGCGGCGTCCTGTCATCCAGAGGGGGATTCCGGTGCACTCGCAGCAACGCGCTAGAGGCATGAAGCATATCGACCTGACGGATGTTCAGCTTGCTTCCAGTGAAACCGCCCGGCGTATCAATCGTGACATCGTGCTGGAGTTAATCCGGGCGAAACAGCCGATATCCAGGGCTGATCTGTCACGCCGTTCAGGACTTCAAAGAAGCACCGTCTCGCAAATAGTGGAGCAGCTCATCAAGGAAAGCTGGGTTTGCGAGGGTGCAATTGCCACTCGGCCCCGTGGACGCCGCCCCACCTTGTTAGGACTGAATGACGACCTGGTGGTCATCGCAGTCGACATCCATCCGAAACAAGCAACCGTTGCCGCGGTTGACCTGCAGGGGCGGCTGCTTTCCCGGTCGCAGGTTTCACTGACCTCCGATCCGGCTGCTTCCACGCAGAGAATGATGGAATCGATGCTGCATATTCAGCGTTGTCTGGCGCACAAATCGATTGAAGGGATTGGAATCAGTCTCCCCGGCAGAGTCGATCCGGGAACGCAGCGGCTGATCTTCGCGCCGAACCTGCACTGGCATGATTTCGATCTAAAGAAAGTGATCGAGAACAAGATGGGCTTGCCTGTGCAGATGGAGAACGCGGCTACAGCTTGCCTGCTGGCAGAACTGACATTCAGGCGAATGGATGGGGTCCGAGATATTGTGTTGGTCACCGTTTCGGAAGGCGTGGGAACCGGAGTGTTCGCCGACGGTCAACTGATCACGGGCCATCACGGGATGGCAGGAGAGTTCGGCCACGTATCGATGGATTTGTCGGGTCCCCGTTGCGCTTGCGGCCGAAACGGCTGTTGGGAGGTGTTCGCTTCGTGCCGAGCAGCCTTGCGGTATTACAAGGAACTAGAGCCCCAGAATCGAGCAGTGACTTTTCACGAATTGCTGAATATGGCTGATGACGACCGGCACGCTGCACAAGCGTTGGCTAAACAGGCACTCTATATAGGACGTGGTCTGCGCATGATCATAGCCGGTCTCGCTCCCAGCGTGATTTTGGTGGCGGGCGACATTACCTCGGCATGGCACCGGTTTGGACCGGTCATCGAGAAGGAATCCGCGGATCGCACATTGGCGGGAACGGCTCCGCGGATCCTCCCCACGCATGAAGGGGAGATCGCCCGCCTTCGCGGCGCGGCGGCGCTTGTGTTTCAGAGGCGGCCTTTGCGGAGACAAATTCAGGGATCCAGCCATACCGGGGCGCGCTAGCCCCAAGGGAACAAGAGAAGCCATAGCTCCCGTTTGCTACCGGAAGTAAGTACGGCTTTGATATCGTGTCAGGCCGGAACCCAAACAAAACATGAAGGATGCAGAAAACGGCAGGGTTGACCTCGGAATCTAATCGAATCGAACAGGCCGATCGGTCGTTGGCCGGCCGGTCTTTTCAATAAATCGCTTTTCTGTCTTGACAATTTTGTTGACGAAATCATATAGTTCGTGTCGCCAATTATATTGTGCTGAGTTCGTGCTTGAACCCCGAGTGCAGGAAGTTGGCTTCTGCACCGTGCAACTGAGTGGTTTTGGACGAATTCGGTGATCCGCGTCCATGTCAATGCTCGCGCAGTTTGAGAAGAACACGCAACCAAAAACTCTCCGGAGGAAACCATGTCAGGAAGGCCAGGAATCAGTCGTCGGGTCAACGCTAACGCGTCCAAAACGCTGCTGATGGCGGTCGTGCTTCTCACCACGTTTCTTGGAATGAGCTCGGCAAACGCACAGGTACTCTATGGCTCGATTACAGGGACGGTCACCGATAAGTCGGGTGCAGTCGTTCCCAACGCAGCTTTAACAGTCACTAATCAGGGCACGGGAGAGATCCGAAGCACAACAGCCAATGGAGTGGGTAATTACTTGCTGCTCGACGTGCTGCCCGGCACGTATACCGTTTCCGTTCCTGCCAAGGGGAGCTTTGGCGGCTACACGGAAAAGGACATTCAAGTGAATGTCAACAGCCAAGTCCGTGTGGACATTTCGCTGCAGCTGGGAACCGTCACGGCGCAAGTCACAGTGACTGAGGCGCCGCCTTCACTGCAGACCGAGAACGCTGAAGTAAATAGCGAGATCAGCCAGACCGAGCTCTCGCAACTGCCGATCACCTCGTCCGAAGGTCGTAACTTTCAATCTCTCTACACACTAATCCCTGGCGCCTCCAGCGTGCAGGAGAAGAACTCGGTGGGCGGCAATCCAGCGCGTGCCATGAGCGCGAACGTAAACGGCAATTCCTATAACGGCAACACCACGCGCATTGATGGCGCTGTGAATTATTACGGCTGGCTGCCGTACCTGATTGCGTACGTGCCTCCAGCGGATTCAATTGAAAGCGTCAGCTTCACTACCAACGCCTTCAACGCCGAGCAGGGACAGGCGGGCGGCGCATCCGTAAAGATCAGTACCAAGAGCGGAACCAGAGACTTCCATGGCAGCGGATGGGAATATTACCAGGACGCGGCCCTCAATGCGCGGCCTTATACGACCCCTGGAACAATTCCGAAGAATGTCTATCAGGAATACGGCGGCAATATCGGTGGCCCGATCTATATTCCCAGGATCCTGACCGGAAAGAAGAAGCTGTTCTTCTTCACGAATTTCGATCGCATCACGCGGCGCCAACTGATCACCAATACCTTCTCGGTTCCAGACACCAATATGGTCGCCGGCAACTTCTCCGAAGTGGCCTCAGGACTGTCGAAAAGCAACACTGTCCTTTACGATCCAGCTCCAACGATTCCCAGTAGTCAGTGGATCGGCACTATCAATACCGCATTGTGCCCCACTCTCGCCTATACCAGCGGCTACCTGAATTACTCCTGTCGGCCCAGCTTTACCAATGAGTATGGTGAAACGGGATCGAACGTAAACACAATTCCGGCGTCAAGAATCGCGAACGCAGCGTCGATCATGATGCAGAATCTGCAGCCGTACGCCGCATTGGTAGGCGCAGCTGGCCAGCCGGCGGCTTCCTTGTCGAATCAACTGCTCAACGACTACATCGGGAGGGGGACATTCGGCTATAACCGCAATGCATCGGACACGAAGATCACCTATATTCCGAACGACAATACGCAGATCTTCGGGAAGTACGGTATCTCACCCTACACCGGGACCGACGCCCAGATATTCGGCAAGGCGGGCGGCACAACGGTTGACGGCGGCCAGCCTGGGGCAGCGGCGGGCCGGGCTCAAAATGTGGGCCTGGGCATGAGCCACGTATTCAACGCGAGACTCGTGATTGACGCAGACTTCGGCTATACCCGCCAGGTGACCGGTGCGCAGTCCACGGTCGACCTGCAAGTTGGCGACTACGGGACCAGCGTGTTGGGCATTCCCGGCACCAACGGCCCCGGGCCCAACTATGTGGGCATTCCGGCATTCGACTTTTACACGCAGGGCTCCACTACTAACACCTTCAGCGGCTTGGGGAACGTACAGGGCGCCAGCCCGTTCCTGTTCCGCGACAACCAGTTTACCGGCGATGTGAACCTGAGCTGGGTGAAGGGAAAGCATTCTACAAAATACGGCTTCACTTACTATCACTTCGACCTGAATCACTTCCAGCCCACCAGTGGCGGCGGCATCAATTCTGTACGCGGTGGATTCGAGTTCGCGGGTGGATTGACCTGCGGTCTGACTGCGTCAGCGACCACGGCTTCCTGCAGCACGACGGGCTACAACAACCTTGCCGACTTCCTGCTGGGCCTGCCGAACAACGGCACTACAACATCGAACGGCGGTGCGGTCGCCAAGCCTTCGCAGGTCTTCAATCCCAACTCCCTGCGCTGGACCGAACTCGGAGCCTACGCCCAGGATCAGTGGGCGGTGACCCCCAAGTTCACGCTCAACTACGGGGTTCGCTACGAACTGTATCCGCCGGCGTACCGCGATCACACCGGGGTGACCGTTCTTGTCCCGGGGCTGCCTCAGTCTGCCAACGTTGAGGTTGGCGGCGAGAATGGAAACCCGGAGAATGCGGGTATCTATAGCGGGTTCGGGTTCTTTGCTCCGCGCCTCGGCATCGACTATCGCTTGACGGAAAAGACCGTAGTTCGCTCGGGATTCGGCGTCACGACCGACCCCGACAGTATGCGCTACCTGCGCGACGAGTTCCCTGAGGACCTGGCGCCGGCATACTCAGGCACCGGTACGGGCACCATCGCAGTCGATCCAGCCAACAACGATGCGGCGATAACGCTCTCCTACGGCATCCCCGCCCAGATCGCTCCCAACCTAAGCTCAGGTTTTGTGTCGCTGCCGGTCTCCGGATCCACAACCACGGTAGCGCAGAACTTCCGGCGCGGATACATCGAGAGCTGGAACCTTTTCATCCAGCGGGATCTGGGTTACGGTTGGGTGGGCAACGCCGGCTACGTGGGAACCCATTTTGTTCGCCAGCAGGTCGGCTGGACCCCGTTTAATTCCGCTCCATTTCCGAGCACAGCTACGCCATGCATGCCCAACGGCCAATACAACAACGCCCTCACGGGCCTAACGGGACCATGCAGCTTCAACATCAACGAAACGATCAACTGGCAGAACTGCACGTCTACCTGGACTGCCTGCTACAACACGGGCGGGATCACAATGACTCAACCGCTCTGGAGTTCCTCGTACAACGCGCTCCAGTCGCAGTTGACGCACAATGCGGGTAAGAACATGTCGATGGGAGTGGTTTACACCTACTCGCATGCCATCGACTTCGAAGACAATGGCGCGGGGTCTGGAGCCGGCGGTACGACGTTCAATTACCCCGCGATGGCTCGCCTGAATCGGGCCACTGCGGGGTACGACCAGACGCACAACGCACAGGTGTACAGCGTCTACAGCCTGCCGTTCGGGTACGGCCAGAAGTACGCAAACCAGGGCTTGGTCGCGCAGATTATCGGCGGCCTCCAGTTGAATGGACAATTTAGCCACTACAGCGGCACCCCATTCTCGGTGAGCGCCGCCGGTGGTAATCAACTGTCAGGCGAGGTCCCCGGGTTTGGCACAACCTACGCCCAGTTGGTTGCGCCGTACCAGCAGGAGAGCGGCCACAACAGGACGCCCGGCGCCACCACGGTATCCGGAGGCAAGCCCTGGTTCAATCCCGCGTCTTTCGCGAACCCGGTCGAGCCTGCGGCCACCGTTGCCGGGAACCCGACCAATGCTTCGCCCACTTTGCCCAACACCTACCGCAACGAGTTCCGTGGACCCGGGGTGTCGGTCTTCAACGCAAGCATCTTCCGGGCCATCCACGTGTACCGCGAGAGCGAGTTCCAGATTCGCTTCGAGGCGTTCAACCTTCTCAATCACGCGATACTCACGTCCAATCCGAACGCGACGGTTGGTGGTGGAACTTTTGGGTACATCACCAGCTTTGGCCCTGGCTACTCTCCAACACAGGGGTCGCGCTCACTGCAGTTCAGCGGCCGGTTCAATTTCTAGATTGCTCATACATTCCTTTGCAGCCGGCGCTGGAGTTTTCACAAAAAACTCCAGCGCCGGCTGTTTCTTTTGGCACGCCAACGAGTTGACGCAGTAAAGAGTTTCGGCACTCGGCCAAAAATGAAAAAGTCCGCAGAGTCTTCGGACTGATTCGCGGTAACTGGGCATCTCCGTCCCTTCCTTCGAAAGACCTTCCTGAGCTGCCTGACGGCTCAAAATCAGTCTCATGATCTGCCCGGATGGTTTTTTGACAATGCGGGGCGATATTGTGGTTGTACAATTCCGCTAGGATTCATTTCACACCCTGGATGCGTGCAACTGGCGAGTATGCCTTGTCGCCTGCGTGTTCCTTTGGAAACTCAAAACCTAGAGCCTGCATCCAGGGCCCGGAACCACAGAAGCTACAACTCTAACCAACGCATTCTTGAACTCCAACCTTAAAAGGAGCCTCGTGTGTATCCCCCATACATTCACGTTGTAATACCTGCTCGTCCCTGCCGTCCAAGACCTTTTGAGCCGAGATTTCTTTCTTGTCTATTGAGTGCCCGGTCCGCACCTGGCGTCTCGCAAGCGGGCGGCAGACCGTGGCCGTTGCTTGCGACGGTCTTCCTCCTCATTGCGGTGCTTTGCCCGGCTGACGCCGGTGCGCAGCAGGTCGAGCCATCTTTGCCCATCTCGCAACGATTGACAATCAATCTTGCAGCCGGTGTGCCGGAGTACATTGCGAATGCCGCGACCACTTCGAATGCGCCGCAAAGCCAGTGGTGGTTCCAGAACACCAATAATTCGGCCTCCTACTCGAGCCTCGGTTTTGTGGAGAGTACAGATACGGCCGCGACATGGACGCAGGTGGGCCTTCCCTACGACGCGAATATTCCGCGCACCTTTATCAACCAGACGTCGGGCGGCGGCCAGGGGTCCTTGACTGGTAACTACAACTGGTACCGCCTGCACTTCAAGGTTGATCCTAAGTACGCGGGCCAGAAGTTCATGCTGAATGTCGAGGGCTCGCACACTGGCGTTCAGGTTTTCATCAATGGCACGCTTCTGCCCGGTATCAGCGCCGTCGCTGCCGACGCGCAGGCGACGCACGTGGTGGGATTCATCCCTGTGATCGTCGACCTCACACCATATCTGCATACAGACGGCGCCACCGATAATGTGATCGCGATCGATGTATCGAGGGGCGCAAGCTGGTATGAACAGCCAAACTTTTCCGGGGCTTTCCGTTTCGGCCAGGCCATGGCTGGATTGTTCCGCAATGTTTACCTGTATGTTACAAGTCCGGTTCATATTCCTGTAAACAGTTACTCAAACCAGAAGACCTGGGGCACTTATGTTGGAACGGTCTCCGAAGTTCCCGCTTCGGAAGGGACCGCAACGGCGGCCTCGGCTGTGGTAGAGGTGCAGACCAACGTTCTCAACGAGACCGCAACCACGCAGCAAGTTACTTTGACCACACAGATCGTGGATGCGCAGGGGAACGTGATTGTGACCGCGCCGCCGATTACTCAGTCGGTGCCGCCGATGACGCCGGCCACTTTTCCGTCCGGTCCGACGCCGATGTTTGAGCAAATGATAACTGTGCCGAATCCGACCTTGTGGTATCCGAATAACTCGATCTATGGAACGCCTTATATGTACAAGGTCTACCACATCGTCAGCGTGAACGGCGTTGTGGTGGATTCGGCGCAAAGTCCACTGGGCATCCGCACGATCACATGGGATGCGAATTTTCCTTACTTCAACGGCCACGCCATGCATCTTTGGGGCGGTGCAAGCCGTTACGATTATCCGGCCCTCGGATCATCGGTTCCGGACGAGCAGTGGTGGCGCGATATGGCGCAGATCGCGGCCCAGGGCGGCAATGTTTGGCGACCGGGCCACTCGACCAGCAGCGAAGAGATGGTGGAAGCAGCCGACGCCTACGGCATCATGATTGACCAGCCCAGCGGAGACGGCGAAGGCTATTGGAACGCCTCGTCGAACCCTACGGCCGATGATCTTCAGTTGAAGCAGGAGTTGCATCGCGACATGATCATCCGCGATCGCAGTCATCCTTCGATTCTCGACTGGGAAGAGGATAACGGCGGGATGAACCAGCCCCTCGCGGATGAGCTAGCGACGATCGAAACGTCATGGGATAACATCAATCCGCGCGTGCAAGGTGATCGTACCTACAGTCCGTCGTATGCCTTCATGGGCGAGTGTGACGGGGCAGGCTGCGAGGCTGGAGTCAAGAACACCAACCCGGATAATCCATCCTTTGGAGCCGAGTATTGGGACGACATGGGAACCGGCCGCGGCACTTCTACTGGTACTGGAGCCAATACGATTTACGCGTATGACTACGAACTGGCTTTTGCGGCCCCCTACTTGAACGATTGGCGTCAAGGCCGGGAGGCCAACGCCTTCGGTATCGCGCAATGGTACTTTGCTGAAACACCGGGCGAGGTGAGTCTTTGGGCGGAGTTTCAAAATCAGCCGACAATGAACAATTTTGTCCGCTCACTGGGTTACTCCTCTGTCGACGCGAACAGGTTTCCCCGGCTGCTCTACTATATTTATCAGGCTAACTGGGTGCCTTACTCCCTTAAGCCGGTGGTTCACCTGGCGCACCATTGGAACCGCGCTTACGAATATACGGCGGGTACTCCGCTTCAGGAGAACGCTTTTAGTAACTGCCCAGCGGTTCGCCTGCTGATCAACGGTGTCCCCAAAGATCCGGTTACCGGAGTGGCCCTCGCAGATCAGGTTCCCAATCCCTGGAACATCGACTCGGCCACGAACTTGACCCAGAACACCACCGTGATGCCTGGCCAGGTTTCCTGGATGGTGAACTGGGCCGCGGGCTCGGTCATCGCGGAGTGCATCGACGTCAGCGGCAATGTCGTTCCGGGTGTGACTGACACGCGGACTACCGCCGGCGTCGAAAGTAAGATTGTGCTTACGGCAGTCCCCGAAGTGGTCAGGCCGGACGGCACCAGCTTCCAATGGACCGCCAACGGCTCAGACGCGGCCCTTGTGCAAGCCGAGGTGGAAGATGCGAACGGAAATTGGGTGCCCTCTGCGGCAGATAATGTCACCTTTACGGTAACAGGGCCGGCCACCTATATGGGTGGCACGCAACAACTCGTTGCAGACCCCTCGTGGACTACTTATTATCAGGACGCGTTCTCCGGAGCCAACAGCACGGTCATCGGCGGCCTGCCTTACGCTTTCTTTCACTCACCCGGCGATCCGGAACTGAACTTCGAAGGCGGATTGCAGAAGATTGCGCTGCGCAGCACCTTCACACCTGGAACCGTAACCGTAACAGCAACCGCGTCCGGCCTCGCCAGCAGCAGCGTTACGCTGACCTCGGTTGCGCCCCCGCCTCCTCCGCAATCGCAACCTCCAGCGATCATCGTGCCACCGGTTAACACGGCAACAACGGTCGGCTATATGGCAACATTCACTGTTGCAGCCAGCGGTAGCGGAACGCTCGCCTATCAATGGTATGAGAATGGTATTGCGGTCGGCACCAACAGCAGCACCTATACCACGGCAGCAACGACCCTCACGCAGAATGGCGATACCATCACGGTGACTATCACCAGTAGCTTCGGATCGGTAACATCGAATCCTGTCACCTTGACTGTGGACGCGGCCGCAAATGTTGCTATAACCACGCAACCTGCTTCTCAAACAGTGGTTGAAGGGCAGCCGGCCACACTGACCGTGGTTGCAACTGGCTCGCCTGCACTCAACTATGCTTGGTACGAGAACGGCATACAGGTCCAATCAGGTGCACTGGCCAGCTACACAACGCCCGTCTTTACAGCCACAGGAAATGATAGCTTTTATGTCGTTGTCAGCAACCCAGTAAGTCAGGTGCAATCCTCAACCGCGATGGTCACCATCAGTGCACCCACGCCGGTCTCGATCACGACCCAACCGACCAGCCAGATCGTGGCGGCGAATCTGCCAGTTCAGCTCACAGCAACGGTTGCGGGTTCCTCGCCCTATATTTACCAGTGGCAATTCACACCGTCAGGCGGCACAGCCACAATTCTCGTGAGTAACACGCAAACATCGAGCACCATTACCTACACTATTCCAGCCATAAGTTCCGCCAATGTTGGCGCCTACACGGTGACGGTAAACAACGCCGCAAACGCTCCGGTGACGAGTGCCGCGGCTAGCCTTGCGCTTGCACCTCCGGGTGTCAACTTGGCCCTCGACAAGACTGCCACTTCCAGTAGCACTCAAAATGCTTGTACCGACGGGACCACAACTCCGCCCAACACCGGCACGGGTTGCCTGGGTCCGGAGAATGCCGTTGATGGCCTGCTCACCACGCGCTGGGGATCGGCAACGGCTGGTGCGCCACCCACCCCTCCAGTTACGGGAGTCGATCCTTCCTGGCTCGAGGTGGACCTCGGTTCGGTCCAGCCATTCAACACGGTGTATATCTACTGGGAAAATGCTTATGCGGTGAATTACACGATTCAATACTCGACCGACAATGTGAACTGGAGCAATGCCCTGGTGGTTACCGGTAACACTGGAGGGGACGGCATGGTGGATCAAAGGAACTTCCCGACCGTGCAGGGGCGCTACATTCGCATTTACTGCACCTTGCGCAATGGCCAGTACGGGTATTCGATTTGGGAGCTCCAGGTCTACAACGTTGCGCAATGCGGCGGCTCGACCGAGCGCTATACGGTCAACTCCTCTAACTCCAACCTGGTAACCGACAACCTGAGCGGCCTGACATGGACCCGCACCATCGAAACCGACACGACGCCGGGATCGCAGTTCACGGGAGTGAATGCAGTGACTTATTGCACAAGCCTCGGCATGCGTATTCCCACCGAGCCTGAAGCACTGGGCATCAGCGGCAGCAACAACGCGACATGCGCCTTCCCGGGAGCCTGGAGTACCTGGACGTCAACAGTGGATCCGAATGACGCCACCGAAACAGCGATCGTCAATTTTGACGGCACGACGTCCTGGAATGTGACGAATAACTATCCAGGCGCAACACTATGCGACGGCAGCGCCGTGGTTGCGGCTCCGGTCATCCAGACGCAGCCGCAGTCCACGACGGTGACCCTTGGTCAGACGGCGACGTTCACGGTGACCGCTGCCGGAAACCCGGCGCCAACTTACCAGTGGTCGAAGAACAGCACTGCAATCTCTGGTGCGACGGCCGCCAGGTACACGACGCCCGCAACCGTGGCCACTGACAACGGCGCACTCTTCAGCGTTGTGGTCACCAATTCGGTTGGCTCCGTAACAAGCACTAACGCTACGCTCACCGTGACCGCGAGCAGCGCGTGCACCGCAGTTTCGTCCGCGCCGGCCGGGCTGACCGCGACGACGGTTTCTTCCAGTATTATCGACCTAAGCTGGACAGCAGTTACACCTCCGGCTAACTGCGCGATCAGCTCCTACAACGTCTACGGCAGCACAACCAGCGGCTTCACTCCGGCAGCGAGCAACCTGATCTCAAGCGGTGTGACAGGCACGACCTACTCAAACACCGGACTCGCGGCATCTACAACTTACTACTACGTAGTCGAAGCAGTCGATGCTGACGGCACTTCCGCACCCTCCACGCCAGCTTCTGCTGAGACTTCGGCCGCTGCGTCCTGCACCGCGGTTCCGTCCGCGCCGGCCGGGTTGACCGCGACGACGGTTTCTTCCAGTATTATCGACCTAAGCTGGACACCAGTTACACCTCCGGCTAACTGCGCGGTTAGTTCCTATAGCATTTACCGGAGCACAACCAGCGGCTTCACTCCGTCAGCGAGCAATTTAGTTACCACCGCCTCGGCCGTGACGTACTCGGATACGGGACTTACAGCGTCCACAACATACTTCTACCTGCTTGAAGCGACCGACTCAGAAGGAAACTCACTATCTTCAAACCAGGTGAGCGCCACTACCAATGCCACCGCTCCGGCGCCGAACTTTACGTTAGCGGTCTCTTCGGCGTCACTGATCGTGACGGCAGGAGCCAGCGGCACAGAAACAGTCACGGTGACGCCAGAGAACGGCTTCCCTACAACCTCAGCCGTTGCGTTCAATTGTTCCGGCCTGCCAACCGGCGCCACATGCAGCTTTTCTCCAACTACGGCAAACGCGGCAGGCAACATGGTTTCGACGCTGACGGTCAATACCGCCGCGGCGTCTGCGGCCACGCGCAACAAGCCGGGTCTATGGCTTCCGGGTTCGGCGCTGGCTGCAATGCTGTTCCTGCTAGGCAGGAAGAAACGGCGCGGTGTCCAACTCATGCTGCTGGCGGCGAGTCTCATCGGTCTGGCTCTTATTACCGGTTGCGTCAAACCTCTTTCCAGCCCATCTTCGCCCGGTAACCCCCAACCTACTATCTCGACGGTCACCGTGACTGCGACATCCGGCTCATTGCAGCAGGCCACCACATTTTCACTCACTGTGCAAGCTGCAAGCTCCTCCGCGGCATCTGATGCTCCACTCTCCAAATCCAGTCCGCTCTCTTCAGGCTTGCAGCTAGCGGGAGCGCTGTGTTTCTTCGGTCGCAAGAAACGGCGCGGTGCGCAACTAATGTTATTGGCGGCGAGCGTATTGGGAATAAGCACGCTCACCGGTTGCGTTAAACCTCTTCCCAGCAAGACCTCACCAAGCAATCCCCAATCCGCTCTACCCACCTTTACCCTCCAACCGGAACCTCAGACAGTTGCTGTGGGACAGACCGCAACGTTTACTGTAGCGGCAACTGGCGCGACTCCGCTGACCTATCAATGGCAAAGCAACGGCACAGCCATTTCTGGCGCGACTTCGACAACCTACACAACCCCGGCCACTGTCGCGACGGACAATGGTATCAATTTCAGTGTCGTGGTTACCGATGCTGCCGGTTCTGTAACCAGCACCACTGCCTTGCTGACAGTGACGAGCCCCAGTTGCGCCGCCGCTCCTTCAACCCCGACGGGGCTCACTGCAACGGCGTCCTCGTCCATTGCTATCGACTTGAACTGGACTGCAGTGCCGCTTCCGGCGAATTGCATCTCAACTTTCTACAGCCTCTACCGCAGCACAACCAGTGGATTTACTCCATCCCCTGGCAACCTGATTGCGACCGCGCTGGCCAATCCAGGCTATTCCGACACCGGTCTCTCGCCGTCGACAACCTATTACTACGTCGTGGAAGCATTCGACGAGTACGGCACATCGGCGGTCTCGTCTCAAGCCAGTGCGGAGACCTCCGCGGCTGGTTCCTGTGCGGCCGCTCCTGCAGCGCCAACCGGCCTGACGGCCGCTGCATCATCCTCAAGCGCCATCGGGCTGAGTTGGATTGCAGCAGCTGCTCCTGCGAACTGCTCGATCGACTCGTACAGCGTCTACCGCAGCGCAACCAACGGATTTACTCCCGCTTCTGGCAACCTGATTGCGAGCGGGCTGACGAATCCAGCTTATTCCGATACCGGTCTCTCACCGTCGACAACCTATTACTACGTTGTTGAAGCAATCGATGCGTTCGGAACATCGGCGGCCTCATCGCAAGCGAGCGCCGAGACCCAGTCGAGTGCGTCGTGTACTGCGGTTCCTGCGGCGCCAACCGGCCTTATAGCGGCAGCATCATCATCAAGCGCCATCGCGTTGAGCTGGACCGCAGTTACCCCACCGGCTAACTGCGCCGTTAATTCGTACAGCATCTATGGAAGCGCGGTAAGCGGGTTTACTCCGTCTACGAGTACTCTGATTTCAAGCGGCATCACAGGCACGACTTACTCCAATTCCGGCCTGACGGCTTCGACAACGTATTACTACGTAGTTGAAGCGGTCGATACGGATGGCCCCTCGCTAGCCTCGGTACAAACGTCTGCTACCACGCAGAGTGCGGGCGCAACGGAGATCGTCGCCATCGCATCCGGCGGTCCCGCACAGAGCAACACGAATGGCGGCGACGCATCTTTTGTCGCGGACGAATACTTCACCGGTGGAGGCGTTAACGGCGCTGTAACTGCTGCCATCAATCTGACCCAACCCGGGGCCAACGCGGCGCCAATGGGGGTGTATCAGAACGGGCGGGTTGGTGTTTCTACTTACACGATTCCGGGACTGGCGGCCGGTGCCCAGTACGCGGTTCTACTGCATTTTGCTGAGACTTATTTCACCGCGGCAGGTCAGCGTGAATTCGACGTGGCCATCAATGGCACAATCGTGCTCAGCAACCTCGACGTCTTTGCCACTGTTGGAGAAAACGCGGCTTTGGTTGAGCAGTTCACAGCCACCGCAAACAGCAGCGGCCAGATCGTGATCGCCCTTACTGAAGGTTCTGTCAACCAGCCCCTGATCATGGGAATTGAGATCCGTGGGATTCCCAGCGCCTGCACCCTCGTTCCCTCGGCTTCACCAGCTGGGCTGACGGCAGCCGCATCTTCTCCCAGCATTATTGGTCTGAACTGGACTGGAGTTACCCCTCCGCCTAACTGCGCAATCACCTACAACCTATACAGCAGTACAACCAGCGGGTTCACGCCGTCTGCGGCCACCTTGGTAGCGAGCGGCCTAACCAGCACGACATATTCCAACACTGGACTAGCGGCTTCGACAACCTATTACTACGCCGTAGAAGCAGTTGATGCGGCCGGAGCATCAGCGGCCTCGACCGAAGCCAGCGCAGAGACTCATTCCGCGAGCTCATGCATCTCCATTCCTTCATCTGCGCCGACCGGCCTGGCAGCTACCGCGTCTTCCTCCAACGCCATCGGTTTGAGTTGGACGGCGATTACCCCACCGGCGAATTGCACCAACATCACTTACAACCTATACAGCGGTACGGCGAGTGGGTTCACGCCGTCCGTCAACAATGAAATTGCTGTCGGGCTGACGGGCACAGAATTCTTCAACACCAGTCTTCCGGCGTTGTCGACCTTTTACTATGTGGTGCAAGCGGTCGACGAGGACGGTCCGTCCGCAGCGAAGTCAGCACAGGTGAAGGCGACTACCTTGGCTCCTGAAACCGCACTGGCTGCAGTGGCAACTTCCGCGAACGAGATCGATTTAAGCTGGCCTGCGAGTACCGCAGCGGCCCCAGTGATGTATCTGATATTCCGCAGCACGACGCCAAACTTTACTCCTTCGGGCACAAACCAGGTTGGCACCACAAAGGCCAATGCATATAACGATGTAGTCCTTGCGGCGTCGACGACCTACTACTATCAGGTCGAGGCGAGCAATCCCGCGGGAACTTCTGCACCGACCGGACCGGTCAACGCCACGACGTTGTCCCTTGGCACAAACTCGCCCTTCTGGGACGCAAGCAACATGCCGCCCACGGCCGCGGGGGATGCCATGGTGTTCAAGTTTCTGAACCGGACAAACGGGCAGTATACGGACGATCAGATAACTTGGAGCGCGACCATAAACGGAGTCACGACGACAAATACGATTGCGGCTCAGCCGACTTTCAGCATGCCGGCCAATGCTTCCGGTCGCATGTATTTCTATCTCGGGGACGTGGGCCAGGGCAATACCGACTACTACGACTTCATCGAGTACACCATCGGTACCACCGGTACCGCGGGAAACTATTTCTTCAATGGTGACACAACGCGAGTTGACGCTTTCGGCGTAAAACTGGCATTTCAGCTGGCCTGCGGAGACGGAACCGATATAGCGGTCGGCGAAAATGCCGCGAGCTTTGCAGAGAATCGTGCCACGACCTTCCAACGCTATCTCGACGCCGTTCCTGCTGACTTCCAACCGGAGGCGCAGCTCAATGCCCCGTACCGGATTATCGAGCCGGGTGCGGGCGGCTTCAACGCGGGTGGCCCTTACCAGGATTACTACACCGCCTACATCGCTGAGATCTGGACTTCCAACGGCCTCACCATTCCACTGGCTGGACCGAATGGGTCCGGCCTGACTGACTATCCAAATCTGTCCGCTGCAATCTATCGACATACAGCGGCTCCGGGGACGTTCAATCCTAATGGCACACTGATATCTCAATCCATGTGGGGAAACCCTAGCACCTTCTACCAAACGGATCCCTCTGACCACTATGCAGAGTTCTTCCACGCCAACGCAATCAACGGACAACAATATGCGTTCCCCTACGACGATGCAGGCGGGTACTCGAGCGATGTTTCATGCAATAACCCGGCAACGCTGCTGGTGGCCGTCGGATGGTAGCTAACGAGGAGCGGGAGCGGTGCGGCAAGTTCGCCTTCATCAACGTAAGAGGACTTGCCAGGCTCCGAGTTCCGTCGAAGACGGGTCAGAAGCGCATATGCCATGCTTCTGATATCGCCATTCGCACGTGGCATCGCTGGTTCTGCTTTGGCGCGAAAAATCGCACGACTTGCGCAAACCGATGTACACGGTTACATTGCTGTGGGGGAAACAACACCATGGGCTCGTTCAATCTTCGGCAGTTCCGGATCGTCTTTGCCTTCCTGGCGGCCAGTCTGCCGGCATTTACCGGCGTTCTTCGAGCCTTTGCCGAGGATCCACCAAAACTTGTCGAGAAGGATGGCCGTTACGCATTGATGGTGGATGGTCGGCCATACCTGATTCTGGGCGGTCAAATACATAACTCGAGCGCGTGGCCCAGCGAGCTGCCCCAGGTATGGGAGTCAATGGCCGCCCTGCATGCAAACACGGTGGAGGCACCAGTGTACTGGGAGCAGCTTGAGCCTCAGCAGGGTCATTTCGATTTCAGCAATGTAGACCAGGTTGTAGAGGGAGCCCGAGCCCATGGCCTGCACGCCGTCCTATTGTGGTTCGGCACATGGAAGAACGGGAACATGCACTACGCTCCTACGTGGGTCAAGACCGATCCGGCTCGCTTTCCGCACACGATCCGACCTGATGGCGAGCCGATCGATGTGCTATCACCCATGTCGCGGAACACGCTTGAGGCAGACATGTTGGCTTTTGTGGCCTTGATGCGCCACCTAAAACAGATCGACGACGAGAAACATACAGTCTTGATGATTCAAGTTGAAAATGAGTCGGGTAACATTGGCAGTGTCCGCGATAACTCGGCAGAATCAAACCGCGAGTTCGCAGGTCAAGTTCCGGTCGATTTGCTGACTGCCGTGCACAAGCAGCCAGGCAGATGGACTGAAGTGTTTGGGGCCGAGGCCGACGAAGTCTTCCAAGCCTACCACCAGGCGAAATACGTAAACGAGATTGTCGCAGCAGGCAAGCGGGAGTTTGCAATTCCCTGCTACATCAACGTCTGGATCGATTACCCGGCTGCGGAGTTGCCGCAACGGCAGTTGGATACGCCGGGTATCGGCTATCCCAGCGGCGGTGCAGTGCAGAAACTGGTTGAATTGTGGAGAGAATTGGCGCCCTCAATCGACATGATCGGGCCGGACATCTATGCAAGCGACAGTGGATTTTACCGCACGATCATCAAGGCGTATCACCGCCCCGACAATCCGCTGTGGATCCCGGAGACGGGCCGCGACGACACCTTCGCAAAGTTCTTTTTTTCTGCACTGGGGGACGGGGCCATTGGTTTCTCTCCTTTTGGTGTGGATCAAACGGGATGGAATATTCTCGGCGACCAGCCATGGAAAGCCCATGCCAGAAATTTTTCCATGATCGAGCCTATGAGCCGCGAGATTGCTCAGCTCGAATTCGAAGGGAAACTTAAGACGGCGGTTGAAGAACCGGGTCAGGCCACGGATGAAGTGGATCTCGGCGGGTGGCAGGCTACGGTGGCCTACGGCTTTCCCCAGCCAGACGGCAGGCGCGCGCCGGGCACGAAGGATGCGCACGGAGCGGCTCTGATCGCACAACTCGGTCCGGATGAGTTCCTGGTGACGGGCGTCGACGCAAGCATCAGTTTTCATCTTCCCGGAAAGCTGCCGTGGATTCACAGCCAGATTCTCACGGCCGAGCAGGGCACGTATGAGAACGGTGTGTGGAAGCCTCTGCGTCTGTGGAACGGCGATGAGACCGATCGAGGCCTGTGCTTCTATGAGAAGCCCGAAGTGGTGCGGGTCAAGATGGGACGATTCTAACGACCCGAGTCTTTGGCGACTTGGGCCGACTCCAGCGGAGAAGGCAAACGCGTCTAGCGAATGCGACACGTACGTTGGTCTCAGCTAAGTCTGCTACCCAACCATCAACGTCGACAAAGGCGCTTCTTAGCTTACAATCATCCTGCCATTGGGACTCCCCTCTTTGTTCGGGCTAAGGATGGGTCGCGGCTCTCGCTGAAAAACTGGCAGCTCGAGTAAGGCCTGGCAAGACATGGTTTGGAATCGGTTTCACTCGCTGATCGCATTGGTCTACCTTGCCGGATTGCTACTGGTGGGAATACTGGCAGGACGAAAGAAGCGGGATTCAAACCAGTTTCTCAACGCTACAGGTGCTCTGCCGTTGTGGGTCTGCATCGTGGCCTGCATCGCAGCCAATTGCGGTTCTCTGGACGTCATCGCGATGATGGCGCTCGGAGCCCAGTATGGAATGCTGGCCTGCCACTTCTATTGGATCGGTGCGGTTCCGGCATTAGTGGTGCTGGCGTTTTGGCTTCTGCCGGCTTATGCTCGGGGCCGCTATCCGACTGTGCTCGACTTTATCGGCCTCCATTACGGCCCACGAACGCGGTCAATGGCGGCATTATGCATGGCGGCAACCATGCTGCTACTGGCTGGTGTCTGCCTGTGTGCCGTGGTCCAGATAGGGGTTACCTTCTTTGGATGGAATTTCTATCACGGAGTCCTGGTCACCGCGCCGGTGGTGTTGTTTTACACCTGGGTTGGAGGGTTGCGTGCAACTGTCTACACTGAATTGCTGCATTTTGCGCTGGTGATTGCAGCAGTCGTACCACTCGTCTTTCTGGTCGCACGGGACTTCGGGGGCGTGGCCCATCTTCTGTCCAGCATCCCAGCCAACCGTTTCCATGCGTGGCAAACTCTGCCTGTCTTTGACCCGCAGGCCACGATGGACCGGTTCGGCCTCATCCTGGGGCTGGGCGTGGTGCTCAGTTTCGGTTTTTGGAGCACAGACTTTGTTCAGATGCAGCGAACTCTTGCGGTGCGCAAGGCAAATGACGTGGTATACGTTCCGTTGAGTATGGCTGCGGCCAAGCCGGTGTTTGCGTTCCTGATCGTCCTTCCGGGAGTGGCGGCGCCACTGGCTCTTGGCGAGCAGCACATGGGCACCTGGAACGCGACATTGCCCGCAATGATGCTGCATTATTACAGTCACTCCTGGGTCGCAATCGGAGTCATGGGACTGTTTGCAGGGCTCATCTCAACCTTTGCGAACAATGTGTCAGGATTCAGTTCTGCATGGGTGCAAGGCATCTACCAACCATGGATTCGCCCCACGGCAGTCGAGGAACATTATGTCTGGATAGGCCGCCTGACCAACGCTGCTGCGATTCTGCTTTCAATCGGCGCCGCTAGTTTGGCTCTGCGCCATGAGAGCCTGATGGAGTATGTTCAGATGATTCTTTCTACCTTCAATGCGCCACTGTTTGCGTTGGTGGCATTGGCCGCGCTCGCGCCCCGCAGAGCGGCAAAAGGTGGGTTAGGCGGCTTTGCATTGGGCCTGATTTGCGCCTGCATACACCAGGCGCTGGTGTATGCAGGTGTGCTCCACTATGGCAGTCAGATGAGCGCGAACTTCTATGCCGCGATTCTGGGCTTCACGGTGGCGGCATGCTCCACACTGTTGATCGGCCTGATTCGCGGGACGGCGGAGCGGCTACCAAGCCCGGATGGAAATGCGGGAAGGACCTTGGTTCACTTCTCGCTACCCGGAGTGCTGCTGGCCGGCGCGGTCATCGCAGCGTGCTTATTGATCAACGTGCTTTTCTGGTAACCGCACGCCCTGCCTTGCGTCTGTTCTGCAGGTGATTCCCCACCGGCCCCGTGGATTGACGAACAACGAGCCTGGTGGCCAGGGTGAACTTGTGGCCCGGCTGAGTCAGATCTTTCCCTGCCTCTTGCAGAGCTTTGAAAAGCATTCCGGCATATTCCTTTCGCGAAATACGCAGCGTGGTGAGCGGAGGAAAGACAATGTCGCTCATCTCGATGTCGTCACAACCGACTATCGAAATGTCCCCCGGAATGTCCAACCCTTTTTCGTGTGCGGTTCTCAGCGCGCCGATCGCGGTTAGGTCATTTGCGGTTACCACAGCGGTAGGAGTTTCTGGCTGGGAAAGTATATTCGCCATGGCTACTGAACCGCCGTCAATCTTGTAGTTCCCTACCACCATCCAACCTTCCCTGGATGATAGCCCCTGTTTCACAAGTGCATTCAGAAACGACTCCCGTCGAACCCGCGATGTGACGAGGCCCTCAGTGCCACCAATGAATCCTACCTGGGTGTGCCCGAGTCCCTTCAAATGGGCGACTATTTGCGACATGCCGCCGGCGAAATCAACCACAATATCGCTCATGCCGGAGGCGATGCGGTAGTGGTCGGTGGTGACTACCGGAATCCGATTCTGAATCAGCGATTCCAGAGATGCGGTCTCCAGTTCCGAGGTCAGCAAAGCCACCCCATCTACCCGGCGCAGTAACATCCTGCGCACCGAACGCTGCATTCGGGTGGAATGAAAGTCGGTATTGGCGACCAGCAGTTCCTGCTCGTTTTCGACCAGCAACTCCTCGAATATCTTGACTAGCTCGGTGAAAAACGGGTTGGTTAGATCGGGGATGATGATGCCATAAATCTGACTTTTTCCACTCTTGAGATGAATCGCGCTGTTGTTGGGAACGAATTTAAGATCCTGGACAATCTGTTGGATCCGGCGCGTAGTTTCGTCAGTGACCAGGCTGGAGCCATTGATAACGCGGGAGACCGTCGCACTCGACACTCCGGCCAGCTTGGCAATCGCTCGCATGCTCACAGACATAGTTGTCCCCAAAGCCTATCCAGTAAGTTGACTATTCCTTTTGTCAAATTGTACCCGAGAACAATTGGACTTCCTTCATCAGAAAACTCAAGAACCCCCGCAAGAGAATAGCCTTGACAACCTTCGTCGGTGGGGCGTACTGTGCCGTTCGAGGTAGAAATAATCGTCGATGTAACCGTATACATCGGTAATGCAATTGACAGATGCTTCCCCTGTCCGTTTGCGACTGTCAAGTAGCAGCTTCCCTCATTGCATCCCCAACCTCGCACTTTGAACGGCACTATTTGGAGGCAAGTGATGATCAACAAGAGACATTGGATTTTGACTGTGTTGGCCCTTTGCATACTGCTTGCACCGGCAGATTCTCTGCTGGGGCAAGCGGATCAAGGCGCGATCACTGGTGTGATTCAGGACCCTTCCGGTGCCGTGATCGGCAACGCAACAGTAACGCTCATTAATGTGGATGAGGGCCAGATACTGAAAGCCAAAACCGACGGCGCCGGAGTTTACGGATTTTCCCCCGTAAAGATCGGCGACTACACTGTATCGGCGAGCGCTCCGGGCTTCGGAACAACAACGCAGACCGGCCTGCATCTCAATCTGCAACAGAAGCTTAACGTCGTGATTCAACTCAAACCCGGCTCCGCTACCGAAACTGTGACTGTGACTACAGAAGCCCCTCTCATGCAAACGCAGGAAAGCTCCGTGGGACAGACGATCGACGCGCAGACCATTGACAGCATACCCCTGAATGGACGCAACTGGGTCTTCATTGCTCAGCTATCCGCGGGCGCGGTTCCCCCCGAAGGCTCACGCGGTGCGGGCAAGGGTGATTTCAATGCCAACGGACAGCGAGCCGAACAAAACAACTTCATCCTGGATGGCGTGGATAACAACGTCAACGTCGTCGACTTTTACAACGGCGCCAGTTTCGTGGCTCAACCGCCGCCGGATGCGCTGGCCGAGTTCAAAGTGCAGACAAGCGACTATTCCGCGGAGTTCGGGCACTCTGCCGGGGCGGTCGTCAATGCCAGTCTGAAATCGGGTACAAACAATCTTCATGGCAGCGCCTGGGAGTATGTGCGCAACACTGCTTTCGATATTCATGACTGGGAGAACGAGCAGCTTCCCGTGCCTCCCTATCATGAGAACCAGTTTGGCGCGACTCTCGGTCTGCCGATCATCCGCAACAAGCTCTTCTTCTTTGGCGATGCGCAAGCCAATCGCGTCGGCTTCAGCGAGACCTCTACCGAAACGGTGCCGACGGCGCTTGAGCGGACCGGAAACTTCTCTGAAATCCTGAACCCCGCATTGACCGGCAATGCGGCGGCGCAACTGTACGCTCAGAGCGCTACAGCGCCGCCCACCGCAATCGCTGGCAACAACTTGAATAACGCGTCCGGTCTAACCATCAATCCGACCGCACTGAAGATGCTCAACCTTTACCCGTCGCCCAACGCGAACAACGGACTGCTCTACAACAACTACGTGGTGAATCGGCCGGCCCTCGATAATACCTTTCAGTGGGACACGCGTCTTGATTGGACCATCGCGAGCAAAGACACGGCATACTCCCGGTACAGTTACTGGAATGAGATGGGCTTCTATACCCCGCCACTTGGCAATGTTTTGGATGGCGGCGGCTTTGGAGACGATGGAACCCAGAAGGATCTGGGGCAAAACTTCATGCTCTCTGAAACGCACGTCTTCACCCAAACCCTCACCAACGAGGCGCGCATCGGTTACAACTACATGCACACGGGATTCGAGCATCCCAATGCGGCCAACCTCGGCTTCGCAGAATCGGTGGGCTTCGGCGGCATTCCTACGGCGCCGCTGAACGGGGGCTTGCCCTGGGTGTCCTTCAACACAGGTCCCAGCGCGATAACGGGTATTTCGAGTCTTGGCAGCCCGGAGTGGTCGACAACTTCGGAGCACGAGAACGTCTATCAGATTATCGACAACGTAACCAAAATTGCCGGAAATCATACGGTGAAGGCCGGCGTCAGCTTCCAGAGTATTCGATTCTCAACACTGCAGCCGCAGCAATCCCGCGGCAGCTATAACTACACGGGCGAATATACCAGTGATCTAAATGCCTCGAACACGGGCTATAACGTAGCCGATTTTCTACTAGACAAGCAGAACACCGCGGGACTTTCCAATGAAACCACCAACGGGGATGCGCGGTGGAACAACGCGGTGTATGCACAGGATGACTGGCGGATCACGACTAAGCTGACGCTCAACCTAGGACTGCGCTGGGAATATTTCCAGCCCTATCAAGATGTAGGCGGCTATCAGGCCTCTTACAATATGACTGGTCCGGCGTCACTCAACACGACCACAGGGTTCGGCAGCGGCTCGGCGCAATACCAAGTTCCGAATGGCGGCAAGAGCTATGCGCAAGCTATCTTCTCGCAGACCAACAACGCCTTCCCGAATGTGCTCTCCAAAGATAACATCGCTCTGGTTTACACCGGCGATCCGTCGATCGTGAAGGCACAACATACTAATTTTGGACCTCGTGTTGGCGTGGCGTATTCGCCGGATGGAAAAACGTCGATCCGAATGGGCTATGGAATCTTCTATGGCGGCCTGGAAAGCACGGGATACTATCCCAACCTGGGAGAAAATTACCCCTTCCAGTACGCGGCCACTTTCCCGGTGCTCGGTAACTGCAATGCATTCTCGTGCCCCACAGACGGCATCACGATTGGCAACGGGTTCGCGTCTATCGTCGCCAATGGGTTTGCCAGCGACGTGACTGACCTGCAGCTGCGCGGCTCCGATCCGACGGCCACAACCCCGTACACGGAGGACTACAATCTCTCCGTTGAACGGGGTATTACCAACGACCTGGTTGCCACCGTCAGCTACGTTGGCAACTCCTCTCATCACTTGCAGGTTTTCCCCGATCCCAATAACCCATTGGCTTTGCAGAACCCCAGCAACAGCACGCAGAATTCGCGGCCACTGCCGGACTTTGGCGGATCGCAGTACACCGCTTATGTCGGATCCAGCAACTACAACGGGCTGCAGACCAAGCTGGAGAAGCGGCTTTCAAGGGGATACAGCCTTCTGGCCACGTATACGTGGTCGCACACGTTGGACGATGCACCGACGCCTTTAGGTACGACTGGCGATATGGGGTTCAGACAGAGCAATCTGGTTCCGATCAAGATGGACTATTCCAACACCGGTTTCGACACACGGCAGCGATTCACCTTCAACGCGTTCTATGATCTGCCGTTTGGATCGGGCCGACAGTTTCTCAACCATGGTGGAGTGGTCAATAGCGTTCTCGGAGGCTGGTCTGCCAATGCAACCTTTGTTGCTCAATCGGGCAACCCTTTCTCCGTTACGCCAACAGGAATGACGCCTGCAAGCGGCAACACGAATGTGGGCGCTGTCAAGATCGGCAATCCTTTTGCCACGGGCGGAACCTTTCACTCACCTAACCCGGCGCTTGCGCAGAGCATCACCTGCGCATCGAAGACGCGCACCCGCGCCAGCTGGTTCAATCCTTGTTCGTTCGAGAACCCGTGGAACCCCAACGACTGGACAAATGAGCCCGGTCACTACATCCCAACTGGACCCTCCGATCCGCACCTGAGCGCGGCCTCGCAACCGGTTTATGTCACCAGTTTGGCGTCCGCCCTCGGCTACCTGGGCGGCAAACGCGATACCGTTCTCGGCCCAGGATACGAACGTGTCAACATGTCCGTGTTCAAGGACTTCAAGGTTTATCACGAGCAGGCCTTGCAGTTCCGGACTGACGTCTTTAACTTGTTCAACACGCCTTCGCTTGCCGATCCGAGCAACAATGGAAGCAAGCCAAATATTTCAGACGGTGGCGCGGCAATTACCGGCCCGAAGTCTTTGCAGCATCTGGCTCCAGATTCGCGCTTCTTCCAGTTGTCGATGAAGTATTCGTTCTGAAGAGACGTGTGAACTGGTGATCGTTCGTTCGGACGAGGAGATCCGTTTCTGCGGATCTCTTCGTTCTTAGGATTAGACTTTCGCGAATGCGCATGAGGTTTTCGGATTACATGTCAGGCCGGTCCTTATTATTATTGTGCAAGGCCGTGTGGGATTGCGGGTGACGAAGATGCGATGGAAGAGTGGATGGCCATGCTGGGCCTGCCTGTGTCTTGCCGTTGCTTTGCTGCATGGCCAATCCTCTTCGACCCGAACTGCGACCAATGAGCACAAAGCGACCGAGGAAATGGAGCGACAGTTTCAAGAGGCGATGGCCGCCCAAGACAAAGGCGACTTGGAGCATGCCGAATCGCTTTTGCTGGAGCTGCATTCCCGTCATCCTGGGATCTTTGCCGTCGACGAATCGCTGGGGTTGCTGTATGTGGCTCGCGAAGAATTCGCGGCAGCTCTTCCTCTGTTGAAGGAGGCGGCCCGCGAGAATTCTTCCTCCGATGTGGCCTTCGCTAATCTGGGCGCGGCTCAGTTCAAGCTCCACCACAATTCGGAAGCCCTTGAAGAATTCCGGCGCGCAGCTACGCTCAATCCCAACAACCCCGCGACCCAGCAGGCGCTGGGCCGGTTGTGGATGGAGGCGCACGAACCGGAGAAGGCGGCCGCGGCCTTTGCAGCCGCGCTTGCACAGGATCCGAAGAATCACGACTTGGCGATGGACTGCGCCCAGGCACTCAAGGATGCCGGGCATCCGCGTCAGGCCGCAGAAATATTGGCGGGCCTTCCTGGCGTCGATCAATCCGCGTCGGCACAGTCGTTACTGGCAGACGCCGATGAAGCGTCAGGCAATTATCGTGAAGCGGGAGAGCATTACGAACGTGCCGTCGAACTGGACCCCAGCGAACCTAATGTATGGATGATGGGAATTGAGTTTCTGCGTCATTGGACGTTTGAGACCGCCATCAAGGAGTTTGCGGCCGGCCAGGATAAGTTTCCGCTCAGCACTCGTATGCGCGTTGGGCTGGGTGCGGCATATTTTGGCAACGGCAACTACGCCAAGGCCATCCCCATCTTCGCTGATTTGCTCGATGCTGATCTTGACAACAGCCTCGATGCCGAGTTGCTGGGACTCTCTTGCGTGGCAGCAATCCAGGGGGAGAAATCTCGCTGCAACTCTCTGCTCAAGTACGCGCAGTCGCATCCGCGGGACGCAAAAGTGTCGGTCTATACAGCGTCAACACTCATCGGCGGACAACTCACTGAGGAGAATATGCGTTTGGCGCGCCAACTGCTCGATCGCGCCATCGCAGTTGATCCCAAGTTGGCCGACGCGCAATACGAGATGGGGGTGTTGAAGCAGGATCAGATGGATTGGGCAGGCAGCATCTCCTATCTGGAGCAGGCAGTAAAATTGAAACCGAACTTTGCACGCGCTCACTATCGGCTGGCTCTGGCTTGCCTACGTTCCGGCCGTAAGCAGGAGGGGGAAGCGGAGATGGCGCTTCAGAAGCGCTACTCGGAGCAACAACAGAACGACCTGGACCAGCGTTTACGTCAGATCACGACGTTCCTGGTCGACTCGCACAATTGAATGGTGAGGGAACATGGACGTTAGCCGACGCAGCCTCTTGAAGTCAGCCGCAGTTTTGATGGTGGATCAGTGGGCAGGAGCGTACCTCGGCGCCCTGGCCAGTGAACCGAGCACCGCTGCTGGACGGAAGGTGGTGCTGGTTGCCTGTGGTGGAATGCGCAGAGAAGATACATTCGCCGATTCAGGATTCCGCAACATCCCTCATCTCTATCATGATCTGCTGCCGCAAAGCGGGTTCTATCCATTCGTGCGCAACTCGGGCGTCACCTCGCACTACAACACGACCTCAAGCATACTGAGCGGAAACTGGCAGCGAGTGGACGACTGGGGAAAAACCGCTCCAACCAGCCCGACTCTCTTCGAGTATTTGCGCAAACGTGTGGGACTACGGCAGGACCAGACCTGGCTGATATCCAGCAACAAGGCGCTCACCAGCAAGATCGGCGCCAGCACGGTGCGCGACTTCGGTCCCGCCTATGGAGCCAACGTCATCTTTCCCAAACAGCTGCTTATCAATGCGGTGGTGCACGCCGCAGCCGAGGGACGAGCCGTTCACAGCACTGACCGCTCCACTGTGCAGCCGGAAATCGAGGCCATGCTCAACAACGACAACTACGATGGCCTTGGCTGGTCGGTATCTGGGATCACGTCATCGCTGGATAAGTTCACCCTCGGCACCATGCAGCAAGCCGTCGAAGATCTCGTGCGCACTAACGCTCCGGCTACAGGCGATGAGTTCACCTTCCTGGTCTCCATGGAAGTCATGCGCCGCTTTGCTCCTTCACTGCTGGCGATTTCCTTCTCCGACATGGAGGTTGCGCACTTCGGGTCCTATTCGCTGCACCTTGCCGGCATCAGCACCGTGGACCGTCTTGTCTATGAGCTATGGACCCAGTTGCAGGCGCTCCCCGCCTACAAGGACAAGACCACCCTCTTCGTCCTTCCAGAATTCGGGCGCGATCTCGATGGATCCAACACCAACGGATTTTTCAATCACCGGCAAAACAGCGAATCAACTCGCGTAACCTGGATGATGTGCATGGGAGACGCCGTGCGCAAGGCGCAGACCCTGGAAGATCCTATCGAGCAAACTGATATCTGTCCAACCATTGCCCGCCTCTTCGAGCTGAAGAATCTCGACCTCCCTGGCAAGCCGATGCCTGGACTATGGATATGATGGAACCCGCAGCAAAGGAAACGAGCGACAATTCTCAGCCGACCGCACGGCAAATGGATGCGGCACGTTTGGCTAGTTATCGCATTCTCATCGCGCATCTTCCTGTCACCATGCGCCCGTCGCTCAATCAACAACTGAGTAAGTGGGAATCGCTGTTCCCCTTCGAACAAGAACAGTTAGTGAGATACATGCGCGGCCTCGAATCCTTCTCACCGTCTGCGCTGGAGACGCTGATCGAGCCCTTGAAGTCGGTGGAAATCAAGATGGGCGTTGCGCAATGGAACTTCTCCCAGACCGGCGACACCATGGAGAATGCCTCGCTACTGGCGCGATCGGAATACTACGCCGATTGGCGTCGCGAAGTGGAGCGGATCTTCGAAGCTGTCAACACCGTGGCACGCAATGCAGAGCCGTCCTCACCAAATCCCGCACGGCTGGTTCTGATCGTGCTGCCCAAAAGCCTGCCGGTCGATCCACTGAATGAATGGAAACCGTGGGATCCACGCGCTACGGACATCAAGATAAGCGGCGACTCGAGCAAGCTCAGCGAACTGATTATTCAGGGAGGGCCAGACCGGCCTGGCGTCGCCCGTATTCTAGCCAACCAAGGGAGCACTGATAGCTCAGATCTCTGGCTGATCGATGCGGATGCGGAGTTCGAGAAGCTGCTCGCGCCATCGGAGCGACAAAGCTCATGCAGCTTGAGTTACTCCACTCTAAAGCCCTTTCGCGACAGGTTTCTCGCCCAGGTCAACACCGTGCCGAAGAGCATTGAAGGCACCGATCAAACTCTTGACGCAATGCGTCATGATGATTGGGGGCAATGGTGGCCATCGGAACTCGCAGGCAAGACGCGGTTGCGCAGCTTCGTCATCGATCTCTTTCTGAGCGGAAACGGTGCCCTGATCTTTTCCAATGCCTTTGTGGAGTGGGCTGCCTCTGAGGTTTTGCGGCGAGCTCGACCGCGTGTTGTTGTCGCCCGCTTCGGACTTCGTTCCAGACCCAAGCCGTTTACAGGTATCGCCATCTTCGAAAACCAGCAGAGAATCAGCACTCTTCCGGATGTAGACGACCATAGCGGCAGCGCCGCTGATGCGGCCATCCTTGCGCGATATATCTGGCTGGCCGCCATGCGCTATCAGCAGCAGAATAGAACTTCTTGTCTTTGTATCTCGGAATATCACAACGCCGCCTACCTGATCGCGCCCGACAGCCCACCTTGGAGGCAAGGGGATATCAGAAGCCAGGAAGAGGTTTTCGACTGGATCAGTGCGCACTTAATATCCTAATGCAGCGGAACTCATCCATCGGCCCGATCGTTTTTCAAATCAGTAGAGCGATTCGAAACGCAGAAAATGTTCGTGAAAAGAGTGTGCCAGATTTGAGCCTTCCACCGTCATTGAGAGTCTGGCCTGTTTCCTCGCATTCGTTACTCGGCCATTCAACAAATCGTGCGGCCAGAGGCTACGTCCAAGTCGTCCCTAAGCAAATCGAACACTATGCAGACGCTGTCAAGTAAACCATTCACCAGTATTGATTCCGCTGACAGAAAAATGGGCGTCGAGGATCGATTTGACAAAGGATCAGCAGCATAAATGCTGATGGCGAACTCGGCGAGGAGCGCGCAGCAATGTTGTGCGCGAAACTTTTATCCGTCAATCATCGCGGCGAGTGCCAGAAATTCGACCCCGGCGTTTGCGCCGAGGTTGGAGCGTTGAACTTTTGGGTTGAAGCTCGCAAATGGTTGCGGGGGGCCTGCAACGTCTCGAGTTTACTCGTGGTCCCATTGAGTCGCTGCTTGGCAGCATAGCCTTGTACATTGGCTTTGCGGCAGCGCAGATCCAGCACTGCTACAGCGTTTGCTTGAAGAAACTCCAGATTGCCTGCCCTGCATCCACATCCTGATTGGAGTGGCCCAGGAGTCCTTGAATGAGTGCAATGTATTGTAAGTTGGGCCAGGAGTGACCTCCGCCCTGAAAGACAATTTGGACGGAAGGCAGGCCGCCGTCGCCCCTGCAAACGCGCTCCTCGGCGGTTGTCGGGTCGGCAGGGTTCAAATGCGGCAGGCTGGTCTTCGAGACGAACGCCCCGCAATGATCGCGCACCGCCCAAAAGTCAAAGGTCGAGTCGGCGGAGAGTAGTTCCGGTTGCGGCTCCCCGTTTCTCATGGTCCCGGCCTTCATTCCGTCAAAGGGGATGATTGGGTCGGCGGTCCCGTTCATCGCAAGCCACGGCATAGGCGGTGCAGCACAGTGAGCTTCCTCGGCCTCGAGCAGCGTGCTGGCGGTGTAGGAGGCCGCGCGCAGCAGGCTACCGGCTTGGCAGGCGAAATGCATTGTCATAAATCCGCCATTCGAGACGCCAGCCATGAAGACCGCTTTCGGGTTGCCTCCATCCTTCGCGATCACATTTGCGATGACACGTTTGAGAAACTCCACGTCATTGGCTATGGAGGCTTCGCCGCCGAGCGTCGTTCCCCGCCTATCGTTCCAGTGCTTGTTCAGAGCGTTGGGGGCCACGACGATGAATCCTTCGCTCCGAGCAAGAGTGGGCAGACTGGTCTGCCGCCAGACCTGCTCGGCGTCCTCAGTTCCTCCATGAAGCAATATGAGAACCGGAAAAGGTCCCGGACCCTTCGGTCCTTCGATCAAGTAATACCGTCTTGCTCCGTCAAAGGTCAGCTCAACTCTTCGCGCCAGCGCAAGATCGCCCTTGCCGGGAAAACCCGCATTGACCTTTTGCTCCCTGGCCTCTCTGCGCTCTCCGATCCGTTCCCGAATCGTCTGGGCGTTTCCGGGCAAGCTGAAAATCATTGCCGCAACCGTGCACGCAGCTGCAATTATCTTTCGAACCGTCATGACTTCCTTCCTCTTTGAATTTCGACAATGCGCTCCGGTGTCGAGGCGGATGAATGGCAAAGCATGAGTCCAATTGCCATCACCTCGCCTCGATGCGTGTGGGCTGTCGCTACAGTTGGTCCCCGATCGTCGTCAGACGTTCGAAGAACCTCGAGCGAAGATCCTCTCGGATCTGCTCGGCCTTCTGCTGTTGCTCCGGTGTGAGAACCTGCAATATCTCGGTCCGCACTCTCTCGCGTTCCACCAGGGCGTCTTCCGCCGTGGATTCGTGCTGCTGCGCAAAAGACCGTACATACGCTTCGTCGAATGTCTGTCTGGAGACAAGTTCCGTACGCTCCTGTCGAGCACGCTCGGCCAGCATCAGAATCGTCGGTTTTTCCGTTTGCAGAATCGTCTTGATCTGCATGCGCTGCGCGTCCGTGATGTTCAGCTCCCGTTCTACCCCATGAATGAACAGCCCCGAAACACGCCTCTGCATCCAACCGTCCTGATCCTGGAAAGCGGCTGCGGAAGCTGTCAGTGCAATGCCGAAAGCACAGACTCCGGCAATGATTCCCCATCGTGTTTTCATTGTTCCCTCCGGAAGCGTGTGGTCTGTTCAGGCCAACCGCTCTATTGTGATAACACTTTTGCGATCTCAACGATGTATGGAAGTGTCGGGAGAGGATTGCACTTCCATACATTTCTCAATCGCAATTCCTGATAGAAACGAAACTGCCGGAAGCGATCGAGCTTCGTGGACTGAGGAGAATGTGATGTACATGCAAAAAATCTTGACAGCCGGTCTTGGGCTCGTTGCCGGCATCTATCTATGCGGATGCACAGCTGGATCGACGGGGCAGTCTTCCCCGACCCCGACTGCGAATGCAACGGTCAATCTGGTTGTGACCGATACACCGCCCACGGATGTCACTGTCTTGTCGTTTCAGGTTCAAATCACGGAGGCAGTCCTGCAACCAGGCAACGTTTCGCTCCTACCGCGCCCTGTGACGGTTGATCTGGCCCAATTGGTGAGCGACACCGGGTTTCTAGCTTCGACGGTCATCGACTCCGGAACGTATACCAGCATGACGATGACACTGGCGAACCCGCAAGTGACAATCATGAATAATGGATTGTCGGCTGTCGCTGTTTCAGGGCAAACCTGCGCGGCGGGCGCAACATGTACGTTTGCTCCCGCTCTGAACAATGCGAGCGTTACGATTTCAAGCGGCGTGTTTCCGATTACAGTCGCAGCAAACTCGACCACAGGGCTGAACCTGGACCTGAGTATTCCCGATCTCCTGCAAAGCGACTTGTCCGTAACTCTGGCCAATGGCACATCGGTCAACCTGTCGGTCTTGCCACAACCCTCAAGCAACTCATCTCAACAGGCGAAAGTCGACGACGTATTTGGAACGATCAGCAGCATTAGTGGTAGCCAGATAGGCATCACTACGGCATTCGGCGATTCGCTGGTGCTCACCGGCAGCGGCTCGACCACCTATAACTATCCAGCGTCGATTTGCTCAACCGCAAGCTCGGCTTGCTTATCCGTCGGGCAAGTTGTGACCACCGACCTCAGTCTGTTAGGCGACGGCGGATTGGCTCTCAATTCGATATCGTATGCCGGCAACTCAGGGGCGCAGGCAGTGAAGGGGCTTGTACTCAGTACCGATGCCACCGCGGCCATCCCCACAATCCAACTTCTGGTTCAGAGGAGCATTAATGCATCCTCGCTTACTGCTGGCGAGGTCGCCACAGTGTCCTTTCCGACAGGTGCTGAATACGCCATCGGTACTGCCACCTACCCTCAGGCCTCCGGAGCCGTCTTTACCAGCGCATCGGATTTGATGGCTGGCCAGGAATTAGTCGTCAATGTCGGGTCGAACCTTGTGACCGGCTCCGCTCCATCTTTCACGGCGAGCGTCGCTTACCTGGAATCCTCTCAACTGATCGGCGAGGTTGCGTCGGTTGACTCTGCAACCTCTTCGCTCTCTATCAATGGCCTTTCCGGACTTCTCGTCTCATCACGTCCGGCCATTCAGCAGATGGATGTGCAGACTGCGGCGACAACGGAATTCGTTGGGTTCAGCCCGGCATCGATGAGTGCTGTCGGCGTCGGTCAGTTTGTCGCCGCCAAGGGGCCGCTCTTCAATACCATGGGCAGCAGCGGATATCCCACGCTCTGCGCAATACAGCTTCGCGAAAGGGCCGCGGGAAATTAGTATGAACGTGAGGGCTATGTGTTCTCTGTGGTGAAGCTTAGACCGGACCAAACCGCACATACGACTTCTATGTCTGGCGAGGAGGATTCCGCTCCTCGTCAGAGTGCAGATCTGGTTCGCGTACTTCTGGTGGACGATGACACGGAGTTATGTGCATCCTTGCGGCGCTTGTTGCGGATGGATGGCTTTGAAGTCACCGCCGTGCACACCGCCAACGACGGAGTACACAAGGCAACAGAAGAAACCTTCGCACTGATTGTGCTGGACGTGATGCTCCCCGGTGGAGATGGGCGAATCGTTCTGAAAAAGATTCGTGCCACATCAGAAGTTCCCATTATTATGTTGACGGCCCGCGGCGATGAGGCAGATCGAATCGCCGGTCTGGAGGCGGGAGCGGACGATTACCTCCCGAAACCATTCAACGCACGCGAATTGGTGGCGCGCATCCGAGCGGTCCTGAAGCGGAACATCCGGCAAGCCCCACAACCGCAAACCTTCCGCATCGGAGATATCGAGATCCATCCGGCAACTCGCAGCGTCATGCAGAATAGGGCCGAGGTTCCGCTGACCGGAGCTGAGTTCGACATTCTCCTGGTATTGGTGCGGTCGGCCGGCAAAGTTGTTTCACGGGACGAGATTGCAGAAGTCTGCCTGGGGCGCCCGGTTGCGCCGTTCGATCGGAGTGTCGATAACCATATCAGCAATCTGCGGAAGAAGCTGGGTGCTACATATCGTGAGACAGAGCGCATTCGGAGCCTTCGTGGAACCGGTTATATCTATACTGGCCAGGTCGAAGAAGCATGAAGGGGCTAAGAACGTTATATGCCAAAATCTTTATCTGGTTCTGGCTCACACTCACTGTCGGTTCGCTCCTTGTACTCATGGCTACGGTTTTCACGGGGACCCAGCCGCTTGGGCGTCGCTGGGCGCGATTAACCCAGGATCTTTACGCGCACAGTGCGGTCGACTTTTATGAAACCGGCGGCAAGCCGGCACTGGAGCGGTATCTGGCCAGGCTCCGCGATTCGTCCGGAATGGAGGCGTGCCTTCTGGACGAGCGCCAACAGGATGTCCTTGGCCGCCCACTTCCGGCGCACATCGATAGAACATTGAAAGAGAGCCTTCGCACGGGAGGATCGACACTACGCCTGGGCAGGTTTTGGACCGCGGCGTCTCCAGTAAGCTACGGCCAGCGAAGATTCACCTTCGTAATCGAGGTGAATCCGATGAGTCGTTTTGTGGATGGAACTTTCATCTTTCCACTCTTTGGCCGTCTGCTGCTCGCCCTGCTGGTTGCCGGAGTTTTCTGCTTTCTTCTTACGCGCCATATTGTGGCGCCGGTTCGTGCGCTGCAAATGGCGTCGATGCGGCTAGCAGCCGGCGATCTCACTACGAGGGTAATGCCCGTTATCTCACCTCGCGACGATGAGCTTGCAGATACGGCGCGGGCCTTCGACCAGATGGCGGATCGTATTCAAATCCTGATTCAGAAGCGACAGGAGTTGCTGGCTGACATCTCGCACGAGTTGCGATCTCCCTTGACTCGCCTCTCAGTTTCTCTCGAACTGATGCGCCGCGGAGAAGGCGACGTATTGGAGCAGATGCAGGTCGATCTGGACAGAATGAACGCGATGATCAGTCAGGTCCTGCTGCTCACGCGGCTTGATCTGCAAACCTCGCGGCCTGCCATGGAAAAGGTAGACCTGAAGCGGATGCTAGAAGACGTTGCACGGGAAGCCGAATTCGAAATGCAGAACGATCGCAAAGCAGTGTCCGTATGCGTTGAGAGCGACTGCTGCGTGTGGGGCGATCCGAACCTTCTCCGGAGTTGTATCGAAAACATCGTGCGAAATGCTGTTCGGTACACAGAACATGGCACAGCAGTCGCGATCAAAGCCGGTCCGGCTCCGAGCGAATCGGGGCGCAGGCAATGCGAAATTACCGTCATCGACAACGGTCCCGGTGTGCCCGAATCGGCGCTTCCATTTCTATTCGATCCCTTCTACAGGGTTTCGGAATCACGAGACAGGAAAGAGGGAGGAACGGGGCTGGGACTTTCGATCTCGCAGAGAATTGCCGACCTGCATCAAGGCAAGATATACGCCGAGAACCGCACCGATTCCACAGGATTAACGGTGCGTTTATATCTACCCTCAGCCTAGTTACTTACCTATCGTGGCCTCTATCCCGGTGCTACACTTCCTTACACTCTGGAGCACAACTGTTGCTGCATACTTAGGTTCACATGGTTAGTCGGCACGGTAGGAAGACGGCCGATATCTTAGCCATGAGGAGAGTTCAATGAATTCCAAATCAATCGCTCTTGCTATCGCCACATTCGCTCTGTGCGCGTCTACGGTTGTCGCCCAAACCACCAGCACGACCACCACCACAGGCCCAAACGGACAAACAGCTACCCGCACTGCGACTCGCGGAAGTGGCCAGACGAACGTGACCGCGACTGGCCCCAACGGTAACACGGCAACTCGTTCCACCACGCACTATGCGGGTGGCAACTCAACCACTGTGACGGGCCAGAACGGACAAAGCGCCAACCGCACAGTTACCGGCCGCGGCACTGGCAGCGTAACTGCTACAACAACCGGCCCGAACGGCAACACCGCTACCCGGAATACCACGCGCGGCGCAGGTACCAAGTCAACCACAGTGACCGGGCCGAACGGGCAGAGTGCCAACCGCACAGTTACGGGCCGCGGCACAGGGGCGGCAACGGTGTCTCGCACAACTCCGCAGGGTTCAGCCACTAGAACCCGCTAGCCAATTCCATTCCAGACTGAGCGGCAGTTGCCAACCTGACAGCTGCCGCACCTTCGCTGAACCCAATTCGAAGCAAGCCTAATGAAAACCTTGAATTACAAAATCGAATCCGTGCACGGCTTGATGAGATATTAAAGTTTCGCCGCAATCGGCTCGAATACCTTGCCGATGCGGGGAGACGCGCGCGTACAGTTGGGGAGCTCAGGGCGGGAACGATTCGTGACGATTGCCCGGTGGTAGGGCAGTGTATTGCGCGAGAAGAAGAGTTGATGGTTCCTTCTGCATGCTCATGGTTGAACATTGAAGTTGAAAAAGGCCAGCCGTGGTCCGAAAAAGCGATAAGTTCCGTAGTTCAGTCGCCTGACCCTTTTCAGTTAATCTATGGATCGTGGCTGCTCCGGTGTCTATCTCCCGACTCATCACTGATGAGAACGTTTATCGGAAGCTATCCGTCAAGAGTAGCAGTAGTTTTCTTCAATCCTTCTCCAGCCGAATCCCTTCAGTATGCAAAGGAGCATCTGTTCGAACGCAACTCTGTTGTTCGTGATCACGAGTTGATGGCTGAAGCATTGCGTTATGGACGCGGGTAGATCGACCCGGGCCACCTGCGCGGTGCACTTGAAGTGGAGCTTGCGCAGGGCAGCCTTATCGGGGCCGGAAACAATCTGGCTACGCGTGAGAGCCTTGAACGCGAGCAGCGCATGATTGCGGTGGTGGATCGGGGAATCGGAAGATACGAACACTTGGGCGGCGACCGAGAATTCCATCGCTCTGAGCGGCTGCGAGAAGAGCAGCAGCGGGCCGTACACCTAGTTCTGGATTCCAGAGATTTCGCAATCAATTTGCGCGGGGCTGCAGGAACTGGCAAAACCGCGACTCTGCATGAAATCGACCGTGGCCTCCGCGACGCAGGCCGTGAGATTGTGGCCGTTGCTCCAACTCGAAGCGCGGTCGAGGAGTTGCGCAAGGTTGGCTTTCAAGATGCAATGACAATCTCACGCCTACTGGAGGCCAACACCGAACAGCCTCCCCTCCTCGGACGAGCCCTTGTCGTTGACGAGGCGGGCATGGTTTCAGGCAGGCAGACGGAAGGATTGCTCAAGTTCGCAGAGCGGGAGGGTGCGCGCATTCTCTTTTCCGGCGACACACGGCAAATCCAGAGCGTCGAAGCATCAGACGCCTTGCGCATCTTGGAGCGGGGGTCGCACATGAAGAGCGTTTCGCTCACAGGCGTACAACGTCAGACACAGGCTGAATACCGAGATGCGATTCAGATGCTACGTCAGGAGACCGAACAAGGATTCAGGAAACTTGAGCAGCTCGGAGCCATACGTGAGGTCCCGAACTTAGAGCATCCGCAGGCCGTGGCTTCGGCATATCGTGAACTTACAACTGCCCCGAGCCGCAAAGTGCTCGACGTTGCCGGCACGCATGAAGAGATTGGCAGGATCACTCATGCAATTCGCGAGGGCATGAAGGTAAGCGGCGAGTTGGGACCGGGCAGAGTTTTCGAGCGCCATACGCCCTTGCAATGGACTGAAGCGCAGAAAAAGGATTTATCGAACTACCAGCAAGGTCAGGTCCTGTTGTTCCACCGCTCGTCTCATGGGATTGGTCGAAATGAGGCACTTATTGTTGATCGGGCAGACGGGGCACAAATCATCGCCAGGGATATAAACGGTCTCGAGCGCATGGTGAGCCCGACACAGGCGCGCTCATTTTCCGTTCGAGAACGCAGCCAGATTGAAGTGTCGCCTGGAGACCGGCTGCTGTTGACTGGAAATCGCCGGGAGACCGACTTCCGCGCTACGAATGGAGAACTGGCTAAAGTGCGCGGCGTCGATGAAGGTCGCATTCAGCTTGAAGATGGCCGGACGCTGCCGGCAAACTATCGAGAGTTCGATCACGGCTACGCCATCACAGCACATCGCAGCCAGGGAAAGACCGTGGACGCGGTGGTTCTATCCGGCGACGTGATGAAGCAGGAGCAGTTCTACGTCGCGGCTTCTCGTGGTCGCAGTGAAATCGCAATCGTCACGAGCGACCGTGAGCAATTGTGCGAATCGCTGGGCATTTCCTCTGCGCGCCCGTCTGCCACGAAGTTGGCGAGAGAGCAGGCTCATTTACCCCAGCCGAGCACAAGATTCAGCAAGATCCCGCCCAACAAATCGAACCACTGGCCCCGCGTCACGAAATCAGCATCGGTCACGACATTGGCATGAGCCTCTGATACCAATGATTTCGCGAGCAGTCGCTGGCGTTGGGTGGACAGGTGACATGGCGTTTGTTCATCACCGCGAAGGGGAGCATTTTGCGCCACCGCAATTCAGCCGGCATTTATGGAAAACGAAAACTAGTAGCCTCGCAAACCAGAGCAACGCAGCACAGCACCAGAGCCAGTTCCGTCGGAACTTCTGTCTTGAGCATTTCCTTCGGCCAGTGTTCAATTCGTCCGAGCAAAACCAATATCACGCGCTGCGTGCTCGGACCAGCTCATCCCCGACACCCTCCCGTGCACATCCCGGTGGAAGTCAATCACAAAAGTGCCTTCCGCTTCAAATTCGTCGTTAGAGATCGGAGTCAGTGTTAGTGGAGGGTTGTTACGATTTTTCAGAATCAAATTGTCGTGTTCAACGGACAACTGAATCACGCTATCCAACTCCGCACTCCTGTAATCGCCAGTGAAGACTTGCAGGGCTGCATTATCTAGGTGAATCTGACTCAACCGTCTCCCTGCGAAATAAGTCTCGCCATTCATGTCGAACGAGACTTTCGTCGAATCGCCTGATCCCTCGAATTTGAACACATCACCAAAAAGGTCATAAAACTGGTTAGCGTCTTTCCGCCTTAGATCAGAACCCCATGCTCGCAAGTGACCATTGGACGCAGTGAAGGAATAGATCGTATGAGTACGCTGATCGAGGTATTGTCCTGCGAAAGGGGCAGGGTCGGGCAAATCGTTTCTGGTCGCCGCAATAGGGGTGGAATCAGGCCCCATCGCGCCCTTGAGATAAATGTCGGCGACCTCGCGGGACTTTTCCTCAGGAGCCCCGTTCGAGACATTGCACAGGCAGGCTGGATTGGCAAGTCAGGCCGGAAAGACAGGGAATTAAAGAAAGTCCTGCTCGACGAGGATTGGGTCCTCGTCACCTGGAACTGCAAGGATTTCCGTGGGCAGAAGGATGCGCCGGGCACGAAAGGAGTGCTCGCGGACGTTCCACTCCATACCGGCCTCATCTGCATAAATGGAGCGACTGGGATGGGCCTTGACCTCCAGCGACTTTTTTTCGGATTTGTCCTCGAAGAGCTTGATCAACACCTTGACCTTACGAATCAGGTCCTCGAAATCACCATCGACGAGCTGAGAGAGAGCGTGGACGTCATCCGGTATGAGTTGCCGATAGACAAGTAAACATTGTCGCCCAGCACTGTCGTGGCACTGGGGTTCGCGCAGGGGGTATTTTCATTTTGCGCTGCTATAGTCCTTCTCGCTGACCGGCTCTAACTAGATCGTCTTTCCCTTTTGTGTCGGTGTCACCGCCATATAGGCAAAGCTGCTTCCCGGAGCTGCCCCGTGCCAATGTTCGACGCCCGGAGCGCCTTTGATCACGTGTCCCTTGTGAACGACGCGAATCGGCTTTCCTCGTTCCTGGTAGTAGCCGGTACCTTCGGTGATCAACAGCATCTGCCCGCCCGGATGGACATGCAAATCCAGCTTTGCACCGGGGCCATAGTCGCCTTCGCGTCAACTTGGATCTGCGGGAAGCGATCCCGGCCCAATTTGCAGCGAAACCGCTTATACAGCAACTTTCCGAAGACACAGATTGATCTGAATAGTCAACGAGCGCGTTGCCCTGATGTCGCCATTCAAGAACTCTGGATTTCGTTAAGCTTGGGTCAGTGGTCCGAACCTCTGGCGGGAGAGACGCGACTCGATCCCGCGGACTCCAGCGTGACAGGCGGGCAAGATTATCCTGCTTGGGGCTGCCTGCACCCATACCAAAGTATTGTTGACGTCAGTCCGCCGTGCGGCGGAAAATGTCGGCACTAGACGTTCGCCCGAAGAATTCTGCGGTATCGTTTAAGACGGTCGCGCGTGCGGCTCAGTACTACCAAAATTCCGAGTGAGGCCCATGACGCCATCGGTCTCACAAGCCCCCGCTGAGGTGACATTGTGCAAGAGAAGTCGATTGGCGCAGTTCTGTGCGCAGCGCTCGGTCAAGCTGGAGCAGCGGACTTACTGATCCTGTGGCGCATGCGATTTGTCGCAGGCGTGACTCCGCTCGTCCTCGTGTTGATTGGCGTCGCGAACGCACAGCAAACAGGTATTACCGGATCCGTTACAGACGGCGCCGGGCGTGTGATTGGCGGGGCAGATGTAGTGGCGCAAGCCGATGGCGGAGCCACTTTTCATACGACTTCGGACCAGGCCGGAGTGTTTCAATTCCCAAGCATAACGGCAGCTGATTACACGGTTCGGGTTGGTCGCTCAGGTTTCGCAACAATTGCTAGAAAGGTGACTGTTTTGGTTGGGAACACGGTCACACTTGACGTGATGCTGCCCGTTGCCGGCGCGACTTCCGCCGTGACTGTGACCACTAAGGTCAATGCAATCGATACCTCGTCATCCCAAATAGCCGCAAATATCGACCCCGAGATGATGGTAAGCATTCCCCTCAATGGCCGAAATTACATGGATCTGGCTACCTTGCTCCCTGGAATTCGTCGCAACGCAATTACCAACTTCAGCCCCTTGGGTATGTTGAGTCAAGGACGTGAACAGTTCAATCTAGACAACCAACAGGTAACTGCGACAGGAGCGGCTTCCGACTTCGGCCAACCGCAATTCAGCCGCGATGCCCTTAGCCAGTATGCGATCACCACGGATCAGTTCGATGCTACTCAGGGACGCAGTTCTCAGCTGGTGATGAATATGCAAAGCAAGGCGGGTGAAAACACCATCCACGGATCCGCGTTTGGCTACTTCCGGAACGACGTTTTTGACGCCGCCGATCCAATTACAAAGACGGTTCTGCCTTTCTCCGATCAACAGTATGGCGGCACATTGGGAGGCGTGATTCGAAAGGACAGACTTTGGTACTTTGCCTCATACGAGGGGGAGCACCGGCCTGAGACGACAAATACACAGCTCGTGGGTTTCACAATCCCACCACTCACCTACTCCCTTAGCAATACGCTAACAACAGAGAAATCCCTGGGCCGTATCGACTCGCAGCCCCGCGCCCGCGATCACATCTTCGGCCGCTATTTCCGCTACGATTTTTCACAGCCGGATCTTCTTCCTTCCGGCAATTCTTCGCTCAGCCGCGGGTACTCCGTGAGCGGCAGCGACTATGGCTTCATTGGAGCGTGGACACGCAATATCTCGTCGACAATCGTGAACACGTTGTTTGGCTCAACGTTCTTTCAGGGGGGTGTGTCGGAGCCTGCGCTCAAGAGTATGCAGATCACCTTTCCTTCGCAGATCATTGGAGCCGCCTACAACTATCCTTCATATCTTCCGGTTCGGTATTTTCAATTTCGAGACGATGCGTACTGGCTCAAGGGGAAGCACAGCGTCCAGTTCGGCGCAGAGTATATTTTCGACCCGATCCGCGGTTCCTTCCCGCAAAACATTCAGGGTGCGGCGACCGTCAAAGCCGATCCTACCAACTGGACTACTCCAATGACGTGGGATGAGGTTTTCCCGAATCAACTCGATCCGAGCACCTGGGATTACGCGGCGATCAGTCCTAATGTATCGGCATACACCCAGGGCTTTGGCAACTTCAACACCAGCATCAATAGCAACATGATTGGCCTGTGGGCACAGGATGACTGGAAGATGTTCCCGCGCCTGACTGCAAACGTCGGTCTCCGCTACGACAACAACATCGGTCTCATTACAGCGGGAAATAATACGATCAACGGCGTGGTCTCTGCGCAGCATGGCAACAACTGGAACTTCGGCCTCCGCATTGGCTTTGCCTACGATGCTCTTGGAACGGGCAAAACCGTGTTCCGCGGCGGCACGGGTATTTATTTTGCAGACCTGCTTGCTAATGCATTCTCTGACGGCCAGATTTTCAACGGAGTTAACTCCGTGCAAGCCGCAGCGACCATCAAGACTGGTTTCAGCCTGACTGATCCATTTCTGGCTCAGAATACGTCCAGCTTCGTACAGGATCCGCAGAATGTCTACCAGTCGATTCAGGTGACGGGCCAGAAAATCAGAACGCCATGGTCAGTGCAAGGTTCGATCGGCTTGCAGCAGGAACTGACCTCGACTACAACCATTTCACTGGACCTCGTTCAGTTGCGGGTATTCCATGATTGGACCCGTTTTGACGCCAACACTGCCTATGATCCGTCCACAGGCTGGAATCAAACCAACATTGGCCCGGTCAGCGCGACGTGCCCGAATGGTTGCATTACGTCTCGCGTTGAACCGAACAGCCACTATGCGGTTATTGCAACGGCAATGACACCTGGCTATGTCGGTTCTGCGATGAAGAATATTCTTTTTAGCCTTCGACAGCGGACGAAATTTGGCCTGAGCGGCATGGCGTCCTATACCTACGGCGTGGAGAAGGACAACTCGCCAAATGCATTCTCTTATGCATCAAACCCGTACAACTACGCGAACGAGTGGGCGAATTCCGTTGACGATCAGCGGCATACTCTGGCTGTTACGACGGACTATCATTCGAAGCGGGGAATCGGCGGCGGAATTGTTTATCATTACGGCTCTGGATTAGCCTATGCGACAACGGTTGGCGGTTCCACCCCAACCGGGCTTGTCGCGAGCGCAACTTACAATCGCAGCTACTGCGCCAAGCCTGCCGACTACATTTCCGGTGCACTCCCGGGATCGATCTGTTCCCATGTCAGCACAGCAGACTACCTTGCGACGGCCTACAACAATCCGCGCCATGATCACTTCGATTCAAATACAGGATTGACGACTGTCGACCGTAACTCGCTTCGAGGTCTCTCCGTCGAGCGCGTAGACGCTGACCTCGCCAAGGTCTTCACCTTGCACGAGCGATTCAGGATCACTCCGGCAGTGGAGGCCTTCAATTTATTGAACCACTCTAACTATGGTTCCTATAACGGCGTGATTAGCCTTCCCACTTATGGGACTCCGGCGTCTACGTCCGGCGTTCTCGCTTTCTACGCAAGGCAGCTGCAGTTCTCGGCACGGCTGGACTTTTAAGGCCTCGGCTCAGCATGGCCTACGGCCCTTCGGGGTCCATCTGCGCGGGTGCTGAACGGCGCCGCAGTATCCCGTGATCGACGGCGGGGAAGAGTTTGTAGGGAAGATCAGCGAAGAGAATCCGGTAGATACTATGATGGTTCCGTATGGGGAGAGTCCGCAGAGATGCGGGCTGCAGACTGCGGGGCTCGATTCTGACCAGCCTATTCGTCAACCGTTCTCGGTGGGTCCGTTTTGAGCCCTGCTGGGCGGCGATAAGATCGACGCGACCGCCAAAATGCTCATAGTGAGGCCACATGCCACCGTGGACGGAGCTAAAATTGGTCGAATTCGCGCGAGGGATTCGGGAGATCTCAGAATGCGGCCGTCGTCACATTTCATGGCGGGCGGCCTTTGTCATGCTTGTCACCCTCGTCGCGCTTGCGCTCGATAATCATCTCGCCAGGTCACAAGGCACGCTCCAAAACTCGCCATCAGGCAGTCTACAGGTCATGTCTCAGACCTGGAGTGTTGAGCAGGGGGCACCGGAGACCACTCATGCCATCGCACAAACGGCCGACGGCTATCTATGGCTTGGCGGTTCCAGCGGCCTGTTTCGCTTTGACGGCACGCGTTTCGCCCGCTTTCGTCCGTCCTCTGGAGATCGACTGCTTCGCACAGATGTGCATACCTTGTTCGCACCTCCAGCAGGCGGCCTTTGGGTGGGGTATTTAGACGGTGGCTTCAGTTACTTAATCCACGGGCGGGTAACGAACTATGGAATTGCGGTCATCCCGCCGACCGGAACTGTGTACACGCTAGCTCAGGACTCCAAAGGAATCTTGTGGGCTGGGACCGGCACCGGTGTGTGGAAGTTCGACGGGGCGAAGTGGCAAAAACTGGGGACTGAGTGGGATGGCCCAACGACCATCAGTAACCTGGGAATCGATCGAACCGATACAGTGTGGGTAATCACTGGTTTCTCGAATCATCAGCGGCTGCTCTGTCTGCCTTCCGGCAGCAGGCGATTTCTGGTTGTAAGTTCAAGAGCAGACTTTCACGGGTTTACTCTGGATGCCGACCAGAAGGTTCTAACAGGCCCGAATGTGCTGCAACAAGTGCCGAACCGAGGGACTATTCCTCACATTCAGCTGCATGAATTGCCTCTCTTTGGAAAGAACGGCGCACAGGTTGTTGACCGAACGAACGCTGTATGGACGGTAAATGAAGTCAGCGGACTGACGCGTATTGGGACCGCTCTTCCCGCCAACGACGCGGTGACTGCAACAGGCACAACGAATGACGAGACACAGGATGAGGCTGCCTCGAGCCAGGATGTGCGTAGAACGCTGGTCGATCGCGAGGGAAACATCTGGTACGCCGACGAAAAAGGGCTTCATCGCTTCTTTTACGTCCCTTTCGTCGAGCAGGAATTCTCGGTCAAAAGAACCTCGGCAATTGCCGGGGATAACGATGGATCCGTATGGATTGGTTTTTTTATGGGCCCATCCAAGGCAATCAACGAACTCTATCGGGTGACTGGTGGACATGTCGACACCATTCGATTTCGCACCCCGGTCAGTTGGGGGGCAGCTTATCGTGCCAGGGACAACACTGTCTGGTTCGGAGGGAGGGGCGGGCTGTGGCATCTTGTTCGTGGGAGGCCTTTTCAAGTTGCCCTACCGAAAGAAATGGCAGAACAGGCATTCTATCTACAGGCGATGACCGAGGACCGCGCCGGCGGACTCTGGGTCTCGTTCTTGCGGTATGGTCTGTATCGATTCGCGGACGGTGTCTGGACCAGCGATGGTCAGCGCAAAGACTTACCAACTGGAGGTCCTTACGTTGAGTTCACCGACAGTCTCGGGCGCGTGTGGTTTGGCTACTCAGCCTCGCGGAAGATCCGGCTTGCGATATTGGATGGAAAGAAGCTTCGGACATTCGGTCTCGGCGATGGCGCGCCGAGGGGTAATGTCACCGCAATCTCCGGGCGTGGGCCCAACGTTTGGATCGGGAGCGAATTTGGGCTGCAGATGTTCGACGGTAATGGATTCCACGCTATCCACGCTGTGGATGACGATTGGCTTCTTGGAATCACTGGAATCGTGGAAAGAGCGAACGGTGATCTGTGGCTGAACGGCCTTTCCGGAATCTTTCATATCAGTAAGTCCGAGATTGCCGAAGCGCTCAAGAATCCCTCCTATCGTGTCAAAGGAGAGCATTTCGGAACCCGGGATGGACTGCCCGGCCTTGCGAATCAGATCCGGGCACTGCAGTCGGCGCTCGAAGGCAGCGATGGACGATTGTGGTTTTCCTTGACATCCGGCGTGGTATGGCTGGATCCCAATCAGGCCCAGAAAAAGGCCACAGTACCTCCCATCGCCATTCAATCGGTGTCGGCAGACGATAAAAACTATGAGGTCAATTCTCCACTCAACTTTCCCGCACGCACATCGAGCGTGGAAATCGGCTATTCCGCGATTAGCCTGTCTGATCCTGAAGCGGTCCGTTCGAGGGTCCGTTTGCACGAAACAGACACGGATTGGCACGAAGTAACGACAGCGGGTCCCGTTGAGTACCGCAACCTTAGGCCCGGCCACTATCACTTCAGCGTTGAGGCGTCCGATACCGATGGCGTGTGGTCAGGCAAGGCTGCAAGCATAGACTTCACAATCTTGCCGGCATATTACCAGACAGTCTGGTTCCGAATTTTTTGTGTGGCTCTTTTTGCTGGATTTCTGTGGGCGCTTTATCTACTCCGTGTGCGCAGCATTCAGCGGCGTTCGGAACAATTGGCTGTGATTAACGCGAAATTGGAGACGCAAGTCGCAGAGAATGCCAACCTCTATTCGAATCTACAGCGCAGCGAAGCTTTCCTTGCACAAGGGCAAAAAATTAGCCACACCGGTAGCTTCGGCAGGAACGTTCTCAGCGAAAAACTCTATTGGTCGGAAGAAACATACGAAATCTACGAGCTTGATCGGTCCGTTGAGCCAACGGTGGGGTGGCTGATTCAGCAAATACATCCCGAGGACAGAGTTCGAGTGCAGCAGACGATCGAATCTGCGATCCATCAAAGGACAGGCTTCGATATTGAATATCGGCTAATGACGCGGGGCGGATCGGTAAAGTATCTGCATGTTGTAGTTCAAGCACGGGAGAACCCGTCCGGCGAGCTGGAGTTTGTTGGAGCAGTCACGGACATCACCGAGCGCAAGCGGGCGGAGGAGGCTTTGCGCCAAGCGCAAGGTGATCTCGCACGCATCAACAGGGTGACCACCATGGGAGAGCTGACTGCCTCCCTGGCACACGAAGTTAGTCAACCGATCAGTGGAACAATGACCAACGCCAATGTCTGCCTGCGAAGCCTCGGCAGCGATAAGCCCGATCTCGATCTGGTGCGCACCGCTGTCACCAGAATTGCAAGGGATGCACAACGTGCTGCTGGAATCATTGCCCGGATCCGCTCGCAATTCGAGAAGGGTGTCCCGAACCAGGAGAGTCTGAATGTGAACGAGATCATTCCAGAAACGGTCGCCCTGTTGCGCGATCAGGCGGCGCGATACAACATATCGGTCCGGACGGAACTGGCAGCCGATCTTCCTCAAATCGTCGGAGATCGCGTGCAATTGCAGCAGGTCGCGATGAATCTAATCGTCAACAGCATCGAAGCGATGAAGGACGTTGAAGGAATCCGAGAATTGATCATCATGTCGCAGCGAGCTGAAAACCAGCAAATTCTTGTTTCTGTCAGCGATACTGGGCCAGGGTTTCCGCCGCAACTCGCGGAACAAATCTTCGACCCGTTCTTCACAACCAAACCGCACGGCACCGGCATGGGGCTTCGTATCAGCCGCTCAATCGTTGAGTCGCATGGTGGGCGCTTGTGGGCCGAGGCCGCCGCTGGACGCGGTGCAACTTTCTTCTTGAACCTGCCCGCCGCGCTTCAAAGCCATAGTCTCAATACGCCAGAATCAATCATTGTTCAGGCCACCGGATACAATCGCAAATGAAAGAACACTAGGTGCGCTGACTTCCAGTCGGGACTTTCCACTTGGACGAAATGCCGGCATTTCGAATTAGCGGTTCCTGCTCCCAAATAGCGGCGCAAATGAACAAACACAACCCATGCTTCGCAACTTGCGTCTGGTCAGCGGGAGTCGAACAGCGATGAGCGATGAGTGGCCCAGCCTCGCTCGTTAGTAGCGAAGACTCGATCCAATGGAGGATGGGCCAGCCCCCTTACACAGTCACTGTCTTCTTCGCTTCGAGTGCCGGTAGAAGAAGCTTCAGAAGCGCCTCGTCCGAGAACGGGTTTTGACCCGAGATCAACTCGCGATCCTGAAGGACATAGCTCTGCCACGGAGCGGCCACAGTCACGTCACCGCCCGCCGTGCGCAAGGCAAAGTCCGGGTAGAAGAGAACCTTACCGCTAATCTCAATTGGTTCCCGCTGCTGCTCTTCCGCTGTCGAAAAAATCGTCATCTTATATCCGGCATAGATCCATCCTTTGGCTTTGGCTTGTGCTCCAGCGGTATCGCCCGCCGACAGCGCGGCGACAAACTCCTTCGATTCGGGAAGCGCGGAGAGTAGTGAAATCGGGCCATGGCAAAGCACCGCAGTGGGCTTGGATGTTTCATGGAAATGCCTCAACACGATTCCCGCGTTGGGATCATCGAGAAGATCGATCATTGGACCATGGCCGCCGGGAACGAAAACAGCGTCGTACTGATCCAGGCCCGATGCAACGACATCCGAGATGCGAGTTGGATTTCTGAGGCCAGTCAGGCTGTCGCGGAATTCGAAATAATCATGGAGCCTACCCTCATCCCCGCCGAAGAAATCGGGGACAGCGGAATGGAGGTCCAGTTGCGGCGTGCTGCCCTTGGGGTTGGAAAAAGTGATCTCATAGCCTTCTTGCATGAGGGCGCGGACCGGAACCGTCAACTCGTTCAGGTAATAGCCCGCACCGCGATAACATCCGCCATTTTCCAGCGGTAAGCCATGTCCGCTGGAAACTAGCACCAAAACTTTTCCCTTTGATGCCATTTCATTCTCCTCTCAAATCGAATAGGCGTGGGCACGTGCGTGTTCTCGTTCGGTCTACTTCTGCCTTCCGCCTGCTAGTCGCTTTCATGTCAGGGCGAGTGACCTTGCAAACCGAGATTGCCAGAAGTGCGACGACGGGTCTATTGGACGAAGGTATCGGCCAAGACCACAGTATGAATTGGACATATCCGCAAAGAGTGTTGCGCACTCTTTGGGAAGAATCCGAATGCCAAGGTATCGCCAGCGCCGCCGTTTAATTGATTTGTAAGAGCATCTGGAACCTAATCCCTTCATTGCTCGGTGCAGCGTTCTGTGGTGGATGCAACGGTGAGGCGTGATGGAAGATGTCGCCGCATAACGGCGCGAGGGAGCAACATCGACGCCTTTTTAGGGCCGCTCGTTTGCGAAAGTACTGTGCATCCGCTTCAGGGTAAGTTCAGCCGCGACGGCGCGCATTCGCCGGGCGTAATCTTCGAAGAGAAGGAGGTTTTGAAGTGCCGACGTCCGGACCTCGGCACCTCGGAACTACGTCGGTCTGACCGCGGATTTTCGCCATGGAAGCGACGATCTTCACCGGCTGGATCTACGATCATCCGCTTCCTCACGCGGATAAGGTCAAGGTAGCGCATCCTTTGATGCTGCGAGCGATCGCGGCAGCCAAGAAGAAGAACGACAAGATCGATGCCGCCAAGATTGCCGACTGCCTGCGCTGCGACTTCCTGCCCGAGTGCCACATGGCTCCGACCGAGATCCGGGATCGACGCCGAACGCTTCGCTACCGGAACCTGCTGGTCAGGCAGACGGTGCAGATGAAGAACCGGGTATCCGGGCTTCTGATGGAGACTGGGGTCAGCTACAACAAGCGCCGGCTGCACAAGGTGGGCTACTTCGCCGATCTGA
>JBEKPF010000012.1:0-86611 GCA_049521035.1 Occallatibacter sp. | reverse complement strand
TCCACGACAAACGGAACAAGGCCGTCCTCGACCTGAAGCCGGAAGACCTGGTGGTCACTGACGACAATGTTCCGGTCAAGCTGACTGGGTTTCGTCTTGTGAGCGGAGAGGCAGCTGCAAACAGAGGCCATATGATCACGCTGCTGTTTGATCCATTCCATGGTCCCACGGCCAGGAGTGCGCGGATCATTGCGGAGAAGATTCTAAGTGTGCTGCCGGCTCAAGGATATTCTTTTGCCGTTCTCGACTTCAGGAGCCGGCTGCGGCTGCTGCTGGGATTTACTGAAGACCGCCAGGCGGTGGAGCAGGCTGTTCATATAGTCACCGAGAGCGAACCCATGGCCTTGACCTCCACGCTCAGCCTCGCGGTGAACATCGTGAACGACAAGGACGCCGATGAAGATAAGACCAAAGCCGCATCCGGAGCCGAAAAAGACCTGATTGCGATTGCGCAGACGGGCGTCGACTTTTCCGGACGCCATGTGGACGTGAAAGAACGCGCACGTGCGCAGGCCCTGTTGGCCGCTCTCAACAATTCGCAGGCAATTGCGCAGGAGCAGCACGCACGGTTGTCGTTTGCCGGTCTGCTCGCCCTCGTGAAATCGCAACAGCCCATCGGCGATAGAAAAGCCCTGATCTATTTCACGCAAAATCGGCAGCTGGATCCAGCCTCAAAGAAGATGCTCACAACCATCGCCGGCGCCGCAACCCAGGCGGGAGTAACCGTTTATACCATCGACATGGATGCGGTGAGTGATCAAGGGCAAGGCGACAACGCGAATGCCTTGTGGAGCGCCCCAGCTCCGTACGACACCAATACGATTTCGAGCACGGTTAATGGCAAGACCACGAGTTCGCCGCCACCCATGCAGCAGGAGAGTAGCCTACCCCGTACAGGAAACCCCTCCGCTACTGGTGGGTGGAACTCACAGGACGATATTGCGGTGATGACCGATTTCATGCGCAACGGGGTTGAAGATCTGACCAACCCATTTGCCGATAGTAAGAGCCCCATGGCGGACTTCTCGAAAGCTACAGGAGGCGCTTATATCGATGGGCAGAACCCCTCGGGCAAGCCGCTGCAGCAGATGGTGCAGGATCTGACCACCTACTATCAAGCTTCCTATGTTCCTCCGTTCAAGGAATATGACGGAAAATATCGCACGATTGCCATAAAACCAATGCGCGCCGGGCTGAACATCCAAACTAAGACCGGGTACTTTGCGCTGGCGAGCGGCACCGACAGCGGAATCCAGCCCTTTGAGGCACCTTTGCTCAAGTCCATTGCCGAAGCCCAATTGCCGACCGACCTCAAGTTTCACGCGGCAGTTCTGCGTTTTGGCGACTTGCCAGACGGAAACAGCAACACGCTCGCGGTTGAGGTGCCTCTCTCTGAATTGGCAACAAAGACTGACGCGAACAGTCATCTCTCTTCTGCTCATGTGTCCATCGTTGCGCAGATCAAGGATATGAGCGGAGTGGTGATCGAGCATTACAGCCAGGACACCACCAAGCGCGGCGCAAAGGAGACACTGGATCACGACCACTCGGCGACCATCTCCATGCAGCGGCACTTCATCTCCGTTCCCGGCAAGTACACTATGGAGGTTGCGGTCTTCGACCAGAACAGCGGCAAAGCAGGCGCAGAGCGAATGGACTTCGAAATTCCAGACCTGGCCGGCGCGGTCTCACTCAGCGATATGGTCCTGGTGCGCACCATGGCCGGCTCCCACGAAGAAGACGACGATCCTTTGGAGCCCCTTCGCTATGAACATCAGAAAGTGACTCCCAACCTCGATGGTGAGTTGCCCGCCAGCGCCAGCGACGTGTCGATGTTTTTCATCCTCCATCCAGATCCTGCTGCGGACGAGCCCATGAAGCTTGAAATGGAGCTGATGCACAATGGCAAGCCGGGCCACCGCACGTCGCTGTTGCAGGCGGATGGCGTTCATGCTGCAATGCCGTATCTGGCCAGCGTCAAGTCCCACTCACTTGCGCCCGGCAACTATGAATTCAAAGCCTATCTCAGCCAAGGCACTAAAACGGCGGAGCAATCAGGGACCTTCACTATCGCGCGGACTCCCGGCATCGAATCCGCTAACACCGGGTCACAGGGTCTCGAAATCGCCGACATCACCGCGGGCGCAGGAAGTGATTCCATCCAAACCACACCTCACGCTCCGAATCAGTTAGCCATCGCCGCGCTCGCGAAACCCGCTCCACCACCAGCGCAGGACGATGCGCATCTGCTCCTTGAAGATGCCAGAGAGCATGCCCTGAGTTACAACGAAGTCCTGCCCAGCTTTGTGTGCACCGAAGTGACCAAACGCTTTGTCGACATGAATGGAGAGGGACGATGGAAGTCGATTGACACGCTTGTTGAGTTGCTGAGCTATCGCGACAAAATGGAAACGCGCACCATGCTTGAAATGAATGGCAACGCCAGCCATACCGATCGCGGAGCGATGAAGGGCATCTTTTCGGCTGGAGAATTCGGCGGCATTCTCCAGGCAGTCTTTCGCAATGCGTCCAAGGCCGATTTCCAGTGGAAGGAGACTGACTCACTAAGTGGAGGAACAGTCCAAGTCTATAACTATCGCGTCGATCGCACCAATTCTACGTTTTCCGTAACCGGGATCAACGGTAAACAACTGATCGTTGGCTTCAGTGGCCAGGTCTTCATCGACAACACCACGCGACGCCCCCGCCGCGTCACATTGAGCGCCGACAATCTTCCACCGGACCTACCCACCCAAGCCACATCTATTGCCGTGGACTACGACTATGTCTCGATCAATGGGCTTAAGTACCTGATGCCGGTGAGCGCAGAGCTTCAATTAAGAAAAGGAAAGCACGAAGTGCTGATGAATGCGATGGAGTTCCGAGACTATCAACGCTTTGGCGCCAATGCGAAGAGCCCGGAATCCACTGCCCCTGAAGCGCCATAACTTAAGCGAGTTCTTCAATGCGGTCGAAATCAAAAGTAGCCCCCGGTCCAATGCGATCCTTGATTCAAGTGATCGCATTCGACCGGGGGCTGTCTCTTCCGGGTTTGTCCTGCCTCTTTGGCCTTACTTCGTTAGACCGTCCAGCTTTTCCTGATATTCGACGATTTGCTTGATCGTGTCGTAGGGAACTCCGCCGATCGGTACCTGGCGTCCATTCACTAACAGCGTCGGTGTCTGTTCGATATTCAGATCCTGGGCCAGCTTTACTGATGCATCGACGGCAGCAACTGTCTGTGGTGCCGTTGCGCAGGCAGCAACCTTTACCGGATCTTGCCCTGCCTTGGTTACCGCGCTATTCAGAGTCAATGTAGCCCCATCCGCCGTAGCCAGCCCATCCTGCCCATCGAAAACGGCTGACGCGAACTGGAAGAAGGCATCACTGCCGCCCGCCTTGGCGACGCAGATGCCGTAGCCGGCCGCCTTCTCGGCTGAAGGGTGGAGGCGCTTCAACGGGTAGTTCTCAAATACAATCCGTGCCTTGGGAAAATCGGTTGCCAACTTTTCCATATTGGCCTGCGCGTCTTTGCAGTGCGGGCATTGGAAGTCTGCGAACTCAACGATCTCCAAATCCTTCATGGCCGAGCCGCGATAGGGCCCATCAGCCCTCTGCTGCACAATCGCACGGTTCTCCGCATAGGGGTGATCGCCAAAGGGAAGTACTTCATCGCCGGCAATAATATGTTTCCCATCGGGAAGCGCAAAGAACTGGATCGCTGAGGGCTTCTGCTTGCCCGTCTTGTCTCCCACCAGGAGCACGACTTTGCTCAGGCCCTCAACCGGCGTCTTCAGAATTGCTTGTACTTGCCACATGCGAGTGTCGTCATAACCCCAGCTTGCCTGAATGAAAGCGTCGATGGTCTCTTTCGTTGGGCTTGGCGCGTTGAAGTTTTCCGGATTGGGCTTGGGAAACACCGGCGGTCCTGCCGGAGCGGGAGCCGATGGAGCGGCAGTGGCGGGCTCCTGAGCGGGCGCGGCGGGCACATTCTGCTGAGCTGAGACCGCATGGAAGGATAGCGATAATGCAGCCAGCGTGAACACGCTGGCAAAACGGGCAGACAAACAAATCAAGCTGATTCTCCTTAAACTGCGGGAAGGACTCCCAAAAGTTAGCTTACACCTGCGATTTGACGGTTTACACCTGCACTTTGACGGCGATGGGGAATCTGCGGCCCATCCCAAATGATTTTGAGGTCACCTTCAGGACCGGTGCAGCCTGCTGGCGTTTGTACTCAGAGCGCTCCACAAGCCGCACCACTTGTTGGACGAGTTCCAGAGGAAATCCGTGCGTTTCGGCGATGCGTTCCGGTGTTTCATAGCGCTCCACATAGGCTTCCAGAATCGGATCCAGCACCTCGTAAGGTGGCAGGGAGTCCGTATCTTTCTGGTCCGGCCGCAACTCGGCCGAGGGCGGTTTCTCCAGCACTGCATATGGAATTACCTCGCCGTCGCGGTTCAACCACCGGCAGACTGCATACACGCGCGTCTTCACCAAGTCGCCAATCACTGCGAGGGCACCCACCATATCGCCATAGAGTGTGCAATACCCCACCGCCATCTCCGATTTGTTTCCCGTGGTTAAAACCAGGGCGGAGAACTTGTTGGAGAGTGCCATCAGCAGACACCCACGTATTCGCGATTGAATGTTTTCCTCTGTCGTATCTGGCTTCATTCCGGCAAATAGCGGGTCCAGCGCGCGCGCATATTCCCCAAACAGGCCGTCGATGCCGATCACCTCGTATCGAATCCCAAGATTTGCGGCAAGCTTCCGGCTATCGTCGATTGAACCTTGCGACGAATAAGGGCTGGGCATTCCGATCCCCAGCACGTTTTCAGCGCCCAGCGCATCTTTTGCAATGGCCGCCACCAGTGCCGAGTCGATGCCGCCGCTCAACCCTACAAGAGCTTTGCGAAAGCCGCATTTGTGGACGTAATCGCGTGTACCCAGCACCAGCGCCTGGTAAGCCGCGGCGTTCTCGTCCTCATCTCCATTAGTCGTGGGTGTTGTGAGCGCCGGCGCCTCAAACGGGTCAAACACCACCAGATCCTCAGCGAACGAAGCAGCTTGCGCAATCAACTCCCCGTGCGCATTAAGAGCCAGAGAGGAGCCATCGAAGATGAGGCTGTCGTTGCCACCCACCTGGTTGCACATCAGCACCGGAATGCCGTCTCGTTCGGCAATAGCCGCCAGCATCCTGTGCCGAATAGCGCGCTTCGAGTGCCAGAACGGAGACGACGATAGGTTAATGTGCAGTGCGGGATTCTGGCTCATCATCTCTTCCATCGGATCAACTTTGTAAAGCCGCCGGTGCCAGAAGTTCTTGTCGTTCCACGCGTCCTCGCAGATGGTGATGGCAAGCCGAACCCCGTCCAGCTCCACCACCTTCTGCGGACGGGAGGCGGCCACAAAATAACGCTGCTCATCGAAGACGTCGTAAAACGGCAGCAACCGTTTGTGCTGCTCGAGGAGCAGTTGACCTTTATCCATTAGAACCGCGGCATTCACGGCAGGCTTGCCCGTATCCCCTCCGGCAGCCAGCGCCACACCCGCCAATACCGCAGTCGGCAAGTCGCCGGTAGCTGCGGCCAGTTCATCCACAGCCGTGCGGCAGCGCGCTAGGAAACAGGGCTTTTCCAGAAAATCTGCGGGCGGATAGCCACAGATTGCCAATTCGGAGAACACGGTCAACCGAGCGCCCAGGAGGGCCGCCCGACGGCTTACAGCAACAATCTTCTCTAGATTTCCGTTGAAGTCCCCAACCGTTGGATTGATCTGAGCCAGTGCGATCTTCACACTTTCAGTTTAATCCCATGGGGAAGGAGCAGCCGGAGACCGCGTTTACACGCCAGTTCCCGCAAACACCACACCGATTGTCCGCGCGATAATCTTCAGATCCAGCCACATGCTCCAATTCTCAATATAGGTTACATCCAGCGAAATATAGTTATCGAACGAAGGGTCCTGGCGCGCCTGCACCTGCCAAAGACCGGTAATGCCGGGGGTCACATCCAGCCGGCGCAGGTGGCTCAGCTTGTATTCCTTCACTTCGCTCGCAATCGGCGGCCGCGGGCCCACAATGCTCATGTCGCCGCGCAGAACGTTGTAGAACTGGGGGAGTTCGTCGAGCGAATATTTGCGCAGAAAACGACCCAACGGAGTGATCCGGGGATCGTTCGATATCTTGAACAGCACCCCATCCCGCTCATTCATGTGCATCACGTCGGCGCGGCGGCGCTCTGCATCGCGGACCATGGTGCGAAACTTGGTGCAGCGGAAAACACGCCCCCTCTTCCCGATCCGTTCCGACCAGTAGAGAATCGGACCGCGTGAGTCCATCTTGACTGCAATTGCAACAGCCGCAAACACAGGCGCAAAGAGAACCAGCACCAGGATGGAAAACACAATGTCCAAGCCCCGCTTGAGCACCAGGCCTACCTCTGGCACATATCCTCGGTGCAGCGGAATTGTTGGAAACTGGCCCACGTATTCAATGGGAGTGTTCCAAGCCAGGCCACCGTACATGTCGGGAACCACGCGCAAATCAACTCCATGAATACGCGCTTGCTCAAGAACCTCCTGGACCATTCTCCGCTCGCAGGGCGTGGTAAAGAATATCTCGTCGACAAAATGTTGGCGGGCGTGCTCGAACATCGTTTCCAGCGAACCCACCACGTCCCCGGAAGATGTCATGAATTCAGGTTTCGAACCGGGAAAATCGATGAAGCCCTTGAAGGTGTAACCAAGATGCCGGATACTATCCAGATGATGGCGCAGCGCATGCGCCTCGGGTCCAGTGCCCACAATGAGCACATTCCGTGTACCCACTCCGCGCTCGAACAGCCGATTGATGAATGATCTGTAAATCAAGCGGCGCAGGCTCAGGGCGATGGTAACCATCCCCACCGTAGTCAAGACGATGCTACGCGGTATGTCCGCTGCATGAACCAAGTAGAGTGTGCCGGTAAGCAGCAGGCCAGAAGTAAAGCACGCCTGAACACTGAGTCTCTGCTCGTGTAGATAACTGGTCAAACGTGTTGGGGTGTACAGATGCAAACGGCGGCTGGTAACCATTAGCGCGATCGTGAATCCACACACCAGCGCCAGCAAAATGCTCATGGAGCGACCTTGAATGAGAGTTCCATGCCAGAACTCTCTTGCACCGGCCAGCGGTCCGGCGTGGAACTCGAAGAGCGTAGCAAGCACCGCCGACCCAAGAACTGTCACGGCATCCAAACTCATCCAGAGCCTTGCCGTACCTCGCATGGCGCGAGGTGACTGAGTTACGGTTCCTCCAGCCCAATCGGCGGAGGAGGACATGGATGCGGAAACTCTCTGCCAGAATTCCGATGTCGCCATGCGTCCGCTGACCTCAAATGTTCAAAACCCCAACGAGCAGTTTGGGCATGTCTTGCTTCGACAGAACCAGGCAAGAAGACGAAAATTGAACGCGACACAGACCAGAAGCTGACTATTTGGAATCCTTCGCAGCTTCTTGGGTTGCCTTCGAAAACCCAACGCTCTTCGTTGCCAGAAGTCAGCTGCGTTTCTCTTAACGCACCCAGCCAACAATTATCTTATCTGCCTGAATCGAGACTCCGTCAGACAACTGCGAAAACCTAGCCTGTCGCAGTTCGCTTGCGGAGCGAATAATGGCGCTTCGGTGGATCCGATGGAACCTTTGAAAACTTAATTGCAATTTCAGGTTACTGTGTTGAACCCGAGCCTCCGATCAAAGTTGTTGATAGGGAAGGCATTTCGGCACCCGGCTCAGATTGGGGAATCCATTCCGCGGTCCACATCATCCGCCGTTCCAGCAAAGCTCAACTGGAATACCGACACTCCTAGGATCGCTTGCGAAGACACTTCCCTGCAAGAGAAATTATGCATGTTTTTTGTTTCAATATGAAAAGGCATTCATTCCGAAGGCAATACGTAGGCGTCCAAGGCCAGGAACTGCTGAAGGTGCGGATCGGTGGACGCCAGAAAATCCTTCAGCGGCCCGAAAAACCTAGCCTTCCCCTGGTCCAGAAAGAGCACCACGTCCGCTAGCCGTTCGGCAAATCGCATATCGTGCGTCACCACAATGCTGGTAAAGCCTAACTGCTGTTTCAGGCGCTGAATCAGGTCACCTAAACGACGGGCAATGATCGGGTCCACCATCGTCGTCGGCTCATCGTATAGCACCACCTCCGGTTGTGCCGCCAGCGCGCGGGCCATGGCCACCGCCCGTTTGCGACCCGTGGAAAGGCTGGCCGGGAGCGCATCCGTAACGTCTTCGGCGCCCACTAGCCCGATCAACCGGTCGACGATCTGCTGAATCTGGTCCTCGTCCAACCCGCCGCGCTCGCGTAATGGAAACGCAATGTTTTCCCGCACGCTCATTGAATCGAAGAGTGCGCCGTTCTGGAAGACCATCGTTACGCGCTTGCGAATCGCGCGCATCCCCTCTTCGCTGAGGCCGTTGATCTCCTCACCCTCAACCCGAATCGATCCCACCTGCGGCTTCAGAAACCCCATCAGTATTCGCAGGGCCACCGATTTCCCCACTCCGCTACGCCCCAGGATGCAAAGCGTCTGCCCTCGGTTCACTGAGAAGCTCACGTTGTCCAGTACCTTCCGTTCGTCGAACGACATGGAGACATGGCTGAAGGAGATCATCGTCTCGCCCATCGCCGGCTCAGGGAACGCCCGCTCATCCTCCCGCTCAGAGCCTTGCGTCTCTGCAAGCGTCTCCGCTATCTGGGAAATGAGAGTTTCGGCACGCTCCGGAATGGGGAGAGAGTCTGACATGCTCGTGCAATCAGATTACCCGATGCCAGCTCGCTTCCGCCCGGCGGAGGTCTTCGGGAGTGTTGACATTCAGAAACCAGCGCGCCGCGGGCAATCCTTCCGGGTGTGCTAGCTGCCCTGCCTGAACCACCTGTTCAACGGGAATCACTGAGACGGTTTCACCTCGGCTCGCAACCGCGGCGTTGAACCCAGCCAAGCATCCTCCCCGTCCACCGTCAAGCTCATTCCGCAACGCAGGCAAGGCCGCCCGGTCCACCACCGCCGGGAAAGTCTGCGCAAATCCATTCACCGAAGAAATCGTCACCATCCGCCGCGTAATTTCCGCGTGATGTATTAGAAAATCAATAAGAGACGGAGGCACAAGAGGCAGATCGACGGACAGAAACACAACCCTGCGCGCGGTCATTGCGCCCATAGACCCGCAGATTCCGCTCAGTGGCCCTCGGCCGTGTTCAGCATCTTCCACAATAGGCGCAAAGACCTCGAGAGAGGTTCGGGAGTGGGGCGATCGAGCGCCCGCAATTCGCGGCTCAAGCCCGGCCTGCCGCAGAATTTCCAGAGCTCGCTCCACCAGTGGTCGTCCGGCAAATTCGACCAGCGCCTTGTCCGTGCCCATCCGCCGGGATTCGCCCCCGGCCAGTACAAATCCAGCGACATCCCTAGTTTTCTGGCAGCCTCCCGGCTTCAACTGCCCGCCTCCTCCAGAAAACGAATCAGCGACTTGATACCCAATTCGAAATTCTTCAGGTGAAACTTCTCATTGGGTGCATGCAGGTTATCGTCTGGCAATCCGAAACCCATCATCACGCTGGGCAAATTCAGGTGCCGTGCAAAGTCTCCAACAATCGGAATCGACCCACCCGACCGTATAAACACCGTGTCCTTGCCCCAAACCTCGTGCAGTGCGCGCGTGGCCGCCCGGATATAGGGGTTATCCACCGGAATTAGGCATGGGTCGCCAGAGTGGATCAACCGCACCTCCACATCCACGCCCGCTGGCGCAATCTCTTCCACATAGTTTTTGTATTGCGCGAACGCCTTGGCCGGCGTCATGCCCGGCACCAGCCGCATGGATACCTTCGCCGTTGCCTTGGCCGGAATCACCGTCTTCGCGCCCGCGCCCGTAAACCCTCCGGGAATGCCGTGTACATCCACCGTCGGTCGCGCCCAGGTACGCTCCAGAACGCTGAAACCCTCTTCGCCCACCAGTTGTCGCGCTCCAACTTCCGTTACGCGGTAATGCTCTTCGTCAAAAGGCAGGCTGCGCCATGCGGCCAGTTCTTCGGCGCTAGGCGGAATAATGTCGTCGTAAAATCCGGGGATGAGAATGTGTCCGTGCACATCCTTCAGACCCGCAATAATCTGAGCTAAGGCGACGAACGGATTGGGCGCCGCGCCCCCGTACATGCCGGAATGCAGATCCGTCTTCGCGCCGCGAACCTCAAGCTCGGTGTAAATCATGCCCCGAAGGCCCACGCACAGCGTGGGCAGCTCCGGCGCAAACAACTCAGTGTCCGACACCAGCGCAAAGTCGGCCTTCAGTTCAGCGGGCTTTGAAGCCACGTAACGCGCAATTCCCTCCCCGCCGACTTCTTCCTCGCCCTCCAGCAGCACGCGTACATTCAACGGCAGCTTTCCAGTGGTTGCCAGTAGTGACTCCAGCGCCTTGATGTGCATGTACATCTGGCCCTTGTCGTCAACCGCACCGCGCGCATACAGGTTCCCGTTGCGCTCCGTGGGCTCGAATGGCGGCGACAACCACTCATCCAGCGGATCGGGCGGCTGCACGTCGTAGTGTCCGTAAGCCAGCACGGTGGGTTTGCCCGCGGCATGCAGCCAGTCGGCATATACCAGCGGATGCCCCTCTGTTTTCCCAGTTGTCTCAATGATCCGCACATTTTCCATGCCGATCCGCGACAGTTCAGCCGCCAGCACTTCCGCCGCAAAATGACAGTCTCCCTTGTGCTCGGGTAAAGTAGACACCGACGGAATGCGTAGCAGGGCTTTCAACTCATGAAGAAAACGGGGGTGATTCTGGCGTGCATATTCAACTGCGGATAAGGACATGGCATTGCTCCCCTAAAATGGATTCAGAAGTCAAAGCAAAAGTATAGGCCTTCCATTTGATTTCAGTCCCTTAATGAAAGTGAGGCGTCCTGTTGCTCAGAACCGGAGCTACGCGTGTGCTATCCGTTTCAACTGCTCGCACTCTCTCCATTATTCTCAGCCTTTTCTTCTTGGCACAAATGGTCATGGCCCAATCCCCGGACACCAGTCCGTATTTCGCGCGCAGGAATACCTTCTCCATATTTGGCGACTACTCCAACGACTCAAGCCATATCCTGCTGGGCGTTGCCGACAATCGAAAGCTCCTCGAAATCGGCGTCGGCTACAACCGCCGGCTCTTTACCAACCGAATCATCAACTGGCAATACAGCGGAGAGATCCTTCCGGTAGCTCTTGAGAGCGACCCGGTAATGAACATCGTTATCAATCAGACATCTCCAGTTGCGATTACGTTCACAGACACCCAAATTCAGCCAGGCCCCTGCATCCCCGGATCGCAAAACTACTCAGTTACCCTCGGCGGGGGAATTGTCTATAGCGGCAACGAGACCGTAACCTGCGGCCGCCGCTGGACCATCGGAGAAGCCATCTCCCCGGTTGGAATGCAGTGGAACTTCCTGCCCCGCAAAAAGATCCAGCCCTTCTTCAGCGGCCATGGGGGATACATGTATTCCACGCAGCCCATCCCACAGTTTCAGGCCGGTTCCTTCAACTTCACCTTCGATCTGGGAGCCGGAGTCGAGCTATTTCGCTCCAAAACCCGCTCTATCCGCGCTGAGTACCGTTACCACCACATCTCAAATCATGAAACAGCAACGGAAAACCCCGGCATCGACAACGGCCTCTTCCAGGTCACCTATTCCTTCGGCCGCTAGGGGCGTCCATGAGAAGGCCTAGTAGCGCGGCACAGTCGCATCCACTTCGGCCGACCACGCATCAATGCCTCCGCGCACACTCTGTGCCTGCTCGAATCCCTGGTTGCGCAGCCATACGGTCACATTCATCGAACGGACCCCGTGGTGGCACATCACCATGAGGCGTTCGTCGGGGTCAAGCTCCTGGTGTGCGCGCGCCGGCACATCGCCCATGGGCATCTCCACGCTGCCCGTGACACGTGACGTGGCGAACTCCCATGGCTCCCGCACATCGATAAGTCTGGCCTTACCTTCGGCTAGCAGCGCCGCGGCCTCAACCGGAGAAATCTCGTAGTCCAGCATGGCCATAGTTTAGGCCCTGTGACTCGCATGCCGCCATCTCGCCAATCCCAGCGGCATCCCGCAAATTCGATTCTTGTCCTGACACACGAAAGCCCCTCGGGTTCGAGAGGCTTTGCATTAAGCTTCAACGAGTTCTTTAATTAATATTGATCGAGATGACCTATCAGCACATGCAATCGCATTTCGGAAACGTCGAGATTCGCCCCGTCAATGACCCATAACATCATGTTGAATCAAGAATGGGAGGTTGGTCATAATCTTCTGTGCCTTACCCGATATCTCTTTAACCCAATAGAAAGTTACAACTCCGCTTTCCACATTTACATTTGTGGGCTCCATATACGTAATCGGGTCGCCATTTGGCTTGTAGAGTGTAATAGTCGTCAAGACCGCTTTCCCCCGCGAGTATTATTACCTTCCACCGAGGAATCACACGATACACCTTTCGGGTCACGTTCGGGTTCATCCATTGGCTCTCGTCAGTCACTCGTGAAGTAACATAAGCCCCTGCCGAAGTAACTCACTCGTAACCATCTATCCCCTCCCCCGCAGACGTACATCCTTCTCTGAAGCAGCGCGACCAAGTAATCTTGAAGAGATGCCACCGATTCTCAATGCACAATCAGTAACCAAACAATTTGGCGCCAAGCCGCTTTTTCACAACATCTCCCTCACAGTTGAGGACGGCGACCGCATCGGCCTCATCGGCCCCAACGGCGCAGGCAAGTCCACGCTTCTGGCCCTCCTTGCCGGCCAGGTCGAGCCGGATTCCGGCGAACTCGCGGTTCGCAAGCGCGCCCGCGCCGCCTATGTCCCCCAGGACTCGCGTTTCGCCCCTGGCCTCACCGTCCGACAGGTGCTCGAAGCCGCTCTCGCCATCGCCCATGTCAATGAGTCCGAGCGTGAAGGCCGACTGCGCGAACTGACAGGCCGCGCCGGATTCGCCGACCTGAACGCCGAAGCAGCCTCGCTCTCCGGCGGATGGCGTAAGCGCCTCGCCATCACGGAGGCCATGGTTATTGAGCCCGAGGTTCTGCTTCTTGATGAGCCCACCAACCACCTCGATCTGAATGGCATCGAGTGGCTTGAAGAGCTACTCCGCGCTTCGTCGTTCGCCGCCGTCACCGTCAGCCACGATCGCTACTTCCTCGAGTCGACATCCAGCCAGATCGTCGAACTTAATCGCGTCTTTGCAGACGGCCTTTTCCGGGTCAAGGGGACCTTCAGCCGTTTTCTGGAAGAGAAGCAGGCCTATCTTGAGTCGCAGAGCAAACAACAGGAGAGTCTCCGCAACCAGGTCCGTACTGAGATCGAGTGGCTCCGTCGCGGCCCCAAGGCCCGTACTACCAAGTCCAAGGCCCGCATCGACACAGCCAACGCCATGATCGGACAACTCGCGGCAATGGACTCCCGTACCACTGTCAACTCGGCGGGCATTGATTTCGAAGCAAGCCAGCGCAAGACCAAGCGCCTCGTCGAGTTCAAAGATGTGACCTGCGCGATCCCTGCAAACACTACTGAGAACGCTGCCCCCACCACCACAGCTAACTCTGCTCCCCGCGTCCTCTTCAGGGGCCTCAACTTCATCCTCACGGCTGGCATGAAAGTCGGCCTCGTCGGCCCTAATGGCAGCGGAAAGACCACCCTTCTGCGTCTGCTGCGTGGCGAAATGGAACCCGCCGAAGGCTCCATCCGCAGAGCCGATGCGCTACGCCTGGTCTATTTCAGCCAGATGCGTGAACTCGATGAGAGTCTTACCCTCCGCCGAGCCCTCGCCCCAGAAGGTGACTCAGTCATCCATCAGGGCCGCACCGTGCACGTCGCCAGTTGGGCCGCCCGCTTTCTCTTCACCAGCGAGCAACTCAACCAGCCCGTCCGCAATCTCTCTGGCGGAGAGAGGGCGCGCGTGCTCATTGCGAAACTCATGTTGGAGCCGGCCGACGTTCTACTCCTCGACGAGCCAACAAACGATCTCGACATTCCCACCCTCGAAATCCTCGAAGAGAACCTTCTCGACTTTCCCGGAGCGCTGGTCCTGGTGACACACGACCGCTATCTACTCAACCGCGTTGCTTCAATTGTGCTGGGACTGGACGGTCGCGGCCACACCGGCCAGTTTGCCGACTACGCCCAGTGGGAAGACTGGCTCAAAGAAATGGACGAGGCGGAGCAGAACGAAGCAGCGCAATCTAAGCCTGAGTCAAAGGCTAACTCGCCCAGCCAGGCTAACTCCACGAAGAAAAAACTCTCCTATCTTGAAGCTCGAGAATTCGCCACCATCGAGCATCGCGTCGAGGTATCCGACGCCCGCCTTGCCGCCGCACGCGATCGCGTCGAACACCCCGACGTAGCCACCAACGCGACAGCCCTCCAGGAAGCCCTCAAAGAACTCGATGCTGCACAGCACGAGAATGACACTCTTTACGCCCGCTGGGCGGAACTGACAGAGAAGGCTGGATAATCCGCTTCAAGCCCCTGCTGTTTACTCCGCACGCAGCGCTTCCACAGCGTTCACTCGGGCAGCCCGCGCCGCAGGCACCGCGGAAGCGATGACCGCCGCACCCAGAATCACCAGGGCGGACGCCACAAACGCAAGCGCCCCCGGCTGATGAATGCCCGTTACATATTTGTCGACGACGCGTGTCAGCGCAAAACCCACCACAACGCCGGCGCCTACTCCAATGCCGGCCATCGCCACACCTTCGCCCAGAACAATTGTGAGAATATTGCGCGGCAGTGCGCCCATCGCCATCCGAATCCCGAACTCGCGCGTGCGACTGCTCACGGAAAACGCGAGCACGCCCGCCACGCCCACGATGGAGATCAGCAGCGCCACTGCTGCGAATCCGCCAAACACAATCGCATTCAGTTTGTCCGGCGTCAGCACTTCTGCCCGAATATCTCCCAGCGTGCTTGCCTTTTCCACCGGTTGGTCCCCCGACATATGGTGAATGGTCTGCGCAATCGCCGGGACCAGCGCGTATGGATCTTGGTGCGCGCGCACGAACAGGCGGCTTTGCCATCCTTCCTGGTTGGTCGGCTGATAGATCGTCATGGCCGGCGACGGAATCATATTTTCATCGTCGAAATCTGGAACCACGGCAATAATCCTTCGCGGCTCCTGGCTGATTCCGATAAACTTCATCACCCCATCAGTCCACCACAGCTTGCGATTCACTGCGTTTTGTCCCGGATACAGCAACTGTGCAAGGCTCTGGCTGATGATCACCACGCGCTCCGAGCCGTCCTTGTCACCGTCATTAAAGTCGCGGCCATTCACGATCGGCACTCCAAAGGTTTCGAAGAATCCCGGTGACACGGAGCGGAACTTCGCGCGGTAATCCTGGCCATCCGCCCGCCGCGCACCCAACGCGGCAAAAGTGAAGCTGATGTTCAATCCCTGTTCGTCACGCCACGGAACGCTGAAACCGGTAGCCACGTGCTCCACGCCCGGCAGTGCAGCAATCCGGTCTTTCACGTCCCGATAAAACTCCTGCACCTGCTGCGGCGTTTTCCCGTAGTTCATCACTGGCAAATTCACTGCAAGCACATTGGCGGCGTCGAACGGCGGCCGCGTCTGCTCCAGCACGAACAGGGTCTTCATCAGCACACATGCCCCGGCCAGCAGAAGGAACGACGCGGCGATCTGCGTAACAGCAAACACGCGCAACCGCCGGCTACTTCCTCCTGCCACGCGCGCCCCACGTCCGGTGAGCCCTCCCTGAGGCGCATTCGCTGAAGGTAGCCTCGGGATGAAAGCCAGGAAGATCGCTGCTACCAGCGCCAGCCCAATCCCAAACCACACCAGGCTGAAGTCGAGCGCCAGGTCGTTCGCGCGCACGGAGAAGCGCGACGCATACTTGCCCAGCACCTTCACCATCGGCACTGCTAGAATCACCGCCGCCACGGCCCCGCTCCCGCACAGCACCAGGCTCTCCGCCAACAATGAGCGCCGCAGCACTACGGTACTTGCTCCCAGCGCCGCTCGCACTGCCAGCTCCGGCTCTCTGCGCACCGTGCGCGCCAGCACCAGGTTCGCCACATTCGAACTCGCAATCACAAACAGCAACCCTGACGCTGCAAACAGAATCCACAAAATCGTGTTGGCGCGTGCATTGATCTGGTCGTGCATGCGAGTCACATCGATTCTGTAGTGATCCTCGGGTTTGTATACCTCCGGGTGTGCCGCAAGCATCGAGGCATATACGGTCTTGAGTTCCGCTGTCGCGCTCTCCACCGTTGCCCCCGGAGCCATCCGCGCAAACACCTCTGTCATGCGATGCTCGCGCCCCGTCACCATGGTTGCCGATAGATGATGCGGGCTGGTCACCACGTTGCCAATAATCTCCGTCGCCACCGGATACGGCACCGAAGGTTCCAGGACCCCCACTACGGTTGCGGAACGCGAGCCGCAGCAGCTCTCCAAACGAACCGTCTTTCCCAACACGCTGGGATCGGAATGCAGAGACGTCTTCCAGAAGTGATACGTCAGCACCACGGCTCCCGCTGCATTTTGCCCGTCGTCCGATGGACCCAGCAGACGCCCCAGCACCGGCTTCAACCCCATCACTTCGAAATAGTGCCCATCCACCACGCCTGCGGGAATCTCGCGCGGCGTGCCCAGACCGACAATTGTGAAATCGATCTCCGAAAATGTGCCCAGTTCCTTGATCGACTTCAGACTGCCGCCAATGTCCATGATTTCGGGGACCGAAAACGTTGCATTCGCCTCGCCGATACCCGGCGCGCTTTGCCGCACGTACAGCAATCGGTCTTCATCGCGATTCACCAGCGGACGCAGCAGCACCGCGCGCACAACGCTGAAGATGGCCGCATTCGCGCCAATACCCAGCGCTAGAGTCACCGCGACGGTGAACCACAGCGCGCGAACGCGCCACAATGAACGAATAGCAATTCTCAGATCGCGAAAAAAGGACATCTCGGACCTCCGATGGGATTGTTCGGTTCATTCCGATCTTGCTGGGGAGGAACTGCGGTTGCCGGGAATCTCGATCACCAATCGCGTAACCGAGCGGTTACCAATCAACTTAATCAAAATGTGTTCATAAAGTCAACGCGTTTTTCTGGACTCGCGACCGGTTGTGTCATGACATCTCCTCCTTGCTTTGTGTCAATCAGAGAGCCGCAGCTCTTCGTTCTGTTATCAGATAGTCGTTCCGGGAGACCGAAATTCGACAGCCACCGCATTTTTATTTTTTATTCAGCCGGCGAATCCGCCCCTGCAGGAATTGCCGCTCTGGTTCATGCTTTGTCGGACCCTGTCTCACTTAGGGCGGGCGTCCCGGGGAAGTCCCGGGGGAGGTCATTGACAAATACGTTGATATCAACTAATCTGGCTTCGTGTCAAGCACGAATTTGCTTCCGTACGAGACCACGCTCCTCGTGCGAGATTGCTGTCTCTGTCTTCACGTTCAGCGTGCCGCGCGTGCCTTGGCGCGGCGCTTCGACGACGCATTGCGCCCCTTCGAACTGACCAACGGCCAGTTTTCGCTCCTGATGTCCCTCAATCGCCCCGAGCCTCCACCCATGGGGCCAGTAGCGTCTCTGCTCGCAATGGATCGAACCACGCTCACTGCCGCTTTGAAGCCCCTTGAACGTCGCGGCTTGGTCAAAGTGTCTCCAGACCCAAACGATCGACGCAGCCGCATCCTGAGGCTCACCCACAAAGGTCGCAGTCTGCTTGCGAGCGCCACCCCAGTCTGGAGCCGCGTTCACGAAGAGGTCGAAAACCTCCTGCCCAATGGAGGTCCGGAAGAACTCCGTCGCGGCTTGCGAGCGCTTTCCTGAGGAAGCGTCAGACCGCTCGGCGCAGGCGTCTCGGTCACTTCGCCCTGATAACGCTATCAGATATAATTCGCTCCGCGAAAGGTCAGGCCTCCAACATGCGGACGAAAACCCTGCGGATTGCAGCAGCTACATTGGCACTTCTTTTTGGATACGCGCTCCCGACGCTCTTGGCGCAATCGGCCACTCCAATCCCCGAACCGGTAAACCCGCATGCCACTCCCGAGGCACACGCCTTGCTTGCTTATCTCAATTCCATCTCCGGCCAGGGCACGGTCACCGGCCAGCACAATTTTCCCAACGACGGCTCGCGCTGGACTGACCTTGCGTACGACCTCACCGGCAAGTACCCAGGTCTTTTTGGCGGAGACTTCGGCTTCTCCGCAGGCGACGACAAAGACTCCGTACTCTCACGGACCGCCATGATTGAAGAGGTCAAGCGGCAATATCAAAATGGCTCGATCATTGCTCTCACCTGGCATGAGGTCCGCCCAACTGACGATGAGCCCGTCACCTTCCGCGACAGCGTCCAGGGCCATCTCACTGACTACGAGTGGCAGCAGCTCCTCACCCCCGGCACACCGCTCTATAACCGCTGGTGCGCCCAGGTAGACGTCGTCGCTGGCTATCTGCGTCAATTGCGCGACGCTCACGTCCCGGTGCTCTTTCGCCCGTACCACGAGATGAACGGCGGCTGGTTCTGGTGGGGTGGCCGACCTGGCAAAAATGGATCAGCCGCTCTCTATCGCCAGATCTACGATCGCTTCGTCAATGTTCATCATCTCGACAATCTCGTGTGGGTCTGGAATGTCAATGCACCTAATCCAGACTGGGTTTCAATCAGCCAGTACTATCCCGGCGCGCAATACGCTGACGTCGTGACCATGGACATCTATGGCGAGTTCAAACAGGACTACTACACCAGCATGCTGGCTCTCGCCGCAGGCAAGCCCATCGCGCTTGCCGAGGTCGGCGGCCTGCCCACTCCCGAAATACTAGACAAGCAGCCCCGTTGGGCTTACTTCATGTGCTGGAGCGAAATCATCCGCACCGGAAACCCTCTCGACAGAGTGATCTCCGTCTACCACGCGCCGCGTATGGTGAATCGCGACGACCCGCGCCTGGCCGTCCCAATGGCTGCCATGCGCAAATTCACAACCGACCACCTGGGCAACATCCCCTCCGCGGATCTCGTTAGCCCGAACCCAACGAATGAAGCCAGCCTCCTGCTGATGCGCCTCTACGCCGCCCCCGGGACAGCCGTGTTCAGCGGACAGGAGAACGATCCCACCGCGCCCTCTGCCGCCACAGCCAGCGTCTTTCAGGCCACCGGAAAACAGCCGGCGATCTACGCCACCGATCTCGGCTCCTCGCCAACCGGGTCAGTCTCCGCCGAAGCGCGCAAACCCATCGCCGCGGAAGCCATCCGAACCCACAAGGCCCACGCTGACGTCAGCCTAAGTTGGCGTCCATCCCGTCCCACCGACGATGCTGCGGCGAACGCCAAAAACCAATTGACTGATTTCGAATGGAATGACCTGCTCACCCCCGGCAGCACTCTAAACCGGCGCTGGCTCCAACAGGTCGACGACGTTGCGGAAACTCTCCGCGCGCTCGACAAAGCGGGAGTTGCCATCCTCTGGAATCCATTTCCCGAATCGAACGGAGCAAATTTCTGGTGGGCCGGCCGCAAAGGTGTTCGCGGCTCGTCAGAGCTTTACCGCCAACTCTTCGACCGTCTCGTTAACCATGACGGCCTGCACAACCTGGTCTGGGTGTGGGAAGCCACCGCGCCCGAATTCCGTGCTGACGGCGGAGGTCTGGTCAGTCCGGGAATGCCCAGCGATTTCTTTCCCGGATACCTCTATGCGGACGTACTTGAAATCCGCTTGAACCAGCTTTCCACGCGTTTCCCTGCCGGCCTGTTTTTGTCGCAAATCGCGCTCGATAAGCCGATTGGCGTCGAGCTTTCCAGCGATCTCCCCGCGCCCGCGGCCCTGACGCAGAACTCCGGCTTCGCCTGGTTTCTGGCAGCTCCACCGGTCGCAGCATCTGCGGACTCTGCAGCCCGCACTGATGCCCTGCGTGCCCTCTATGGCGATCCGCATATCGTTCCCCTCGCTCCGGCGCAATAATTCCACCCGGGGCCGTGATCGCGATTAAGCGCGGCCTCGCCATGCTCTGCGTGGTAAAACAGTAAGTTGCAGGTTGAGCTCGATCAACTTATGTCCAACACCGTCAAGGTGCTCATTGTCGAAGACGAACCCAATGCCCTGATGGGGCTGGCCGAGCTAATCTCCGGCTGGGGATACCGCACTGAGACTGCGTCCGACGGCATTGAGGGTTGGGAGAAGTCGCTCTCCTGGACCCCCGACATCGTGGTCACTGACCTGAAGATGCCGCGGCTCGATGGCATCGGCTTGCTTACTCGTCTCTCTGAAGATTCCTCTGGAGTCAGCGCGAACGTGGCTGTCGTGGTTCTCACTGCCATGGGGTCCATCGAACTGGCGGTGGAGGCCATGAAGCTCGGTGCCTACGATTTCCTGCCGAAGCCAGTCGACGCCACCCGTCTGCGCACCATCCTGGCCAACGCCACGCGCCAGCGCGACACACAGATCGAACTTGAAGTTGCCCGCCGGCGTCTTCGCGAGAGCGGCGTTCTCGGCTCCCTGGTGGGAAACTCCCGCTCTATGCGCGAAATCTTTGGTCTCATCGAGCAAATTGCGCCCTCCAATGTCTCTGTCCTCATCACCGGCGAGAGCGGCACCGGCAAGGAACTCGTTGCGCGCACACTGCACAACCTAAGCCCTCGCAAAGCCCGCCCCTTCGTTGCGGTTAACTGCGCCGCCATTCCTGAATCGCTCATCGAGAGCGAAATCTTTGGACATGAGAAAGGCTCCTTCACCGGCGCAGTCGAGCGCCGTGCTGGATGCTTCGAACTCGCCTCAGGAGGTTCGCTTCTACTCGATGAAATCGGCGAGATGCCCATCGCCACTCAGGCCAAGCTCCTGCGTGTGCTTGAAGAACGCAAAATTCGCCGCCTCGGAGCCCGCAACGAGCAAGATGTCGATGTGCGCGTGCTGGCTGCTACCAATCGCGACCCCAGTACCGCCGTTGCCCAAGGCCACCTGCGCGCCGACCTCTTCTACCGGCTTAGCGTCTTCAACATTCATATGCCGCCCTTGCGCGAGCACCTTGAAGATGTGCCGCCCATGGCCGAATCCATGGTGGCCGAAATGAACCTCAAGCACCACCGCAGAGTCTCCGGCATGGCCTCCTCCATCCTCGATCGCATGCTGGCTTATGACTGGCCGGGCAACGCGCGCGAATTGCGCAACACCATTGAGCGCGCAGTCATCCTCTGTCCTGATGGCGCACCGCTGGATGCAGGCCATCTGCCGCCGGCATTCGGCAAGGCGCCGCTTCTCGCCGCACAAACGTTGGATGACAGCGTGGTGACGGTGCGCGTAGGTTCAACCGTGGACGAGGCCGAGCGGCTTCTCATTCTCCGCACCCTTGAGGTCACCGGGCAAAATAAGACCCGTGCTGCCGAAATTCTTGGCGTGAGCCTGAAAACTCTGCACAATAAACTCAAAGAGTACGGTCGCGCCCGCGAAGAACAACCCAGCTAAGCGGCTCGCTAATTGCTTTACATTGGAAACCGAGCCGCTCAATGGCTTTTTCTTTCAAGAGAAGCCGCCTTGCTTAGAGCCGGCAAGGGTAAGTAATTTGGAGAACCGCTCGTTCAATGCGCCTGAAGACCAAACTCGTGCTGGCCATCTCAGCCCTGGTGTTTCTCATCTCCGGGCTCCTCTCACTGGTGTATGTCAGCCAACTGCTCCACTCGGCCGTCTCGCAGTCCTACGAAACCAACCAACTGGTGGCCAACCAGATTCGCTTCGCCCTACAAAGGGCTCTTGAAACTGGACTCAAAGATCAGAAAGTAGACCCCAACAATCCCACTGAACTGCGTGAACTCGCCACCTCCGCCATTCGAGACAATGCGGCCTTGCAGGCGGTCATCGAATCGGTCAACCGCTACTCGCTCACCGTCAATGACATCAATATTGGCGACAGCCTATCGAACACACTGCTCAGCACCAATCCTGACAATGAAGATAAGCCGCTGCCCCTCCGTCCCGATTACAAACAACTCATCGACGCCAATGCATTCCAGCTCATGCAGGTAGTCTTCGGTCCGCCGAGGGTCTTTGATGTGGTTGTGCCGCTCGATCGGAACGGTGAGCCATTCGCTACCGTTCATGTAGGCGTACGCACCACACTACTCCGCGCCGTCTATCAACCTTTGCTGGGACCGGCGATCAGCCTCATGGGGGCCGTCCTGTTGATCGCGCTCTTTGCCGCTTTTCTACTCAGCAACCTGGCGCTCGAACCATTGGAAGAGATCAGCAGGCAGCTCGACTATTGGACCGCGGCCAGTGAAGGATCCGATGAGGTGGAAAAAGTGCTGCCAAACCAGGATATGGCCGCTCGCGTCTCCACCAAGATTGAAATCATCGGTCAGCGCATGCGTAATGTGGAAGAGGTCTTTTCCGCATTGAAAGAGAATCTTGACCAGATCCTCGGTAACCTTCAGGATGGCATCCTCCTCTTCACCGGCGACGGGCGCGCGGTCCTGGTCTCTGAAGCCGCGCGGCGGTTTCTGTCTGTGGACAAAGACAGCCTGCTCGGACTTCATGCACGCGAAATCTTCGACCGCTCTACAGTGCTGGGCCAAACTCTGCGTGAAGCTTTTGAAGCAGGCATCACCCTCGTCCAGGAGGAGATCCTCACTGAAACGGGACGACGCATCCAGGCGTCCATCGATTTCATTCACGACGCCGAGTCCCACCAGGGACTTGGTGCCCTCGTCACCCTTCACGATCTCGAATCAGCTGAAGAAATTGAGTCCGAACTCGAGCTCTCCCGGCGCATGGCAGCCATTGGCAGACTCACCTCCGGAGTGGGCCACGAAGTCAAGAATCCCATCAACGCCATCGTGGTGCACCTTGAGCTGCTCAAGACCAAGCTGGGTGACGCCAGCGCTCCGGCAGTGCGCCATCTGGAAGTCATCGATGCGGAAATTCATCGCCTCGACCGCGTTGTCCAGATGCTGGTCGATTTCTCCCGCCCCGTCGAACTGCAGCTTCGCGAACAGGATTTGCGTTCGGTCATCGGCGACATCCTCACCCTGGCCACAGAAGAGCTTTCCACGCGCAATGTGACACTGGTAAGTCGCATGCCCGCCACACCGTTAATGGCAAACATCGACGCCGATCTGCTCAAACAGGCCACTCTTAACGTCATTCAAAATGGAGCGCAAGCCATGCCCGAAGGCGGCAAGCTTGAAGTTGTCCTTGAAGAAGATCGTGAATTTGGCCGGATTCCGGCCCTGCGTGGTGATTCCCAAAGGCCGCTTGCTTCGTCTCTTGCATGGAAGTCCGCGGTCTTGCGCATCTCTGACGAGGGCGCCGGTATTCCTGAAGAGATACGTGGAAAGATTTTTGACCTGTATTTCACCACCAAGTCGGGTGGAAGTGGCATAGGCTTGGCAATGACTTACAGAATTCTGCAGTTGCACCACGGGAGTATAGAAGTACAATCAAGAGTAGACCGTGGCACGGAGTTTCAGTTGCGAATTCCGCTCGCCGCCGCGGAATGGGGGCGTCGGCAGCCTCAGCCGGCGAGTGCACAACAGAAGGGACTAGTGGGATGAAAACGCCTGCCCGCGTGGCCGCGTGGCTGATACCGTTCTTGCTGGTGGGGTGTGATCACAAGAACATCACCCAGGTCCAGCCCCTGGCTCCCCCCATTGAAGACGCCCCGCCTCCTCAGCCCTCGCCTGCGCCAACCGATCTGCCTCCTCCGGTGGTAACAGTTCCCAATCAGATACCTACAACCGACACGAATTCGAATGCACAGACTGAGCCGCCGCCCAAGCCGCCGGTGAAACACAAGAGGCCGCAGCAGCAGCCGGCTCCGTCTACCCAGCAGGCCTCTACTGAGGCTTCCGGGGTCAGCGCTATCGGTCAGCTTTCCTCGGGCGCGCCCTCCGATGAGAAACAGCAGACCTTTGACTCCATCTCAACCCTAGAGAAGGGGTTGAACAGCATTACGCGCTCCTTGAACGACCAGGAACAAAAGACTGCGGCGCAGATCAGGGACTGGCTCAAGAAGGCCAGGGCGGCACTCACCGATGGAGACGTGGACGGAGCACGCACGCTGGCCGCCAAGGCCAAGGCTCTGCTCACTGAGCTGAATCAGTAATCACTGCAAAACTTCACGCGCGAGAACCCATAAACAACCCATAAATATTGATGGTATCCCCGCATCGTCTTTGCCTTCCGCGTCCGGCGTGGTACAAAGCACTCTGCCCCATCCATTTTCGCGTTCTTTGCGAAAATGGGTGGGAAGCAACAATCTTCGATCGTTGTTTTGATTCTTCAAAGTCAGGAATGCCTACCGCTCACCCCAGCTCAGCTTGCTCCGAAGCGCCTCAAAGAAACTGCCTTCACTCATCCTCACCAGCTTCACCGTATCGCCCGACCTCTGGCAGCGCACCTCGTCGCCCCGCAGCAACTCCACTCCCTGCTGGCCATCCACCGTCAACAGTGCCTGGTTTGGAACTCCTTCCACCCGCACCGTGAGCTTTGCATCGCCGCGCACCACAATGGGCCGCAGCGTCAGCAGATGTGGGCAGATCGGCGTAACTACCAGCGCATCCACGTCCGGAGTCAGAATGGGACCATTCGCAGCCAGCGTATAGGCAGTCGAACCGGTCGGCGTGGAGACTATCACTCCGTCCGCGCGGAAGCGAGCCACCTTCTTGCCATTCAGTTCCACGGCAAAATCACCCATCCGCGCAATATCACCCTTTGAAACCACAACATCGTTCAGCGCCTCGTAGCTTGAGTGCGCCGCGTCGTCGCGCCACAATTCGGCGTGCAGCATCGACCGCTCATCCACTTCGTAGCAGTCCCTGCACCAGCCATCCAGCGTCGAGTAGAGATCGGCCAGCCGAACCTCGGTGAGGAAACCAAGAAATCCAAGATTCACGCTGAGGATCGGTGTCCCGGTCGCGGCAAATATCCGCGCCACAGAGAGCAGAGTCCCGTCGCCACCCAGAACAATCACCAGGGCCGGCGCCAATGGGGGCATCTCCGCACGATTCACCGCAACAGCCGTCGAAGTGTACTTCCCACTTTCCAGGTCGAGCACAGGCTCAAAGCCGTGCTCACGCAGCCATCCGATAAGTTCCGGCAAAAGCCGGACTAGCTCTTCCTTCAGCGGCTTGCAACAAATTGCGATGCGATTCATGCGGTCCCAGTGTACCGGATCAAGCTCGGCTGACACCGCCATCTCGATTAACTACGCCAGCTCCCCTCCCTCGCCGCGCATACAACAAAAACTCCTTATTCCCCTCCATACCGGTAATCGGCGAAGGAATGGTCTCCACCACCTCCCACGCCAGCCCACGCACGCAATCCGCGACTCGATCAATCGCCAGTTGGTGAGCCTCAGGATCGCGCACGATCCCGCCCTTGCCGACATTTCCGCGCCCCGCCTCAAACTGCGGCTTCACCAGGATCACCGCTTCCGTCAGCCCCGGCGCAGCAGCCAGCACTGGCCCCAACACCAGCGTCGCCGAAATAAATGACACATCCATCACCAGCAGCGTCAGCGCCGGCCCGCTCCGTCCCTCTTCCAATGCTCCCGGCGCAAGAAAGCGTGCGTTCGTCCGCTCCACCAGCCGCACCCGCGATTCGTTCCGCAGCTTCATCGCAATCTGCCCGAATCCCGTATCCACAGCAGTCACGTGAACGGCTCCATTCTGCAACAGGCAATCGGTGAACCCGCCCGTCGAAGCACCCACGTCCAGGCAGGCCCGTCCTGTCACCTCAATCTTCCAGTACTCCAGCGCCGCCGCCAGTTTCAGCCCGCCGCGGCTCACATACGGTGGATCCTCGCCCAGCAGCCGGATCGGTGCATCTTCCTGCACCAGCGTCCCCGGCTTATCCACCTTCTGTTCCCGCACCAGCACCCGCCCCGCAAGAATCATCGCGCGCGCCCGCTCCCGGCTAGGCACATAGCCCCCCTCCACCAGCACCAGATCCACACGCTTTTTCGCTCCAGCCGTCACTTATCCCCGCTGCTTCCCTCACCCGCCCAAACGCCAACCACTCCAAGCGCCCTTGTACGCTCCAAGCTCCGTAGGTTATTTTGGCTCTTGGCAATCCTAACAATGCCGCACGATTCCCAGCCTTCCAATCCGTTGCCCACGCTTCATCGTACTGTGAATGAAGATGGATCTATCACCAAACGCGAAAAGGTTGACCCCATGGATGACGCAGCCCTGCTCGAAGCAGTGGCCGAAGGAAACCAGGATGCCATGGCAGCGGTCTTTGACCGCTATTCCCGGATCGTTTATTGCATCGCGCTGCGTGTGCTGCGAGAGCCGGGACTGGCGGAAGACGTGATGCAGGAAGTCCTCCTCCAGGTCTGGAAGCGCCCCCAAAGCTTTGTCGCCCAACGCGGAAACCTCGCCTCCTGGCTGAGCGTGGTCACGCGGAATCGTGCCATCGACGTGCTGCGCAAGCTTTCACCGCTTGATCCTCTGGAGGACATGCCCCTTCCTGACCCGCGTGACATGACTCAAGCCAGCGAGCAAGGATGGTTGATGGACAAGGTGCGGACCGCGTTGGAAACCCTGCCCGCCGAGCAGCAGGGGCCACTGGAGTTGGCCTATTTTCAGGGCTTGAGCCACACTGAAATTGCGGAGCAGACCGGCTCCCCGCTGGGGACCGTCAAGACCCGCATACGCGCCGGCCTGATGACCATTCGAAAGGCGATGAACGCATGAACGACAAACTGCACATTGCCGACACCGATCTACCGCTCTATGCTATGGGCGCACTCTCCGCGGAAGAAATGGAGTCAGCGCGTGCTCATCTCGAGGCCTGCGACCTGTGCAACGAAGAGCTGCGCCAGAATCATCTGGCTCTCGCCGCCTATGCCCAGACCACTCCCGAGTCAGCATCGCCTGACGGAGCAAAGGCTCGTTTCATGGCCCGGGTTGCAGCCACTCCGCAGCTTGAGACTCAAACCAAGCCTCAAGCTGAAGCCGCTGCCCCTGCGCTAGCGCCGAAACAGGGATTCTCCTGGCGCACAATCTTTGGTGCAGACGCCAAGCCCTGGGCTGGAGCCCTTGCCGGCGCCATGGCGATTCTTCTCATCGCCGTTGCCATTGACGATATTCGCTACCGCGAGGCTCTCCATGCAACGCGCATCGAGGCCAAGCGAGCCCAGGCGGACTCCGTCCAACTCGCCCAGCTCATGGACCTGCTGACCTCAAGCCACGTCCAGCGAGTCACACTGCATCCAACCCCAGTCGCCTCGCCTCCGCCTGAAGGTCGAGTGGTCTACGAAGCGCGCACCGGTAAGTTCCTGTTGACCGCGTCCAACCTGCAACCGTTGCCCGACGGCAAAACCTATGAGCTATGGATTCTGCAGCCCAACGGCAAGAATCCCCTGCCTGCTGGAACCTTCGCACCCGATAGCTCCGGAAACGCCGCTGTAATTCTCGCTCAGGCCCCCGTTGGCCTCACCGTCCAGGGCTTCGGCGTCACCATTGAAAAAGCAGGTGGATCGGATACGCCCACGCTGCCCATCGTCCTTTCCGGACTGTAAGGTAACCGGAAATAGCGACTACAAATACCAAGGGACCAGTCTTCCTGCGAAGAATAGCCCCTTGTATCTTTCGTGATCGGCTGTATGTAGAAGCCCCTACGGCAAAGCCTGGCAGGCGCTTAAAGGAGTCTGATTCCCTAAAGTCGGCGGCAGGTTGCAGGGTTCGCCATAACCGGGCACGCGGCTCACTGCGTTTGTGTTGCCTTGCGATCCGCTCTGTGTCGTCAAACGTATATCCACAATGTTGCCCTCCACCAGAACCGTAGTGTCCACAATATCCAGATCGGTTCGGATGATGGTCAGGTACGGGCTATCCGGCGAAGACAAATAGACCTTTCCTTGCTGCGAATTCTGCGTGGATGCAACTGTGCGCGGATGGCCGGTCACAGGGAGCGTTTTCTCCACAACGTGATTGCTCAAATCCACAATCGTTACCGTGCCGTTGTTCTGTCCGGGCGCTACGTCTCCCTGGTTGGCGGTATAGGCGCGACTGCCGTCAGCCAGCACGGTGACGCTCGCAGGATACGGAGTCGAAGTCTGGCCCACCGGAATCGTATATGTGGTTCCGAATGTCGGACTGTCGTTTCCGTACTCGTCTTCGCTAACATCGATTACGCTGATCGTTCCGCCATCGTAGTCAGCTACAACCAGTTGCGCAGTCGCCTGGTTGTACTCCGCATACACAGGGCCGGCAACCGCCGTCATGCCGCTGGTTCCGTTAGGAGGTGTAACGCCAGTAGCGGTGACCGCCGTCAGCGAAAGCGGCAGTGTCGGATGGCAGGTCACAGTCTGGCCGCTTTGATTCACGAAAGGTGTGCATGCGTCCAGGGTGTTGAGCTGGCTGTTGATCACCGTGATGGTGTCATCTCCCCGGTTCAGCACGAACACTCGCCTGGTATCCGGACTTTCCACGGCATACACCGGGCATTTGCCCAGCGGAAGGGTGGCCGACACGGTAAAGCTGGCCGACTCAATTGCACTTGCCGTGCCCGTAGGCTGGGTAGTGGGCGATACATTGCACTCCACACCTGCGTTAGCGGTCAAATCGGGATTGGCGGTATTCTGGCTGATGGCGTAGTCGCGTTGAGCGATGGCGCCCGAACCGACGATAGCCACCGGTGAAAGCGACACCGGAATGGCAAGTTTGAATGCCTCTGGAAATCCGCTGAAGACATCCGCGATATTTCCAGTGAGATCCGCTGCAAATAGCCCGGCCGTCGGAGAGAAAAGGTTCACCGGTTGTGCCGTCGATGGCAGCGTGGAATAAGTCACCTGCTTGGGCTGCAAATTCGCGGAAATCGGAAAGTTGCTCAACGTATGGTCGCTGTTGACGGTGTAGCCGTTGGAACCCAGCGCGTCAATCGTAAACGTCGTCGGACCGTTGCCGATAGGCGCAATCGCCAGCACCGAGTCACCGGAATAGTCCACCACTGTGGCAATGCCCGGTGTCGTTGGTGATGGAGCTGAAATGACAACCACGTACGACGACACCTGGGGAGCCGGTCCATTGGGGCTAATGGGGGTTACCACTGGCCTGTATTGGCTGCCACAACCAGCAACCAGAACTGCTGCCGTCAGACCTGCGCCCGCCTGAACCAACCGCGTGCGCGCCTGGCTAGAAATCATCAAAAAAAACCTCATTCAGTTCTTTCCTGCTTACTTCGTGATTGTAAATCAGCCGACTGAGGGTTAGACTCCCCGGCGGCATAGAAGGGTATCGGCGCGGCCATGCCTGGGATCGCAACCCGCATCCTTCAATCTCTGTTGAGAAAAGGTCCCCGCCCGGCGTCAATGTCCCGCGACTTCTACAACCTCGCCATCCGGCCCGCTCCAGGCAGCCGCACCCTCGTGGGTCAGTTGGCCCTTGGCATCATCCCAGTGCATCCGAGTCACCGAACCCGCTCCTTTTTCGTATGCGTAAGTCGTGCCATCGTCCGAAAACAACGTAAAGCTAGCGTCCGCTCCGGGATACACACGCACCTTCGCAATTGCCTGCTTCTCGTGCGTGCTCTCCACGGGCGCTCCCAGCGGAATGATCGAGCCCGCCCGCACAAACAGCGGCAGTGTGTCGATGGGCGCCTGCACGGTGATCGTCTGTCCCCCTTTCATGCGCTCATTTGTCCAGTAGTTGTACCAGTCGCTTCCCGCCGGAAGATAAACCTCCCGGCTGGTCGCGCCCTGCTCTGTCACAGGAGCCACCAGAAACGCCGGGCCGAACATGTACTCGTCGCGCAAGTCGGCAACCTTGGAATCGTTCGGGAAATCCAGCGGCAGCGCGCGCATGAACGGCGCTCCCGTCTCCCATGTTTTGTAGCCTAGCGAATAGATATACGGCATCAGTTGATAGCGCAGCCGCAGATATTTCTCCAGAATCGGCTCGGCCTCTTTGCCATACGACCATACCTCGTTCGATATCCGGCTCCCATGGGCACGGAAGATCGGTAGAAACGCGGCATACTGGAACCACCGCGTATACAGCTCTGGATAATCATCGTACCCGCCCACGTTGGCCCGCGCGTCTGAAGGATCAAGCAGCGGCTTGTGCGCCGGGTGATGCTCTTTAGGCAGATACTCCCATCCGCCCGTGTCGTTTGACCAGTAAGCGAACCCGGAAGCAGTGAAATCCAGTCCGGTGGGAATTTGGCGCTTCAACGTATCCCAGGTAGGCTGGATATCCGAGGACCAGAAAAACGCCCCGTTGCGCTGCGCACCGGTATACGCATCGCGCGAAAGAATCAGCGCGCGCTTGCCCGGCTCGTCTTTGCGGAATCCGTCATAGAGCGCTGCGGTGTGAAACAGCGGATACACATTGAAGAACTGCGTTCCCGGCCCGATATGGAAGTAGGCGCCATTGGGCGGCAGGTCAGGCTCCGTCTGGTCGGCCCACAGTGAGTCGAATCCCAGGCTCATGATGTTCTCGTGGATAGTTTTCCACCACCATGCACCTGCCTCGGGGTTCGTCGTGTCAATATCAGACCCCGCGCGGTCGTAGGGCATTCCGTCGATCGGCGTTCCATCCGCCAGATGAGTCAGCCAGCCTTTTTCGCGGAGCATCGCGTAGTAACGATCCTCCGGCACGAACCGCGGCCACACGCTGATCATCGTCTCAAACCCCATCGCATGCAGCTGCTTGTTCATCCCCGCGGGGTCCGGCCAGGCCTTAGGATCCATGTCGATCTGCCCCATCTTGGTGTAGTGAAACCAGTCCACCACCATCACATCGGCCGGCAGATGGCGGTCGCGGTAGCCTTGCGCTGCGGCCAGCAGTTCGGCCTGGTTCAGATACCTCTGCTTGCACTGAATGTACCCATACGCAGCCTTGGGAAGCATGTGCGTTGGCCCGGTCAGCAACTTATAGCCGGCATAGATCTCGTCTGCCGTATCGCCCGCAATCACGAAGAATGAAACCCGGTCGCCCACCTCGGAACTCCAGCGGGTGCGCTCATTGAAGCCAGTCTCAATCGTGGTCTTCGAAGGATTGTCCCACAAGAGCCCATAGCCCTTATTGGTCACCAGAAACGGCACGCAGAAGCTGGGCGCTGCCGGAGCAAGATAGTCCGCCCAGCAATGCACTGTGTGACCGCGATGGTCGAGAAATCCCTCCTGGTTCTGCCCCAGGCCGTAGTAGTGCTCATCGTCCGGCGCAGCAAACGTCGCGCCCACCGTGTAAAACTCAGCATCCGTGGGACGGCGATCGCGCAGCACCTCTGCCGTGCCATCCTTGACATTGGGGACGGCCTGCGACCAGCCGGTCAGTTCCAGCAACTTTATGCCATTGGGAGTCCGCAGCGTAATGTGTGTGTCGGGCGTCGAGCCGTTGAAATACTTCTTGATGTCCACCTGTGTTTGCAGCAGTGGATGCGTCGGCGGCAGATCTTTTTCCACCGTCGCCACAATCCGTCCCGATTGGTACACATTGGCCTGCTCGGTCTCGCTCGCGCTCCAGCCGGCGCTCGACGGCACGCCTAGAATCCCGTATCCCGGGGGGGCCAACGCCGGTTCCCGCTTCAAACTGAGCGTGACCCGCAGAATGTTGGGCGAATATGGCTCCAACACGATGGTCTCGCCCTTGCGGTCAAGTTCCAGGCGCGGGTTGGAAGCCTGTGTTTGTGCTGTCAATTGAGCAGGAAGAAAAGTGGAGGAGAGAAACGCTGCGGCCATAACTGCAAGAACCGTTGTAAACCTTTGCATTCGAGCTCCGTTCGGTGCTGATCAAACCAGGAAAAAAGCTGCGCCCTGAGTGTAAACCGATTAAGCAGCTCTGTCCCGTGAAAATCCCCCTCTCGACAAACCCGCTGCGCTCCATTTCATTTCGCGCTCTGTGCGAAATGAAATGGGAATCCCAACCCTCAATACTTCGTTCGGACGGTACGATTGAACCGTGGATCAAATGAAGCCGACACCAAATTCCAGCCTGGCTTGGCAATCGAAGCTCGTGCTCCTGGCCGTCCTGCCCGTTGCGGCGATCGATGTTGTGCTTCAGTGTCACTTCTTTGTCCGGAATCAGCCCTCTATTGCAATCTGGACCCTCGGACTCAGCCTGCTCCTCGGCCTTGTAGTCCTCAAGCTGCGCGCCGCAACGCCCGCCGCGGCTGCCACGGGCCTCGTCATCACTGCCAGTCTCATGTTTTCAACCGTGACATTTCCCTATCAGCCCTGGCACACAGCCATGGTCCCAGTATTGGCGGTTTCCCTACTCGCCTACTTTGCCACCAAGCTGGGCCGCGCAAAAAAGGAACGTCTTGGCACCGCCGAAAGTCGCAAAGGCCGCGCCGCCTCGCAGGTCGCCGCAAACCTCGGTGTCGCCGCCATCATGCTCGGCTTCAATGTTCAGTCATGGCTCATCGATTCCCATTGGTTCTCACCAAGTGGCCTGGCACCCATTCCGATCTTCGCCGTCGGCTTGGCCGCACTAGCTGAAGCCGCTGCCGACACCGTCTCTTCGGAAATAGGCCAGGTGCTCGGCGGCCGTCCACGCATGATCACCACGTTGCACACTACCGAACCCGGCACCGACGGCGCCATCAGTTTCGCCGGAACCCTCGCCGGCTTCGTCGCAGCAATCATCGTTGCCGTCAGCGGCACTCTCGCCTTCCGCGGCGATCTTGCCCTCTTTTGGATCAGCAGCGCCGCCGCCGTCTTCGGACTCCTCTTCGACAGCCTACTCGGCGCAACCCTGGAGCGCCGCCGCTGGCTCAACAACGACGCGGTAAATTTTCTCTCCACCGCCAGCGCCGCAGCTTTCGCGCTGGCGATCCTCGCCATCCTCCCTCACCCCGGAGTGGGCTAGTCCGCGCACGCGTTGCTAGCTCCCCTAACAACGCTAACTCCGTTCTTCACACTTTCCCCTTCCCAATCAATCGCCGCAGCCCGTTCACAATCCGCTCCTCAATGCTTCCGAATGGCTGATCCGTGGTGAGATATGTCCACGTCGCACCACGTTCTGTTGGATCGAGCCCGGTCTCCTCCGCCTGCGCCAGCCGCTTCGGGATCTCCTCCTCAATCGCCGCTTCCATCGCCTGGAACATCTCGTCAATGTCTTTCAGGTATTCGTACAGCGGATCGTGGTTTGCCCACGACGTCCATTGCGTCGCCTCGCGCAACCCCGAAACACCCGCCAGATGATCCGACCAGAGATCGTCAATCGTTGCCAACCACAACAGCCGCTCCAACTCTGAAGCGCACTCGGTCGCGCCGGTGAGAATCGCCTGCCGCCGCTCCTGCACAGCCTGCCGCTGCCCCTCCACCACGCCTTCATATTTGCGCAGAAACTCGCGGATTTGCAGGTTCTGCGTTTCAATCTTCCTCTGGATCTGCTCTGGAGCATCCGGCGAATCCAATTCACCCACTCCGTACTTCACCAGCAGATCATCCTCGAGCGAAACAAAAAACTGCGAACTCCCCGGATCGCCCTGCCGCCCCGCCCGCCCTCGCAACTGGTGATCGATGCGGCGGCTTTCATGCCGGTTCACGCCCACTACATGCAGCCCTCCCAACTCCGCCACTCCCTCCCCGAGTCGAATGTCCACACCGCGCCCAGCCATATTCGTTGACACTGTCACCGCGCCCTGCTCACCCGCACGCGCAATAATCTCCGCCTCTTCTTCTTCATTGCGTGCATTCAACACCTCGTGCGGCAGTGCACCCAATCCCGCGCTCAACCGTTCCGATTCCTCCACGCTCGCCGTCCCGATCAGCACCGGCCGCCCGGTCTCATGCATGCTGAGAATCTCGTCATGAACCGCCCGCTCCTTGTCTCTCTTCGTCTGGAAAACCTTATCCGGCTGATCGACGCGAATCACCGGCCGATGGGTCGCAATCACCTCGACATTAAGCCCATAGATCCCGTGAAATTCCCCAGCCTGGGTCGCGGCCGTCCCCGTCATGCCGCAGACCTTCGGATACAACGCAATCAAATTCTGGATGGTGATCGATCCCAGAATCTTTCCCTGCGCCTTCGCCGCCACTCCTTCCTTGGCTTCCACCGCCGAATGCAGCCCCGCGGGCCAGCGTCTGTCCGGCACCACCCGCCCTTTGAACTCATCCACCGATTCAATCGCGCCATCTTTCACCAGGTAATCCACATCGCGCCGCAGCAGGGCATGCGCGTGCAGCGAATCCTGAATCGCCGTAAACAGCCGCAGGTTCCCCTCGGCAAAAAGATTCGCGCATCCAAGCGCTTTCTCTACCGCACGAATCCCTGCATCCGTCAGCGACACGCTGCGCCCGAATTGGTCGAACCCATAATGCACTCCACGCTTCAAATGCCGAGTGACCGAATCTACCCGATAGACAAGTGCAGAATCGCTCTCATCGCCGCCTGCAAGCACCAGCGGAATCCGCGCCTCATCAATCAAAATCGAATCGGCCTCATCAATCACAGCCGCCGCAAACGGCCGATGCACCTGGTCGCGTGGATACAGCGCAATCTCATCGCGAAGAAAGTCGAATCCGATCTCGTTAGCCGTGCTGTAAGTGATATCGCAGTAGTAGGCGTTTCTGCGCTCCTCGCCGCTCATGCTCTGCTGAATGCATCCCACTGAGAGGCCAAAGAACTCGTAGATCGGACCCATCCACTGCGCATCCCGCCGCGCCAGGTAGTCGTTCACTGTCATCACATGAACGCCCGCACCCGCCTTCGCCAGCCAGGCAATCGCCGGCACCGCTGCCAGCGTCTTTCCTTCCCCCGTCTGCATCTCGGCGATCTTTCCATCGGCCAGCGCAAGTGAGCCCTGAAGCTGCTCATCGAACATCTCCAGCCCCAGCAGTCGCTCGGCGGCCACCGCCGCAACCGCAACGGTCTCTGACAACGTGTCAGAGTTTTTCGCCATGGTTTTCAATTCATCATTGGATTGCTGCCGCAGTTCCGCGCGGCACGCATTGATCTCGCCGATCGCTTCTCGGCGATGCCCGGCTGAACCCGGGCGGACAAATAGATTGCGCAGGAAATCGCGCACAAGGCACTCTCCTATCCAGCCAGTGATTGCTTCATTTGTGGTTTTGGAATACGGTGCTGTGATTAGAGACTGCTGGTGGGTGGGCGTTGATAACTTGCCGGCCATTTGAAGCGGAGCGTCCGCGGTGCCTCGTAGCGAAAGCAAATCGGCGCAGGTGCTATGTCAGCATTCGCGCGCGTCTCCCGGCCCATCTCCTGCTGTTCGCATTGCTGTTCCGCCAGGCAGGCGACAGAGCAGACTTCTGCCCCTTGTTCCGCGCGCACGCTCGGCACAACAAACGCCGTTCCCAGCGCCATCACTGCGGCCAGCAGCCAGATTGTGCGACGGTTCAGCATTAGCAAAGAGTATGACACAACACGACCGGCAAATCAGCTACCTCGCTGATCAGCCAACTTCCTTGCTCGCTGCCTTTCTCAATGCAAATGCATCCGCCATGCCGTGTAACTCAATATCTCGTGTGCCATCCGCTCAAACTCTCCCACGTTCTCATTCGCTACGCCCTCCACTAACACCCGCGGCCGCGGCGAAGTCAGCACATCCAGCCCATCCGCGGCGCAGATCTCATGAATCCGGAACAGGTGCGTTCCATCGCTCACAATCACCAGCCTGCGCAGCCCATTGGCACGCGCAATCACCGCAATGCGCCGTGCCGAGTCCTCAGTATTCCGGCTCACCGTCTCAGCAATGATGGCAGACTCAGGAACACCCTGGCCCATCAGGTACTCGCGACCCACCGCTCCCTCTGAGTAGTCGTCTCCACCCGCGCCGCCCAACGTGATAATCAACGGTGCTATGCCGCGGGAGTAAAGCGAAAGTGCATGGTCCAGCCTGGCACGATAAACAGGGGATGGCTTCCCATCGTACTCCGCCGCGCCAAACACTCCGATTGCGTCCGAAGGCGCCGCCTGGTCCAGACCGGCATAGCGCTCAATCTGCACATAAACCCACCAGCACCAGCCCACCCCCGCCACTACCGCCAGCGCCAGCAACCACAGCACAGCGCGGATCACAATGTTGTGGCGTCTTGGCCTGGCTTTGCGCTTCATGGCAACCTTCAAGTGCAGCAGACAGTAATCAGCGGTCAGCTGTCAATCGAATGAAATGAACAATCTGCACGCTGAATCAGGAACCAGTCTATCGGTTCTCCTTGATTCCCAGCCAACCATGTGAAGAATTGCGCTCGACACTGAAAATTGTGACTTAACGGCTGGCGACGGTCATCTCTGCAGCACCATCACAATTTCATGCGTCGGAATAGCGCCCTCGCGCAAGATCTCCCAGCGCCCAGGTCCAAGCGAGAGATCGACAATCGTTGTCGGCAGCGAATGGCCCGTGGGACCACCATCAATGATCAGCGGAATCCGGTCCCCAATCTGGTCGCGCACGCATGCTGCGTGCGTACACTCCTGCGCTCCCTGCAAATTGGCTGAGGTCGCTGTAATCGGCAATCCGAACTTTTCCACAATCGCCCGCGGAATCGCCGCATCCGGCACGCGCAGCGCCACATTTCCGGTATTGGCCGTTGACCGCAGCGGAAGCTTTGTCCCAGCCCTGACAATAATTGTCAACGGTCCCGGCCAGAACCGATCCGCCAACTTGTCCAGTAGCGGGTCGGTATCGCGCGCCAGCGTGTAGGCCTGCGCCAACCCGGAGATCAGCAGCGAAAGCGGCTTGTGCTTTTGGCGGGTCTTGATCTTGTAAATCTGTTCCACGGCATGAAGATTCACCGGGTCCACAGCCAGACCGTAGAAAGTATCGGTCGGCAGCGCAATTACGTCGCCCTTGCGCAGGCAGGAGACGATGTAGTCGATCCGGTCTGGTTGGGGTTCATCGGGATGGACGCGCAAGATCTCCGCGGACAAGAAGCTTTACCTCGGTTCCCGGGATGAAAACGCCATAAAGTCGGAAGCTATCACAGCACCAGCCGCGGTGCAAGTTGCACCCGTCACCTCATACGCTCATCCGCGCCCAAAACGGCTTAGAATCGGCTGAAGGAAAAAACGGTTCGCAACCATGCCTGTTCGCATTGTACAGAGTAAGCAGAACGCCCGCCTGAAGGAGCTCCGTAAGGTACTGGCCAGCCCACCTCGCGACTCTGCCCCAATCCGAAGCCCCTCAAGAGGTGGGCTTGTCCTTGCCGGTCCTGTCCTTAAGGGCTCCGCCCCTGCAGGCTCCGTCCTTGCGGGTATTGAGGGCCCCAATCTCCTTGAGGAAGCACTCCGAGCCCGCATCCGTGTCTCCTGCGTCTTCGTCGCCCAGGGCTTCGAAAGCCTGCTCGCCCCCCTCCATCTCCCGCCCGAAACGGAGGTCCTGCTTTTACCCAGAGATTTGCTCGACTCCGCGCTGACCACCGAAACCCCGCAGCCCATCGCCGCCCTCGTTGAGATACCGGACTGGACCTGGGCCCACCTGCTCGGCGGTCAGAACAATCCATCTCCGCTGGTCCTGGTGCTAGCCGGTCTTCAGGATCCCGGCAACCTCGGCACCATCCTGCGCTCCGCTGAGGCCTTCGGAGCCACCGGCATCCTCACTCTCCCCGGCACCGTCAGCCCCTGGAACCCCAAAGCCATGCGCGCCTCTGCCGGCAGCGTCTTCCGGCTCCCGCAGCTCGCCGCCAGTGCCATCAACTCCATTGACCGTCTGCGTCAAGCGGGGCTCAGAATATTCACCACGACTGCTGGCGCTGCCGAGCCTGTCAACCTCGTAGACCTGAGTTGTCCTGTTGCCCTACTTATTGGCAATGAAGGCAACGGCGTTCCCAAGCCACTCTCCGCCATGGCCGACGGTGCACTCACCATTCCCTGCCCAGGCCCCGTCGAAAGTCTCAATGCTGCCGTCGCTGCCAGCGTGTTGCTCTATGAGGCATCCCGGCAGCGCGCTCTCCGTGCAGGCGACACCACAAGCCTTCGAGGAGGTCCGCGATGAGCCTCTTCGACGGCGAGCCCGAAGGCCCCAAAGGCCCGCTTCGCACCGCGCCTCTCGCCGAGCGCATGCGCCCGCGCACCCTTGAGGAATACAGCGGCCAGGAGCATCTCCTCGGCCCCGGCAAACCCCTCCGCGTTCAGATCGAGCGTGACGACTCCGGCTCCATGATCCTCTGGGGTCCGCCCGGCGTCGGCAAGACCACCCTCGCCAAAATCATTGCGGAAACCACCCAGGCCAGCTTCATCGAGTTCTCCGCAGTCATGAGCGGTATCAAGGAAATCAAGCAGGTCATGGCCACGGCCGCGCAGGCCGCGCAACTCCACTCCCGCACCATCCTCTTTGTCGATGAAATTCACCGCTTCAACAAAGCCCAGCAGGACGCCTTTCTGCCCTATGTCGAGCGCGGCATCATCCGCCTCATCGGTGCCACCACCGAGAACCCCTCTTTCGAAATCATCTCCGCGCTCTTGTCCCGCTGCCGCGTTTACGTTCTCGAACCGCTCAGTGAGGAACGCATCGCCGCACTCCTGCGCCGCGCCCTCGAAGATAAATACCGCGGCCTCGGGGCACTTGGGATCACCGCTGACGACGAGGCTCTTCAACTCATCGCCAGCTACTCCAGCGGCGACTGCCGCAGCGCCTACAACACGCTTGAAGTCGCCGCCCAACTGGCCCAGCAGGCAGCCAATCACATCGACCGTCCCTTGGCCGTCGAAGCCGTCCAGCAACGCGTCCTCATGTACGACAAATCCGGCGAAGAGCACTACAACCTCATCTCCGCACTCCACAAAAGCGTCCGCAACTCCGACCCCGACGCCGCTCTCTATTGGTTGGCAAGGATGTTCGCAGCCGGCGAAGACCCGCTCTATCTAGCCCGCCGCGTAGTCCGCATGTCCGTCGAAGACATCGGCCTCGCCGCCCCTGAAGCCCTCAACCTCTGCCTCTCCGCCAAGCAGGCAATGGAGTTTCTGGGCTCCCCCGAAGGTGACCTCGCACTGGCAGAAGCCGTCGTCTATCTATGCCTCGCTCCCAAATCCAACTCCGTCTACACCGCCTACGGCGCGGTCCAGGCCGAGATCGAGCACACCCGCCGGGAGCCCGTCCCGCTTCATCTCCGCAACGCGCCAACCAAGCTGATGAAGGAACTCGACTACGGCAAAGGCTACCGCTACGCTCACGACGAAGAAGACAAAGTAGCCGACATGGATTGCCTGCCCGATTCGCTCAAGGGCCGCAGCTACTACCACCCCACCCAAGAGGGTCGCGAAAAACTGTTAGCCCAGCGGATGGAAGAAATTCGAAGAATCAGGGTGAGAAAAGGGGGACTCCCTTAGTCCTCTGTCAAATATGCTGCCTGCTTAGTGGGCTCATTTAATCCGATGTTTCTTTCCCACATTTTTTCTGTTTCGACCTTTTGGGGAGCGAGATTTATTCGACAGTCCCTTGGAGGGGAAAGAGATCTTTTTCCCTCCATGTTCCTTACCTGGTGGCACAACACGCACCAGCTCCGCACCGCAACCAGGGGTGTCGCATTGGTGTCCTGGTCGAGCGGCTTTGGCGACTTGAAAGTGATGTCCTGAACTAAACCTAGGACAATTATTTCCTGCGACGACGCAGTTTCCGTTCCGGCATTCGTAGTGCATCCAATCCTCCTTTTTCTCGATTCGTCAGCAAAATAAAAAGCGCCACCGGGAGCCTCTCCCGGTGGCGCTTTTTAGCCCCCCTCAAGGGGCATGACGATCTTCAATTTTTATCAGAGATCAACTCATGTGATTTGTCAAGACAAACCCGGACTCTGGCCCCGCGATCGGCGCGTCATTCCCATGGATTCACCACCGAACCTGCAATGTCCTCAAAGTGCCTCACATTCCGTGTGGCAAGAGCAGCATGCGAAGCGACCACGATTCCGGCAATCATCGTGTCCCGCATCTCAACCGGTCGACCCTTCTTTTGTCGTTCTGCAAAGAGATACCCAGCCCGTTCCGCCGCTTCTCGATCAAAGGTGGCAAACCGATGCTCGATGACTTCGGACAGCACACGCTCAAATGCGGCAATCCGCTGCGACCGTTGCTTGCCTGCTGGCATCGTTTCCAGGCCGGAGCGAATCTCGAATACGGTGATCGAAGTAGTCCAGATGGATGTGTGCGGCTGCCGGTCCAACCACTCGGCCACTACAGTCTCCGGCCGCGCGAGCATAAGTGCCGACAATACGTTCGTGTCAAGAATGATCATTCGTCGAAGGTCGCGGGCCTGACGGGGTATCCCCGAAGTTCGCGGATTTCCTCACCCTCCTTGAGTCCGATGCCACTGCCGCTGAAGAGTGCAACTATCTCCGATCCGAGGCCGCGCTTTGGAGCTTCCTCCTTGCGCAGCGCCTCCCGGAGAATCTCCCGTGCCTCTGCTTCCATGCTGCGCCCGTTCCGCTTTGCGCGGCGCTGCAAGCGACTCTTAAGCCGGTCTTCCATATTGCGAACCAGAATCTGTGCCATCGCGCCCTCCACTGCTATCATGATAGCATCGTCTCTGAAATCCGGTATTATGATAACTTGACCTCGGGGACTCGTCGATGCAGCTACCTTCTGGAGTTATACTCGCACTGTTCCTCGGCCTTGTCGGCCAGCAATCCGTGACGCCAGTAGACCAACCTCAAAAAACCGTCACCGAGCAACCGTTCTATGTCGCCGGTTACCAGGTGCGCACCAACAACGCAAACGAGATGAACGGTAACGGCGAAATCGGCAAGCTATGGCAGCGGTTCTTCCAGCAAAATCTCGGCGCGCAAATTCCCAATCGCACTGACACCGGGTTGATCGTGGTCTATTCCGACTACGCCAGCGATGAAAAAGGCGACTACAACTACCTTCTTGGCGCGCGGGTTGCCTCAGTCGATCATCTGCCCGCCGGAATAACTTGCAAGAAGATTGTCCCAGGTCCCTATGCCGTCTTCACCACCGCGCAAGGACCGCTCATCGACGTGTTGCAAGCGGAATGGAAAAAGATCTGGAGCATGCAGCCTGCCCAACTTGGCGGCAAGCGCGCCTTCGTCACCGACTACGAGGTCTACGACGCACGCAGCGCCAACCCGCAGCAGGCCCAGGTAGAAATCCACGTCGGCCTGCAACCCTCGCCCCATTGAGTCGAAAATGCCTCGGATGCCCCGTCTTTTGTAGGCTGGCAACGGGACGGCATAGATTGCATCTAAACGCCAGAGTCCCATTAAGTCCAAGGCGAAAGGAAATTCAATGCTCCCGAGGAAATTCTTCCTTTGCTTGTTCGCCGCGTTGTTGGCCATTTCGGCCTCGACCATCGGTTGCCAAAGCCAACCTCAAACCGACGAGACCGTGATTTACAAACAGTGGGAGGGCGAAACCCATCGCGATCACAAGGATCTCGCGCAGCGTCCACCCGAGGAGCAGAAGGAGTACCACGACTGGAGGCAGCAGCATCCGGACCGTCATTAGAACGGTGTCCCGAAGCGAGACCGAGGGTGCCTCCGGTCTCGCTTCTGAGACCGGGGATAGCGCGATGTGCAATCATCCGGTCTTCCCTGACCCCTGCTCATCCTAATCCGGATACTTCACCGAACACCCATAGGGCCGTGTGAACGGGGTTGCCACCGGTTTCCCCGCCATCGCTTCCGTCAGCGCATCGGAGACATAGTTGTTCGCCCCGTGCACGTCCTGCGGATCAGGCGTTGGCCGGTCATCAATCGCCCCGTCATAAATCACCTTGCCGGCGGGATCGATCACAATCATTTGCGGAGTCGTCTTGGCATTGTAAAGACGTCCCAGCTTGCCTTGTGGATCAAGCAGCGCCGCCGTCGGCGACGCGTGCATCTTGTCCAGGTACGCATTCTCCTCGCTGGCCGTCACATAACCCTGCTCGCCCGGAGCAGACGAGATCACCGTGAACCACGCCACGCCTTTTGCGGTCCACTGCTTTTGCAGGGCCTGCATGTTTCCTGAAACATAGTGCTTTCGCGTAAAAGGACACCCCTGGTTATGCCACTCCAGCACCACGTACTTGCCGCGATAGTGATCCAGCGTTTCCGTCTGCCCGCGCGAGTCGGTAGCGGTGAAGGCCGGAGCCGGTGCGCCCACGCGAACGCTCTGTGCACCGGCACAAAGCGTCAGCAGCGCGGCCGTAAAAGCCGCGCAACCCAAAAGACGAGAGCTGATTTTCATGAGAGTCAACCTCCTGAGGGGAATTCAGACGATCAACCAATGATTCCGAGCCTTACTTCAAATTGGACCTTACTTTAGATTGGACGTTGACACGTTCGCTTGAGTCACCGTCTTAGGCAACTTCCCCAGCGCATCCGTAACAATCCCCGGCGTCAACACCTCCGGCAACAACACTGGTTCGCTTTGCCCTGGTGTGTACAGTGCATAAGCTGGGACCCCGCTGCGTCCCAGCGCGGTAAGCGTCTGGGCAATGGCATCGTCGTGTTGCGTCCAGTCTGCCTTGAGCAGCGCGACATGCGCGTCTGCAAATGCCTTCATCACCTCGGGACGCGTCAGTGCGACTTGCTCATTCACCTGACAGCTCAAACACCACTTCGCCGTGAAATCCACAAACACCGGCGTCCCGTGTGATCTGTATAGGGCCACCTCATCGGCAGACCAGTCTTCCCAGTGAGTTCCAAGGGATGACTGGCGCAGCTTGACGAGTTCTTCGGGCGTCATTTTCAAATTGAGCGTGAGGACATGGTCGGACCGAAATTCTGGAGAAACTCGACCGGAGTTGATCCCTTCGAAAATCCCAAGCCCAGCCGCGGACAGCAAAATCACAGCAGCAACCACCGTCGCCCACCGTTTCGCCGGCCACCGTCCCAGAAACCACCCCGCAATGGCCACCAGAAGCAGGCTCACCAGCAACGCGAGCAGCGAGCCAGCGCCATAGGAACCAGCCAGCACCCAGGCCAGCCAAATCACCGTGCCAAATATCGGCACCGCAACCGCCTGCTTCAACACTTCCATCCACGCGCCTGGCTTCGGTAGCAATCGCGTCCACGCCGGCTGCAGCGTCAGCGCCACATAGGGCGCAGCCAACCCCAGCGCCAGCGCCGTAAACACCGCAAACGTCACCGCAACAGATTGCGACAGCGCATACCCTACCGCCGCGCCCATAAACGGTGCCGTGCAAGGAGTAGCCACCACCACCGCCAGCACTCCGGTAAAAAAGCTGCCCGTGTACCCTTGCTTCTGCGCCAGCGAACCGCCCGCGCTGGTCAGAGTCAACCCGATCTCAAACTGCCCCGCCAGCGACAACCCCAGAAAGAACAGCAGTCCCGCCATCAATGCCAGAAACACCGGCGACTGAAACTGGAATCCCCATCCCAGCGTCGATCCTGCCGCCCGCAATCCAAGCAGCGCCGCCACCAGCGCCCAGAACGAAACCAGTATACCTGTCGCATAAACAAACCCATGCATGCGCAGCTTATGCCGTTCCTCGTTGCCGGAGTTGACCAGAGCCAGCCCCTTCAAAAACAGCACCGGAAACACGCAAGGCATAAGGTTCAGCAGCAGCCCGCCAAGAAACGCCAGCCCCGCAGTGCGCGCCAATGCCCCAAGAGCGAACGCAGGAGCCGCAGCCGGCCCACCGGGGACGCTCTCGATGCTCATCACCCCAAACGATTTTTCTTCCGAAGCGGCAATCTCGTAGCTCCGCCCGCCGCTCAGCTCAATCACGCCCTTCAACTGGGTTGGAGCTGCGGTCAGGTTCGCATCCTTCTTCAGCTCCATCACCAGGCCCGAGGTCGTAGGCGTAACCTTCTGCGGCGCCGGATTGTCGAGAATGTCCTGATCGGCGGGGAAAAACGTGCCTTCCGCCTCCCGCTGCCCGGTTTCAATCACAAGCCCGAAACCCGTCGCAGTCGGTTGGAAGGTTGCCTTTGCAGTTGCAGGTAGCGGCTTCGGCAGCTTGTCGCCAAGTCGGTCATAAAGCTGCATGTCTTGATCGAAGGACCCACCCGCAGATCCACCCACCACGCGCATAATCTCAAGATCGGCCTTGCCTGGAATACAGACTTCGCGGCAAACGAGCCAGTCTACCTTTGCTTGGAGCTTAACTTCGCCAGTCTTGACTTTTGGACCCACATGAAAGTCAAAAGGGAACAGCACCTCATCTTCATAGCCAAAATCCATTAGAGGCCCAAGCGGTAACCGCTTCGGCGCAGGAAACTGCAATGGCCCGGCCGTGATTCCTTCCGGCAACGTCCACTTGATGTGTGGCGGCTCGCCCGAATCGCCAGCGTTCTTCCAGTAAATGTGCCAGCCCGGTTCTAGCTTGAAATAAAGCCCGGCCTTCGTGGCCTGCCCGCGAACTCCCAAAGCCGGATCAGGCACCACTAACTGCACGTGCAAATGCGCCACATCCGCGGAACTCGACGCAGCCCGCGCCGCCACTCCCGGCACGAGCAACAGCAACACCACGAAAATACAATGCCTCAAGCGCATCACAGTGAGTGTCAATCCCCTGATCATTGGACTCGCCGCACCAACCGATAGTTACATTGAGTTTCGATCCGTTATTTCGCGTGCAAATCCGTTCGCTTCGAGTGCTCACGGAAGATGCAATCATCCACCACGCACTTCACGCCAGCCGTCCGCGCCCGGGCCACAGCCTCTTCGTGAATCACATCATCCTGTAACCACAAGTAAGGAATCCCCAGCCGAATCACACCGTCCACAATCGCCGGAACAAACTCTGAAGCCCGAAACACATCCACCAGATCGATCCCAGCTCCCGTTGCCTCGCGCGCCGCAGCCTGCGCCGCATCCAGATCCGGATAGCTCGTCAGTCCCAGCACTTCTTTCAGCGCCGGATTCACCGGTAGCACCCGATACCCATTCTCAGAGAGATAACGACCGATATGATGACTCGCCCGCCAGGTTTTATCGCTCATCCCCACCACGGCGATGGTCTTCGCCGTGCGCAACATCTCGTCAATAATTGCTGGATCATTGTTCATAACTTCCCCTCATCACCAACAGCGCGGCGGCTCACTGTCATCTGCCTTTACACGTCCAGATCGTCATCCACCTCAGCCGCAACCACAGCCGTGCCGCGCCTCTTAGCCAGCAGATACCCGCGTAAGAACGGCTCCAGATATCCATCCAACACCTTATCCACATCACCCACTTCAACCTTCGTCCGGTGGTCCTTGGCAATGCGATAAGGCTGCAGCACATATGACCGTATCTGCGACCCGAAATTAATCTCCAGCTTCGAGTCTTCCAGCTTCTTGCTTACTGCCTTCTTCTTATCCAGCTCATACTCGTACAACCGCGACCGCAGCATCTTCATCGCCTTCTCGCGATTCTTATGCTGCGAGCGCTCATTCTGGCATTGCACGACAATTCCGGTGGGTAGGTGCGTCATACGCACGGCAGAGTCAGTGGTGTTCACATGCTGCCCGCCCTTGCCGCCCGACCGGTACGTATCGATGCGCAAATCCTCCAGCTTCAAATCCACATGAATCGTGTCGTCGATCTCCGGCGAAACATAAACCGAAGCAAACGAAGTATGCCGCCGTTTCGCCGAGTCGAATGGAGAAATCCTTACCAGCCGATGTACCCCGCTCTCGCCCGCCAGTTGTCCAAACGCAAATTCGCCAAGGATCGTGAACGTAGCTGACTTGATGCCCGCTTCATCGCCGTCCTGCAGGTCGTTGATTTCCGTCTTGAAGCCCTGCTGCTCGGCCCAGCGCAGATACATGCGCATCAGCATTTCGGCCCAGTCCTGGCTCTCCGTTCCGCCGGCTCCCGGATGAACCGTGACAATCGCATTCAGCGGATCGGCCTCGCCATTCAGCATTGTCTTCGCTTCCAGCGCTTCATTGAAGGCTGCCAGCGCCTTGATGTCCCGCTCCAGGTCCGCCAGCACATCCTCGCCCTCGCGCGCCAACTCGAAGTAGGCATCGATGTCGCCTGTGCGGCGCACCAGTTCCTCATCGTCGGCCACCATGTTTTCCAGGCGTTTGCGCTCGCGCATCAGAGGCTTCGATGCGTTGGGATCGTTCCAAAGGGCCGGGTCGGCCAGCTTTGTCTCTAGCTCTGCGAGTTCCCTGCGGATCCGAGCAGGGTCAAAGATACTCCCGCAGGTCGCGCGTTTGGTCGCACACGGGAGCATATGTGAATTCGAGATCGTTCAACGACGACATATTTTGCTCTTATGACCTGACTTTGTTTTGAACTTTAGGACGCTGGCCAGACTGCAAAGCCCAACCCACAATCCCCAATCCAAGTATGGCACATCCCCACCCAAACACGTCGCCGTGAGCCGTATAAAACGTCACGTCGTCGCGAAATCCAAACTGCGCCGGCAGCGCGTCCACCTGGTGCCGCGGAATACTCTGCCGCACCCGTCCTTCGGGATCAATCACCTCGGTCACGCCGTTGTTGGTGTCGCGCAGAACCCAGCGCCGGTTCTCAATCGCGCGCATCCGCTCCATATTCATGTGTTGCCACGGCGCGCTCGTATCCCCATACCAGCCGTCGTCTGAGATGTTCACCAACACCTCCGCGCCATTCTTCGCGAACTCCCTCACCTCGTCCGCAAACACTGACTCATAGCAGATGAAAATCCCATAGCGATGCCCATCCAGCGTGAATACTGTGTGCTCACTGCCACGAGTAAATCCCGAGACCTTCCCCGTCAGCTTGCGCGCAAAGAACAGCAGATCCTTAAAAGGAACATATTCGCCGAATGGTACCAAGTGAATCTTGTCGTATCTGCCTATGCGTGCCCCGTTCGCGTCCACAACCAGCGCTGAGTTGTAAAAGTCCCAGGACCGCTGATCGGCTGCAAGATTCATCCCCAGGTTTCCGACCACCATCGGCGCATGAGTCCGCTGGGCAATCTCCGTCAGCGCTTGCCGGAACCGCGCGTCCTCCTCTTCAAACGGCGCCGGCGACTCCGGCCACACCACAAGGTCCGGATGCGTCGGATACGGCGGACACACAATCTCGCCATTCGATGCGCCGGTCTCCGGAATTCCAGCGATATACGTCTTGCACTGCTCTCCGGCCAGTCGCGCAAACTCAGCAATATGCCGATCCCATTCGCCGGGCCCTCGCCAATAGTTATCTCCAGCCACATCCAGATTCGGCTGCACCAGCACCGCGGTGGCAGTAGGCGCTTGCTTGGTCGGCAACACGTAAATGCCGTTGTCCAGAAAAATGATCAGCATTATCCCGATCATGCCAACAGTACTCTGCTTTGTGAAACGGCAGGCGAATTTGCCAACACTCAGCCAACCCTCAGCAAGAAATGCATTGGCCGCGACCAGCAGAAAGCTGATCCCATAGACACCCGTCCAAGGCGCAAGCTGGTTCACCAGCATGTTATCCACTTGCGAGTAGCCGAGTTGATCCCACGGAACCGATGTAATCCGCGAAGCAGCCAGTTCCAGTCCGGCCCACAAAACCGGTGCAGCGGCCAGCGACCACCGCGTGCTCCCGCTCGCCCTCCGCACCAGCATCATGCCGAGGCCGAAGAACCCGAAGTAGAGCCCCAGAACCATGCTGTATCCCAGCAGCAAAAGTGTTGGCGCCAACGGCGGCATATCGCCGTATTGCGACATGACGTCGCGCACCCAGTAGCAGTTACCGGAGTACCACAAAACGCCGCAAAGGTAAGCCAGAAGAAAGCTCCGCCGCAAGGACCGTCTCGCTGCCACATTGTCTGGCGACAAAATTGCCCACAACAGCGGAACAAGGCCGAACCACGCGAAGACTGAGCGCCAAGGGGGCAGCGGCCCGGCCAGCGGAAAAGGCAACTCGAGCAACCCCGCGGAAATAACCGCGGCTGCCCACAACTTCACTGGCCGCAAGTTCATCCATTGGCGCTGCATACAGCCCCGAGTCTATCGCATCGCGCCCGAGCACAAGCGTCGTTTGCCATCGGATTCTCCCCGGTCTCCCCTACCCCCAGCGCTCAAATAGCAATTCAAAACCACCCAGCAAACCGGGAAATGCGGGTTACAATCTTCCTATGCTCATCGCACATCTCGCTATGCGCTTGCTGGAGGCGATGTTTTTCGTCGGCCTGGCAGGTTCCACTATAGTTGTGCTCATCAGTTTCATTGAGGATGGCAAAGAGCTCTTTGGGAAAGATGAGAAGTGACGTGCCCTTTCCGTTTCGTCGGCGCCTCCCCCATTTCTTATTGACTCTTGTGCGATTCGCACATAAACTCACCGCAGGGCGGGCGGCGATCCCGCATTTCGGGCTTTAATCAGCCGGCCGTTGGGCCGGCAAATTTACGATGGCAACTACTCGAACGACCGCAGCCCCACCATCAGACCGTGTTCGCCTCATTGTCGCATCCTCCGTGATGCTGACTTTTATCTCCTTTTGGCGCGCTGCGGCTATTGTTCTCAACGATCTGGGTTCATCGGCCTTCTACGCTGGAGGCATTGCCGAGCAAGCCGTCGGCGCCGCAGCTCCCTGGTTCATCCTCGGCATCATGCTTTTCAGCTTCGCCGTCCGCGCGGTCTACGTCGAAAGCTGTTCCATGTTCACGCGTGGCGGCGTCTACCGCGTTGTCAAAGAAGCTCTGGGCGGCACCTTCGCCAAACTCAGCGTCTCTGCGCTGATGTTCGATTACATTCTTACCGGACCTATCTCCGGTGTTTCCGCAGGCCAATACATTACAGGATTGATGAATGAACTGATGACCGTTGCGGCTAACAGCCACTGGCTTCCTCCCGCGCTCATGGATGCCCACAACAACCCCATGCAGTTCGACATGAATTACACTTCGGCCCTGTTCGCCGCCGCGGTCACCATCTATTACTGGTGGCAAAACATCAAAGGCATTGAGGAGTCCAGCGGCAAGGCAATGCGCGTCATGCAGATCACCACTGTCATGGTGGTCATTCTTTTGATATGGGGCACTTACTCGGTCTATCTCCGCGGCGCGCAACTTCCTCCATCACCTATTCCATCGCATCTTAAATTCAGCAATGAGGCCCTCGGTTTCCTCAGTGGAAGAGGTTTGCCGCTTCTTGGCCTCTTTGGCATCCTCATGGCTTTCGGTCATTCCATTCTTGCCATGAGCGGCGAAGAGAGTCTTGCCCAGGTCAACCGCGAAATCGAGCACCCTAAGCTCAAGAACCTCAAGCGCGCGGCCATCGTCATTGCCATTTACAGCCTCATCTTCACCGGTGGAGCAACGCTGCTCGCCTCCATGCTTATCCCCACATGGGAACGCACTCATATTTATCAGGACAATCTCATCGCCGGCCTGGCCATGTTTATGGTTGGCCCCATGTTCTGGCGCATCGCCTTCCGCATCTTCGTAGTCATTGTCGGATTCCTCATTCTCTCCGGTGCCATCAACACTTCAATGATCGGTTCCACCGGCGTACTTATGCGCGTCGCTGAAGACGGCGTGCTGACCGACTGGTTCCGTAAGCCGCACATCAAGTTCGGCACCAGTTATCGCATTGTGAATCTGGTCTTCGTACTCCAGATGATCACCATCCTCGCTAGCCGCGGTAATGTCATCACCCTCGGCGAAGCGTATGCGTTCGGTGTCATCTGGTCATTCACTTTCAACTCCCTGGCCATGCTGGTACTCCGCTGGAAGTATCATGGCGAGCGCGGCTGGAAAGTTCCGCCCAACCTCCGTATCGGAAAATTCGAAATTCCTATCGGCCTGTTCTCGGTCTTCCTCGTCCTGCTGTCCACGGCCATCGTCAACCTCTTCACCAAGTCCGTAGCCACGGTCAGCGGCATCGTTTTTGCCGCTGCCTTCTTTATCATCTTCACCATCTCTGAGCGCGAAAACCTGCGCAAGCACGCCATCACCGCCCGCCAGATGAAAGATCATTTCCAGCTGGAACACCAGGACACTATCAGCCGCGAATCAGTAGCTATCCGGCCTGGCGGAGTGATGGTCACCATGCGCGATGCCTCCAATCCATTCGCGCTCAAGTGGACCCTTTCCCGCACCAGCACGGACGAGCAGGATGTAGTGGTCGTCAGCGTCCGCATGATGGGCGTCGGCGGACCAGAGTATCTCAGCGCCGAGCAGCAGAGCTTCAGCGAGCACGAGCAGATGATCTTCACCAAGGCCGTATCTGTCGCTGAAAGCTTCGGCAAGAAGGTATCATTGCTGGTGGTTCCCGCTGGCGATGTTTTTGCTGCGCTCGTGCAAGGCGCAAACTCGCTCGAGGTCGATTCGGTGATCTCTGGGCTCTCGACAAAGATGACTGCCGAGGATCAGGCCTTCCACATGGGCCAGGCGTGGGAAGCTCTCCCCGAACCCAAACGCCAATTCAACTTTTATGTAGTGGATCCCCGCGGCGAAGTTAAGGTCTTTTTCATCGGACCTCATGCGCCCGCTCTTAGCCCCGACGACGTCCAGTTGGTCCATAGGTTATGGCTGAACATGCGGCGCGATCCGTCGGTTCCCGACTTGCATCACAGTGACATCATCACCTACGCTCTCACCCGGCTGGCCGGCCAGTACGCCCGCGAAAAACAGGAGATCCTCCGCGACCTGCGCAACTATCGCGCCGCCGAGGCTCCCGCCTTGCGCCTCGGGGTCCACAACCTATCCGGCGCAGGACCAGCTTCGCCGGCTCCCACCCAAACTCCAGTCTCTCCCAAAACTCCGCACTGAATAGCTCCTATCTGAGAAAAACGAATTAGTTGTAATCTATTCCCCACTCTCCTCGCCCGAAACCCGACCAATTTCCCTGCTACGCCGTAATCGCACTCGACCGAGACTCGCCTCAACGGGGCCACTCCGCTTCTGGCTAGTTATCTACAATCAGGCACCATCGACTGCTCGCGATCCTCACGACTTTAGCTGAGTAATCTCACACGAAAATACCCTCCTTCAATCTAGCAATTCGCATTTTTTGTTTGTAAAAGAGTCGGTTGTTGCGTATCGTGTTTCAAAAGGACAAGGGGTCGATTCTTTAGCTCCATTGTGGACTTACTCACAATTGGATAAGACCACTTATCGGTATCTGACAGGAGGAACCGTGGGAGTATCAGAAATTCTGGCACAAATTGATAAGGAAATTGCCCAACTTCAGCAGGCGCGCGCTCTACTCGGCGGTAAAGATGTTTCCACACCCAGAAAGTCAGCAACTGCTCCGGCCGCTAAGAAATCTTCAAAGAAGAAGAAGAGAAATCTTACCCCCGAAGGGCGCAAGCGCATTGCCGAAGCAGTCAAACGTCGTTGGGCTGAACAGAAGAAAGCAGCGTCGTCCAAGTAACTGAAAGCGTGCGAAGGCGGAAGATTGGAGGGAACGAAATCCATCCTGGCCTTCTTACTATGCCATCACAACCCGGAATTCATTCCCACTGAGATTCAACTTAAATAGACTCCCCCGGCTTCCAATGCACAACCTGCACGCTGGCACCCAGAAGAGCGGACAGCTCTTCTGGCGTGCCCGTGAGCGGAGGAAATGTGCCAAAGTGCAAAGGAAGTACTGCTTTCGGCTCCAGATACTTTGTCGCCAGCGCAGCTTCCTTGGGCCCCATTGTGAAATGTCCCCCGATTGGAAGCATCGCGATGTCGGGCCGGTATAGCTCGCGAATCAACTTCATGTCTCCAAAGACCGCAGTATCTCCCGCGTGATAGAGCACCGGGCCGTCAGTTATAGTCAGCACGTAACCTGCCGCCACACCCACATAGTGGGTTCCCTGCTCATCCTGTGCGCCTGCGGAATGCTTGGCTTCGACCATGGTTGCTGCCACGTCGTTCAACTGCACGGTGCCGCCCAGGTTCATCCCGTTCGTTTTTGCAACTCCCTTGCGCATAACATAATCAGCCAGCTCATAAATCGCCACCACGGTTGATCCGTGTTTTGTTGCCATCGGCACAGTATCGGCCATGTGGTCCATATGTCCATGGGTGAGCAGGATGTAATCAATCCTGCTGGGCAATACATAGTCCTTCGGATACTTCGGATTCTGCGCGATGAATGGATCGATCAGGATTCTTGTTCCCTTGGGAGTCTCCACAAGCACGGTCGAGTGTCCAAGCCAGGTGATGCGCGTTCCATTCAATGCAATCATTGATCCCTCCCTTTGAGTGAGCGGTCCTTCCTTACCGCGTCATAATGACTTCGGACACACTATCCTTCGCCAGGAATTGCCGATGCCCCGACCAGCCAGAAAACAGTTTCTCGATGCTTCGATTGGTAAACGCACGCTGGATGGGGAACTGTTGCGCCATCTGCATCTCCACATCGTCTCTGGGTGTTAAATGAAATCGGCATCGCACCGTCTCCTCACCCTTGGTTCGGGTATGGAAAAACGCCAATACCTGTCCACCCGGATTCATGGCGTCGCGCAAATGTGCTACCACCGGCGCCACCAGTGCCTCCGGCATATAGTCGAGCGCCGTCCACAGCAGCACTACGTCGAAGGTGCGCGCCGCAAAATTCAGCGTTTGTCCCAGGTATCCCTCGACGTTCCAAATATCGTTCCCGTCCTCGTCCTTGCCGGTCTGCCAGTTACCGGTCCATGCATCGCAATCCAGATCGGCCAGGAAGACGCTGTGCCCCAGTTCGGTCAGATAGTTGATGTTGGATGGCGATGTGTATCCGGCGTCAATCACTCGCAAGCCAGGCTCAGCCTCCAGTCGCTTGCGAATTGCCGACCACCCGCCAGAGTGCCGTGGCACTCTGGGTCCTGACACACCAGCAGTGGGAGCGGGCGTGCCGCTGTCCTGCTTTCTTTCAAACCAACGACTCATCAACCGAAAATCCCCTTACAGTCAAACTGACATTTCCCGGCAAGCTTATTGCGGCCTGCAAATCAAGAATTGCCGTCGACATGGGTTGCATTGGTCGCTTCAGGTGCTTTTACCGCGCCTTGTGTCAGGTCCACTTTGCCACGGAAGACCGCGTTATCTTCCACCGCAAGTCGCAATGCGCGAATATCGCCTTCCACGGTGCAACCGGCGCGCAACTCCACCCGTCCGCCGGCCACTACGTTGCCCTGAACCTGGCCAAGGATCAATACATCTTTGGCAAACAGGTCCGCTTGAACGTTCGCGGTCGGCCCAATGGTCAGCCGGCTCTCCGTAAGGGTTACCGTCCCCTCCACGCGCCCGTCCACAATCAAATCCTCACCGCCCTTTACTTCACCGCAAATGACGACGCTCTTGCCGATGCGCGCAGGTCCATTCTCCACTGCCATGTGTTCTTCCCTTCCATAAGCCGAAATGAGGCCCTGCCCGAACTTTACGCAACAGTACCCATTTGATTAAATCTTTCGTACCCGATGTGTTACATCTGCGTCCAACAATGTAGTAAATCGCTCATGAATACATGGATGGGCAATGCTCGCTAAACTAATTTACGTGAGCCGTCTCTCGTCGCTCCTCCTGCTGTTCCTGCTTTTGTTCCTGGCCGGTTCGTCCTCGGTCCAGGGACAGCCTGCAGCGCCCGTCCCGGCCAACCTCGCTCCAGCGGAGGCCCAGGTACTGGTGCAGAGGGCTCTCGCCACTGAACTGCGCACCGCCCAGGATCCAGATCATCCCATGCGATACCGGCTGCGCAAAACCAGTCCCCGCCTCACCTCGACAAAGGAAATTCTCGAAACCAAGGATGGCGACGTTGCCCGCCTGATTGCCCTTTTTGACAAGCCGCTCAGCGCCGAAGATGAGCAAAAGGAACAGACGCGCCTCGATACGCTGCTCAGCGATCCCAGCCTCCAGCGCCATCGCAAACAAGGCGAGCAGGGGGACATGGGAATCGTCCTCAAGCTCCTGCGCATGCTGCCCGACGCCTTCCTCTACGAGTACGCAGGCCCTTCAGGGGCGGTCCTGAAATTCACCTTCCGTCCCAACCCCAAATTCAGCCCCCCGGACTTCGAAACTCAGGCCCTGACAGCCATGACCGGTGTACTCATGGTAGACGCCTCACAGCAGCGCGTGACGCGCTTGGAAGGCCACCTGCAACAGGATACTGACTATCTATGGGGTGCTCTCGGCAAGCTCGACAAGGGAGGGTCGGTGGTAATCGAGCAGGCCGACGTCGGCGGCCACCAGTGGCGCATCGCCCGCTTCCAGATGCAGATGAACATGCGCATTCTCTTCAAGACCCGGAGCATTGATACCACGGAAGAGATGACCCAGTACACTCCCGTCTCCACAGGCCTCGACTATCGTCAGGCGATTCAAATGCTCCGTGCCGGTTCGGCGAACGCGAACCAGCCCGGCCGTTAGAAAGCAGTCGCCTCCAAAACAAATCGGCCACACCCATGGGGTGCGGCCGCTTTGCGATTGTCTGCTTCCCTTACTTGATTTTGACGTAGATCATCGCGAAGGTGAACAGGGTGAGCGATTCGATGAAGGCAAGGCCAAGGATGAGCAGAAACTGAATGCTGCCCGTGGCGCCCGGGTTCCGAGCCACCGATTCCGTTGCTGAGGCAATCGCCTTACCCTGGCCAATACCGCACAGACCAGCCGCCAGCGCAATGCCGATACCGATGCCGATAGGCGCCAGGTCGACGACCGCTGAACCGCTCTGGGCAAATGCCGGAACGGCAAAGCACAGCGTGGCCAGAACCATTAGAACGTTTTGCAGTTTACGCATGTTTCTCCAGCTTCCCTTGGATTGACCGCCAGTGGGTGGTTGAGGCTCACCGTGCTGGCCCCCTCACGCTCGCGGTCTTCCGTTTGCCCGAAGCGGAAGCGCTCTCCGGCGGAATCGTTTTTGAGCCTTGGCTCTTGGCTGAAACTCTCCGCCGCATTGCAGAGGAAGCCACAGCCACCGAACAAACCAGCTGAGAGCTCGAAAGCTGTCAGCTGAAAGTTTCTATTAGTGGTCGTGAGCCACAGCCTGCCCCAGATAAATCATGGACAGCAGCATGAACACAAATGCCTGAACGATGGAAACACCGAGGTGCATTCCGAGAAATATCACTGGAATACCGACAGGTATCAGCGAAAAGAACACCAAAGTCACCAGATCGCCGGCGAACATGTTGGCCCAAAGACGGATTGTAAGCGACATCATGCGGGCGACATGAGAGATCACTTCGATCGGGAACAGCAGCCACGCGATCCACCATACCGGACCTGCGAAGTGTTTGAGATAGCCGATAAGTCCCTGTTCGCGGATACCATGGAAGTTATAGTAAACAAAAGTGGCAACTGCCAGACCGAAGGGCACCACCACAGATTGCGTGGGCGACTCAAGCCCAGGAATCAGGCCCACCAGGTTACACACCAGCACAAAGAGAAAAATGCATGTGACAAATGCCTGGAAACGCTGATAGCCATGGCCGATGACCTGTTCCGCTTGCCCGCCAATGAACTCGTTAATCAGTTCGGCGAACTGCTGCGGCGCACCCGGCTTTTCTACCGAGAGGCTCACCCGCACCAGGACGAAAAAGGCAATGAACCCGAGCACCACCAGCAATTCCAGGGAAAAGGTGTTATTGATTGGCGCGTTGGGGTGATGGGGATGGATACCCACGACCTGAAGAAGGGCGTCCACGGGCCCGGCAAAAGCATCATTCAGCAATTGAGTAAACGCCAACTGTCCCTGCATGAAGGCATTGATCTTTCTGATTCCAGAGCAGATTTGCCCGTGAAGCCGGACTGCAAGCTCAGCCCCGCAGCATGCGGAGCGCTTCCCACATCAGTGTAACGACCGCAAGACTCAGGCCGCACATCAGCGCGATGAGAGAACCCTGGAAACACTTCAGGCTACCATAAATGACCGCCGCAAAGATTAACAGCCGCAGGAGAAAGAACACGATCGCCACAATTGCGCCGCGCGGAGCCTGTTTCCGCTTCATCCGGGCGCTCATCAGCCGAGCCAACCGCTGCCACTCCAGCAGACTTGCCGCGGAAATCAGCGCGCCAGTCAGCAACATCGCCGCGTTGCGCCAACCGGAGGCAATCAGCACCACCAATGCGGGAATCAGTCCCAGAATTGCGGTGTTGCGCACTGACCGCTTGAGCAAAGCGTCCAGTGCTTCTTCTGAGAGGTTGCCAAGGGAAGGAATCTCTTCGTTCATGGCCCGCTGCCGGCGCTTCCTGTTTTGTTCTGATCCCCGCTGGAACCAGCCCTGCTAGTCCCTGCCATCACCAGCCGCACCACATAGACCAATCCGGAGATGCCTCCGAACAAAATCCCGGCAAGCGCCATCCAGGACTGGTGCAGATGATCTCCGAGCCAGGCTCCGACCAACCAACCAATAAACGCTGACGAGGGCAGCAGGATCGCAATCTGTATCAGCTTCTCGGCTTCCGCCAGAGATTTCGTTGCGTTGAAATTCTTGGCTTTTGGCGTTGACTCCGCAATGGGGCGGTTAAAGGGCACCTTCGTCGTTATACACGACCGGCGCCCCTAAACGCGAAGTGATCTATGCATCCCTATTTGGTCTTCCAGGTGGCGAGCTTCCAGGCCTTGACGCGGAATTTGCCTGTATCGTCATCGACCATCCCAAAGCCGAAGAAGGTCGATCCTCCCCCGCCTCCCACCATGCGTCCGCCCGACATCTGACCATTTGCACCCATTGTCGGCGGAACGTAACCGCCACCGCCACCTGTAGCGCCAACTGTTGACTGAAAGTAGTAGATCTTCCCCGCTTCGGCTGTAACGGTGGCGACCAGCATGTTCTTCTCCTTCAAGCTTCCTAGGTAGGCCGCCGAAACATGGTAGTCCGCGCACAAGTGATGCTCGCCTGGGTCAACTGTCACCGCGAAATAAGAATCGCCATCGTTGGCGCCGACCCATGCGCCGTCCATTCCATAGCGCGCGGACCACCCTTTGGCGTCATTGACGAAAATGATTTGTGCCTTTCCTGCTGCCGGTGGAGCGGGCGCCGGTTGATTCTTTTCGGTTTTGACATTGAATTTGACACTGTCGTCGCCGCAGGCGTCCGGCAGGATGGTCTTAGCATTGGCTTGCACCGCGGGGACCAGCGATGCACAGAGGAGCAATGCAGCAAGTTTGGGATTCATGGGTGCCATGCTAAGTGGAAAGACGCTAGGCGAATCTGTGATCTCCACTACATTACTGAGATATGTTCATCCCGGTGACCGTGACCCGAGATCACATTCGACACATAGACGACGTGCCGAGAGTCACACATGTGACGCAGTTCACACAAAGGGTTCAACGCCTTCGATTTGCCCCAGGAATGACACGTTGAAGGGCGCCGTGGATATACACGACCGGCGCCCTCCAACGCGATCAGCAGCATGCCGCTATTTGGGTGTCGCCGTGGCCAACTCCCAGGCCTTCACCCGGTACTTCCCTTCGTCCTCGCTCAGCGGCGTCAATACCAGCGAGTACTCATAGGACGCATCCTTGTCCCCACCAAACTCTTCTTCCTTCACCTTCACTTCGTAGTAATAGACTTTGCCGGCTTCGGCGGTAAAGGAGGTCATGCCGGCCTTCTGCTTCAGTTTTCCCAACACCGACTGCCAGTCCGCGCACACGTGATGTTCCCCGGGGGCGATGGTCAGCGCGAAATACGAGTTTCCCTTGTTGGCGCCTACCCAAGCCCCGTCCAGGCCAACCCGCGTTGTGACCTTGCAGCCGATGCAGAATCCGATGTTCTGATCGAATGACTCGACAAAAACTACCTGCGCCTTACCCGCTTCGGGAGCACCAGGGGCAGGCTGATCCTTCTGCGTGCTGACGTCGAATTTCACTTTGTCATTGCCGCAAGCATCCGGCAAAGTCGTCGCCCATGCCTGCGCGGCAAGGGTCATGGAGGCCAACAGAAACACTGTTCCGAGCGTTGGTTTCATAAAAGTTCTCCTCACAGTTAGACACCCCTTTTGGCTCTCCGGTTAGGCAAATCACACACCCACGTTCATCTAACTTCTGCCGGGTGCCTCGGTCCCTCGCTTTGGGCACCGGGGCCCGCATGCACTCATGCGAGCCTCCCGCGAGCGTCCGCCGCACCGCAGGTGCCGAGCGGATGGCCCCACCGCAGGTGGCTATACTGACAGTTGCACCTTTCAGCGATTCACCAAGAAGGAATCATCGTGTTCGATTCGGAATTTGAGCGCAATCTCTTCGAGCTCCGCAAAGCAAAACTCGCACAGATCGAGGACCTCGGTCAGGCCGCCTATCCCAACCAGTTCCCCGCCTCGCATACCATCCCCGAAGTGCGCGCCAAGTGGGGCGAAACCCAGACGGAGGACCTCGAAGCTCACCGCGCCACCGTGGCTGTCGCCGGCCGCATCATGGCCATTCGCGCGCAGGGCAAGGCCGGCTTTGCCACCCTGCAGCAAGGCGGAGAGCGCCTCCAGATTTACGTCCGCCTCGACGCCGTAGGCGAGCAGGCATTCGCCGTCTACAAGCTTCTCGACCTCGGCGATCACATCGGTGTCTCGGGCTACCTCTTCCGCACCCGCACCGGCGAACTCACCATTCATGTCGAACGCGTGACCTTCCTCTCCAAGGCCATGCTCGCGTTGCCTGAAAAATTCCACGGCCTCGCCGACGTTGAACTTCGCTACCGCCAGCGCTACGTCGACCTCTTCGCCAATCTCGAGTCCCGCGAAGTCTTCGTAAAACGCGCCAAAGTCCTCAAGGCCATGCGCCAATTCTTCGACGAGCGCGGCTTCATCGAAGTCGAAACGCCCATGATGCAGCAGATCGCCGGCGGAGCCGCAGCGCGTCCATTCAGGACTCATCACAACGCGCTCGACCTCGACCTCTTTCTCCGCATCGCCCCTGAGCTTTACCTCAAGCGCCTCGTCGTTGGCGGCTTCGACCGCGTCTATGAAATCAATCGCAACTTCCGCAACGAGGGCGTCAGCACCCAGCACAATCCCGAGTTCACCATGCTGGAGTTCTACCAGGCATACGCCAATTACCTGGACCTGATGCAGATCACCGAAGAGCTCATCGAGTTCATCGCCCGCGAAGTTAACGGCACCACCACCGTCGAATTCGACGGCAACACCATCGATCTCGCTAAGTGGACCCGCCTCACCATGCGCGAAGCCATTGTCACCTTCTGGCCTGAAGAAGCGGGCTCCAAGCCCGCTGTCATCGCCTTTGAGGATGCACAAGTGCTGCAGGCGCGCCTCCATGCCGCCATGAATTCGCTGGAGAAAGCCGTCTGCGAAACCGCACACAAGAGCCCCGAACGCATCGCGGAACTCAAGACCATCCACGGCGCCATCACCGCTGTCTACTATGACTCGCTCAAGGGCGCGCCCGTCGGCAAGTCTGTCTACAACCTCTTTGAGGCCGTGGCGGAACCGTTCCTGATCCAGCCCACCATCATCTATGACTACCCGGTCGAAGTCTCTCCACTCTCGAAAGCCAAGCCCAACGACCCGGCCCACGTCGAGCGCTTCGAGTTCTTCGCCGGCGGCTTCGAGCTAGGCAACGCCTTCAGCGAGCTGAATGATCCAGAGGAGCAGCACAAGCGTTTCGCCCAGCAACTCTCCGAGCGTGACCGCGGCGACGACGAAGCCCATCAGATGGACGAGGACTATGTTCGCGCCCTCGCCTACGGCCTCCCTCCCACCGGCGGCGAAGGCCTCGGCGTAGACCGCCTGACCATGCTCTTAACGGGCTCCAAGTCCATCCGCGACGTAATCCTCTTCCCCCTCATGCGCAACAGGGATCAGGGACTAAAGGAATAGGGACCAGGGGACCAGCGGACTAGGGGACCGATGGAATAAAGAAAGACGAGGAGCCTCAATGGGACAATCATTCAAGGACCTTCTGGTTTGGCAACGCGCCATCGAGCTAACAACAGAAACCTATAAACTGACCGCAGCCTTCCCTAAGGAGGAAAGATTCGGCCTGACCAATCAGATGCGTCGCGCTGCGGTTTCCATCGCCAGCAATATCGCAGAGGGATTTGGCCGAGCAACGAGGGGCGAATACATTCAATTCCTCGGGCATGCACGTGGCTCATGCTCAGAACTCGAAACACAACTCGTTATTGCAGGAAACCTCCGCTTTGGATCCTCGCCAAACCTCGAAACCTCTGAGGCTCTACGCCACAACGTGAGCCGGCTCCTCAGCGGCCTTATGAAATCTCTCCGAACTAAGCAGCCAGCCAAATAGGCCCGGGTCCCTGATCGGCCGGTCCCCTGGTCCCTTGGTCCCCAAATTCGCAGGAGTTTCACTTGAACATCCTTTTCGTCGGAGATATTTTTGGAAGCGCGGGTCGTCGTATCGTGCGCGAGCACATTGGCCACCTGCGCGCCGCTCACAACATCGACCTCGTCGTCATCAACGCAGAAAACGCCGCTGGCGGCTTCGGCGTCACCCCGCAAATCGCCGAAGATCTCTTCGAACTGGGTGCCGACGTTCTCACCACCGGAAATCACGTATGGGACAAGCGCGAACTCATCGACTATATGAATTCGGTCCCCGCCGACAGCCAGGCCCGCCCCCGCCGCGTCCTGCGCCCGGCCAACTTTCAGCCCGGCGTTCCCGGCTACGGCGTCTTTGAAGGAACCACCCAGGGCGGCGTCGACTATGCGGTTATCGACCTCATGGGACGCGTCTTCATGAGCGGCACCAATGACCCTTTCAACTTCGTTAATGACCTGCTCGCCGGCATCAAGGCCAAAGTCATCATCGTCGACTTTCATGCCGAGGCCACCAGCGAGAAAGTCGCCATGGGCTGGCATCTGGATGGTCGCGCCACCGCCGTGCTCGGCACGCACACCCACATTCCCACCGCCGACCAGCGCATCCTTCCCGGTGGCACCGCCTATCAAACCGATGTAGGTATGAGCGGCCCCTACGACAGCGTCATCGGCGTCGAAAAGGAGCTGGTGCTGCACAGGTTTCTCACCGGCATGCCCGGCAAATTTGAAGCCGCCAAGGGAAATCCGAAAATGTGCGCTGCTCTCATCACCTGCGACCCCGTCACCGGTCGCGCCTCTGCCATCCAACGCATCATGCTCGGCGAATAACGTAGCTCGGCTATTGGGTCACTGTGATTGCTTGGGATTCAAGTCCAGCCCGGTTTCTGAGACCGGCTTGGCCACGTCCAGCCCAGTCTCGGGAATCGGCTTGCCCGGCGCATCCTGCGTGGGCTCGGGGACTTTAGTGAATGTAGCCACCGGCTCGGATTTGTGCATGGCCTTCAGCAGCTTTCCCTTGCCGTCGAACTCCATCTCCCACTCCATCGGGTGCTCGGCCGCCCACACATCCGTGAATGACATGGTGGCCCCGCCCAGCGTCGAAATCTCAATCGAGGGAGTCATCGCAGTGGGATACTTCAGTCCTGCTTCCTCTTCTTCAGCAAATGCCACTGCCCGGTGCCCTGCCGTCAGCGACGCGTAGCAGAGTCCAACCCCCAACCAGTCAGACACGTGGTCAGCATGCTCCTCGTCGCGGATGTGATTGAAGGTTGAAATCGTCAGCGCATTCACCGGCGCCGGCGACCAAAAAGAATAGCCGCGCCGAAGAATCGGAATGATTCGGACGCGTCCATCTCCGCTCCGCGGAATCGATGCCGAAAACATGCTCACATCGCCGACGCCATTGTTGCGCGTGAACTGTAGAAACAGGTGATTAGCCAGCGCCGGGCACACCACCTGCTGGTAGCTCCATTTGCCCCGGTTATTGCCCTGATCGAACTCCAGTCCCACAAACCCAGCATGCTCGCCGATGGATGACTCCGCGCTCCTCGCCAGTTCCTTGTCCGGCTCGGTCATCTCTTCCGCACTGCGGTACTCAATCACCTGCGACTTGTCATGGGGTGTGGGGGCAAATGGCATCGGCCGCTCAACAGGGTGAGACTCGGTGACCGTTGGCGGGGCCTCGATCGCCACAACAGGCTTCTGCGCCTCAACGGACGCGCAAACAGCAGCAATGGATGCCACAACCGCGAGGATTGAAAGGATTCTCAGGCGCACCATGCTGCCCATAGATTATCATCGCGTATCTCTGCGCCAGAAGACGACCGACATGCCCTGGCGGCCCTCAGCAGAGAAACAAAAAGGGCAGCCGTTGCGGGCTGCCCTTAGTCTCCAAGAGGTCAATTAAGTCGATTAGTGAGTTGTCGTGGCTTTGTGGGCAGCCGATGGCTTGTGGGCCGGTGTAGTCTTCTTCTTTTCCGGCTGCACGAATCCATCGCGTAGGACAATCTGCACACTCTGCGCTGTTGCGGCAACCGCAGGAGTAGTAGCGGTAGCCGGCACAGCGTCCTTTGCGGGAATCTGCGTATAGGAGTCGTAGGTGCCGTCCAACTCGGCTTGCCCCTTGGCCGCGAGTCCGAACTCGAAACCAACCGCCGGAATTTCCTTTTCGGGCAACGGCGTCTTCAGGTTGACGATAAAATCAGGAACCTTCGCATCCTTTGCATCTTGCGTAACGGCAATCTTGATCTCCGAAGCCGTTGCTTCAAGCACAGTTCCGGGAACTGGGGTCTGCTGATCCTTCATAACCGCCCAGATCGTCTCCGCGTCATCCTTGCTGCCTAGAGCAAGAATGGTCTCCTTGTCTGAGAGAGCCAAAGACGACTTGTTGATTGTCGGATCGGTCAGCATCGTGTGAATCTGCTCAGCCGGTGTCGGCGCGGGCGGAATTACAAAGGTTCCCGGAGGAAATGTCGTGGCTGCTGCCTGAGTCTTGATGCCGTCCAGTCCGTCCAGTTTGCCGTGGTACTTCTTGTAGTAATACTCAAGCTTCGGTTCAATCTGTGTCTTGTACGCCGCCGGCGCATAATCCCAGACCCGTGCGTAGAACCAGACGGCCTTCACCAAGTCCTGACCGGCTCCGGGCATACTGTACGCTGTCGCCAGTTGCAGCGTGTCTACCAATCCCTGGGACTTGGACTGATCTTCCCCAAACAGCATCAGCTCTGATGTGTACTCGTTTTCCGCGGCCTTGAAGTCTTTCTTTGAAAGCGCGTCGTCCCAAGCAATGGCCGAATGGAAAACCGGGTAAGACGCGCCCGTCAATTTCTTCCAGTCGTCTTCAGATGTCGCGGCCGGCTTGGGCACCGTCAGGCCCTTTTGGGCCAGAGCAGCGGCATCGTCGCAGGTCTGGGCGTCATTGGTCTTTCCGCACTGGCTCTTCTTAATGTAGACAGAAATGAAAATCGCCCTTAGGTTGTTTGGATCCAACTGAAGAATGCGGGTCGCTGTATCCAGCATGTGATCCTGGTCATTCAAGCCCTGGTAGGTATCCAACAGCAAATCCAGGACTGGCCTTTTCACGATGCTCTGCGGATAGGTTTTGAGGAAGGATTCCAGGGCCGTAGCCTTGGCTTTCGGATCGCTCTGTGTAGTGGCAGTTTGGTAGGCGTTGTACTCGGCAGGATCCTTGATCGAGATCGTGCCTGTATCCTGGGCTCGCAGCGCGGACGCTGAAACCAGGCTGATGCTCGCCAGTGCCATCAGTGACGCAAGGACTAACTTCTTCATTCAGTGCTCCTGGAAACTGCAGAAATGGATTTCAATATTCAAGCACTCGTTCGCCGGATGGGCAACTAACCCCTGAGGCAGTTGAGTACCGGTGGACAAGTAAACGGTACCACGGCTTCCGATGCGGTGTTGGAAGGATTATAGAAACCCCCGTCGCCCCTGACAAGCAAAGTTATACACCTGCAAGCGAATCCTTGGAGTAATGTGACTCCCAAGGCACCTCGAATTCCCTCTCAGTCGCTGGCTGCAAGGCGCGTTTCCCGCCAATTTGCAAGTAGAAGCTATGGACATGGCCACTCTCAACCCCCGCCGCATGGCCACTTTCACCCCGCGCTGCCCCACGAGCCTCCCTCACCCGGCAAACCGTATGATGCGGCTTACACAGGCTTAGACACCATCCACTGAAAAACAGTTCCTGGGAATCAACGGAAAGGCGAACAGCTTGTTTGGAGAGACAATCCTATTGCAGCAGACGTACCAACTCGACCTGTTCGGCCAGAAATGCATCGTGTCCGTGGGTGCTGGTCATCTCGCGGTAATCGGCCTTGACGCCCGCGCCCGCAATGCTCGCGGCAAAGCTGCGCACAGCCTCAGGCGGAAATAACCAATCCGAGCTGATTCCCACAAACACCAGCGTCGCGCGAATCCGCCCGAAGGCCTCCGCTGCTGACGCATAGCCATGAACCGGATCCCACGTGTCCATGGTGCGCAAAATCGCCAGATACGCATTCGCGTCGAAGCGGTCAATGAACCGCTGCCCCTGGCTATCGAGATAACCGGCAATGTCGAAGCGGCCGCCAGTCAGCCCGCCGCCCAGGTCATCCAGGCCCCAGGGGTCCTCCCCATTCCGATTTGGATTGCGGCCAAACCGCTCGTCGAAGAGTCCCGCAGACTTGTAGCTGAGCATGGCAATCTGCCGAGCCAGCGCCAGCCCTTTGAGTGGAGGCTTCTGTGGCAGATAGCGGCCGCCCTCCCATTCCGGGTCCTGCTGAATCGCATGCCGCTGCAGGTGGTTCAGCGCCAGCCCCATCGCTGAAACCGGCGCCACGGCAATAATTACTGCCCGCTCCACTCGCTCAGGATTCAGGATCGCCCAGTCCAGCGCCTGCATCCCTCCGATCGATCCGCCAAGCACCAGCCGCAGCCGCCGGATTCCCAGCGAGTCCAGCAACCGCGCCTGCGCCCGAACGTTGTCCCTGATCGAAATCAGCGGAAAGTCTGGCCCGTAGATCGTGCCAGTCTCCGGATCAACCGAGCTAGGCCCCGTCGACCCATAGCACGACCCCAACAGGTTCACGCAAATCACGCAATCGTGGTCCAGATCCAGCAGCGCCCCCGGAGCAAACACCTCTGGCCACCACGCGCCCACCTGCGCTGACCCGGAAAGCGCGTGGCAAACCAGCACCGCATTATCCCGCGCCGCATTCAGCCTTCCGTACACCGCGTAGTGCAATGTGACCCCGGCCAGCGTTCGGCCGCAGTCCAGCAGCAGTTGCTCATCGAGCACAAAGTCGCCTTCGTACGTGGGGATCGGAACCTGCGTCGCTGTAGCCAGAGTGTCAGGCCCGGTCCCGATACGCGCTTCAGTCATTACACTCATTGTGCAGCAACACCCGCAGTCGTGGCTTTTCCCGTGAACGCATGCCCGTTGGCTGCCTCAATTGCCTGGTCCAGATCGGCGAGAATGTCGCGAATATCCTCGATCCCAACGCTCAGCCGCACCAGCTCCGGAGTCACGCCCGTAGTCGCCTGCTCCTCGACCGAGAGTTGCTGATGCGTCGTCGAAGCCGGATGAATCACCAGTGACTTCGCATCGCCAATGTTGGCCACCAGCGAGAAAAGCTCCAGCCCGTCGATCAGCTTCTTTCCTGCCTCATACGCGCCACCCTCTTTACCAGCTTTGATTCCGAATGTAACCAGCGCGCCTTTCCCGCTCGGCAAATACTTCCGCGCCCGCTCATAGTAAGGGCTCGATTCGAGACCGGGATAATTCACCCACTCCACTCCCGGATGCTGCTCCAAGTGCTTTGCCACAGCCAGTGCATTCTCTGAGTGCCGTTGCAGTCGCAGGTGCAGCGTCTCAATCCCCTGCAGCAACAGGAACGAATTGAACGGCGAAAGCGCCGCCCCTGTATCGCGCAACCCCTGAACCCGCGCCTTCAAGATGAATGCCAGCGCCCCAAATGCTGCCGTATACGACAGCCCATGGTACGAAGGATCAGGCGCAGTGAACTCCTTGAACCTTCCTGAAGCCGCCCAGTCAAACTTGCCCGCATCCACAATCACTCCGCCAATCGTGGTCCCGTGCCCGCCCAGAAACTTGGTCGCCGAGTTCACCACGATGTCTGCTCCCCACTCGATAGGCCGAACCAGTGCCGGTGAAGCCGAGGTGTTATCGATCACCAGCGGCAGCCCGTGCTCGTGTGCAATCGCCGCAAAACGCTCAATATCCACCACGTCTAGTTTCGGATTCCCCAGTGTCTCCGTATAAATTGCGCGAGTCTTCGAGTTGATCGCCGCCCGCAGACCGTCAAAGTCGTCCGCATCCACAAATCGCACCGTGATGCCCAGCCGCGGAAATGTGTAGTGGAAAAGGTTGTAAGTCCCGCCGTAGAGAGAAGTCGTAGAAATAATTTCCTCGCCCGCCGAAGCCAGCGTGGTCAGTGTCAGCGTCTCCGCCGCCTGCCCTGACGCCGTGGCCAACCCCGCCGCACCACCTTCCAGCGCCGCCACCCGCTTTTCAAATACGTCGGTGGTCGGGTTCATGATGCGCGTGTAGATATTCCCAAATTCCTTCAGTCCGAACAGCCGCCCCGCATGGTCGGCGTCCTGAAACAGGTAGGAGGTGGTCTGATAAATCGGTACGGCCCTCGACCCGGTGGCCGGGTCGGGCGATTGGCCTGCGTGAACAGCATTGGTGGCAAAGTGGTGCTGCTTCGGTTCGGACATCGTAGTCTCCTTCAGGTTCCTGTTATTCAAATCACTGAAACTTGGCTGCCCATCTCTCGCGTTCTTCGTGATGGATGGGACGGGGAAACACAAAACAAAGCGGCCCAGATCCTTTCGGGACCCGGGCCGCTTGTTTCCTAAGATCGGTTGCGTCTAGCGCTTGTGCGTCTCAAGAAATCCACGGACGGGCCCGCATGGCATACACATACACATGCCCATGACCCCAATTCCGTAAATCCTTGAGTTCCGCATTAAGGGCAGTATCGGCTGAAGAAGCCTTGAAAGTCAAACTCGAAGCCAAAACGTCCGCCCGCCAGAACCCTTAACTCCACAACTTGAGCAACGGCCCCGAACCGCCCACCACCGGATCGCTCTGCGGAAACGGCAAGCTCTCCATGCGGCGTTGCGCAGTCTCATCCGGAGCCGACTGGCAAATGTCCCATCGCTGATCCGGCGGATACGCCCCCACCACCTCAAAATCCGGACTGGCAGAGATACGACAATGGCCGGTGCCCGTCGGCAGCACCGCAATGTCCCCGGCTTGAACGGTGACTGTGTGTCCGCCCGCGCCGCCCAGCGTCAACACTGCCGAGCCCGCGACAAACCCCAGGACCTCATGCGCCGTCGAGTGGTAGTGGTGAAAGCTATAAACTCCGTTGCGCCACTGCGGTGGCCAGCCATTCCGCGCAAATGTCTTTTCGAAAACAGCTGCCGGTTCTTTACTCCGCGGATTGATCGCTCCGCGATAAAGCAGCACCGGCAGATGAGGATTATTCGGCATCCATCCGTTGCGTGAGAGCCGCAGAACCTCTGGATCGCCAGTCCCGCCGCCCGAGCCGTTTGAATCACCCTCCCGGCCAAAAGCAGAGAGCGCGGGCGCAAGTCCAAGCACAGCAAGAATCTGACCAAATCGACGCCGGCTGAGGTCCATGGAAACTCCTCCCAATACCATTGAGATGACCGAAAGGCCGCGTGGTTGCACTCGTAACCTACGTCGCGGATTCAAAGTCCTACAATATTTCCTGCCGTCATCCGTCTTCGAGATTGGATGGATGAGCCATGAGCGTGACTTCGATGATCGAGCAAGACCGCCAAATCTCCGAAGTCATCGCGGAACAGCAGCCCCGCTTACGCAACTTCATCCGCCGCCGGGTGCCGAATGAGTCCGACGTGGAAGACCTTCTGCAGGAAGTCTTCTACGAACTGGTGCAAGCCCACCGTTTGCTTATGCCGATCGACTATGTCACCGGCTGGCTTTATCGAGTTGCGCGCAATCGCATCACGGATCTCTTCCGCAAGAAGAAGCCGGAGCCCTTCGCCGACACTGCAACAGAGGATGAAGAGGGCGAGCTGCTGCAGATCGAAGATCTGTTGCCTTCGCCCGACGCCGGGCCTGAAGCGCTTTACCTGCGCGGCTTGCTTCTCGATGAGTTGGAGCTTGCGCTTGCTGAGCTGCCGCGTGAACAGCGTGAAGTTTTCATCGCACATGAGATCGACGGCCGCAGCTTCAAAGAGCTATCAGCTGAAACCGGCATCAACGTCAACACCCTGCTCGCGCGCAAGCGCTACGCTGTGCTTCATCTCCGCCGCCGTTTGCAGCGCATTCACGAAGAATTTGTTGGAAAAGAGGAACGCACATGAAAAACACATGGGTCAAGAGAAACAAATGGATCTTTTTTGTAGCCCCGCTGGCGCTCGTGGCTTTCGTCGCGATCTTTGGCGAAGTGGTGATGCATCTATGGAACTGGCTGTTGCCGCCGCTCTTTGGTTGGCACCAGGTCACCTTCTGGCAGGCTCTGGGATTGCTCGTCCTCTGCCGCATCCTCTTCGGAGGCTTTGGCGGTCACGGTAATGGTCACCGCAACAAAGTGCAACGCAGGATGTACGAGCACTGGGAGCAGTTGACGCCGGAGGAGCGCGAAAGGCTCCGTCAGAGTTGGCGCGGCCGTTGCGGCGGCTTTGAAACGCCTCCCAGCGAATCCAAAGAACCAGCCTGAACCCGCCGATTCCGGCCCTTGGCTCTAATCTTGCCGCCCGCGGTCCCAATCGGCCGCGGGCGGCAACGCCGCACCCACCGGTTCCACACGCACCTTCCCAATCCGCCGCCCATCCATCTCCACCACGGTCAGCTGTCGCCCTTCGTACACAGTGCTTTCCCCTGGCTCCGGAATATGGCCCAGCCGCATCAGCAGGAATCCAGCCAGCGTTTCCACGCCCCCATCCCGCGGAAGCACCCACTGCATTTGCGTTTCCAGGTCGCGCAGGTTTACACCGCCATCCATCAGCAGCACGCCGCTTGCTGTCGTCAAAACCGGCAAGCTCGGTGAGTCGAATTCGTCTTCCAGTTCTCCGGTAAGCTGCTCAATTGCGTCCTCGGCCGTCACCAGGCCGACCGTCGAGCCGTACTCATCCACTACGATTGCCATGTGGCGCCGTCGCTGCTGAAAGTCGCGAATCAGGTCCAGCACCGACTTCGTTTCCGGCACCACCATCACATCGCGCATCACTTGTGAAAGCTTCAATTCAACGAAAGGCGTAGCCCCAGGTCGCGATGTAGAACGGACATACATCAGCCTCGAAAGGTCCTTCGAATAGACCACGCCCACAATGTACTCTGGACCGCGCGTTTCATCGTAGACCGGCACACGCGAGTGCTTGCGGTCAATCACCCGCGCGCTCGCATCTTCAACCAGCATGTTCGACGGTAACGAGAAGATCTTCTGGCGCGGAGTCATAATCTCGCGAATAGAGACTTCATCCAGCTCCAGTGTCCGATGGATCAGCGTTTCCTGAAACTTCGGTAGCAGTCCCATCCGCCGCGCAGCCGTCGCAATCAGCTTCAGTTCCTCCGGCGAATGCACCTGGGCGCGCTCGGTCATCGGAATATCGAAGCCGCGCAAAATCACCGCAGCTGAGCTCTTAAGCAGCCTTACAGCGGGTCGCGTCACAGACATGAAGACCAGCATCGGCGGTGCGACGGCCACTGCAAGCGCTTCGGCGCGTCGCAGAGCCAGTGACTTGGGAACCAGTTCGCCTACCACAACATGAAAGTACGTGATGAGAGCAAAGCCGAGGACGACCGCGACAATGTGCGCATAGAGCAGAGCGTGCGCTTGGGCGAGCGGCAGCACGTCGAACCAGCCCAGCACAATGTTGGCAGCCAGAGGTTCGCCGATCCACCCAAGCGCCAGCGAGCACAAGGTCACGCCCAGCTGCACCGCAGGCAAAAAGTCATCCAAATCCCGCTGCAGACGCCGCACCGCGCGCGCTCCGGGAACGCGCGCCGCAAGTAGCTGCTCAATGCGTGTGTCGCGAATGGAAACCAGCGCAAACTCCGCGGCCACAAAAAAGGCGTTGGCCAGAATAAGCATGGCTACAGCGACAAATTGGAGCAGCGGGAGACCGTGCATCTCGCTCTGGAGAATAGCATTGGCCAGCTCGCGACGTTCGGCTACCAGGGGTCGGTTCATCCCGCTCCGCTTCTGGAACCGCGGAGCCGCTCCTTGCGTATGAGCCATTGTGCAGTTGACGGCAGAGAACCGTGGCCGTCTGAGAAGATAAGCTTCGTATTCGATCCTTTTCGTGCCGCGGGGACCTGCGGCTTTTTAAAATACCTGGGAGGTTTTCACTTGGCTGCAGCAAGAAAAAGCAGGAAGTTCTGGATTTGGCTCAGTGCAGCCGGAGTGGTGGTCCTGGCGTTGGCCGGCTTTGGGATCATGCGCCTCGCCAAGGGTTCTACCATCGATCCCAACCGCCTGGCCAAAGTCACCCGCGGGGACGTCGCCAAGTCCGTGGTGGCCACCGGCCAGATTCAGCCCATCACCAAGGTCGAAGTCAAAAGCAAGGCCTCAGGTATTGTGGAAAAGCTCTACGTCGATATCAATAATGTGGTGAAGAAGGGCCAGCCTCTGGCGCAACTTGACCAGCAGGAGATTGAGGCGCAGGTGAACGCAGCGCGTGCGCAATTGGCCGCGGCCGAGGCCAATGTTGGCACCTTCGAGGCTAACATCGAGCAGGACAGGGTGAATGCAGCCGCGCCCGATCTGCCCATGTACAAGGCAACCCTCGATCGCAACCTGGAAATGCAAAAGGAAGGCATCGTCAGCCGCCAAGTGCTCGACGACGCCAACAAGGACTACCTCGCCGCTCTCACCCGTCGCGACAGCTCCAAAGCACTCATCGGCGTAGACACGGCCAAGCTCAAGCAGGCCAAGGCGCAGGTGCAGCAGAGCCAGGCAAGCTTGCAGCAGCTCGAAGAGCAACTTAGTTATACGACCATCGTGGCGCCCATGGACGGCGTGATTCTCTCCCGCGACGTCGAAATGGGCGATGCCGTCAGCTCTATCCTCGTGCTCGGTTCAACTGCCACACTGGTCATGACCGAAGGCGACGTCAACGAGGTTTATGTGCAGGGCAAGGTAGACGAAGCGGATATCGCCCACGTCTACATGGGCCAACCGGCCCGCATTAAGGTGGAAAGTTTCCGCGACCGCGTTTTCAACGGCAAGGTGACCAAAATCGCCCCCATGGGCGTGCAGAAAGACAACGTGACCACCTTCGAAGTACGGGTTTCCATCAACAACCCCGGCGGCGAGTTGAAAGCCCTGATGACCGCCAACGCTGAGATCCTGTTAGACGAGCACAAGGGCGTGCTGACGGTGCCTGAAAACGCCGTGATGTATGACAACCAGAAGAACGCCTCGGTCGAAATCCCCGACAAATCGCAGAAGGAAGGCCAGCGAAAGATTCCGGTAAAGGTGGGCCTTTCCAACGGATCAGTGACTGAAATCTTGAGCGGGCTTAAGGAAGGCGACCAGGTGGTCTTACAACAATAGCCAGTCGTCCAATTCCAGTTCTAGGCGACCGATCGCAACTGTCCATCGGCGCACAGCGGTGTTCGGAACCGAACACACTCTCAACGCGTGAACGGCTGCCAATACTCCCTAAAGACCAATGTTCACGGGACTTTGTATAACCAGGGCTTTGGCAGAACAAATGCAGTTGGTTCATCGGCTGATCCCTGACCAATGACCACTGTTCACTGAATCGAGGTACACGATGAGAAAATTGATTCTGGCAACCGCGATGCTGGCGCTGGCAATTCCAGCCCTGGCTTCTGAGGCTACCTTCGAACGCACCCTTAACGTCAACGGAAGAGTCGAGCTTTCGGTAGCGACGGGTTCGGGCAGCATCAAGCTGAGACACGGCTCCGGCGACCGGATACACATCTACGGAAAAGTGCGGTCGAATTGGGGCGAGAACGACGAAAAGGTGAAGGAGATCGCGGCCAACCCACCCATCGAGCAGACGGGCAACTTCGTCCGCATCGGCACGCACCACGAAAACTATCACAACATCAGCATCGAATATGAGATCGAGGCGCCGGCGGACGCATTTCTCGAGGCCGCATCTGGTTCGGGCAGCATCTCCGACGATGGCATCGGCGAAAACGCGAAACTTACCACCGGGTCGGGTAGCATTCACGCCCTGGGTCTGCACGGCAGCTTCAATGTGAATACCGGTTCCGGCGATATCTATGCCGAACAAACCGGGCAGGGCGACGTAAAAGCAGAGACTGGCTCTGGCTCCATTGAGCTGAAGGATGTGCACGGCGGTCTGCACGCCCAGACCGGCTCCGGCGAGATCAAGGTTAGTGGATCACCCGTCGCGGACTGGAAACTTGGAACGGGCTCCGGCAGCATCGAAATCTGGCCCGGCAGCGGCGGATTCACGCTCGATGCTTCTACCGGCTCAGGAAGCATTTCAACTGAGCACGAGATGACGGTGCAGGGGTCTTTCGACAAGCATCACATCACTGGCAAGGTGGGCGGTGGTGGGCCTTTGGTCCGGGTAGAAACAGGCTCGGGCAGCATCCACGTTCACTAAGAATTTCATCGACGGTGCATTCTGCCGATCGACGCATTTGTTCCCCAGGCGAGGCTGATGGGCTCCTGGAACGGCCTCGCCTGTCTTTTTCCCCCTGCACAGCTCCCCAATTCCTCATTGACCGAGCGGTCCGTAATTTTGTCTGCGAACTCCGAATCGAGACCTCGGCTCTACCCCCTGACAGACTTCAGCCGCTGAATGAATTGATCCACCAGCGCGATGTCCGTTGCTTCAGAAAAGTTATCCCTCATCCCGTTGCCTTTTTCCTTCGGATTCCTGACCACAAACTTGAGCCCAACTCCGTCGTTGCCCCAGCGCATCACCGTGACGTTCAGCGTAATCGAGTGCTCGACCGTCGCTTGCAAACGGTCTGTCAGTGTCATCCTCACCACTGTGCCGGGGTACCAGCGTTCCTCGGTAAATAGGTACATCCCCGTCAGACTGATGTCGCGAACACTGTGCTCGACGGGAGCGCCTCCCGTGAAGAAATAAGCGGAGAGGCCATTGATTGATTCTCGTGAAGCCTTCCTTGGGTCAGGTGGATCGGGTTTCAACAGCTTCTGCAGCCAGCTCTTCGCCGGCTTGGCGGTCTTCTGCGGCGGTTCCGGGGCAACCGTCTCTTGAGTTTTCGGAAATAACGATGGCGGCTCCGCGCTGGGAACTTCCACAGGGGCAGCAGTCGAAGCCGGAACCTCCACCGCAGAGTCCTTCGCCTTGAGTCGGTCTTCCCACATCAGCACACGGCCGGGAACGCCGCGAACCGGTTCATTCTTGCTGAAGGCGTCCGTTACTTCAGGTTTGGCAACCGGGCTTTCCTTGGCCAACTGCTGCAACCGCCGCTTCATCTCGTCGGGTTCGCAAAGAATCAACACATCGCCGCGTTGAGTCTCAGTCGAACTGATCGTGTTGGCCGCAAGTACAAGGACACTCGCCGCCGTTGGGCACGAGTTGGAGACGCGAGAAATCGGGAATGACTCAACCGTTTCAAGGACCCTGCACTCTTGATCCAGGTAGATCAGATCCAGCGGGACACGCACACTCGTAGGAGAGATACCCCGAAACGGAAGCAGCCACAAACCAGCGCCCGTATTGGTCGCCAGCAATGGCAGCCGGGCATCTAGACTGGACAGGGAGAAATCGGCGGCATCTACGTCCGAGCCCAGAAAGCGTTCCCGGCTCTGGTTGTAAGCGCAGTGTTTCCCAGCATCAGCGCTGGGTTGCGCAACCATCGAAGACTCGGCAGCCGAATACTGGCTTGGGTACTTCCGGGCGGTCGAGTCGAGATAGTATCCGCGATTTGCCATCGTTAGTTTCCCCGACCCTCATAACCAAGAGGGCCCAACCAATCTCATCAGTGAGAAACCTTGCTCACGAACTGCTGTTGCTTCCACTGGTGATCAGAACAAGGACCTTTTGTGCTTTCCCTCGCGCGGTCCTTTGAGATCATGCGCCAATATCAATATCGGACGGATTGAGGCGATTGTTAATACAACTTGAATTTCGTATGTAAGAAACAGGTGCTATGGGATTTAACACTAAGGTGCACAATTTGTGATGCACATCACCAAACCAGTGCTTTATTTTCTCTTGCAGCGCAGGTTCCCTCACTCCAGAACCGCCTGGTCCGTCTTTTCTGCCCCCAATTTTCGATTGCCTAAGGAATGATGTAGAACGGGTTGGGATACTTCACAGAGAACTCTGCCTCCGGTTTTCCTCTTAGATCGCTCCATTGATCCCCGACGCTCTCAACAATCTTGTATCCCTGCGTCACAATCGTTGCGCGGGCGGCCGATTTGTACTCGATTGCGGTCCACTTGGCTTGCTCCGCCGGCCGCAGAATCAACTGCTGCCAGTTGTCGAAACCCTGGCTGCGAAGGTTCTGCTCCGTCGCGCTCCGTTGTGCCTCTGGCCTTCCTGTCAGGAAAAACACGCTGACGCCCAGCCGCTGTGCCTCCTTGTAAAGCCGCAGCGTTCCTGGAATGGCCGCAGCCTGCGCGGTATTCGCCCAGGCATTGAATGCGGCGCTGTCGTAAGCGAAGTCGGCCTTCGTCATCTCCGGCCAATTCGAGAGCGTCGTCTCGTCAATGTCCAGCACCAGCGCCAGTTTTTCCTGCCCCTCACGGTGCGCCGCACGTGTGCGCAGAAAGGCAATTGCGCGATCGGCCTGGTGGTCCAGATCCTTCGTATAGCACCCGCAGGTGCAGGCACACGCGTGGTACTGTTTCAACTCACCCTTCAGCTTGTCGAGGTTCAGAATGCGTTCGGCGCTCGCGTCAGTGCTGAAGGCCGCGGACGGCCGCATCACCGCTTGTTGCGCAGAAAGGCTCAAGGCCCCAAGCGCGATTCCGAACATCGCTGCCAATACAGGAAATTGCTTTTTCATCCGGAAAATCCTCTACGAACAATGCTCATGGAGATTCAATCTACTTAACCTGCACAATTAGAATCGCATCCAATACCCCCCCGCATTTCATAGGCACCATGCACTTCGTGAGAGCCTCGCATTTTGTGGCCGCCTCATCTCATGATCCAACTGATAAACTTGGCACGCTTCAGTTTGCCGGTTTCACCGGGCGAATCCGAAGCTATCTAGCAACGAACTCGAGTTTCTCAATTGCTATTACCACCTAACAGAACGCAGGAGTCAACTTCTTCGAAACCATCATGCATATCTTGTCCAGATTATGTCTGCTTCTGCTCGCGTCCTTTTCCTGCAGTCAGGCCTTATTCGCGCTTGCGCCGGAACCAAAGTCCGTCATCGTCGCCTACGTCTTTCCCGAAAACAATCTCATCCGCCCAGGCTACATAGCAGCGCAGAAAATAACGCGCATCAACTACGCCTTTGCCAATATCCGCAATGGCCGCATCGTCAACGGCTTCGCCAATGACGACCAGAACTTCACCGCGCTGGTGGCGCTCAAGCAGCAGAACCCCTCCCTCACCGTGCTCGTCTCCGTAGGCGGATGGCAATGGTCGGGCGGATTCTCCGACATGGCGTTGACTGAAAAGACCCGCGCCGTCTTCATCTCCAGCGTGGCTGATTTCATCCAACGCCATCAACTCGACGGCCTCGATGTCGACTGGGAATACCCTGGCCAGGCCGGCTCAACTTCCCATTTCCGCTCCGTCGACAAGCAGAATTACACGCTCCTACTCAAAGAACTCCACGCACGCTTCGACCAGTTAGAAAAGCAGCTTCACCGCCCCCTCTATCTCACTATTGCCGCCGGTGCATCCTCCGAGTTTCTCGAGCACACTGAGATGGCCCAGGTGCAGAAATATGTCGACACCATCAATCTCATGGCCTACGACTATTACGAGCCCGGCTCGGAACCGACCACCGGGCACCATGCACCCCTGTTCACCAATCCATCAGATCCCCAAAAAATCTCCGCAGATAACTCCGTGCACGAATATGAGCAAGTAGGTGTGCAGCGCGAGAAGATCGTCCTCGGCGTTCCCTTCTATGGGCACGTCTGGGGCAGTGTTCCCGCCACCAGCCATGGCCTCTATCAACCAGGCAAAGGCGTCCCGAATGCCACCGCCCTCTACGGCAATTCGCCAGACGCCATGCTGAAAAATGGATTCATCCGCTACTGGGACTCCACCTCTTCCGTCCCCTATCTCTATAACCCGCAGAAAAAAGTCTTCGTCTCCTATGAGGATCCTCAGTCTCTAGCTCTGAAATGCAAATATGTGCTCGACCACAAACTACGCGGCGTCATGTTCTGGGATTATGAGGCCGACTCGACCGGCGCGCTGCTCAACGCGATCAACGCCAGCCTGCACAATAACTCCGGCGCATTTTGAAGGGCACTCGCTTGATAAGTTATCGCATCCGTACGTGAATTTCTGCGACCGGCCACCACGCAAGGACTCCACTAAGCTAACGGTCGAACATATATGCAGTTAAACTTTACAGTTTAACTGCATATATGAAATATTGACATGGTGAGCAACTTAAAGCCTTCTACTCCGACTGTGCTCGCCTCGATGCTTGCTGCCGAGATCCGTACTATAGGCGGTAAGCTTAAGCGTCGTCTACGCGAGCATGGGGCACGCAGCGACCTGACGCCGTCACAGGTTTCCGTTCTTCTTCGACTCGAAAAAAATGGTTCGACTACAGTTTCACGTCTCGCGCGAGCGGAGGGCATGCGTCCACAATCCATGAGTGCCGTGGTGATGCGGCTTGAAGAAGCCGGCCTGGTGAGGGGTGCGCCTGACCCGACCGACGGGCGGCAGGCCCTGATGTCTCTTACCGCCAAATGCCTGAAGTTGCTTCAGGAGGGCAGGGCCGCGAGACAGGACTGGCTCACCGCGACCATTTCGCAGAGGCTTTCTGCTCAAGAGCAGGCGAAGCTTCAGAGAGCGCTCGAACTGCTTAAGCGGCTTGTAGAGGAATGAACCCACTGTGTTCTGCGTCTTGCCCATGCCAGGCTCGTATTCGCTAACTTCATAATCAAGGAGAAGAATGCCGCTTACCACGCTTGATTCCAGCACTGCGTTGATCGTCATTGACCTTCAGAAAGGCATCGTTAATGGGAATTTCATTCACCCCATCGGCGCCATCATTGAGCGGACCCGCGCGTTAATCGGTGTTTTCCGTCGAAATAATCTTCCAGTTGCGCTGGTGAATGTGGCGGGACGGCCGCCGGGACGGACAGAGCAGGGTCCGCGCAGCAACCTGTCGTTTTCCGAAGGCTGGACTGACCTGTTGCCCGAACTGGATCAGCAGTCGAGCGATATTGTCATCACCAAACGAAGCTGGGGCGCATTCGCGACAACGGATCTTGAACGTCAGCTCAAGGCGCAAGGCGTCACCCAAGTAGTCGTCACTGGAGTGGTGACATCCGGTGGCGTTGAGGCAACCGCCCGCCAAGCTTTCGAGCAGGGGTTCAATGTAACCCTCGCACTCGATGCAATGACCGATATCCGCGAGGAGGCGCACCAGTTCAGTAGCAGGAACGTCTTTCCTCGTCTTGGCGAGACCGGATCTACGCAGGAAGTCATCTCGCTGCTGGAAAAACCGTTGGAAAAGAGGAGCGATGCATTATGAATTGGCTTTGGCTCGTGTCGTACTTCTTTGGAGGGCTCTTTTCGGCAAACGCGGTCCCTCATTTTGTCGCTGGCACCATGGGACGTCCCTTCCAGAGTCCCTTCGCCAAACCTCCAGGCAAAGGACTCTCCTCTTCAACGGTCAACGTTGTTTGGGGATTTTTCAACGCCGTAGTCGGGTATCTGCTCGTGGCGCAAGTCGGTGCTTTTGATCCCCGGGCCACAACCCACATCCTTGCCTTCGGCGTGGGCGCACTGCTCATCGGCATCGGCCATGCGCGTCACTTCGGCCAGTTCCATGGAGGCAATACACCGACCCGCTCATGAAGAACCCTCTAACGGGGACGTTTCGCTCCCTGAGAAGCTTCAACTTCCGCCTGTGGACCGCGGGTGGTCTTATTTCAAATGTTGGCACCTGGATGCAGCGCGTCGCCCAGGATTGGCTCGTGTTGACGCAACTGACCCATCACGATGCGTCAGCGTTGGGTATTGTGATGGGCCTGCAATTCGCCCCGCAACTTCTGCTCCTACCGTGGACAGGATCGGCCGCGGATCGCCTCAATCAGCGCAAACTCCTGATGTTCACCCAGGCGGCCATGGGGGTACTTGCGCTCGCCCTCGGGGTTCTGACCATCGCCGGAGTCATCCAGCTCTGGCACGTGCATGTGTTCGCCTTCCTGTCTGGTTCCGCTGCCGCGCTCGATGCTCCGGTCAGACAGACCTTCGTCTCAGAAATGGTGGGCGATGAGGATCTTCCCAATGCGGTCGCATTGAATTCAACTTCGTTTAATGCTGCGCAGATGATTGGTCCCGCCATTGCCGGTTTGCTCATCGCAAACGTTGGCATCGGATGGGCTTTTCTTCTGAACGGGCTCTCGTTCGCGGCGGTTCTTGTATCGATGTCTTTCTTTCGTCTCTCGGAACTGCGCCCAAGCGCCCGAGCGCATCGCACTGCGTCGGGATTCATTGGAGGGCTCCGCTACGTGTGGAGAAGACCGGACCTCAGGGCGATCCTGATCATGCTGTTTCTGATTGGCACCTTTGGCCTGAACTTTCCCATCTTCATCGCGACGATGGCCGTGAATGTCTTTCACTCCGATGCACGCGGTTTCGGCCTACTCTCCTCTTTCATGGCCGTGGGCACCCTGTCAGGAGCCTTGTTTGCTGCCAGCCGGAAGAAACCGACCTTGGCATCTCTTATGGCGGGAGCTGGCGTTTTCGGTCTCGGCTGTATCCTTGCCGCACTGGCGCCTGGATACTGGTGGTTTGCGGCCGCTCTCATCGTCTTTGGCGCGGCCGCCCTGACGTTTGCCAACGGCACCAACAGCATCATGCAGCTCTCAACAGAGCCAGCCATGCGGGGCAGGGCGATGGCTCTGCGGGTTGGCGTTGCACTGGGAGGACTATCGATTGGCGCTCCCATCGTCGGTTGGGTTGCCGACCACTTCGGGCCCCGCTGGTCTCTGGGGATAGCCGGGGCGGCGGGATTCATAGCTGCCCTGATCGCACTCTACGGCGTGGCCAATCGAAAGCAGCCACTGTTTGTCCGGTAATTAACCGACCTTGAAACGATTGAGCCGGCCTTGTTACGGCCGGCTCAATAGGTGGACAGATAGATTATTGCTTGGTCGCTCTGCTCACTTCGTAGTGATCGTAAACGTCTCCGTGCTCTTGCATCCGCTCGCATTGGTGTAAGTGGCCAAATATGAATTGGCGCCTGCGGTCAGCGGAATGCTGTTGATTTGACGCGTGGTGGATTTGTACCCGCTGGGTCCCGTCCAGCTCCATGTTCCGCCGCTGCTCGGCTGCGGACCTAGATCCACAACAGTGGAGGGCGAGTTCACGGTTACGCTCGATTCCTCGCTCCACGCACCATTCACATAGATGTAAGGAACGATCGTAGTGGGTGTGCAGCTAATGGTTAAGGCTCTCACCCATGAGCCTTCAACAGTCACTGCTGGATTTTATGAGAGACGCGAGCCACGGGGGCAACAGGCAGAACCAGGGAGCCTTTTCAAATGCCATAAGCGGGCAAATGGTTATGACCGATTCGTTTGCAGGAAAGGCCGCCATTCCGCTGAGCGGCCTCGTCAGTGACATGTCAAGCGCGCCGGAAGAGGATCTTTTCCTTTACAACCGCTCCGGCGTAACTTTGGCAAAGGGAGAACGCGCCAGCTACAACGTGTTTTCGGGAAATGTGGATTACGAGCATCACTATAGTTGGGAGGTAACTGGAGAGCCCCCAGTGGACGCGGCCGGGAATGTTCCCTCCCGGAACTCCTCGGACGAGAATCGTGCAGATAGCGTGTGGCATACGATCCGATTGAAGAATGGCACCAGGTTTCCCTGGACCAGTGCACCCGCCCTGGTGATTTCGGGCGACAAGCCCATCTCGCAAGACACATTGCCGTACACGTCAAAGGGCGCATCGGCAAACCTGAAAATCACAATTGCAACAGACCTGCGAGCGAGCCACGAGGAACGCGAAGTTGCCCGGCAGAAAGAACCCGAGTACCGTCCTGGTTATAACTATTCTTTGGTGAGCGTTGAAGGCAAGCTGACAGTTACGAGCTACAAAACGAAGGAAGTGCGGTTATCGATCGTCAAGAACTTGCGAGGCAAGACCGAATTCCAGTCAGACGAGGGTAAGTCAGTTCAACTGGCTGAAGGAATCGAGAGCGATAATTCCACCTCCCGCCTGACGTGGGAGATTACGCTCAAGCCCGGCGAAAAACGAGTCGTGACCTACCGGTACAAAGTTTGGGTTCGCGCCTAGTTTTTCTTGCTGCGGGAGCCAATCATCCCGCAGTCTCATCGCGGTGGGGTGGAAGACCACGGACCGCAATCTTCCGTCTTCCGCCCCCTTTGCGCATTAGGAGCTATATCAGCGCCAACACGGAAGGTTCCAGTCCGCCGGTATTCCGGCGCCCCAACAGTTGATAAACTGGAACCATGGTTCGTGTCCTTAGCCCTATCCCTCATGAGAACCTCAAACTGCTCGTCTTCGATCTCGACGGCACTCTGATCGATTCGGCGCAGGATCTTTGCAACAGCGTCAATGCCACGCTTCGCGAATTCGAGCGCGAGCCACTCCCCGACGCAGTGGTCTCAAGCTATATCGGCGACGGCGCCGTAATGCTGGTCCGCCGCGCACTCTTCGGCCGAGATGCAATTGATGTCGACGAGGACTTTCTCGCCCGCGCCTACGCCTTCTTTCTCGACTACTATCGCGAGCACAAGCTGGACTTCACCTACGCCTACAAAGGCGCCATCGAGTCTCTCAGTGCGCTCAAAACCATGCCGGATGGACGCCCGCGCAGCATGTCTGTCCTGACCAACAAGCCTGTTCGCCCTGCCCAGGCCATTTGCGAAGCACTCGGCCTTGTCTCCTACTTCAAGCACGTCTACGGCGGCAACAGTTTTCCGCTCAAAAAACCCGATCCAATCGGATTGCGCGCGCTCATGCAGGAAGCTGGCGCACTTCCAGAAGAAACAGTCCTCATCGGCGACAGCGAAGTAGACGTGGCCACAGCGCGCAACGCCGGTACCTGGGTCATCGGTTGCACCTTTGGCTTTTCTCCGCAGGGCCTCATCGATAACCCTCCCGACGTTCTCGTCGATTCACCTGAAGACTGGAAAGCAGCGCTCGCACCCTCAGAAAACGATGTGCCGGTGTAGCACACTGCTTGCTCCTTCGCTGCCTTCATCCAGCCTTAAGGTGATCGTGATATTCACACTGCAAGCGCCACTGAGTATTCCCCTCTAACCTCAGGCCCCTGTTTTGTGTCTCGCGTTACTGCAGACGAATCTCCGTCGGCAGTACAATTGTTGTAAGTTCGGTCTTTTTCCACATTGATTCGTTATGTCCCATTCGGCATTTGCCTTGGAGATTCGCGTATGCGTTTTGTTGCCCTGGCTTTTTTCCTTGCAGCTCTATCCCCAGCATCCGTTCTCGCGGCCAACACGTCCAGCCCCGCTCCCGCCCCTCTCCCGTCGTTAAGTGGCACGGTAGCCGATCCGAGCGGCGCCATCGTCCCTGGCGCTGAAGTTGATTTGCTCAACACCGACGGTTCGGTAGCCGTCACCAATCACTCCGACCCCGACGGCACCTTCAAGGTAGTCGCGCCTCATGCCGGCACCTTCACGCTGGTCGTCTCAGAGGCAGGATTTGAAACCGTCCGCACTCCTGTGGTCATGGTCGCGCCCGCTCTTTCCAGCGTCACTTCCGCAGCAGCCGTTTCCCTGCCCCCGTCCGCGCCGGTGCGCATCGTTCTGCCCATCGCCCAGTTCTCAACCAACGTGCGCGTCAACGCGGACAATGGCGAAGACCTCACTTCTCCGGACGAGAATCGCGACTCCTCGGTCATGACTTCCAGCGACCTCAAGGCTCTGCCCATCTTCGACAATGACTACGCCACTGCCATGAGTGCCTTTCTCGACCAGAACGTAGGCGACACGGGCGGCACCGGCCTCATGGTCGATGGAGTCGAAGCCAACCGCGCCACCGTCTCCGCCTCGGCAGTCCAGGAGATCCGCATCAACCAGGATCCCTACTCCGCGCAGTACTACTACCCCGGTCGCGGCCAGATGGAAATCGTCACCAAGTCCGCCGCCGATCACTATCACGGCCAGTTCAACTTCCTCTATCGCAACTCTGCACTGAACGCGCAAAACGCCCTCGCGCCCACCAAGCCTTTCGAGCAGCGCCAGAATTACGAGGGCCACGTCACCGGTCCCATCCCTCACGCGAAGAAGTCCAGCTTCCTCGCCAGCTTCAACCGCGTGCTCTATGACCAGGACTCGGTAATCAGCGCGACCATTGAGCCCACTCCGGCCGATCCCAGCGGCGCATTCCAAGCCAACATTGCCGCTCCGCAACGCGACACCGAGTTCAGTCTTCGCGCCGCCCATCAGTTCAGTGACCGCAACTCCGGCTACGTCCAATACAGCTATCAGGACTGGACAGGGCAGAATCAGGGCGTAGGCGGACAGACCCTAGCTGCCGCGGGCTACAACAACCAGTACCGCGAAGACGACTTCGTCGCGCACATGGAGACCATTGTCTCCCCCAGAATGCTGAACCAGATCTCGCTGGTCGGCGAGCACGACTTCAGCCGCACAAGCAATGTGGCCGAAGCTCCGCTGGTCAATGTGTCAGGAGACTTCGTCTCCGGCTCCGCGCAGGCCGACTCCCTAGGCACCGAGTACAACTTCCGCCTCTACGACATGCTTACCTGGACCCGCGGCCGCAACCTGGTCAAAGCCGGCGTCGGCACCCCGCACATCGACCGCCGCGGCTATGACGACAACACCAACGCCCTCGGCAGTTACACCTTTGGCCCCACGCTCGCCTCTGATGGCGTCACAGTCCTGCAAACGGCGCTCCAGAACTACGCCGCCAACCTGCCTTCCGGTTTCTCGCAGAACACCGGCGACACCCACTTCCTTTACAGCCAGGATGAAGTCGGCGCTTTCATCCAGGATCAATTCAAGTGGAATCCCCGCTTCTCCATCACCCCCGGCCTGCGTTACGACTGGCAAAACTTCCTCGGCGATCGCCGTCTCGGCTTCTCGCCGCGCGTCTCCTTCGCCTGGGTTCTCGACGAGCAGAGCAAGACCATCGTTCGCGGCGGCGGCGGCATCTACTACGACCGCTTCGGCTCCGGACCGCTCCTCGACCTGGCCCGCTATCAGGCAGCACGGCGCCGGTCCATCACCCTCTCGCTCGACCCGGCAGATTTGCCATCCACCGGCTGCGTACCAATCACCCTGTGCCTCACCATCACAGCCCAGCCGCCATCTCTCGCTCAGCTCGCGCCCAACGCCAAACTCCCCTATCAGATTCAATACGGCGTCTCTATTGAGCGCCAACTTGGCGAAAAGGCCACCGGTGTCGTCAGCGTCTATTCCGCGCGCGGCATTGACAGTTTCCGCAGCGTAGACATCAACGCCCCCACCCCTGAGTCCGGCTACACCGAGCGCCCCAACCCTGCCTATGGCCGCATCCGCCAGATGCAGCCCCAAGGCTTCTGGGAGGGCGACGGCCTCGACATCTCCTATCGCGGCAAGCTCAACAAGTACTTCACCGGATTCGGCCGCTACACTTGGTCCCACTTCGAGTCAGACACCGGCGGCATCGGCTGGTTCCCGCAAAATCAGTACGATCCCAACGACGAATGGTCCAATGCCGGCTTCGACCGCCGCCAGCGCATGGGCATGTATGCCATGTTCCAACCGGAGAGCATCTTGAACCTCTCCGCTGGCATCTTCGCCAACACCGGAACCCCGTGGACCATTCTCACCGGGACCGACGCCTATGGCGACGATCTCTTCAACACCCGCCCCGACGGCGTTGGCCGCAACACAGAGACCAACCCGAGTTATGTGGACCTCGATCTGCGCTGGGGCCACGACTTCCCCATCACCGCCAACAAAGATGAGGAAGCCCCGCGTCTCGGTTTCTCCGCCGCTGCCTTCAACGTCGTCAATCACGCCAACGAAACCGGAATCGACCCCATCGAAACCTCGTCTCAATTCGGCCAGGTCACCTCAGTAGCCCCACCCCGCCGCCTGCAGCTAGGCATGCGCTTCCAGTTCTAGCCCCGCAAAACACAGCACTCACCTGCAACAAAACTGGATGCCCCATCCATCGCGTACTTTGCGATGGGTGGGAAGCAGTACGATGTGCGCCTCATTCATCGCGCAATCCCCCGCTGAAAAATCGCTTCCTCCAAACCACACGCCGTCATCCTTGCATCCGCGCCGTAGGCGCAGCGTTTGTTATAGCATTTTCGGAATTGCTGTAGACCGAAAGCACACACTCAAGTGGCTTTTTCCTCAAGAAAAAGCCACCTTTCACTGCTCTAAAAGAGTGCACGTGTATTCCGGAAATGCTCTAGCCCCGCGCTTTAGCGTGGGGAGAGCGTGCTCCAAAAACTATCCGGAGTCCCGTAGGGACGGCGCACGCCGGGTACCGGTAGGCCGGGGATTCATCCCCGGCACAATCCCCACCAATTCAGCTTCCAGGGGCAAGGCCCCATTCTCAGCTTTGCAATTCATCCCCGTGGGCGCCCTCAAGTTCGGCCTCCACAGCGGCGAGCTGGCGGGGCATCTTGAGTTCGGCGAAAAGGGCACGGGCGCGCTCCAGCTTCTCTCGCCCGGTCTTGGCGTCTCCCTGCCGGCGCGCTAAAAGTCCCCAATTCCCATAGCAGAATGCCAGGCCGTCGCGATTGCCGAGCTCGAGGCAGATGGCTTCCTGTTTCTTATGCAGTTCGAGGGCCTCGTCGAGCCGCCCCCAGGCCTGGAGGATGCGCGCCTGGTTGCCGTAGCTGGCCTGAAGGCCTTCCCGATTGCCCAGCTCGAGGCAGATGGCTTCCTCCTTCTTATGCAGCTCGAGAGCCTCGTCGAGCCTGCCCCGGGCCTTGAGGATGAGCGCCTGGTTGCCGTAGCTGGCCTGAAGGCCGTCGCGATTGCCCAGCTCGAGGCAGATAGCTTCCTGTTTCTTATGCAGTTCGAGGGCCTCGTCGAGCCGCTCCCGGGCCTGCAGGATGCCAGCCTGGTTGCCGTAGCTGCGTCCAAGGCCGTCGCGATTGCCGAGCTCGATGCATATGGCCTCCTCTTTCTTATGCAGTTCGAGCGCCTCGTCGAGCCGACCCCAGGCCTGGAGGATGGTAGCCTGGTTGCCATAGCTGGCCTGAAGGCCGTCGCGATTGCCCAGCTCGAGGCAGAGGGCTTCCTCCTTCTTATGCAGGTCGAGGGCCTCGGCGAGCCGCCCCCAGGCCTGGAGGATGAGCGCCTGGTTGCCGTACCACACCTGCAGCCCTTCATTGTGCCTCCGTTCCTTCGCCTGCTTTGCCATGCTCTCGCATATCTCATAGGCCTCCGGCAGCCGCCCAACACGTCGGGCGAGAGAGTAAGCCATGTAGACAAGATGATTTAGGACGAGCCAGTAGGCCTCATCCGATTGTCGAACAAGCCATTGAAATGCCGTCTGGAACTCCGCCATCTCTTCCTGACAGGCCTTCCAGTTAGTCTCCCAGGGTGCAAAGATTGCATGGACCGACGCGGCGTGCCGCGCGCGAAGGTCGTCCCCGGCTCCCGCTGCGTCGCGCACCATGGCATGCAGGCGGTACCGTTGCGACTCCCTGTCGATCAGTTCGACCACGTTGAGCGCGTAAAGCTCCCTGCCTGCGGCGGACGCCGATTGCGCGTCGAGTCCAGCGATCTCCGCGGCGAGGGTGCGCCGGAAACCTTCAGGGGCGCAAACGGCCATGGCAGCGAGCAGAGTCTGTGCCGCAGGCGAGAGCCTTGATACAGCCTCGCGGAGCAGCGAGTAGACGTCCGCAGGCAGGCTGGCGGCCATTGCTTCGATGGTCTGGAACGGGTCATCGCGCAGGAGGCCGGCGGCGACGGAGATGCCGATGGGCAGATATTCGAGACGCTTGAAGATGGCGCGAGCGGCGGCGGCGTGGCGATCTACTTCCTCTTTGCCGAGTTTGGCGCGGAAGAGTTCGAAGCACTGATCTTCGGTAAAGAGCGGCAGGTCGAGCGATTGCCGTTCCTTGAGGAAAGGGAGACTTCGAAAGCGGGTGGTGACGAGGATGGAAGCTCGTCCGGCCGTAGATGCCAAGGGTGCCGGGGTTTCGTCGTCGACATTATCGAGCACGAGCAGACAGCGCTTGCGGGCGCAATAGAAATTTAACTCGCGGACGAGGGCGTCGGCGTCTCCCTCGGGTTTGAGGCCGAGCTGGAAGGCGAGTTCGCCGGCGATCTGGGCGAGGCTGCGTTCCTGACAAGGGAGCCAGTGGACGGAGTCGAACTCCTCTGTATGGCGATGGGCGTATTCGAGGGCGAGCGAGGTCTTGCCGCGGCCGGCGACGCCGCAGATGGAGGAGAGCGAGCCGGGCGACGTAAGTTGCCGCGCGAGAGTGGCCAACTCGTCTTCCCGGCCGATGAAGTTTGCCTTGCGTTGAGGAAGATGGATGGCGCGGGTGGGTTCAGAGGCCTGAGGACCTATATGGATGTCGTATGTATGGCTCTCGGCCTTTCCCCCGGGGCCGGCGAGCGCGGAGCCTGGGCCGTGAGATGTCTGATTGAATTGCGAATCACTCACTGCTGCCTCGGGGAGGGTTTGTGCCGATGTAGTTGGTGACGGTCGATGTGCCGCCATGGCCGGACAGCGCGCTGCCGGCGCCGTAGGAGGTCTGCGTGAAGCTGCCGCCCTGAGGCAGCGCTTTGACAAGCTCCAGCAACGACTGAGCGGAGGAGACGATCTCGGGGTCAGAGTGGGCCGAGGACTTGGCCAGTTTCTCGGAAACGACCATTTGATACCCCTTGGAATCGGGGTCTGCTTCGAGATCTTTTACGGCTTTTACTGCCGGGCTCTCGCCGCCAAATTTCTTGATGAGCAGTGCTTT
>JBEKPF010000011.1:0-88978 GCA_049521035.1 Occallatibacter sp. | reverse complement strand
AGTTTCATGCAGAGTGGCTGAGGGACGAGCCCTGTGACGCCACGACAACCTGCCCGCGCAAAACGGGAGTATGGTGTCAACTCTTGCCCGGAGACGGGGAACATGAGATTCGGGGGTCGCTTTAGCACTCTTAGCCGAGGCGGCTCGCACGGTACTTCGAGTCATTTCACGTTCGCTCTTCATTGAGCCAGTCACGCGCTCGTACACCCTGGGTCGCTCGCGTTGATGCGAGGGATGAGTGACGACTGTTTACGAGTTACGCTGTCGGGAGTGTGGGAAGTCCTACGGGGTTCAGCCGCTCTCCATCTGCGATGAGTGTTTTTCCCCGCTCGAGCTGGTTTTCGACCTCGAGTACGCCTGTACCCGCTTTACCCGCGAAGCCATCTCCAACGGCCCTTTGAATATGTGGCGCTACCGCGCGCTGCTGCCGGTGGCCGACAGCTACGAACCGCAGATACCTGTGGGATTGACTCCGCTGGTGAAAGCGCCGCGGCTTGCTGCGCGCATTGGCGCCAACAATCTCTACATCAAGAATGACGCAGTCTGCATGCCTACGCTCAGCTTCAAAGATCGCGTGGTAGCCGTAGCTTTGGCCAACGCGCAGGCCTTCGGCTTCGGCACGGTCGGGTGCTCGTCGACCGGCAATCTTGCCAACGCTGTGGGCGCGCAGGCAGCTCGTCTTGGACTGAAGACCTTCATCCTGGTTCCGGCCGATCTGGAGCCTGCCAAGATTCTCAACACTCAGGTTTATGGCGCCACGCTGGTGCGCGTCGCTGGCAACTATGACCATGTCAATCGGCTTTGTTCGCAGATTGCAGACCGCTTCAACTGGGGTTTTGTGAATTGCAACCTGCGCCCCTACTACGCGGAGGGATCGAAGACTGTTGGTTTTGAAATCGCCGAGCAGCTGGGCTGGCGGCTGCCGGACAACATTGTTTGCCCCATGGCTGGAGGGTCGCTGATTACCAAGATTCGCAAGGCCTTCAGCGAACTGGTTGCATTGGGCCTCGTCGAAGACCGTCCGGTAAAGTTCTTTGGGGCGCAGGCCACCGGTTGCTCACCGATTGCAAAGGCAGTGAAGAACGACACCGACATCATTGAACCACAGCGGCCCGATACTATCGCGCGTTCACTGGCCATCGGCAACCCCGCTGACGGCACTTATGCTTCCCGTGCCATTCGCTCCTCGGGCGGCTGGGCTGAAGATGTGTCGGATGTGGAAATTGTGTCGGCAATTCAGGAATTGGCGGAGACTGAGGGCATCTTTACCGAGACGGCTGGCGGGGTGACCACTGCGGTGACAGCTCGGCTTTATGCACACGGCCGCATCCACCCAGATGAATTGACCGTTACCTGCATAACTGGCAATGGCTTGAAGACTACAGATTGCCTGCAAGGCGCCTATGAACAGAACCAGGCCATCCGTCCGCGGTTGAGCGACTTTGAAGCCTTCGTGGAAGAGCGCAACGCAGTGAACGCAGTGCTGAGCGAGGTAGGAGAAAGCTATGTCCGTTAGAGTCCTGTTACCGAATGCATTTCAGAAGCACACCAACAACGTGCGCGAGATAGCGAGCACCGCCGCCAATTTACCGGAGCTTGTCACTGAAATTGAAGGGCGCTTTCCGGCCTTGCGGCAACATCTGCGCGGCGAGGACGGCAAGATTCGCCGCTTCATCAACTTCTATGTGAACGAAGAAGATATCCGCTTCTTGGGCAACGAAAAGTATAACTTCCAGGAAGGCGACGAGGTGCTGGTTATACCATCAATTGCGGGTGGTTGCTGCTAGCTTTTGCCGGGAAACTTATACAGCATGTCCAAGGGCCCTCACGCTCCGGAGAGCCCTTTCTGTTACTGGCCAGTTACAAAATGAAGAAGATATTTGCACCGTATTTGCACCAGGTTCACTGTCCTCTTACAATGTTTGGCGGATACTACTCCCGTGATCGCTCACGTTCGGCAGAGGGTTCCGCTGAAGCTCGCTACAGGTTCCACTCCTCTTGTGGAGCTTTCCCTTCCTACTTTTGCTCCATCCCTGTCTGCGGTCGAGCATAAGCCTCGCATTCATGCGGAGGTTGGCCGCTATCGCGTCCGGCTGGCCCAGACTGCTGAAGATCGTGAAGCTGCGTGCCGGTTGCGCTTCAAGGTCTTCAATATCGAATTGGGCGAGGGACTGGAGAGTTCCTATCGGACTGGCTTGGACACCGACAAGTTCGACATGGTCTGCGAACACCTACTGGTGGAAGATAAGCTGGAGGGCAACTCGGCGAAGAGGATTGTGGGCACTTACCGGATGCAGTCAGGAGACACGGCCGCGCGACATCTTGGCTACTACTCTGAGCAAGAATTCGAATTTGCACCCTTCGAACCGCTTCGTGCCGGCATCCTGGAACTGGGGCGAGCTTCGATCGACCGTGAACACCGGACTCCGGAGGTCTTAACACTGCTGTGGCGGGGCATCGCGCAGTATGCTACTGATATGGGCCTTCGTTACCTTATCGGTTGTTCGTCGATCAACTCTAAGAATCCGGCTGATGGATGGCAAATGTACAGTCAGCTTGAGCGCTACGTCGTTCCACCTGAGTTTGAAACCGTGCCGACCGCAGCGTACGCCTGTTCCAACGAGCAGGTAGGTGGCTTAGCCAAATCGCCGACAGGAGTGGATCCTTCGACAGACTCGACTTCAATGTCAAGTCAGGTCAAGGTTCCCAAACTCCTCAAGACTTACCTGGCTATTGGCTGCCGTATCGGCGGTCCGCCGGCGTGGGATCGCGAGTTTGGCACCATCGATTTCCTGACATTCCTCGATCTCAAGCTGGTTTCGTCTTCGGCACGCAATCGGTTTCTGGCTCCCCTGACGCAGTGAGTATGCGCGCGACCCGGCGCGCGATGACGTTGGGATTCCTGCTTGTCTATTGTCTTGTTCGTTCTCTGCTGTCGCGCCTTACCGGGCCGGACACGCCGGAGCGGCGCGCGCAGTGGAACCACTCCTCCGCCAAACTGGTACTGGCAGGTCTGGGAGTCCAACTGAAGGTTACCGGCACTCCGCCTGAGCGAGGTCTGATCGTATCTAATCACCTGAGCTATCTTGAAGTTCTTGTCTTCGGCGCGGCGCTGCCATGTTTTTTGGTTTCAAAAATGGAGATCAGCCGCTGGCCCTTCTTTGGCCCACTGGCGCGGGCCGGCGGCACGCTGTTTGTCGATAGGGCGAGCCGGGCCAGCGCCATTCGGGTCTCGAAGGAGATTGCGGAACGGCTCAGGGGGACGGTTCCAGTTCTATTCTTTCCCGAGGGCACGAGCACCGATGGACAGTTGCTGCGCTTTCGCTCCCGGCTCTTCACGCCTGCGGTGGATGCGGGCGTTCCGGTGACGACCGCGGCCGTTCGCTATGTGCCTGAGGATGGTTCGCCCGAGCGTGCGTTTTGCTGGTACGGGGATGCTCCGTTTCTGCCCCATGTGTGGAAGGTGTTGGGCGGTCCCAACTTCCATGCCGAGATTTGCTTTGGTGAATCGCGCATTTATACCGATCGACGCACTGCCGCGGACAAGACGCACGACGAGGTCGAGGCGATGCGCGATGGCAAGGAGCTGGTACTCGCTACGACTGCGCAGGCTTCAGTGATAGTAGAATGAAGCTTGATCGAAGCATGGATTAGCCGCTTCGATCGTCCTTCCATGCAAACCTCGATTCAGCCGATTCGCCGGTGGTTTCGCGATCCGCTCTTTCTGCTGGCTCTCGCTGCAGGGCTTATTGCGTTCGTAGCGCAATCGGGAGAACTGGGCACATCGGACACGCAACACCGTCTGCAGGCGGCGCATGCGCTATGGACATCGGAGCCGGCGGTTTTCCCGAATGAATATCCCGACTTTGGTGTTAAGGGCCGAAATGGAAAGCTGCAGAGCTGGTTCGGGATTGGACAGTCACTGCTGATGTTGCCGACGGAAGTTGTGGGGACATTCCTTGAAAAACTCCCTATGTTTGCGGATTACAGCGGCAACGATCCCACAGTTCGCAACATCTTTGTCAGTTACACCACAAATATCCTGGTCACCGTGCTGACTGCACTTGTCACCTTCCGCTTTATCAGGCTCTTGAAGTTTGGAGCTGCGGAAGCCGTGGCCGGTGCGCTGGCTCTGCTGCTGCTGACCACGCACCTGCATTACACGCAGAACATGCAGGAGAACAATTACATCTGCCTGCTCACAATCACCGGCTTCTGCTTTCAATATGAGTGGCTGCAGACCGGGAACCAACGCGCGTTGCTGGTTGGTTCATCTGCCTTCGGCTTGAATCTGCTGACGCGGTTGACTACGGGGCTAGATCTTCTGGCTGGCTGCTTTTTCGTCCTGCTGGTGTTATGGTTTGGAGGAAGCCGTGGACGAGCGCTTTGGGTACGATGCCGCGGTTACGCTGCTGTTGCTTTTCCGGTGTACCTGCTTTTCGGTTTGCTCGACCGCTTCTACCAGTTCTATCGGTTTGGATCGTTTTTCAACACTTACATCGGGCTTGTTGCCAAGGAAGCGAAGCTGCGCGATCCAGCGCTGCCAGCGAGCTATCCGTTTGAGACGCCTTTCCATGTCGGATTCTTTGGAGCGCTTTTCACTCCCGAAAAGTCGATTTTTCTGTTCGATCCTCTGCTGGTTCTGGTGATCCTGCTGGTCGTGGTGGGCTGGAGGCGATTCAGTCCTGCTGTGAAGGCGTACACGATCACGGGATTTCTGCTGCTGCTGGCTTATCTCAGCTTTTATGCGCGCTATACGGTGTGGGCTGGTGACTTTGCCTGGGGCGACCGCTACGTTTCAACCAGCGTCGAATTTGCCGCGCTGCTGGCAGTTCCACTGCTGCTTCGTCATCGGAGAGAGTTTGGGAGATTTGTCTGGATCGCAGGCATGGCGCTTATTGTTGTAAGCGCGGTCGCGCAGATCGCGTCGCTGGTATTTTGGGTGTCACTTGAGGAGTACCAACTGGAGACGCTTGGTCATCCAACATTCATCATTGGCTTGCGCCTTGAGAACATTGCCGCATTCGCACTGGGAAAGATGGATGCATGGGGCCTGAGCAACCAGGCCATGACCGAGGATCCGTGGGACTATGTTCACATTACCTGCTGGAACTTTCTGCCGTTCGTGCTGAAGCGCGTCGGACAGGCGCCCGCGTGGGTTGTGAACCTCACTTTCGCGATATGGAGTGCGGGGCTCGCTGCGCTGGCTGCAGTGCTTTTGAGACTCCGCCAGGTTCTTGTGCGGGCCGATTAGAGCGGAGGCGGGAGAGTCTGTCTCATGCGGCAGTGTTGCCGATTACCGCACACCAACAGGTGGCGCGCCAGTTGATCCGCGGATGACGAGGCTGGTGGAGACGAGGAACTCGCGCTGCATTTTGGGGCTATTGGGGTCCTCGGCCTGCTGGCGAAGGGCCTCGAAGGCGGCGCGAGCTAGGTCGCTCCGAGACATGCGAATGGTGGTCAGCGGGGGAAGTGTGAACTCGGCGAAGTCGATGTCATCGAGGCCGACAACCGACAGGTCCTGGGGCACGCGCAATCCTCCCATGTAAGCGGTGCGCAGTACACCGATGGCCGTCATGTCGTTTGAGCAAACGATGGCTGTGGGTTGCGAGGCAAGAGCCTGCAACTTCTCGAAGCCGGCAACGCCGCCCTTCAACGTGTGGTCGCACTCGACGATCCACTTCTTCTGGATCGTCAGCCCAGAGGCTTCCATTGCCGTGCGGAAGTCATTCTCGCGAGTGATGGCGGAGTGCAGTTTGTGCGGCCCGGCGAGGAAAGCAATCTTCCGATGACCCAACGAGGCCAGGTGATCAATAGCCGCGTGGATGCCGGTGGTGTAGTCGAGGAGAATGGTGCGGATCTTGGGGTTGTCAGGCCGGAACTCGGCAAGAACCATGGGCACATCATGGTGAATGAGCTGGTCAAGGACTGGCTCTTCCTCGCCAAAGGTAAGCACGGCCACGCCTTCCACCTTACGCTCGAGCATGCGGCGAACGCAGTTGGTCAAAACGACGGGATCGCTATTGGAGGAACTGACCAGGATCTCGTATCCATGGGCCACCGCGATCTCTTCGAACCGCTGAATCAGTTCCGGGAAGAAGGGGTTAGTGATGTTCTCAACAATGATGCCCAGAATGCGGCTGCGGCCCGAGACCAGGCTGCGCGCATGGGTGTTGGGAAAGTAGTTGAGTTGCTCGATGGCTTGCCACACGCGCTTTGACAAACGGTCGCTCACCGCCGGAGAGCCGTTGATGGTTCGAGAGACGGTGGCGATGGAGACCTTGGCCAGGGCGGCTACGGTGCGAATGTCGGGTGTTTTAACGGCTGCTTTGCGCGTTGCTTTTCGAGCCACGAACCAATCCTCATTCAGATGAATCAAGTGTGAAAGCAATGTTATCGCATTGCACAGGTCGTTGCGGAAGTTATCACGCTGACGACGCAAAAGTGCCGGGTCTCTCGCTTATCTGACTGGAACTGTGCCTTCGGCTTTGTAAGAGGGACCTAAGAATTGTCGGCAATCAGCAGACGTAGATCACGCAGGTTGTGGCCAGTGGGACCGGTGACGACGGCGTCGCCCAGCGCGGTAAACATGGGACACGCGTTGAAAGCGGTCAGAGACTCTTTCAGATGGAATCCAAAGGCATGGGCTCGAGTCACAGTGGTGGGATCGGCAATGGCGCCGGCGGATTTGGTGTTTCCGTCGATGCCATCGGAGCCGGCGCTGAACACGGTAAGGCGTTGGCCGGTGTACTTCTCAAGGTCCAGTGCGCAGGCCATGGCAAACTGCTGGTTGCGTCCACCTGCGCCCGGGGTTTTGTCGAGGGTAACCGTCACTTCACCAACCGAGATGAGGCAAAGGCGGGGGTGAACGGCGCGCAGGGCGTGAAAGCGCTCTAACAGATAACGAGCTGCGTCTGCGTAGTCCCAGTCGTCGCAGCTGTTGTCTACGGCAACGAAAAAGCCGGCCTTCTGGGCGAGCGTGCGCGCGTTTTCCATGAGGTCGTGGCTGGAGAGCAAAATTTCGAAGACCGATTCGCGAAAAGCCTCGTCCTCACCGCTCATGGAGTCCGCCGAAGTTGCTCGACGGGCGGGGGTGGACTCTGGCTTTGGCGCGCGGGGAAAGAACGGTGGGCGCCAACCTTTGTTGCCGGGTGACTCAGGTAGATCTTCGCGTTCGAAAAACGTGCGAATAGAAGGCGGGAGCTTGGGGCCCAGATCGTATTTGGCGAGGAGTTGGCGCACGTCAGCCACAGTGGAGTGATCCGGCGACGTGGGGCCGGAAGAGAGTGCGTCCAGTGAGCGCAGCGGAACGTCGGGTACCAGGAGGCTGACCTTAGCTGCCTCCGGCGCGGCGATGGCCAGCCTCCCACCCTTGACCGCGGAAAAATGCTTGCGGAGGGTATTGACCTCGTTGATGGGCGCGCCGGATGCGAGCAAGAGTTGATGGAAGGCGATGGTTTCATCGAGCATGATCCGCGGGTCAATGGGAAGGTCGAACATGGCCGAGCCGCCGCCAGAGATGAGAAAGAAGATCAGTGTGTCTTTCCGGGCCTTCTTGAGCATGGCAAGGGCGGCGCGGGCTGCGGTGAAGGAATCTTCGTTGGGCAGTGGATGGCCGCCTTCGAAGTAGCGGAAACGCCAGTTGCGATGCTTTGGCAACTGGCTGGAGCAGCAGATTCCACGCAGACCCTGGCGGCGCTTCATGCGGTCGAGCAAGGTATCGAGCATAGGTCCTGCGGCCTTGCCCAGCGCGATGACGAAGATGCGCTTGTAGGTGGCGAGATTGATGGTGGGTGGACCGCTACCATCGGGCAGGAGACGATGGAGCGTGTTGCCCTCAAAGCGTATGCGACGGTCAAAGGCAGACGGGATGTTGCATGCTTCCAGGGCACCGGTGAAAATCTCCGTGGCCGTTGAGTGCAGGGTTTCAAGGGCGATATCGGTGGCCGGTGTCAAAGCAGTTGCTCCTTAAGCCAACCAGAGATCGCGTGCTGCACGGGATTCAGTTGGCCGGTAAAAAAGTGATCGGCGCCGGGGAGGAGCACCAGCCGGTTGGGTTCGGCAGCGGAACTGGCCACCTGCGCCCATTGTGCGGCCGGCGCGAACTGGTCGTTGTCTCCGCTAAGAAAAAGCTTGGGAAGATTGCAATGAGAGAGGAAGGAGAAATCGTAGATACGTCCAAATGCCTGGGTAGGGAGGCCAAGGGCGATTAGCGCGCGAACATCTGAGTGGGAAGTTGATGCAACATCGTCTTGACCGCAACAGGCTCTGAGCGCCATCACGGCGCCAAAGCTGAATCCGGCTATGACCACCGGGCGTCTGTATTCGTTTTCAAGCCACTCCAGCGCAGCGAGCACATCGCCTGTTTCCGCGTTTCCGTCGTGCACGCCTCGGCTGAGCCCTGTGCCGCGAAAATTGAAGCGCAACACCGGCCAACCCAGCCCCCAGGCCCGATCGTTCATTGCCTTCATGGTGGCGTAGACGACTTTGTTGTGCATGGAACCGCCGCCCAGCGGATGCGGGTGGCAAACCAGCGCTGCAAAAGGCGCGTCGGGTGCGCCTTCATTCAAGAGCGCCTCCAACCCGCCTGCGGGACCGGCTAGAGTCAGGCTTCTCAATATCGACGGCGCCGGGATCGAGCTCCTTGAACTCGAAGGGGTTTGAACGGGAGTAATTGTGGCGGACATCCCACTCTTCATTCTACGCTTGTGCAGAAGATATTCGTAATCCCACGCACGTGGCATGGAAAGAATTCCCAGAGATATTTCGTAGAGTGCATGCGAAATAGAAAATCCCTTTACTTCTCGGTAAGGCGACACAATTGAAAGTGATGGGGACCCGTAAGGTATTCTGGCAGCATCATGAACGGCGAACTTTCTGACAATCCGGGTTCTGGCAATACGGGCCACGCGCTTGATCCCATCCGATTTACACGCGAACTGTGCCAGATCGAATCCACCACGTACCACGAGGGAGCGGTGGGTGATTTTCTGGCCGATTTCCTTGGTCAGCGGGGCTGGGGAGTCGAGAAGACCCCGGTGCCTCAGCCTGCTGAGAGTGCCAGTGCTGGATCGCGCTGGAATGTCTATGCAGGCACAGCCGGCGAGACGCCCGACTTGGTTTTCTCCACCCACATGGACACCGTACCGCCATACATCCCGCCGACCGAGGACGACGGTTTTTTGTATGGCCGCGGAGTCTCCGATGCGAAAGGAATTGTCGCTGCCCAGATTGCGGCAGCCGAAGCTCTCCGGGCGGCGGGATTTCGGATTGGCCTGCTATTTGTTTCAGGCGAAGAGCGCGACTCCGCCGGCGCGCAGGTGGCAAACCGTGCGCCGAAGGGCAGCCGATTTCTGATCAACGGCGAGCCCACGGACAATCGTCTTGCGCTGGCTTCGAAAGGCGCTCTGCGGGCAGCAATCAAATGCTCGGGGAAGATGGCTCACTCGGCCTATCCCGAACTGGGCGACAGCGCCGTGCACAAGCTGGTTGAAGTGTTGTCGAGAGTGCTGGCGCTTCCGCTGCCGGTGCTGGAGGACGTGGGGCCGAGCACGATCAACATCGGCCAGATTCACGGGGGACATGCACCGAACGTCATCGCCGACAAGGCCGAGGCACAGGTGCTGGTGCGGACGGTGACCAGTTCAGCACCGGTGCGCATCGCGCTGCAGCAGGCCGCGGCAGGCCTGGCCGAAGTGGAGTTCACGCTCGACAGTCCCTTTATCCGTATGCGTGCGGTCGAGGGTCTGCCTACGATGATCGCCAAGTTCTCTACCGACATTCCGCATCTGAGTAACTGGGGCGAGCCGTTGCTGCTTGGCCCTGGCTCTATCCATGTCGCGCACACACCTTTCGAGAAGCTGGCAAAAAAGGAACTGCTTGAGGCGGTTGAGCTATATATCAAAGTGGCGAAGCAACTGCTGGCATAACTCACATCAACCTATTGCCGGCCGGAATCGTCGGCCGCTAACATCCCCACTAATATTCCCAAAGGAGCAGTGATCATGAGTGCATCGATCTATGACATTCCGGTAAAGAAAATTGCCGGTACGGACGCATCCCTCGCCGAGTTCAAGGGTAAGGTTTTGCTGGTGGTCAACGTAGCATCAAAGTGCGGACTTACACCGCAGTACGAAGGCCTGGAGAAGCTCTACGAGCAATACAAAGGCCAGGGCTTGGTGATTGCTGGCTTCCCTGCCAACGACTTCAAGGCGCAGGAGCCGGGCACCAATGAAGAGATTCAGTCGTTCTGCTCGGTGAATTATGGAGTACAGTTTCCACTCTTCGACAAGATTACGGTGGTTGGTGAACACAAGCATCCGCTGTATGCAGCTTTGATTGGCGCGCAACCCACGGCCACAAGCCTGGCTGAGGTTCCGTTCCGCCAGAAGCTGAAGGGATACGGAATCGACGCGAACCCTGAGCCGGAGATTATGTGGAACTTTGAGAAGTTCGTCATCAGCCGGGATGGTAAAGTCGTCAAGCGCTTCACGCCGGATACCGCGCCGGACGCGCCTGCGCTGGTCTCGGCGATCGAAGCAGAACTGGCAAAGAACTAGGCACGTGCGGTGCGGCGGACGCTCGCGGGAGGCTCGCATTAGTTTTACACTTCCCATCGATGCACTGACGCGCACACATCGAAGGTGCGCGGGGCTGATACAGAATCACACTCGCGAGGAACGAGCTTGGAATTGCGAATCGCGGGATAAAGCGCCAGGCGCGATGCCGACAGCTTGCTGGTAGCTGTCGGCATCGTGCATATATTCTTAGCTCATGGACGATAACGCTTCCCCAACGACGTCTGCGACGAATCTTTTGGAAGAGGCTGCATCCTCCTATCTTCGATCGGCGCGTCATCAGCCCGTGCGGTGGCATGCGTGGGGTGAGGAGGCTTTTGAGCACGCACGCGCAGAAGACAAGCCCATCCTGCTGGACATTGGAGCCGTGTGGTGCCACTGGTGTCACGTGATGGATCGCGAGTCGTACGAGGACCCGGAGATGGCTGCGATCATCAACGAGTGTTTTGTGGCCATGAAGGTGGATCGCGACGAGCGGCCCGATGTGGACGCGCGCTACCAGGCCGCGGTTTCAGCCATCAGCGGACAGGGGGGCTGGCCGCTGACGGCGTTTCTCACTCCCGATGGACGTCCCTATTTCGGCGGCACTTATTTTCCACGCGAGGATCGCTATGGACGTCCGGGGTTTGGACGGGTGCTGCTGACGATGGCGCAGGTGTGGCGCGACCGGCGCGGTGAGGCGTTGGAATCAGCAGGTAGCGTGATGGCCGCCATTGAACACAATGAGAGTTTTTCCGGCGGTGGTGGTGAGTTGACGCTTGCGCTTGTGGACAAGATTGCCGCGTCGGCGCTGGCGCAGTTCGACCCGCGCAACGGAGGATTCGGTTCGCAGCCCAAGTTTCCGCATCCGTCCGTACTGGACCTGCTACTGGAAGTAGGCGTGAATCGCGGTAATGAGCGGGCAAGCGAGGCTTTCCTGAAGACGTTGGAAATGATGGCGCGCGGCGGCGTCTATGACCAGTTGGCCGGCGGCTTTCACCGGTACAGCGTGGACGAGCGCTGGGTGGTTCCCCATTTTGAGAAGATGCTCTATGACAACACCGAGCTGCTGCGCAACTATGTGCACGGTTACCAGAGTTTTGTTCAAGAGGACTTGCGGCAGACCGCAGTGGAGATTGTGGCCTGGCTCGACTCAACGATGACCGATCGTGAGCGGGGCGGGTTTTATGCTTCGCAGGATGCAGATATCAATCTGGACGACGACGGCGACTTCTTTACATGGACACTGGACGAAGCGAGGGCCGTCCTGAATTCGGACGAGCTGGCAGTTGCGGCGCGTTACTGGGATATCGGCGAGCTTGGCGATATGCATCACAACCCGGCGAAGAACGTTTTGCATGTAAAACAGACGGTGGCTGAAGTTGCAACGGCGACTGGGGAGACAGATGAGCAGCTTCGCATGCTAATTGATTCAGCCCGGTGCAAGCTGCTGGTTGCTCGACGGCTAAGGCCCACGCCGTTTATCGACCGTACGATTTACACGGGCTGGAACGCCATGGCAGTGACTGCCTATCTTGAAACGGCGCGAGTGCTGCACATGGACTCGGCGCGCGAATTTGGGCTGCTTACTCTGAAGCGGTTGATGGACGAGGCCTGGGACGGAGCTGGTACGCTTCATCACGTGATTGCCTACGCGGAGGATCCTTCGATAGAAGGAACTGGGGCAGCAGATAGGGTCGCGGGAACGCTCGACGATTACGCTTTGACTGTTCACGCTTTGATCGACGGATGGATGGCGAGCGGGGAGATGAAGTATTACCACGCGGCCGTCAGGCTGGCTGATGCGATGATTGATCGCTTTTCCGATCGCGTCGCTGGAGGGTTTTACGATACGCCGGAGCCCGCCGCTGGGGTTACGCCGTTGGGCGCACTCGGCGCGCGCCGCAAGCCGTTGCAGGATAGTCCCACTCCGGCGGGTAATCCCACCGCGGCTTCCGCGTTGTTGAGCCTCGAGGCTCTGAGTGGACGGAAGGAATATCGCGACATTGCGGAGGCGACGCTCGCTTCCTTTGCCGGAATTGTGGAGCACTTTGGGCTTTACGCGGGCAGCTACGGGTTGGCGCTGGAACGTTTGCTACTTGATCCGGTCCAAGTCGTCGTGGTGGGTTCGGGTCCGGAAGCTGAAGCGCTCGAGGCTGGGGCTGTCGCTCGTTTCGCCGCTAACAAGATGGTGATACGAATCGATTCTTCGCGGCTTATCCCTGGCGGGATCCCCGAAGCGCTGGCTGAAACGCTGCTGGTCGATAACCGACTCAGTGTTCCGGCGCCTAGAGGAGCGGAAGCCTTTGCGCTGGTTTGCCGCGGACGTAATTGCCTGCCGCCGATTGCCGATGCGGAAGCTCTGCGGAAGGCCCTTGAGCCGGTGTGATTTAAAGCATTGTTTTGTGATCTGGCTTGGGTATGGTCTAGAGCGTTTCCAGGATAGGTATACCCTTTCCCACATTTTACAGGGTCGCCGCTCCTTGGGGTCGCGTCAACTTGACTGCAATACCTTCGGTGCACAGCAATCCTGGAACCGCTATAAACGACGTCTATTTGTGCAACTTCGATCAGAGGATTCTCATCATGCGTATCGCTGCCATCTACGATATTCATGCCAACCTCTCCGCGCTCGAGGCGGTTCTCCAGGAGATCCGTCAGGCCAAAGTGGACTGTGTCGTCGTCGGAGGCGATGTTCTTCCCGGGCCGTTGCCACGCGAGACCCTCCAATGTCTCCTGGATCTTGACATTCCGGCTCAGTTCATCCACGGCAATGGAGACCGAGAGGTACTGGCGCAGATGTCTGGCATTGAAACCGACTGGTACCGCACTGCACCGGTACAGTGGCGCGATCCGGTTCACTGGGCCGCGCGGCAACTAGGCACCGAGCATCAGCAACTGTTAGAAGGCTGGCCGCCGACGTACCGCATCACGATTCCGAGCCTCGGTGATCTCCTGTTCTGCCACGCGACACCGCGCAACGACACAGAGATCTTTACCCGTCTTACGCCTGATGACCGCCTCCTGCCTGTCTTCGAAGGGCTCAACGTCTCGGTGGTCGTCTGTGGTCATACCCACATGCAGTTTGATCGGATGATCGGCGCGACTCGAGTGGTGAACGCAGGAAGCGTCGGCATGCCGTTCGGGGAACCCGGCGCTTATTGGGTGCTGCTCGACTCTCAGGTACAGCTCCAGCACACTCGCTACGATCTTGCTCGAGCTGCTAGCCAGGTTCGCGGCACCGCATACCCACAGGCCGAAAACTTTGCCTCGCGCAACATCTTGCATCCCTCATCTGAGAAGGAAGCTTTAACGGCGCTCACTCAAGCTGAGTTAAAATAGACATTCACGACGCACATCCATTGGGATTTTGCTGACTCGCAGCAACGTTATGCCTAAGTCACGGCCGGGCCACTCAAGAGCTTGCTGACGAGCCAATCCTATTCACCGCTGAAGGGGTTGGTTTCCTGCGGCTTGATGGTGGTTGGATCGCGGGTGGGTGGCGGTTCGTGTTCAGTGCTGGTAACCGCCGACGCTGCCTGGGACGCCGGCGTAGTTTCAAGGAATGAATTGAATACCCGGTTGGGATCGCCGGGCAGCATGTGGTTTTCTTCCAGAGCCAAACGCACGCGGCGTTGAAACTCGCGGATAGGACCGTACTGTTGCGTCGCGCGGGTTTTGAAGACGACGGGAAAGATGAGTTGCGAGCCTCTCATTGAATCCACACCCAAAATCTGGGGATCGGCGAGGAACAGGTTCTTGAAATCGGGGCTATTCCGAACTTCCGTGGCAATCGTCTTTAGAATCTCCTGCACCTTGTCCGGGTTCGCTGAGAAATCGACGCTGACGTTGATGGTGGCGACGGAATAATCAACGCTGAGGTTGGCGACAGTGGTGATCTGCGAGTTGGGGATCACGTATAGGGTTCCATCGCCGTCGCGAACGGTGGTCTTACGCAGTGTCATGGACTCAACAGTTCCTGAGAGTCCAGCCAACCTCACGGTATCTCCGACGTCAAACTGATCCTCCATAAGGATGATGATGCCGTTGAGCATGTCTTTGACGATGCTCTGCGCGGCCAGACCGATGGCCACGCCGGCCACTCCAGCGGAAGCCAGCAGGGGAGCGAGATTCACCCCGAATGCAGCCATTACCTGCAACGTGGCAATGCCGGCTATGAGGGCTATTCCGGTAGCGCGAATGACGCTGGCCAGGGTTTTGACTTGCGCAACGCGGCTTCGTCCGGCGGTGGCGTGTCGCTCGGCAATTCGAACCATTCTGGCCGCGCCCGCTTGCAACAAACGATTGAGAATAAAGGCGATGATTCCAACCAGAATGATGTGAGGAAGTTTGCTATGGACAAACTCCTGGGCATCGGCGATCCACTCGTCCAATATCTTTCCAAGAAACCGGCCCTCCGCAAACAAGCCAGTTCTGGCTGCCAAGAAAATTACAGGAACGTGACAACGAAGCATCCCATTCTCCCGATTACTAGACTAGACTGAGCGCAGGATGCCTCGGGTTGCCTTCCGATTTCCCTTCGAGTGCTCAAAGGTTCTTCCCGGCGCAGCCCAGGCAAGAGGCAGGAGGTCATCCAATGAAAGTGAAGCAAGAGCAAAAGGCAAAATCCCCGCGCTCACCGCAGGCAAGGGCACTATGGGTGGGGGTCGTTGCGGGTGTGGCAGCCATCGTCCTTGTGCCGCTGGTTGGCGAGGGATTGCAGGTGAGAGATCCGGGCTTTCGGTATCCGCCCTCGGTCACGCGCATACCTGATGCAAATACGCAAGCCGACATCAACGGCCAGGATTCCAAAGACAAGGACTTTGAGGCGGCCAACGCTGAGCGCAAAAAACAAATTGCAAACGATAGCGCAAAGCTGCTCAAACTGGCCACCGATCTTAAGTCGGAAGTGGACAAGACCAACAAGGACACTCTTTCGCTGAACGTGATCCGAAAGGCCGACGAAATCGAGAAACTGGCCCACGACGTGAAGGAAAAGATGAAGCTCACGGTGGGTCCCGGATAGGGAATGTAGACAAGGGCAGCAAGGATGGCCCTTATGCCGAACATGACGCCCGGATTGAGGATGGTCCGCTATGAGTGAGCTACGGCGTGTCTTGCTGAAACTTGTGAAAAGCTGCCCAGCCAGCCTGGGTGCAGGCTTGGCGCTGGGGCTGGTCCTGGTACTGGTTAGAACTGACGCTGCACAGGTGGGGTCTACGGGATCGCATGGGCCGTTTTCTCAACCGATAGGCCAGCGTGTGGGTGGCGGGCTGGACGACATCGGCAATAGCGATCCCGCAGAAGCCGAGCGGCGGATTAAGGCCTTGAATGGCATGCGGCAAAAGGCGCTGGTCTCCGACACCGACAAGCTGCTTAAACTGGCCAACGAATTGAATGCCGAAATCAGCGCGAATCCCGACTCTCTCACTGCGGACCAAATGCGCAAACTTGCGACGATTGAGAAGCTTGCACGCAGTGTGAAGGAGAAGATGAGTACTCCGGTTTCTGGAAGCCAGATGAGCCAGCCTCCACCCGCTCCGATGATGCGATGAAGCCAGTTTTGCCGGTTCCTGAGCGAACGCCGCATTGTGGCCCCCTTCCTGTTTCGGAGCCCTCCGAGTTGTTACAATCAGATCTGGTTTTTAGGGAATTGGTTTTTGGGGAGTGACGGGAATGGAATTGGCAGTTTCCAGCGCTCGCGAGCCCGAGACGGCTATCGCCTCAGGTGGCCTGAGCCCACAGCAGATGATCGAGATCTACCGGCTCATGTATCTCTCACGCCGCGTAGACGACCGCGAAATTCTTCTGAAAAGACAGCAGAAGATATTCTTCCAGATTTCAGCCGCCGGCCACGAGGCGCTGCAGGTGGGCGCAGCCCTGGCTCTCAAGCCCGGGTACGACTGGTTTTTCCCCTACTACCGCGACCGTGCGCTTTGCCTGGCCCTGGGAGTTACGCCAACGGAGATGTTCCTCCAAGCCGTGGGTGCGGCCACCGATCCGGCCAGCGGCGGAAGACAGATGCCGACCCACTGGGGCAGCCGTCCGCTGCATATTGTCAGTACATCGTCTTCGACGACTACGCAACTGCTTCATGCGGTTGGCTGCGCAGAGGCCGGCCGGTACTTCAGCCGGCATCCCGAGGCCGCGGCCAAAGCGGATGGAGACTACCGCGCCTATCATGATGTGGAGTTTCACGGGGATGAGATTGCTTTCACATCGCTCGGCGAAGGTTCCACTTCCCAGGGCGAGTTCTGGGAAGCGCTGAATACCGCTTCGAACCAGAAGCTGCCGGTCATTTTCTGCGTGGAAGATAATGGCTATGCGATCAGCGTGCCGGTAGAAGTGAATACACCGGGCGGCAACATTTCGCGCCTGGTGGCGAGCTTTCCCAACTTCCATTTCGCTGAGGTGGACGGTACAGATCCGGAGGCCTGCCTGCTGGCGTTCCAGGCCGCAGCGGCACATTGCCGCGCTGGCCTTGGGCCTGCTTTTGTGCACGGGCACGTTGTGCGTCCCTACTCCCACTCGTTGTCAGACGATGACAAGCTCTATCGCGCGGTGGCCGAACGCGAGGCCGATGCGCTGCGCGATCCGCTGGCGAAGATGCAGATGCGCTTGCTGCGCGAGGGGATTCTGAATGCAGAACAGATCACCGAGCTAGAGCAGCGACTTGACCGGGATACAGCGGAGGCAGCCGAGCGCGCGCTGGAAGCGCCTTTGCCGACTGTTGCAAGCATCGCCAAGCATGTTTATTCCGAAGACCTTGACCCGACGAGCTTGACCTTTGCAACGGAGCAGGCGCTTGCACCTGGCTCTCCCGGTGGAGGCAAAACCGGCGGCGCAAAGGGAAGCGATCCGCGCACCATGGCTGACCTTATCAACGCCTGCCTCCACGACGAAATGCGTCGCGATCCGCGGATTGTGGTGTACGGAGAAGATGTGGCCGATGCCAGCCGCGAGGCAGCGCTCTCCGAAGTCAAGGGCAAAGGCGGGGTCTTCAAGCTAACTGCGGGCCTGCAGACCGAGTTTGGTTCGGAGCGCGTCTTCAACTCCCCGCTGGCGGAAGCGAATATTGTGGGCCGGGCCATTGGCTACGCCGCGCGCGGCATGAAGCCGGTGGTGGAAGTTCAATTCTTCGATTACATTTGGCCGGCCATGCACCAGATTCACAATGAGCTGGCGCTGATGCGCTGGCGCTCCAACGGTGCATGGGAATCTCCGATTGTGATTCGCGTGGCCATCGGTGGATACCTCACCGGCGGTGCAATTTACCATTCGCAATCGGGAGAGAGCATATTTACGCACATTCCAGGCTTGCGGGTCGTTTTTCCGTCGAACGCTCTGGATGCGAATGGGTTGCTACGCACCGCTATTCGCTGCGACGATCCAGTACTGTTCCTTGAGCACAAGCGCCTCTACCGCGAGACCTATGGCCGGGCGCCTTATCCGGGACCGGACTTTGCAATTCCATTTGGCAAAGCGAAGATTGTTCGCCCTGGAACACACATCACGCTGGTTACTTACGGCGCCGTTGTGCCCCGGGCATTGCAGGCTGCCCAACAGGCTCATCGCCAGGGCATTGAAGTTGAGGTGCTCGATCTGCGTACGCTTAATCCGTACGACTGGGAGGCCATCGCCATTTCGATTCGCAAAACCAGTCGCGTGATTGTGGCTCACGAGGACATGCTGAGCTGGGGCTATGGTGCGGAGATCGCTGCGCGCATTGCGGATGAACTTTTCGACTGTCTGGATGCACCGGTCCGCCGCGTCGGCTCGATGGATACTTTTGTTGCCTACCAGCCAGTGCTTGAGGACGCGACTCTGCCGCAGCCGGAGACCATCCTGAAGGCGATTGTCGACTTGAAGGCATATTGATTCTGCACCCTGCGGACAAGGAAGCTCGCCGTGCGTTTGCCGGATACAATACTTGGATGGAGTTGCGCACCAGACAACGGCGGATGGTAGCCGAAGGAAACTGGCGGCAGGTGGGCGAATCAGCATGAAGAATTTCGTTCGCCTCGTGCGCTATGGGCTGCCCTTCTGGTTTCAGTGGTTGCCGGGGGTGTTACTGCTGGCCTTAGTCGGCGTGCTTGATACGTTTCGCACCCTTCTCTTTCAGCCCATCTTTGACCAGGTTCTGAGGCCCGATGCGCCCGAAGGGCCGATCCTTATTGGTATCCCCAAAACGCAATGGCATTTCGATCTGAGAATCCTGATTCCGCATTTCGTGCACATGCACAACGCCTGGCACGTGGTGGCATTCGCGCTGGTTATTTCTACGCTGGGAAAAGGTCTTTGCGATTATCTCGGCACTTATCTGGTTAATTATGCGGGCTTCGGACTTATTACTGACCTGAGGAATCATCTCTACGAAGCCACACTTCGCCGGTCCTCCAGTTTCTTTCACAAGCACGCCACGGGCACAATTCTGTCCACGCTCATCAATGACGTGGACAAAGTGCAGACCGCGGTGAGCTCCGTCATCGGCGAATTTCTGCAGCAGTTCTTTACGTTCGTTGTGGGACTGGTGCTGGTCATCAAGCTCGGTGGACAACTGAGTTGGGCGCTTCTGTTGTTTGTTCCAGTGGTGATTACCTCCTCGCGTAAGATCGGCAGGGAAGTTCGCACGCGCACGCGCACAGGACAAGACAAACTGGCTGAAATCCAGAATATCCTTCATGAGACTGTGACCGGCAATCGCATCGTGAAGGCATTCAGTACTGAATTGTGGGAGGTTCTGCGCTTCAAGAAGGCCGCCAGCCGCCTGTTCCGCGCTAATCTGCGCAGCGTGCGCATTCAGTCCATCAGTTCGCCGTTAATGGATACCTTGGGAGCAATCGCGATTGCCGGATTCCTCTACATTGGACGCAGTGAGATCCTTCACGGCCACATGACCATGGGCATCTTCGGCGCCTTCATCATTCTGCTTTTCAAGCTTTACGACCCGGTCAGGAAATTCGCCTACTTCTACAACAGCTTCCAACAGGCCATGGGCGCTTCGTCCTCTATTTTTGCTTTCTTTGACACGGAAGACGATGTGAAAGAGCGGCACCACGCCGTTGCGCTCAAGAAATTTCAGCAGACGGTTAGATTTGAGAACGTTGGGTTTTCGTACTCGACCGAAAAAGGCGAGCACCAAATACTTCACAACGTTGATCTTGAAATGCGCGCGGGCGAGGTGCTGGCGCTGGTCGGACCGAGCGGAGCCGGGAAGTCGACGCTGGTGAACCTGATTCCGCGATTCTTCGACGTAACCTCGGGCCGCATTCTGATTGACGGTCATGACATTCGCGAATGCACGCTTTCCTCCCTGCGTCGCCAGGTTGCGCAAGTGACGCAGGAGACGATTCTCTTCAACGATACGGTGCGCAACAACATTGCCTACGGTCAGCCGGACGTGAAGCTGGAACTGGTGCAGAAGGCAGCAAAGAACGCACTGGCTCACGACTTCATTCTGCGCATGCCGCAGGGCTATGACACGGTGGTTGGCGAAAAAGGCTTCCGGCTTTCTGGCGGTGAGCGGCAGCGCCTGGCCATCGCTCGGGCCATCCTGAAGGATGCGCCCATTCTGATTCTGGATGAGGCGACTTCAGCTCTCGATGCCGAAAGCGAGTCGCTGGTGCAGACGGCGCTGGGCAACCTGATGGAAGGGCGTACGGTGCTGGTGATTGCCCACCGACTTGGAACCATTCGCCGCGCCAATCGCATTGCTGTTCTTGAGGATGGCCGTATCACCGCCATCGGCACTCACGAGGAGCTTTTGGTTTCTTCATCCACCTATCTGCGGCTGTATCAACTGCAATTCATGGACATGCCCGAGACACAAACCCCCGACCGTCTTGAGTTAGCACCGGCCCTTGCCAACGGGCCTGAGGAGTAGCACGGAATGCCGATCAATTCGATGACTGGGTTTGCGCGGGTTCAGGTTCGCGTGCAGGATGGTGGATCCGATGGCGCGAGTGACAAGTTCAGTTATACGCTGAGTGTGAAGAGCGTTAATCATCGCTTTCTTGATATGCAATTGCGCCTGCCGTCCGGGCTTGATGCACTAGAAATGGAACTGCGCAAGGCACTCAAGGACAACGTTGTCCGCGGTCACGTGGACTTGACGCTCTCGCTCGACAGGACGAGTCAGCAGAAGGCGGGCTACAATCGCGAACTGGTGGCTGGGTTTGTGGCTGCCTTTGACTCGGCGCGCGATGAATTCGGGCTTGCCGGTGAACCGGACCTGAATGCGATTCTGCGTCTGCCGGGTGCGTTGCAGAATGAAAATCGCGGGAACGGCGACGAGGATCTGACTTCCCTTGTAGCAAGCGTGCAACAGGAGATTGTGCCGCTTCTGGAGCAACTGAATGCAATGCGTGCGCGCGAGGGCGAGTCTCTGGCGGCGATACTGCACGGAACGCTTGACCGGCTGACTGAGGCCGTGGAGGGCGTGGCTGTGCTGCGGCCGGAGATTGAGCAACGCTACCAGGAAAGGCTAACTCAGCGGCTGCAGGCGGCCACCGGACCAGAGTTCAATCGTCAGAGGCTGCTTGAGGAAGTGGCCGTGCTGGTTGAGCGTAGCGACATCTCTGAAGAGATTGCACGGATGCATACTCATATCGGCCACTTCAGAGAGTTGCTTGCGGCGAATGGGGAAGTAGGCAAGAAGCTTGATTTTCTTCTCCAGGAAATGAACCGGGAGGCCAACACCCTGCTTTCGAAGACCGGGGGTCTAGGCGGCAAGGGAACTCGCGTCACCGAGTTGGGACTGGCCATGAAGGCAGAGATTGAAAAGGCGCGCGAACAGATTCAGAACGTGGAATAACGCTGGCTGAAGGCGATGGACCAAGAAAGTTATCAAAGGAAATAACACAACGTGGCAGGAATTCTCTTCATCATTTCGGCGCCTTCCGGTTCGGGCAAGAGCACGCTGGTAAGCGAGTTGCGCAAACAGGTCAGCGGTGTGGAGTTTGCCATTTCATGGACCACGCGCGCACCTCGCGGCTCGGAGGCGAACGGGCGCGAGTACAACTTCACAACCCGCGAAGAGTTTCAGCGGATGCTCGACGCGGGCGTATTTCTGGAGCATGCGGAGGTTTTTGGCAACTTTTACGGGACCGCGCGGCAATCTCTCGAAGAGGCACGGGCCGCAGGACACGACCTGTTGCTGGACATCGATGTACAGGGTGCAGCGCAGGTGCGTGCCAGAATGCCCGAGGCCGTGAGCATTTTCGTGATGCCTCCGAACCCCAAGGTTTTGAGAACGCGGCTGCGCAATCGCAGCCGTGCCGAGGGCGTTGTCAACGAAGAGGAGGTCTACCGGCGGCTCAACGAAGCGAGTAAGGAGATTGAGAATTATCGTGAGTACAGTTATATTTTGGTCAACGACATTCTAGACCGGGCGGTGGCGCAGTTGGAGGCAATTGTGCTCGCCGAGCGGTTCTACCGCAATGGCGAGGTGATCGCTTACCGGTCGCGCAGAGTGTTGGAAGTGGCCGCAGCCTGCTTGCAATCCAATTCGCAGGAACGGCTCAAACCTGTGCTGGAGGCGTTTGGGATTCCCGGCTTCTCCGGTCAACAGCATTTTGACTTCAATGGGGAGTCCGACGAAGACGACCCGGACGAAGGCACCAACAATGATGGAGAGGACACAGATGACGATTGAGACCAGCTTCGATTCGAATTACCGCAAGGTTCTGGTCGCAGCCCGCCGAGCGCGCCAGTTGCAGAGTGGCTCCCATGCGCTGATTGCCAGCCAGTCGACCAAGGCCTGCCGGATCGCGCAGGAAGAGATCAACGCCGGCAAGATTGCCTACGTCAAGACTGCCTCTGAGGTGGTAAAACCATTGGTGGAAGGTCCGGCTGTCCCGATTCTGTTGAGTTAGTTTTCGCGCATATCTCCCCATCCCGCGACGCGCGTTTCACAATCGAAACGTTCTACAATCTATCTATGCGAGTTACTGTAGGCGTCTCCGGCGGAATTGCCGCGTATAAGGCGGCAGAGCTTGTGCGCGCGCTGCAGCGCCAGGCGCTTGAGGTTCATGTCGTCATGACGGCTGCGGCGGGCAGGTTCGTGCAGCCGCTGACGTTCGCCGCGCTGACAGGATACAAGGTGATCACCAGCCTATGGGAAGAAGGGGTCGGGGATTCCGCCGAATATGGCGCGGACCAGAACGGCATTGAGCATATCGCAGAAGCGCAGTGGGCTGATGCACTGGTTGTGGCTCCGGCTACGGCTAACATCCTGGCGAAGTTCGCGCATGGCATAGCCGATGACTTTCTTACCACCATGTACCTGGCCACACAGGCGCCGGTGCTGGTGGCCCCGGCGATGAACGTGAATATGTGGGAGCACCCGGCCACGCAGGCGAACCTTGAGATGCTGCGCCAGCGCGGGGTGCGTGTTGTGGACCCAGGCACTGGCGACCTGGCATGCGGCATGGTGGGCGCAGGGCGTATGGCTGAGCCGGAGGCGATTGCCGATGCCGTGCTGAATGCGCTGGGGCGTCGTCACGACCTGGCGGGCGAGATTGTGCTGGTGACGGCCGGGGGAACGCGCGAGGCTCTGGATCCCGTGCGCTACCTGGGCAACCGATCAAGCGGCAAGATGGGTTACGCGCTGGCAGAAGCAGCGCAGAGCCGCGGGGCAAAGGTCATTTTGGTGAGTGGGCCTTCGTCGTTGCATCCACCGGCACACTGCGAACTGGTCAAGGTGACGACTGCGGACCAGATGCGGCAGGCTGTACTGGAGCGCATGACGGAGGCTACGCTGGTGATCAAGGCCGCTGCCGTTGCTGACTATCGACCGGTGAATGTTTCGTCGCAGAAGCTGAAGCGCACCGGACCCATCACGCTGGAACTGGCACCGACTGAAGATATCCTGGCCGAAGTGGCGCGGCGCAGGCGTCCAGGCCAACTGATTGTTGGCTTTGCTGCCGAGACCGAGAACACGCTGGAAAACGGGCGGGCGAAGCTGCTGAAGAAAGGCGCGGACGCGATTGTGGTGAATAATGTGGCCGGGGAAGGCGTGGGGATCGATGCGGATGTCAACGCGGCAACATTTCTTACTACATCTACGGCGGTTGAGCTGCCTGTGATGGCGAAACGCAAGCTTGCCGATCGTATACTCGATGAGATTCTCACACTGCGCCGGCCTCGATCGATGGTGCTGGAGTTTGATGAGCATGTGGAAGAGAATGCGAGCCCTGTACGATCGAGCCAGGAGCAGATTCTGAACGCATCCGATTCACCCATCGCTGCCGTTCGCCGGCAACTGATTGTGGAGTAGCAGCGTTGGCGCGATCGCTGGATCAAGCAACTCGAGAAGCTCTGGTCGAGCGCGTGCGCTTCTATCGTGACCTGGGTCTGACGGAGTTCTACCGTCGGGCTGTGGATCCGTTGCTTGTGACAGAAGAAGAGCAGCCATTGGCGACGCTGGCTGAGTCTGTTGCAACGCAGCAGGCCGCATTGCTGACTGACATTTCAACCGCAACTTCCCATGAGGAGCGTCCAATTCCGGTACGCAAGAGTTTTCCCGCACCCACACACGCTTTGGAGATTATTCCTTCGGCAGACCGAGCCGCTGCGCTCCAACTAATTCGCGATGATATTGGCGACTGCACACGCTGCGCGCTTCACAAAGGGCGAAACAAGCTGGTGTTTGGTGACGGCGACCCGGCTGCGCGGCTGATGTTTGTGGGCGAAGGGCCGGGGGCGGACGAGGACGCGCAAGGGATTCCGTTTGTGGGACGAGCGGGGCAACTGCTGAACAACATGATAGCGGCGATGGGGCTCAAGCGCGAGGAAGTCTATATTGCCAACGTGGTGAAGTGCAGGCCGCCGGGCAATCGAACTCCGGAACCGGAAGAGGGCAATACGTGTTCACCGTTTCTCTTCCGCCAGATTGACGTGGTGCGGCCGCAGGTGCTTGTGGCGCTGGGGGCTACGGCGGCTACTTATCTGCTGGGGCAGAGACAGCCACTGGCAGGGCTGCGGGGGCGGGTTCATGCGTTCAGAGGAATGCAGCTGATTGTGACCTATCACCCGGCTTACCTGCTGCGGGACCCGCGGCAGAAGAAGGAAGCGTGGGCGGATTTGCAGATCGCGATGCGGGAACTGGGGCTGAAGTCGTCGGGCAAAGGCTGAGGCTCGGGCGGCACACCTCCACCGATTCACGCGTATTGTGGCGCATTGGCGATGACGACCAGTCAGATGATAACAATGATGTGAGACTCGGCCACTTGTGATTTTAGACAGAATCAGATACTACGAGCGCGCTCAAGCGCAGGTGGCCGAGTACATTGACTTCACCGGGACGTCCTGCTGTGATCCAGGACTAAGTCAGTTCCAGTGGAATCCGGCACTGCGGAGACAATCGACCTCCGCGTTTACTGAGATCGCCAAGAGTCCAAGACCAATCATTGCAATTGTGAGGCGAGGGAAACGTTCCGCGAAGCTTAGGCGCGGCACTTTACAAAATGCGAATCCGAAGTCCTGGCTGGGTGATTTGTTGGTTGATTCCGATTCGGGAACGGAGATGGTGCTGTCCGGTGTCGAACCCTCATCGGGGAATTGAACTGCGATCGGTGCGGGAGCACCGGGCTTCAAGAAACCAAGGTAATGCCCTCTAGTGGCCAAGGTGTCCTCAATTCCAGTTCACCCGCGAGTTCCACCGGCTTTGCGCTCTGTGATGCGTGGAACCCGAGGGTGAACAAGTTGGGTTGGGAAGAACTGACTGATTGTCGCTCCTAAGTTGGTCTGAGCGGAGCAATCAATAGTTTGCTGAGGCAGCAATAGAGTACGTATGGGAACAGGGGAAAGTAACACTTTAGTGATATTACCGTGGAGTGTTACCGTGGTCGGTTACCGTGATTCCCCTGGCTTCTGCGCGCAGTTGAGGTGGGAGGCGAAGGGATGCGTGCTTTTGGATTGTGGCTGAATGATCCCGTGTTTCATCAGCGGAACATGGGTGGGCCGTTGGTTGGAACGGGCAAAATTGCAATGGGAAGTAGTAAGCTCCTGATGATATGACGCTGCAATCGTTGACGCCGTGCCTCGCGCTGATTGGAACGCTTGCTGTCGCGCTGCTGGGTTTTTACCAATGGAGGAAGCAGTATCTGAACCCGAACCGTGCGGCGAACGCGGCCGGCCGACGGGAGGCATATGAGGGGCTCTGGCAAATGCTGGAGCAGATTAATCTAGACCTTCGTGAACATAGCGAAAGCAATCCAAACCTGTTCAAGAAGTTGCGCGAGGTGAATACCTATTTTCTCTCGCACTCTCTGCATTTCGACGATAAGGACCAGGCGCTTATCAACGAATACATCAAGGCTATGAGTGTGTTGAGGGAGAAGATCTATACCTCGGACGATGTTGATGTGAGCGGCGCGTTTCGGTCGACGATGGCGGAAGTGCCCGTTGCGCAGGATGCGGAAATCATGAAGGCCGCGGAAGAGGTAAAGCGGTTGAGGGCGAAGATGAAGAGCAAGGTGCAGAGGGTAGCTGGGTCGGTTTGAGGAAATGGATGAGCCCACTTTTTCGCGGTGAAAAAGCATAAGAAATAGCCCGCTCTGTTTTGTGAGAATTTGAAGGCGATGCACCCGATTGGTGCGTTACAATTGCCGCCACGGGCGCCAGAGTAAGCCGGTGCGTCCTTCCCTGGAAAAAACAGAGTCCATCCAAGCCTGGATGGGGAAGGTCAGAGGATAGAGGAATGGTACGTCTCAAGCGATTGTTCACAATCGTGCTGCCTGTTTTGTTGCTGACAAACGTCCCTGCTAGCCCCCAATCCACACCTACGAAAGTCACTGTCGGCGGAGTGGACTATAACGTCACACCTATGTCAAGAGGCAGGATGCTGCGGGTCGACGACCTTGACGGCCACTTGATTGGCATGGCTAGCGTGAATGGCGGAAGCATCAGTGTTCTTGCCCCTCAGGAGGAACCCGGATTCAGCGTCGTGAAAGGAGTTGCCAATGAGTATCTGCGTTCGGCGAACGGTGCGGCGTCTGCGACCGCTAATACTTCTCAGCCTCCGAATGCGCCAGGGGGCGATGCACTCGCGGCGCAAAGGGCCGCACTTGCGGCCAGGATGGCGGCGCTGAATATACGTACAGCGGGCGGTCCCGGTGCAAGTCCTTCGGCTCCGATGGTTCGAACCGTCACATTTCCAGCGGAAGGCGGCGCAGTTGTTCATGATCCAGATTTGAATGCAGATGTGACTTTTACTGCGGACGGAACGGAAGCTAGCTACGTCCGGCAGTACCAAGGTCCGATGGGCTCCGGGGCGCAAGAGATCAAAGCGCGGTTCGAAGGGGGCGACAAGCCTGATTCAGAAGGTAAGAAGGTGGGAAACGCCCTGGGTACCGGAGCCAGGGCAGTTCTTCAAGCAGACAATACGCACGTGACCAGCCGGATTGGATCGAGCAGCGAGGTCTGGAAGGTAACGGAAAAGACGAATGGCAAGGAGTCCACGCTCTATGTGACCGGTGGTTATACGGTGGCATCGGCCTATTCGCCTAGGGTGCAGAATCCGGGCCAAAGTCTGGCTGAACCCATGTTGAGAGGAATCAAGGCTGATTGGGAAGCGATAGAGAAGCAAGTCGATACAGCAAGACAAGCTGGTCAAACTGTGCAGGTGGATTTGAGCAGCGACCGGAGCCAACGCGCCAAAGCCGCACTGGACAAGGCCGTTCCGCAGTAAAGTTGCCCCGGCCGTGACCTGTCACAAAGCATCGGCGAGACGAGGGTGTTTGAAACCCGTTCCGAATCAGGCTTGGTCGCGCCAGAGGTAGACGCCGCCGAGTAAGCCGGTTTCGTTGGAGATGATCTCTACGTTTTTGGGCGGGTTGAAGTCTATCTTCTTGGTGTTGCCGCCGCCGATGTAGAGGTGATCCCAGTTGAAGAGAGCTTCGGTCGACTTGATGGCTTCCTGGAGGAGCTTGTTCCACTCCTTCTTGCCGTGTTTGTCGAGACCGCGACGGCCGAGGTAGTCCTCGTAGGTCATGCCCTTTTTGCGCCAGATGTGATGGGCGAGTTCGAGGCCGGGACAGAGATGGCCGTTGGTGAAGAGGGCTGCCCCCATACCGGTGCCCAGGGTGAGAACCAGTTCGACCCCGTGGCCCTTGATGGCGCCGTAGCCAGCGACATCGGCGTCATTGCCTACGCGCGCGGGTTTCTTCCAGCGCTTTTCGAGCTCGGCCTGGAGCGGGTAGCCGGCTGCCCAGAGCGGATGCAGATTGAAGGCGAGATAAGTGCAGCCATGCTTGACGACGCCGGGAAATCCGGCGGAGACGCGGTCGAAACCGGGCAGCATTTTGCGCAGCTCGTCGAGGCCCTTGAGGACCGCATCGGGTGTGGGCACATCGGGCGTGACGACGCGCTGGCGCTCGCTGACGGGCTTGCCTTTTGCGTCGAGCAGGATGGCTTTGAGGCCGGACCCGCCGATATCTATGGCCATGGTGATGGGGCCGGTTGCTTTGGACGCTGCAATGGGGGCGGGAGCTGTGTCGAGTTTGGGAGTCATCGCAATGAATTGTACTGCGCGCGGGCTGGATCGGGAGTTGCGGAAAAGTGGGACGGAATGCACGTTGGCGAAGTAGGGCCCCGGGGTGGGATTTGGGTGATCCCACCCATCCCGCAAAAGACACGGAATGGATGGGTCACCCTGGCTGTGTCAGGTCCGGCTATCTGCTGGCGACGGGCGGGGATTGGAATTCCTCATTCATCCAGCTCTTGAGTGCGACCATGTTCTGCTCGCGGCCGAGGAAATCCTTGACGAGTTCGGCGGCGGGCTTGCTGGCGCCCGGCTCCAAAACTGCGTGGCGATAGCGCATGGCGGTGGGGCCGTCCAACAGATTGCGCTTGTCGAACTGCGAGAAGAAATCGATGGCGATGACTTTGTCCAGGACGTAGGTGTAGTAGTTGGATGCGTATCCGACAAGGTGGGTAAAGGATGCGTATGAGCGATCGCCTGCAACCGCAGTGTAGGGGCTGAAGCGGGCCTGATCGGTGGCCTGCAGGGCATCGAAATCGATGGTGGCGGGCGCCTGATTGTGGACCTGGAGCGAGTAACTGGAAGCGAAAAGCTGCCCTTGCAGCCAACGGGCGCGCCCATAGGCGCTGGCTGCATTCATTTTGGCGATGAGAGCTGCGGGGATGGTTTCGCCGGTTTGATAGTGCTTGCCGAAGGATTGCAGGATCGATGGGTCGTGAAACATTTCCTCGAGCATTTGCGAGGGAGATTCGACGAAATCTCCTTCGACGTTGAAGCCACCCGCGCCGGACCACTCGCCCTGGCTGCCGAGGATGTGATGCATGAGATGGCCAAACTCATGGAAGAAGGTGACAACCTCGTTGTACTCCATGAGGCCGGGGTTGCCTATGGTTCCACCAGAAAAGTTGCAGACGAGCATGCCCTCCGGAAGCTGACGGCCGATGATACCTGGAATTACTGGCGAACTGGAGAACCACTTGTCTTTGCCCTCGCGGGGATGCATGTCTAGATAGATGCGGCCGAGGAGCTTGGCATTACTTGCTTGGGGGGGCGTCCTGAACCGCGTCGTAGACGTCGAAGGTGTCAACTGACTTATCCCACACCGCTGCGTCCTTGACCGGCTTGAAGGAGACATGGAAGAGACGCGCCGCAGTCTTGAGAATTCCAGCCTGCACTTCGTCGTAGGGGAAGTAAGGGCGGACACTTTGCGCGTCGAAAGAATATTGCGCGCGGCGATATTGCTCGCTCCAGTAGCGCGAGTCCGATTGGCTGATGCTGGTGAGGCCTCGTTGGCGCTGTTGCGCAAAGGCAAGCAACTGAGCGTACTCCTCGCCCGCAGCAGCGCGTGATGCTTCATCGACCCGCTGGATGAGGAGTTCGACATTGGCCGCTGATCCGATCATCTGGTCGGCAGTGGCGAGGTCAGCATAGTGGGCGTAGCCGAGCGTGGTGGCGAGATCCTGGCGGGCGATGAGTAGGTCTCGGAGTACCTGCACGTTTTTTGGGTAGGCGCGCTGACTATAGGCGAGGAAGAGCCGCTTGCGCAGATCAGCGCTAGTGGCGAAATTGAGCACCGGGCCCACATCTGGCTGCTCGGTGGTCAGCGTATAAGTGCCGTCGGCGGCAGGCTTGTGGAGGGCAATGAAGTCGGCGGGAAGACCGGCGAGTTCGTTCTTTGTGGCGGTGATCTTGATAGTGCCGTCGGCAACATTGCGACCGAAGGTCAGAGAGAGATCGGTGATTTTGTCCTGAAGGGCGCGAATTTTGGCGCGGTTGGCATCATCCTTGTCGACACCCGAGAGGCGGTACTCGAGGAGGGTGCGCTCGAGGTAGTGGCGGGTCGCGGGGGTGTTGGTGGGCATGGGAATTGCCGAGAGCGCGGCGTAGACCTTCTGGTTCAGGCTCAGGTCAGTGTTTGCGGAACTGATGACTGCGGAGAGCGCCTGGCCCTTATCCCGCATGGGTGCGGAGTCGGCAAGGGAATAGACGAGATAGGAATTATTACCGGCGATGGCAAGCTCATTCTGGGCATCGTCGAAAGGGCGAAGCGTGTTCTCTATAGTGCGTGGGCCGGTGACGGCGAGGAGCTTTGCGACATCGGAATCGACTGCGGCGAGGCGCTGCTTGACCCACAACTCGAGCGCAGCGGGATCGTCGCCCTGCACCCAGACGTGTAGCGGATCGGGGGAGGGCTGCTGCGCAGGAAGTTGCGGCGCGGCGGCAACGAGGGTTGTCAGCATGGTCGCGAATGGGAGGGCAAATCTCCGTGGGAAGTTCATTCTGGGAGTATTTCACTTTGAATCGGCTGTGGAAAAGCGCGTGAATGGAAAATTGCGGCATAAGTGACGAGATGCTTCCGAAAGAGAGCGAGCGCCTTGACAGTGATGTGAAAGGCAGGGGCCGCTACACTGGGAGTTGCTTGCCATGGCCGTTTATTGCGAAGTCGCGCTGCCGGTGCCGTTGAACCGGACGTTCACTTATGCGGTGAAGGAAGACCAACTGCCACTGCGAGGTGCGCGGGTGGTGGCGCCGTTTCGAAATGAAAAGCTGATTGGGGTGGTGACGGCAATCGACGTGGCGGCGGCAGCGGATGTGGAGATTCGCTTTCTTGAGGCGGTGCTGGACGATGAGCCGCTGTTGAGTGAGACCCTGCTGGCGCTGGCGGAGTGGATGGCGCAGTACTATCTGGCACCGCTGGGGGAAGTGCTACGCGGGATGCTTCCTTTGATGGCCGAGGTACGAAGGACTGTCTACTACCGGATTACGGATTTGGGGCGCGATGTGCTGGCTCGGAGTCTGGATGGGGAAAACTCCCAGGTCTCAAAGTCGAGATCTGGTGTACCCGGTGCAAAGCGGCGCGGGAAAGTGTCGGGGGAGGAATCGGATTTGGAGCAGCGCGTTCTTGCCCGGTTGGCTGAAGGCGAGGCGGTGAAAGTATCTAAGCTGCGGGCGGAAACTTCGGTCACGTTGCAGACTCTTGCTGCGATGGTGCGAAAGAAATGGATTGTGCGTAAGACTGCGGCGGCGAAGCGGGATGCGCGGAGATTGGAACGGTTTGCGGTGCTGATCCCCGAGGCGCGGCTGCCGGCATTGACTGAGAAGCAGCAAACGATTCTGGCGGAACTGGCGGCGTGCGGCGGGGAATTGACATTGGCTGAACTGCGACGCAAAGAGCTGCCTTCGTCGACGCTGCAAACGCTAGTGCGGCGCGGTCTGGTGCGTATCGATGAACGTGCGGCGGCATTTCGGCTGGGAGGATTGCATCCGGTGGGTGCGCCGTTCAAACTGAATGAGCCGCAGACGGAAGCGCTGGCTTCGATTGCGGTGCGGCTGGGAGCGTTCCATCCTTTCTTGCTGCATGGAGTGACGGGATCGGGAAAGACGGCGGTTTACCTGGCCGCGATGCAGAGAACACTGGACCAGGGGATGTCAGCCATTTTACTGGTTCCGGAGATTGGGTTGACGCCGCAGACGGCGGGGCTGCTGGACCAGGCATTCGGGCAGAAGGTGGCGTTGCTGCACTCGGCGCTGACACCGGAAGAACGCAGCGAGCAGTGGCGGCGAATACAACGTGGAGATACGCCGATTGTGGTGGGCACACGGTCAGCAATATTTGCGCCTGCGCCGAAGCTGGGGCTGATCCTGGTGGACGAGGAGCACGACCAGAGCTACAAGCAGGAAGAGACGCCGCGCTACAACGCGCGTGATGTGGCTGTGATGCGGGCGAAGCTGGAATCTGCGGTGGTGGTGCTGGGGTCGGCTACTCCGTCGCTGGAGAGTTGGCAAAACTCGGTAAGCGCCAAGTACGCGCGGATCGAGATTCGCGAACGGGTGATGAATCGACCGCTGCCGGAAGTGGAACTGATCGACATGCGGCAGGAGTTCAAGGAGACCGCGAAGGACGATTTGTTTTCGCGAGCGCTGGTGGAGCAGACACGCGAGGCGCTGGAACGCGGCGAGCAGGCGCTGATTCTGCTGAACCGGCGGGGCTACTCTTTTGCAGTGATTTGCAGGGCGTGCGGAGAAAAGCTGGAATGCCAGAATTGCGCGATTTCGCTGACGCACCACAAACCAACCGTGGACGAAGCCGGCATAGCTCGCGCGGGTCAGAGGCTGGAGTGCCACTATTGCGGGTACATAAGGTCGGTTCCAGCGCGATGCCCGAAGTGCGATAGCGAGCATTTGTATTACCTGGGAGCGGGATCGCAGCAGGGAGAGGAGCGGCTGGGCGAGATTTTTCCTGGGGCACGCATCGGGAGGATGGATCGCGATACAGTGCGCGGGCGGAGCGATCTGGAAAGGCTGCTGGCGCGGCTGCACTCGGGCGAGATCAATTTGCTGGTGGGGACACAAATGATTGCGAAGGGGCACGACATTCACGGCGTGACGCTGGTGGGCGTGGTGGGCTGCGATCATGCGCTGTCAATGCCGGATTTCCGTGCGGCGGAGCGGGTATTTCAACTGATGACGCAGGTTTCAGGACGCGCGGGGCGCGGCGAGTTGCCAGGACGTGTGGTAGTGCAGACGTACTATCCAGACCACTATGCGATTCTTGCTGCGAGCAAGCAAGACTACGCGAGCTTTGTGGAACGGGAGCTGAAGTATCGACGCTGGATGCACTATCCGCCGTTTGGTGTGCTGGCCAACGTGTTGGTGCAGTCTCAAAAACTGGAAGAGGCGGTGGGGTGGTCGGCCGAGATTGGCAAATGGTTTCAGAAGGCTGCGCCGGAAGGCGTGCGTGTGTTGGGGCCTTGCACTGCGCCCATTGCTCGCATCAAGGGCATTTACCGATTTCATTTGATTTTGAAGGGCGCTTCGCGGAAGGCGCTGAATGCGGCGCTTCGCGCCATGCTGGAGCACGCGGATGCGGCGGGTGTGCCGCGGCGGAATTTGATTGTGGATGTGGATGCGTTGCGTTTGATGTAGCCACCTGCCGTGGGGCAGACGCTCGCTATTCGCTCGCGCTGGTGTTATTGTTTTCAACCCTTGCGCTCGAAAAAAGCGCAAGAACGCGGAGGTCGCGGCTCATATCGAGCGAGCGTGCTGCTTTCCCACCCATCGCAAAATACGCGATGGATGGGGCGTCTGCGAGTCAGCCGCTGGCAGTCATTCAGTGCTCATGCCGCAGCCGTCCGAGCTACGGTTAGGACGGTGATGTCGTCTTCCTGGCCCCATTGCTGTGCGGCGGCGGCGATGTCGTGCGCGGAGTGAGTGCTGATAGCGCGAGTGCGCTCGAAGCCGTAAAGCTGGTGTTCCGCATTCATTGCCTCCACAACGCCGTCTGAGAGGAGCATGAGAGCATCACCGGGTTCAAGCTGAAGAACTATCTCGGCGTATTCGGCATCGGCGACAAGGCCTAGCGGTAGACCGGAGTCGAGTGCAACTTCTTCGCCACGGCGATAGGGCGAGAGGTGGCCGGCATTGGCTATCGTGACGGATCCTTGCAAAGAGATGCGGAGGCAGAGACATGTGATGAAGCCACTCTCTTGCGTTGCGAGCATCTGGCGATTCAGGCGCGCTAGCAACGTGCCGGGCCAATGATTTTCTGCGGCGAGTGTGCGCAATGCACCGATGGCCAAGGCGCCGGTCATGGCGGCCTTGAGGCCTTTGCCGCTGACATCGCCTACGACGATGAGCGCTGAGCCATCCGACTGTTGAATGACTTGATAGAAATCTCCGCCGACTTCCTGCGCGGGGAGATAGGCTGCTTCCAGATGAAGGCCGGCTAGCTCGGGCAGGGATGCGGGCACCAGGCGCCGCTGGATTTCGCGGGCGGCACTCAACTCCGCCGCAGAACGAGCCTGCTCACGGCTGACGCGCGTGAAGCGGAAGAACATTACAACTCCAATGGCCGCAAGAAAGACCAGGGAGCCCGCATCGGAGATCTGCACGGGGAAAACGCCGATTCGGATCGGATCGGTCAAGCCGTCGAATCTCTTCCAGCCGAGATCCAAAGAGACGAGCCCAAGGTTGTAGAGCACACTCATCGTGGTTGGTACCAGGCTGGGGAGAATCAGGAGGCCGGCCTCGCGATTGCCGCGACGGTACCAGTAGGTAAGGAATGCCGGCAGCAGAAATGCCAGCGGAGCAGTGACTCCCGCTTCCACAATGTTGTAGGTGTCCTGCGAGAAGTGGCCAAGCCAAACGGCCGGCACCAAGAGAGGAGGCAGAAGGAACAGAACCTCGTACACGCGCCAGCCGATTCCGACCCGGCGTCGCGCAAAACTGAGCGTGAACTCGATCTGCACGATCGAGACCAGATAGACCAAAGGATCGGCGATGAGGAAATTCACCGACATTGGCCCAACTGCCGCCTGCTGCAGATGCCACAGGCCGTTAGAAACGCCAGTGAGGATGAGGAAAGTGGCGAGGAACAGATAGTCGCGCTGGGTCCGCTGACTGGCGAAGAGAGCGAGCGCCCCCAGCCCCGCAAGCAGCAGGAGAAGATTGATGGCCACCGTTGGCGCGACGGAGTACAAGCGCTGGCTCTCGAGCGCCTGGCGCTCGTATTCAATTGCAGTCGACCGGCCCATGGTCACACTGAGAAAGAGCGGGAAGCCGTAAGCGACGTAGCTGGGAGTTGTATGGGTCCGTAGCGCGATGTCGAAATCGCCGTTGTCAGCAGCGAGCGTAAAGACACGTTCCACTGGACGATTCACCGCCAGCGGAGACATTATCTTCGCCCCCTGTATCCGTTCGCCATTTACATACAGCTCGTATATTCCCTCGCCGCCTTCGAGCAACAATCGGAGCTGAGGGTAGTCCGGGCCGAAGGTCACGCGCTTCCGGAACCAGTGCCAACCGGGTTGCGCGCTGCCCATGTCTTCAAGATCCACGGTCTGCCAACCGCTATCGTCGAAGGCCGGGCTGATCCAGGCCATGTTGTCGCCCTCGTGCGCGGCCCAGCCCTCGTTGATCTCTGTCAGTCCTGACCCCCACTCGGTGACTCCGATGGACGTGGCCGCGCCTGCCCAGCATGCGGGCGAAAAGAGCAGCAAGATCAGGAGGGGAACCTTTCTCATTTGTATGCCGCATTCATGGTAACGGCACAAGCTGACCATGGTACCCGGTCACCTGTGGTGGGGTAGACGCTCGCTATCACCCGCACGAGCTTTACTTCTATCCCATTCATCGCATGAGGCCACGATGAGGGGTACAGGCACAAACTTCTACCCTGCATAGAAGGCGTGGATGAAGTCGAGTAGGGAATTGTCATAGAAGGGAGTCGGGGTGAAGGTGAGGAAGAGGATGGCGAGACCGGTGATGCCGAGGAGGATGCGAGCGGGGCTCATAGGGGATTCGATGGGGAGGGGGGGATGGCGCATGGCGGGGAGTAAAAGAATCAGGCCCCAGAGAATCCAGCCGGCCCAATAGAAGACGCCAGCAGCCAACAGTGCCAACGGAAGCAGGCGGGCGAGCGCGCGATGCAGGCGGGGAGAGATGGCGTAGAGGATGTGTCCACCGTCAAGCTGGCCGCCGGGGATGAGGTTGAGCGAGGTGATGAAGAGGCCAATCCATCCGGCGAGCAGGATGGGATGAATGGTGAGGTGGTTGAAGGAAGGGATTTCCGGTCGCCAATGGGCCATGAGGGTGTGAATGAGGCGGAGGGTCAGCGGTTCGCCGCCGAAGCGGACCAGGGATTCGGGTGCCTTGGAAGACAACGGACGACTGAGGGAGAAGCCTATTGCGATGGCGACGACAGAGGCTACATAGCCGGGCAGTGGGCCGTAGATGCCTACATCCATGAGGGCATCGCGAGTGGGAATGCGGGACTTGATGCGGATGACGGCGCCGGCTGTGCCGCTGAGCGTGGGCGCGGGCAACACCCAGGGGAGAGTGGCGTGGATACGATGCCAGCGGCAGGCAAGGTAGTGGCCAAACTCGTGGATCAGCAGGATGCCAAGGAGCGAGAGCGAAAAGGCCCAGCCCCTGTTGAAGAGCGCAGGGTGGCGGGTGAGCCATCCCCATGGCCAGAGGTCAGCATCTTGCGCGACAGGGGGCGCGCCATGGAGGAAGTTACCCATGAAGCGCGCGCCGGTGGCGGTGGTGGTGACAATGCTGGCTACCAACAGCAACAGGGGAAGAAGGTACTCCCGGAAATAAGAACGCACCGGACTCCTTGATGTGAACGGCCGGGAGAATGCGGAGGACAGAACGCCACTGAGTCAGAGAGTCGGCAAATCCCACCCATCGCAAAGTACGTGATAGATGGGGCGCCCTGCTCTTCGCCTTAATCCCTAGACGCGGTCCAGACAAGAATGCGGACGGGGCTTCAGCTTTGCTGAGGCTTCGCCTCTGTACCGTCTCCATCTAGCGAATGAAGCTCCTTGCCGGGCTTGAAGCGGACAGCCTTGCCGGGAGTGATACTGACCTCGGTGCCGGTTCGAGGATTGCGGCCGATGCCGGTTTTGCGAGCGCGGACGCTGAAAACGCCAAATCCGCGCAGTTCAATGCGCTCGCCGGCGGCCAGGGCCTGCTTGAGGCCCTCGAAAACCGTATCCACCGCAGCCTCGGCCTTGGTGCGCGGTAGGCCCGTGCGCTCGATTACATGATGGACGATGTCCTGCTTAATCAATGGGGTAACCTCGCTGGCGCGACTGCATTTGACTGTACTACGACCTGACGGAATGATGCTACTGGTTTTAATGCGAATGTGGAACCGGATGAGGCGGAAAGTGACATTTTCGGAGGAAAAACCGACCATAGCTTCGATGCTGGAAGGAGCCGGATCGGCTGCAAGCAGGATCGCTGGATTAAAATTGTCAATTCGGGACGCCTTTCGTAAGATGAAACATTCGAGTGTGGGGCAAGTCCAGATGAAGAAGTCAGGCAGGGAAAGAAAAAGCCCGATCAGGAGATGCATGGCGATTCAGAGCGATCGTTGGATCAGGGAACAGGCCGTTCAGCACCGGATGATTGAGCCTTTCAGCGAAGAGCAGGTGCGGGAGGGCGTTATCTCCTACGGACTTTCGTCCTATGGACATGACCTCAGGGTCTCCGACGAATTCAAGGTTTTTACAAATGTGAACAGCGCGATCATCGATCCCAAGGCATTTGACGAGCGCTCGTTTGTTTCAGTTCAGGCAGATTCAGTGATTGTCCCGCCGAATTCCTTTGCATTGGCACGGTCCATCGAATACTTTCGTATTCCCAGGGATGTTCTGACGATTTGTGTGGGGAAGTCGATCTACGCGCGTTGCGGCATTATTGTGAACGTAACGCCTTTTGAGCCGGAGTGGGAAGGATTTGTGACCCTGGAAATCTCCAATACAACCCCGTTACCGGCGAAGATCTATGCGAATGAAGGGCTGTGCCAGATTCTGTTTTTCCGAGGCGAAGAGGCTTGCGAAGTCAGCTACGCCGATCGCAAGGGAAAGTACCAGAACCAACAGGGTATTGAGCTTCCCAAACTTTAGCTTTTGTTCCAGGCAAGACTTGTTGCGTTGGTAGGATAAGCGGTGCGTTTCGTGCGGCAGTGTGGGCGGAAGGCGCTCAAAAACCGCACTGAGCCCGATTCTCCCGCCAACTGACGGGGGGACCAGGATGTCTGTGAATCGTATTCCCGGCACAACAAGAATCGGGCTGGTTACCGATGAACCGATCCGGCTTGAGGGTCTCTTTACGATCTTCGACCAGTCAGCCGAGAGTGGGGGCACCCGGTATGTCCCGATTACCGGAAGCCTGGAAGAGTTGTTGAGCAATCCTGACCTGGAATGCCTGATTGTTGACCGAAGCACACCGTCCGTGGGGTTGGGGATTCAGCAGACGATCCGCCGGGCGCGCCCAGGGATTCGCCAGATCGTGATCGGTCCGCCGGGAAATGACGAGCTGATGCAGCAGGCGATTATTGCCGGGGCGAGGGCATATCTGGATCTGACGGCCGATCCGGAGATGGTTCTCAAGGCGATTGAAGAAGTGATGTCGGGGAGCATCTGGGCGCCTCGCCGGGTGCTTTCAAGACTGATTGACAGGCTGCTCACCGTTTCCGACAGCAGTATTGCCCACGGAGATGTTCACTTGACTGACCGCGAGAAGCAGGTGTTGGATCTGATCCTGCTGGCGCGCTCGAATCGGGAGATTGCGGGCCAACTGGGTATTGAAGAACGGACCGTTAAGGCGCACGTGGGTCGTCTGATGCGCAAGACCGGCGCGGATAACCGAATTGAGCTCTCTATGCGCGCCCTGAATGCGCCTAAGAACCCGGGAATGATCGATCGACGGCAAGAAGACCGCAGGCCAGCTGACCGGCGCCAAGGGGATCGGCGCAACGGAGATAGTCGTCCAAACCGCATTACCCATGGGTAAACTGATTGGTTACTTTCATCCATGTCCCTTAAGTACTATTGTGCATTTGTGCCCCAATTCTGCACACTCATTCTCAGAAACAACGCAGATCTGGGGAAAGGAGTTCCCAGGCTGCATGTGAACCATGAATCCTGGGAACTCCTCTTTTTTCGTATCCTCACGAGAACCCGTTCTGTGTCTAACCCATTCAGCCCTCCCCCATCAAAGCTGGCACATCAGGATCGGCAACGCCGATCCTGATGTGTTTTGGAGCGAAGTCTGAGTAGCGGTCCGCGTGCAAGATTGCTTCGACCAGATGGAAAAAAGCCGCCAAGCCCTGTGCCGAGGGATATACAACTCGGCTTCGCTACAGCGCTGTTTTGGCGCGGCAAGCGGGGGATGCTGTAGGCTGATTCAGGGCACTCCGGCAATGGGGCGTCCCGCGCAAAGAAGAGACGCTTTCTCCATCGCACCCATACTTTCTGCGTGATCTGGTTGCGGCGCAGAGCTGTGGTTATCCCGATACAGAGTGCAAACCTCCGAGCCGTGCGGCGGAGTGGAAGGACAAGATATGAAAAAGACAATTGCTTCGATCTGCCTGAGTTTCATGCTTACCGGGAGTGCTTTCGCGGCTTCCTCGCGGGAGGATCTGCAGGCCCGCATCGACGCGGCCAAGGTGGTTCTGGACCAGGTGATGGCTGCCGGTGACCACAGTATCCCCATGGATATTCTGCAGCAGGCGACCTGCGTTGGGGTTGTGCCGGGGTTGATCAAGGGCGCTTTCGTGTTTGGCGCACAATACGGACAGGGCGTTGTGACGTGCAGGACCGGTCACGGCTGGAGCGCCCCGGTGTTTATCAGGATGGCGGGTGGGTCGTGGGGGCTGCAGATCGGCGGGCAATCGACGGACCTGGTGCTGATTGCGGTGAATGACCGTGGGTTCCAGGACCTATTGAAGAATAAGTTCAAGATCGGTGCGGACGCTGCTGCCTCAGCTGGACCGATTGGGCGCAATACGCAGGCTGCGACTGACTGGAAGATGGGTGCCGAATTGCTAACCTACTCGCGCAGCAAAGGGCTGTTTGCCGGAATCGACCTGGACGGAACCAGCGTGAGCCAAAACTCAGAAGACACGGAGCTTTACCTCGGAGGACCGCATCGCTTTGAGAGTGTTCTGAAAGGCGACATTCCAGTGCCGCCGGGCGCGGTGCCGTTTGTTCGCGACGTGGCGCAGTATTTTATGAAGTCGAAGAATCGCTAATCTGCGAATTGCGGAAACCAGGTGCAAAGAGGGCGACCGGAATTGAACCGGCCGCCCTTTTCTTCTGTGCACAAGACCAGCAGGCGGAAGCGGCAACCCACAGCGGTCTAAACTGATATTTGCCTTCAACGATGCGGGAACACCCAATGCGGGAAAACCTTGAGTATTGGCTTGTCGTGGCCGTGGCGCGGGCGCTGCGGCGCGCGCCGCGGGGACTGGCGCGCCTGCTGGCTGGGCTAATTGCCTTTGGAGTCTACTGGACTTTTGGACGGTTGCGGCGGGTGGGGGTGCGGAATTTGGAGTTGGCTCTACAGGAGGTTTCCCCCGAAGCGAGACAGAAAATCCTGCGCGAGGTTTATGTGCATCTGGGGTGGCAACTGGTGGAGTTTTGCCGGATGACGCGGTATACGCGGGAGAACACGCATAACTGGCTTCGAATTGAAGGTATGGAACACTATTTGGCTGCGCAGGCGCGCGGCAGGGGTGTCCTGGTTTTAACGGGGCACTTGGGCGCGTGGGAGCTATCGAGTTTCTACCACTCGCTGATGGGCTACCCGATGGGAATGGTGATTCGGAGGCTCGACAACCGGCGGCTGGATGAGTATGTGAACGGCATCCGGTGCATGCATGGGAACTGGGTGCTGCACAAAGACGACTTCGGACGCGGGTTGCTGACGGCCATGCACACGGGGCAGACGGTGGGGATTTTGATGGATACGAATATGACTCCACCGCAAGGGGCGTTTGTGAAGTTTTTTGGGCGCGACGCCTGCACGGCAACGGGGCTGGCGCACGTAGCGCGGAAGACGGGCGCCGCGGTGCTGCCGGGGTTCATGCTGTGGGAGGCGGCAGAACGGAAGTACGTTCTGCACTTTGGGCCGGAGATCGAGATTCCTCATACGGACGATGCGCAGGCAGACATTTTGGAGGGGACGCAGCGGTGTACCGAGGCGATTGAGAGATGGATTCGGCGCTATCCTGACCAGTGGCTGTGGATTCACCGGAGATGGAAGACTCGGCCGGTGGGCGAGCCGGGGCTGTATTGAGGGGAGAAGCATGACGCTGGGCGAGTTGATTGAGAACCTGGGCGGAACGCTGGTTCAAGGAGATCCCGGAAAACGAGTCTCAGGCGTGAATTCCGTGGAGCGAGCGACGATAATGGAGCTGGTGTTTGCCGAAGATACAGCCTCAGCGTTGGCCGCCCTGGCTGGCCATGCCGGCGCTATCGTTCTGAATCCCGGCAACGCGGCAAATTATCCGCAAACCAAAGCAGTCGTCGAATCTTCCCAGCCGCGCCTCTGGTTTGCGCGTGCTGGCAAGATCCTTAATCCCACGCCGCTCGCTGGCGGAGTTCACCCAACGGCCGTGGTTGCGCCAGATGTGCTTCTCGGCAAAGACGTCACCATCGGTGTGGGCGCAGTGGTCGAGGACTGCGTAAGCATTGGCGCTGGAAGCCGCGTGGACGCCGGCGCGGTTTTGGGCCGCTGGGTGCGCATCGGCCAGAACTGCCACATCTACCCGCGCGTAACGATCTATCCGGGAACGACGCTGGGGAATCGCGTGGTCGTGCATGCCGGGGCAGTGCTGGGGGCTGATGGGTTTGGGTATGTGCGCGACTCCACCACTGGCGCTTACACGCAGTTTCCGCAGCAGGGAACGCTGTTGATTGAGGACGACGTGGAGATTGGCGCCAACTCGACTGTCGACCGCGGGGCGCTGAAGCAGACACGGATTGGGCGCGGAACGAAGATCGATAACCTGGTGCATGTGGGGCATAACTGCGACATTGGCGAGGACGTGATCCTGGTGATGGGGACGGGGATCAGCGGTTCGTCCACGGTGGGGAATGGGGCGGTACTTGCGGGACAGGTGGGGATTGGCGACCACGCAACCATTGGTCCGGGTGTGATTCTCGGCGGGCAGGCCGGGGTGTTGAGCGGGAAGACAGTGACGAATGAGGGGCTGAAACCGGGGACTGTGCTTTGGGGCACGCCGGCGCGGCCGTTGAAACAGGTTCTGCGCGAGTTGGCCGTGGTGACGCGATTGGCGAAGAAGCATAGCAAACATGCAGAGCCGAAGGAATAGCTGCGGTGGCCATTGTTGTTGTGGGCGGAAGTGGGCGGAATGTTGGTAAGACTGCGCTGATCTGCGGACTGATTGCGGAGCTGAAGGAACTTCGCTGGACTGCTGTCAAGATCAGCAGCCATAACCATGGCAAGCAAGAGCCTGTTTGGGAAGAGACAACGGCTGGAACGGGAACAGACACGGCGCGCTATCTGGCTGCCGGTGCTGAGCGCGCTTTGCTGATTTCGGCGGATGGCGATGAACTGGGGGCGGTTGTGCGGCAGTTGATCGAGAGCCAGGAGCCGGAGACGCATCTGATTTTGGAATCGAACCAGGTGCTGATATTTCTGCAGCCGGATATTTGTCTCGCGGTGCTAGGCAATCGGCTGTCGGCAGAGGCGACGGAGATGAAGCCGTCATTCAGGCCCTTTCTGCAGATTACTGACGCTTTGATAAGCCCAACTGGAGAGGCCATTCTTCCCGAGGGTTTTGACCCTGCTAAGCCGGTGTTTCGACAGGCATCCGTTGGGCAGGTACCTCGGGAGATGGTGAGCTGGGTCGGTCTTCAACTGCATGCGAGACTGCATTCCTGACCAGGATGGTCAATCCGCGCGGCGTGTTCAACCCCCGCTCGACGAGTAACTCGCATGCCAGGTTAAGGAACTCCGGATGATGATCGAAGTGCTTGGTAGCGGCTTGCACGGTGTGTACTACGTGTTCCGTTGAAAAGTGTTCGCGATGAAACCCCGCTACGCCGATCAGTAATCCCTTCATCAGGGCATATTGCGCCGTCAGCAGCGCAAATTCGCGGGCCATTGAGACTGCGCCGCTTTCCTTCATCCCATCGCGTCCGTAGGGAAAGTGGCAGCGGAGGATGGTGTTGATGAGGAAGTTCTCCAGGATGTGCGGATGCCGGTCAAAGAACGGTGCGAAAAAGCGGTCGTGGGCAAGAGTGTAACGGGCGGCGAGGGATTCCAAAGTCGCTCCGGGAGCGTTCCCGATGCCTGAAGTAAATTCGTTGAGGCACTCGATGTAGCGCGGCGTCAAATAGGAACGACGCAGCATCAATCCAGCCAACCTTCCAACGGTGTCCAGCTGGGTGCTTAGGTCAATGGGGTCGACGGGCATCGCCTCCATTGAGGCGCTCAGCTCGATAGTTTTAACCGTGGTGTCAAAGTCGTCCAGAAATTCCTGAACGGGGCGGTTGAGCTCTTTCGAAGCGATTGCATCGAGCTGTCTGCACAAGACGCCGAGCAGAAACAGCCTCTGCCACAGCGGATAGTGTCGATTCAGGATCAGCGCCAGCACGACCTCCCGAACGGGCCAGAAAAAGGGCGGTAGCCAAGGGGCATCTGCTGGGCTGCCGTCCTCCTCGACTCGATGTGAGCGCGGTTCTAGCAGGCGAGGGTTGAGCAACACCAATCGTGCAGCCTCAGGACAGGATAGGGCTAACGCTTTCTCCTTAGTCGTGCCGATGGAGTGAACGATGCGGGGATAGGTGGCGCAAACATAGGCGAGTGTTGCCTCGCCGTACTCGGAATGTACGCGGCAAAGACGTTCTGCGGAAAGCATCGGGCACTGATTGGACTCATTCATAACGATGCGGGCGAAGATGGGCGGCCCGGTGCCATTTGAATCCACATCTTTGGGTGTCACCTGGATGCTGGCATCGATCAATGTGCGCAAAGGGCTGGGAGGGAGTGCCTGGAGCTTCTCATAGCCCGGCTGATCGACGACTACCTTCCAGCCGCCGCAACAGATGTCCTCGCATGCCGAGGCAATACAGCGGAAGGCTTCAGCGTAATCGGGTCGGATCTGATTCGTCTGCTGCAACCTGCTCTCCTGCCAGGCAGAACCGGCTCCTCCTTCAGCTTCCTGTTGCGCTGCTTGAAGAACGTCTGCGCTCTGCCTTTGGCTGGTGTGATTCCTGCCCGCATGCCGCCGACGGGACAAGGCATGCCACGGAGAGTTCGAGTAACTCTTCTCGCGCCAAATAGCCCGTTTAAATCTATCGACAGTCCTCCCCTGTTTTTCCAGCGGCTCCTGGTATGGGGGCACGGTACTTTCCGGGTATAACTAGCGGCAGGTGAATGCGACGTTCTGCAAGACGAGCATCTGCACATTGCCCTATGGGGCCTTGAGCTTCAGTTCGCGAGCAGTTGAGGAACTCTAAACCGGTTTGTCGGTGAGGAAGGGCTCGGGCTTCAGGGAGCCGTCGCGCTGCTTGATGAGGATTTGTACCTTGCCCTCGGCGGCGTCGAGCTCCTGCTTGCAGACTTCGGATAGGCCAACACCCTCTTCAAAGAGCTTGAGCGAATCTTCGAGGGAGAGATCGCCCTTTTCGAGTTGATCGACGATGGTTTCCAGCTTTTTTAGTGATTCTTCAAACGACGGCATGGTTTACTCCGCTGAAGCCGCAGCTGGCTGAGGCAGGACGCTGGCGATCACATCGGCGGCGAGGGCGTAGCGGCCGAAGGGGGCGCTGACCTGGACGCCTTGCACCATGGGGCGGACGGCTTCGAGCATTTCCTGGGCAATGAGGACGCCTTCGCGGCGGGCTGCGTCGGGCGTGGCGCACTGGGCCATGCGGAGCATGATTTCTTCGGGCATGGAGACGCGCAGATCGTTCTTCATGAACTCGGCGTTGCGCAGACTGGTAAGCGGCCAGATGCCGGCGATGACCGGAATACGGAAATCCTTGATGCGTTCGAGGAAGTATTCGAGCAGCTTGATGTCGAAAACCGGTTGGGTGATGGCGTATTCGCCGCCTGCCTCCACTTTATAAGCAAAGCGGCGCAATTCCTGCTCGATGTCCGGCACGCCGGGGTTGGCGGCGACAGCGATGGTGAAGTTGGTGCTGGCGCCGATGGCGTTGGCTCCGATGTCAAGGCCGTGGTTGAGACGGCGGACGATGTTGACCAGACCGATGGAGTCAACGTCAAAGACAGCAGTAGCGTCAGGATAGTTTCCGAGCTTGGGCGGGTCGCCGGTGAGGCAGAGGACGTTGTGCAGTCCAATGCTGGATGCTCCGAGCAGATCTGACTGAATACTGAGAATATTGCGGTCGCGGCAGGTGTAATGAAGAACGGTCTCAATCCCGGTGTGCTGCTGAATCTGGATGCAGAGGCTCTGTGCGCTCATGCGAGCCGATGCGCGGGGCGAGTCAGGCACGTTGATGGCATGCACTCCGCGCTGGGCAAGGAAACGCGCGCCTTCGATTTCCTTGGTGCAGTCGATGCCTTTGGGCGTGACGATTTCAACCAGCGTGACGAAGGTGCCGTCTGCAATCAGCGAACCGATGCGCGAACGCTCGCGGAGCGGTGCTGGGGGCGTTTCAGTGTTTATGGCCGGCGCAGCGCCGGAGCTGACCACACGCGCCTGGGCATCGATGGCGCGCATGGCGGAGCGCATGGCACGAATGTGATTGGGAGTAGTTCCGCAACAGCCGCCCACGAACTGAGCACCTGCGGCGATCGCTTTGCGGGCAAAGCTGGCCATGTACTCTGGCGAGCAGAGGTAGATATTGCGGCCCTCAACCGCGCGCGGCATGCCGGCGTTGGGCATGGCAGCCAGAGGCAGCGTGGTGGCTGCGCGCATGGCTTCAATGGCGGTGAGCACAGTGGCCGGCCCGGTGGAGCAGTTAACGCCGATGGCTTCGGCGCCCCACTCGGTGAGCAGAGCCGCGGCCTGTGCGGGCGAAGAGCCGTCGAGGCAATTGCTCTCGTCGTCCACCGTGACCATGACGAGCACAGGGAGATGAGGAGCCGTCTCGTGGGCGGCTTCAAGCGCGACCTGAGCCTCATTCAGTGCGGGCATGGTTTCAAGGATGAGGATGTCCACACCGGCAGCACTGAGAGCAGCGATCTGCTCCGCAAAGACGGCTCGCGCTTCATCAAGGCCGGTTTTTCCCAGGGGCTCAAGACGCACACCGAGCGGACCAACCGATCCGGCGACCCAGGCCTCGCCGGCCTGCTTGTCTTTGAGATGCTCGACCGCTTGGCGAGCCAACTTGACGCCGGCCGCATTGATCTCTGCGACCCTACCGGCAAGACTATGGCGAGCAAGCCGGAAGCGATTGGCGCCAAAGGTATTGGTCTCAAGAATCTCGGCACCGGCCTGCAGATACTCCTCATGGATGGAGAGGATCAGTCCTGGGTCGGAGAGGTTCAACTCGTCATAACAACGGTTGATGAAAATGCCGCGGGAGTAGAGCACAGTGCCCATGGCGCCATCGGCGAGAACGGGGCGGCTAGCAAAGATGTCGTTGAATTGGGGCATCCTTACGTCATGCTAAACGACCAGAGCCTGCCATGCCAGCCGGGCGGCCCGCTTTGTTATACTTCGGTAGTCATAACCTGGTCGCCAACCGGTTCTGGAACAGAGTGGTCAGTGAACTGTCTGATAGACCGGCAACCGTCATCAATCTGTTTACGCTGCGGCCGCGGCCGCGGACATCGTCGCGGCTTGTTCCGCGCTTTCCGTCGAGGTAAGGGATTTTGAAGAAGAGCAGTCTTTGTTTGAGCACCGCGGCCGCTTTGCTGGTTGCGGCAGCACTGGCAGGTTGTGGTGGTACCACCTATTTTGCGGGCCGCAATCTGCCCCCCAGCGGACTGACCAACCGCGTCCTGATCGCGATCCAGAACCCCAGTACCTTTACCCACGGCGCTCTTCAGTTCGTGGACGCCTACTACGATATCCGCAGTGGCTACACGGGCACACCCGCATCATTCTCCATCTCCGGCTATTCAGGGGCACTGCCCGTCTCTATCCAGAACATGCCTGAAGAGCAGGCGGGCGCGGTCTACGGCTCCGGCGACGGCAGCTTCACGCTAGTCAACTACGGCAAAGAGAGCACCAGTGGCTCGGTGAGTGGGCTGAACGGCTTGTCGTCGAGCGTGTTTATTTCACGGAATCAGTCGTACGCGTTCGCGGCGAGCCAGGCATCGCACGTGTTCACGGTTGTGGACCGGGCCACCGGAGGGTCGTACCCGCTGAGTCTCCCGGGCGTTTATCGCGAGAGCGTAAATACCGGCGGATCGGTTGCACTGGCCTTCGTCCAGAACTCGAATTACGCATATTATCCGCGCCAACTCACGGCCGCGCAGACCATTGCTTACTCCGGTGGTCCCAGTACCTGGCCAAAGGCCGCAGTGGACTGTCAGCCGTTGAATGGGCCGGCCTGGTGCCTGTTCCAGGTTCAGAGTCCGGACAATTTGGATGCAACCGGAAACTACTACGGCGCTCCGCTGGTGTTTGATCGCCCGGTCAAGGCTGTGTTCTCCGCGGATGGCGGGACCGCTTACATCCTCAATTGCGGTCCGGAATGTGGCGGCTCCAATTCGTCGGTCTCGATTTTGCCGGTTGCGCCCATGATCTACCTGAGCGGACAGCAGTCAGGCCTGCTGCCGAAGACCGGCGCGGTCACCACGATTCCCGTTCCTGGCGGTGCAAGCAATGCGCTGGTCGCAGACACTACGATGTATGTTGTGGGACAACAGCCAGTCCAGGTGCAGGGGCAGACTCTCTATGCCGGAAACCTGACGGTAGTCAACCTGGCGAATAATACAACCTCAAGCCCGGTTTCTGTCAGCGATGGAGCTCCCGGCGCGATCAGCCGCTTGCTGCTCGCCGACGATAACACGCTTTGGGTTGGCATGCAGAAATGCACGAATGGCGTGCGCGCGGCTACAGGCCAAGCGGACGGCTGCCTGACGATGGTGAATACGACGAACAACACCGTGACGCTGCTGGAGCCCTACCTGGGCGACGCGACCGGCATTGCCGACGTGGAAGGACTACACAAGATCTACACTGCCGAGGGCGGGCAGGTGTATATCTACTCCACCAAAGACGGGTCGGCCATTAATAACCAGTACGTGACTGTAACTGGCACCGCCTACGACGTGGCCTACATGGACGCGACCACCGACGGCAATAATACCGTTTACTGAGACAATGAGCGCCTCCGATCGAGATCGTCCGGCGGCAGATGTTCTTGCCATTGCCGCACACCGCGACGATGTGGAGCAGACCTGCGGCGGAACTCTGCTGCGGATGGCGTCGCGTGGATTGCGTACGGCAATCCTCGACCTGACGCTGGGTGAGGCTGGCACTCGTGGGAGCACGGAGGATCGCGCTAGTGAGGCAGAAGAAGCTGCCGGTCTGCTTGGGGTGGGATGGCGTCAGGCTCTCGATCTACCTGACGGAGCGATCGAGAACACACTGGAAAATCGGATCAAGATTGTGCGCGTGTTGCGGCTGCTGCGGCCACGGGTTGTGATTCTGCCTTACTGGCAGGCGCGTCACCCGGATCACGCCATTGTCGCCACTCTTGGGTATGAAGCTTGCTTTATTTCCGGCCTCTCCAAAGCACCTGTGGTGCGGCCAACGGCGCCTGTGGCGCAAGAAGTGACAGAGCTGGAGCCGTTGGGAATTCGGCCGCACCGACCATTCAAAATTGTGTATGCGAGCCTATATGCCGACGTGCGACCCAGCTTTGTTGTGGACATTACACCGTTCATTGAGCAGCGGCATGCGGCGCTGATGGCTTACCGATCGCAATATGCAAACCAGGCGGCGGGCAGTGGGATTTTTGTTGCAGAGGAAGAGATTCGGGAGCGTACCTTTGCCGAGGCGCGACACTACGGATTGCTTGCAGGTGTGCGGTATGGGGAGCCTTTTGTACAGAAGGAAGTGGGGCTAGTGGATGACCTGACTCTGCTGCCTGTTCAATCGATTTGAATCGTTTAGAAATTGGTCTTGCAGGTTATTCAACATAAGTGACTCTTATCATTTTACAAACAATAATAAATTTGTCTTATGAGACTGTTTTCGCGACACTCAGAGTGGAGGCGGCTCATGACCCAGACATGGGATACGCAGGCTTACGAAAAGAACGGTGCATTTGTGCATGGATTGGCCGGCGGTGTGCTTGAATGGCTGGCACCGAAAGTCGGTGAATACATTCTTGACCTAGGCTGCGGCGACGGACAACTGACGCAGCGCATTGCCGTATCCGGGGCGAGCGTGGTGGGCGTCGATTCTTCTACTGAGATGGTCGCGGCTGCGCGGTCGCGTGGCATGGTAGCCAATGCGGCCAACGCAGAAGCTTTGCCTTACGAGCAGGAAGAATTCGATGCAGTGTTTTCAAATGCCGCGCTTCACTGGATACGCGACCAGGACGCAATGATGGCTCAGGTGCATCGGGTTCTGAAGCCCGGCGGACGGTTTGTGGCAGAGATGGGTGGACACGGGAATGTCGCCGCGATTCGTGTGGCGCTGGTGGCCGTGCTGGAACGGCACGGATATGGCGACCGCGAAGATGGAATCAATTACTATCCAACTCCGGAGGAATATGCACGGCGTCTGACTCGGCATGGATTCGATGTTGAGCAGATTGCGCTGATTCCGCGACCGACTCCGCTGGCTGAAAGCGGCATGGCAGGTTGGTTGCGGACGTTTCGGCGTGGCGTGCTGGATGGGCTACCTGAGACGCTGCGCGAAGCGGTGGTGGAGGAGACGGTGACGCTGCTGGCGCCAGCGTTGCGCGACGAGGAAGGGAACTGGACGGGCGACTACGTACGGTTGCGCTTCATCGCCACCCGCGGTGGGGCAGACGCTCGCGAGAGGCTCGCACACGGGTAATGCGCCCGCCGAGAGAAGATCCCCATTTTCACGATCGAGTCTGATTACTGGATGAAGAACATTCTGCCGCCGATGGCGACCAACGTGAGCGCGAAAATGCGGCGGAGCCAGATGTCGGGGATGTATTGCGCGCCGAACGCACCGAAGTAGCCACCCACCAGAAAGCCGGCGGCGAGAAGAGCCGCTACGCGCACGTCGGCGTCTCCCTTGCGGTAATACTCAAGGAAAGCGAAGATGCCCACCGGCAACAGAAGCGCACCTAGGGAGGTACCTTGTGCTTTGTGCTGGTCCATGCCAAGGAGCCAGATGAGCGCGGGCACAAAGAAGATGCCGCCTCCGATGCCCACCACGCCGGATGCCACTCCAACCGCCAGACCAATTAGCAGAATCATCCAGGTCATCCACCCTCCAGGTGGCGCGGCATCGAGTTGGCTCCGCGCCCGCGTCCTCAGCGTAAATCATGGGCTTAGATGTGAGTGGCGAAGCGTTTGAGGCGGACGCATAACGACGACCGGAGCGAGTCGGTGACCGACCAGCGCGACGAGTTTGACATCAGCTGGCTGCGAGGGGCAACTGGCGCCAAAACAACGCGTCTAAGAGAGTGTTGCGCAAAGCTGGGAAAGTATCGCGCAAGGCTCGCTGGGCGAGCCCATGAGTATGCTTGCATGCAACTTCCCCGACTTGAACGTCGTCCCGAACTCGACGCCCTCCGTGGGCTCTTTCTGGTGTGGATGACGCTGACTCATCTTCCTACGCGCTTCAGTGATTTTGTGAACCAGCCGATTGGTTTTGTTTCGGCAGCAGAAGGGTTCGTATTCATTTCCGCGTTGCTTGTGGGCCGCATTTATATGCGGGATTCGGTGGAGAATGCGCAGGGCGTTCGCGCGAGGCTATGGAAGCGGTCACTGCAGATTTATAGCTACCACTTTTTGATGCTGATGTTTCTGTTTACAGTTGCGGCGGCGTTCGCATTGCATACGCACAAGGCAGCGCTGAATCACCTGCTCAATTTTTACTTTGCACATCCCGTGGTGGCAATTGTGGGATCGGTATTGCTGCTGTATTGCCCGCCGTTGCTGGATATCCTGCCGATGTATATCACTTTTTTGTTCTTCACGCCGATGCTGCTGGGGGCGGCAGTGCGGTTTGGATGGAGGTGGATACTAGCGGCCAGCGCGGCGGTGTGGCTGCTGGCGCAGTTCGGGCTGCGCAACGTAGTGCACAACTGGATTGTGCATTTGACGCATCTGCAGATTCCGCTGCAGGAGACCGGAGCTTTCAATCTGTTTGCCTGGCAGGCTGTATGGATTACGGGGCTCTGGATCGGCGCGCGGTCGGCGATGGGCACCACGCCTTTCAAGGAGCTTCCCAAATGGGCAGTGGCTGTTTCTTTGGCTGCGTGCCTGTTCTTCATCGGCGTTCGCCACGGTTGGCTTGGCCCGCACCTCACGCAGCCTGCACTTGGGATTCAACTGGACAAGTGGCAGCTTGGCCCACTGCGGGTGATCAATCTGGTGACCTTTACTACTGTCTTTTACGGGCTTCGGCGATGGGTGATTCCATTGGTGAAGATTGAGCCGTTTCTCACGCTTGGCAAAGCCTCGCTGCGCGTGTTTTGCGCGCACCTGTTCTTCGTGTTCGTTGGACTGGCGCTACTTCTTCAGGATGTGGGCGAGGACGTTGACGGCCAGATTGAGCAACTGCATGGGTTCACCGCGGCAGCGCTGCTTGTGGTTACGTTTACCGCGTTGATTCTGATTGCGACGAACGAGGTACGCAAGCGCCGCGCTGACCGCGCGCGGCGCCAAAAGGAAGAACCGAATCTGGCTTCTCCGTAGTGAATCGGACTTAGTCTGCTGCGAGCGCCTTGAGGCGGAAGAGCAGGCCGGCTGCTGCGCCACCCAGGCTGGGCACGAGCAGGAACATCCACACTTGTTTGAGCGCTGCGCCTCCTACCAGGAGCGCTGGTCCGAGGCTGCGAGCAGGGTTTACGCTGACGCCGGTAATGTGGATGCCGAAGATGTGAATCACGACCAGCGTGATGCCAATAGCCAGGCCAGCAAAGCCTGCCGGCGCGCTTTTCTGGGTGGAGCCCAGAATCACGATGACAAAAATCAAGGTAGCCACGAACTCAAAGATCATGGCGGAGTGCAGGTGGTAGGCGCCCTGATAGCCGGGACCCCAGCCGTCCTGGCCAAGACCGCTTCCGGCAAGATCGTAGCCACCGTACGCACCGCTTACGATGGACCAAAGCACCCATGAGGCGAGTATTGCGCCGAGGAACTGGCCGGCCCAATAGCCGATCATGTCGATGAACTTCAGTCGTCCGGCGACGAAGACGCCGAGGCTGACGGCGGGGTTGATGTGGCAACCGGATATGGGGCCGATTCCATACGCCGCGCCGACCAGGGACAGACCGAAGGCGAAGGCGATGCCTAGAATGCCGACCTTGTCACCGGCGACCACCGCAGTTCCGGTGCCGAAGAGAACAAGGATGAAGGTGCCGACCAGTTCCGCAAAGTATTTCTTCATATTTCCTCCTGTTTTCTGCTGCTGAGTTACCTGTCCCGATTGAATCCAAGTCCCCGTGCACGGCCAGGAATTGATGCGAATAGGCTTAGGCCAGCCGGGGGAGAGGGAAAAGCCGCCTGTTTGGAATTTTGAAGAGATGCCGATCCTGATTGCCGGGTGCGCGCACGGAGAATCGCAGAGGCTGGCAGCGAAGTCAAGGAAAACTTCGATTTGCCGCGGACAGGCGGATGAGGACGGGCGCTTCCCGGCCAAATTCACACAACGTTTGCAATTTGTTTGCCTGACTGCATTAATCTGTGAGTGGTTCCGTGCGGCCTAAGCAACGCTTGATTGAAACGGCCGCCGGGCGAGGGCCGACAGTTTGAGCCAAATAGTATTTGTTCTGGAAGACGATGTTGACATATCGCGGCTTGTGCAGCATCACCTTGAAGCTGCTGGATTTACCCCCAAGCTGTACCAAACTCCCAGCAATCTGATTCCAGATGCCGAGCGGCAGGCACCGGCGCTTTTTCTTCTGGACATCATGGTCCCCGGCGGCGATGGACTGGACGTATGCCGCCGTCTTCGGGCGCACCCTGCGCTTTCAACCATCCCGATCATCTTTTTGACAGCGCGGGCAGGCGAGAACGATCGCGTGCTGGGCTTGGAACTGGGTGCCGATGACTACATCACCAAGCCGTTCGCCACGCGGGAACTTGTGGCGCGGGTCAAGGCTGTTCTGCGCCGGTTCGAACGGCCCACGACGCCCTCAGTGATCAGCTTTGAAGAAGTAATCATAGACGCCAACGCGATGCAGTTGCGGGTGCGTGGAGAGTTGACGACAACGACGGCCACGGAGTTCCGATTGCTGGACTACCTGGCGCGCCACCCAGGCCGAGTGTTCAGCCGCGACCATTTGCTGGATGCGGTGTGGGGCGACGCGCGGTTTGTTACGCCGCGATCTGTGGACGTCTATGTCAGACGCATCCGTGAGAAAATCGAGATCGATCCTGAGAATCCGCGGTATTTGAAGACGGTGCGCGGCGCGGGATATCGCTTCGAGATTCCGAAGACCGAGTAAGCGGCCCTTGCAAACGGCCTGAACAAGAGACCGGCGCGATGCCGGTCGCGCGCCGGATGATGCCGGAGGGGAGCGGCGCCGATTGACCCGGAAAGTATTCACCAAATTACTGGGGCTGTTCGTCCTGCTGCTGGTTTTCTACACCGTGGTGATGGAGCTGGTCTTCAATCGCATGGTGGAGCATACGGCGGGCGCGACCCTGCGTCTGCTGGGACGGCAGGCGCTCTGGTCGGGCCTGATTGCGCTGGCCATCGCTTTGCCCATTGCGGCCTGGGTTGCGGGTCGCGTTTCTGCGCGGTTGCAGAGGGTGGTTGCTTTTGCGCGGCGCATTGCCGACGGCGATTTGAGTGCCCGACTTGAACAGACTTCAGGCGATGAGCTCTCAGCAATGGAAGCGGCGCTGAACCAGACCGCCGAGCGGCTGGGGCAGAGTTTTGCGGAGATTGAAAGCCGCCGGCAGGAACTTGCCGCGATGCTGGATTCGATGCAGGAGGCGGTCGTCGCCATCACGCCAGAAGGATATGTGCGCTGGTCGAACGCAGTGATGCAGCGCATTGCCGGTACGCAGATCCACCCTGGGCGGGCGCTGGTTCATTCTGTCCGCGACCCTGATGTCCTGGCATGCATCCGCGCTGCACTTGAACACCATGAGGTGCGCTTTGGTCGCGCCAGTTCTCTTGCTCCGGGAAGAATCTTTGAGATTAATGCAGCGCCGCTGCCCTCGGGCGGAGCGCTCGTGGTGCTCCACGATGTAACCAGCATCGAAGCTGCTGAGCGGTCACGTCGCGATTTTATCGCCAACGTGAGCCATGAGCTGCGCACACCACTCACTTCGATTCAGGGATACGTGGAGACGCTGGTCGAGGATCCCAATCCAAAACCCGAGACGAGCCGCGAATTCCTTGGCGTCATCCTGAAGAACGCCACGCGCATGAACCGGCTTACAGAGGACCTGCTGGCACTGGCCAGCGTTGAAAGCCCGGACTACAAGGTTACGTTGCAACCTATCCGCGCGAGCGCGCTGGTGCAGGACGCGATTGAGTCTCTCGGCGGAATTGTGGTCGACTCCGAGGTTGAATTGGAATCGGCTGGAGCGCCGGATACACCAGTGATGGCTGATCCAGATGCGATGAACCAAGTCTTCGGCAACCTGATTGAAAATGCCCTGAAGTACGGCAAGGCGGGTAGGCGGATTCGCGTTGGCGCGCGCCTTCTGGAATCCGAAGTGGAGTTCAGCGTTCAGGATTTTGGTCCGGGCATCGCCTTCGAGCATCTGGAGCGGATATTCGAGCGCTTCTATCGCATCGACAAAGCTAGATCCCGCGAGTCGGGTGGAACCGGATTGGGGTTGGCCATTGTGAAACACATCGTGCAGGCGCACGGGGGGCGCATCTGGGCGGAAAGCGAACTCGGCTCAGGCGCCGCGTTCCATTTCACGCTGCCGCTGGCCCAGACGCCGAACGGTGCGCACGCGCCCAAAGCCGCAGTGGAACCGAAGGCTGCGGTGCAGGCCAGTGGTCTATAATGCGGAGTTTTTTCAAAGATAACTTACACTCTTCATTCTGAACTGAGTGATACCGTAACAGTGCGAGGGGGCTACCCGTGAGGAAGATTGCTGTTGCCGTGTTGTTGTTGGTTGTGGCGTTGAGTAAAGCTTCGGCGCAAAGGTTGACCGGCGCAGGGTCGACCTTTTCCTATCCAATTTACTCGAAGCTGTTCAATGAATACGACGCGGCTCATCCCGGGGTGCATATCAGTTACGACGCGATTGGTTCAGGCGGTGGGATACGACGGATTTCGGCGGGGGTGGTGGACTTTGGCGCCTCCGACGGGCCAATGACAGACCTGCAGCTTGCCGCGGCCAGGGTCAAAGTGCTTCACATTCCCACGGTGCTGGGAGCGGTGGTACCGATTTTCAACCTGCCCGGCGTTACCAATCTCCGGTTCAGTCCTGAAGTGCTGGCTGATATTTATCTGAGAAAGATCGTGAACTGGAACGACCCGCGCATTGCGAAGGACAACCCCGACGTCACCCTGCCCAGCAAGAAGATCGTGGTTGTCCACCGATCCGAGGGAAGCGGCACCACTTACATATTTACCGACTATCTGAGCAAAGTGAGTAAAGCATGGGCCGGCGGGCCAGGCAAGGGCACCGCACCGATATGGCCGACAGGTATTGGTCGAACCGGGAACAAGGGGATGGCTGGCGCAGTATCCCAATTGGCAGGGGCGATCGGCTATGCGGAGTTGACCTACGCCTTGGAGAATCACCTCAGCTTTGGGGCAGTGAAGAATGCGGATGGCAACTGGGTCAAGGCTTCTATCGAAGGAGTAACGGCGGCCGCAGCTGACATTCGGAATATTCCGACGGACTTTCGCGTTTCTATCACCAATGCACCCGGAGAGGACGCCTACCCCATCTCAAGCTTTACCTGGCTGCTGGTTCCAGTGAGATCTCCCGACTCCGCCAAGGGCAAAGTGCTGAAGGAGCTGATCACATGGATGGTCACTTCAGGCCAGAGCGAGGTCTCGGGCCTCTCCTACGCGCCACTGCCGAAGCCGATTGCGGACAAGGTGCTGCAGAGTATTGCTTCGTTGCGGTAAAGCGCAAGTTGGGTGTAGCGCAGGGAATCAATGATTTATCAAGGCAAAGCCATCTCCTATTCAAATCCCCGTAACATTGGCCGTAGACAATCGAATACGGTAATAACCCTGCAAGGAGAAATGTGTGAAAAAGTATTTGGTTGCCGTTGCGTTGTTGATGATGGCCTTGAGCTCGGCTCAGGCCCAGAAATTGACGGGGGCAGGCGCTAGCTTCCCTTATCCGATCTATTCCAAATGGTTTACCGAGTACAGCGCGGCACACCCGGGCGTTGAAGTCAATTACCAGTCAATCGGCTCCGGTGGTGGAATTCGTCAGGTTACGGGCGGCCTTGTGGACTTCGGCGCTTCCGACATGCCGATGACTGATGAGCAGTTGGCCGGTTCCAAAGTCAAGCTCATCCACATTCCCACTGTGCTGGGCGCCGTAGTTCCGATCTTCAACGTTCCAGGGGTCAGCGACATTAAACTTAGCGGCGACGTGCTGGCTGATATCTACCTGGGCAAGATTGTTAACTGGAATGACAGCCGGATCGCCCAGGACAACTCCGGAGCTAAGCTTCCCGATCTGAAGATCATCGTTGTCCACCGTTCCGACGGTAGTGGCACCAGCTTCATCTGGACTGACTACATGAGCAAGGTGAGCAAGGACTGGGCTAACGGACCTGGTACAAGCTCATCTCCTGCGTGGCCCGCAGGCGTGGGCGGTAAGGGGAATGAGGGTGTAGCCGGCTTAGTGCGCCAACTACCTGGCTCGGTGGGTTATGTGGAACTCTATTATGCCCTGCAAAACCACATTAGCTTCGGTGAAGTGAAAAATGCCGCCGGAAACTGGGTCAAGGCATCGATCGAAGGGGTTACCGAAGCGGCCGCCAGCGTGAAACAGATACCAGCCGACTACCGGGTTTCCATTACGAACGCACCGGGCGCCAACGCGTATCCGATTTCGAGCTTCACTTATCTGCTGATTCCGGTCCATGCGGCTGATCCGGCTAAGGGGAAGGTGATCAGGGATATGCTGAGCTGGATCGTGAATTCGGGCGAGAGCGAGGTTTCTGCGCTCTCCTACGCACCGCTTCCGAAGAACGTGGCGGACAAGGTCCTCAAGACCGTGTACTCGTTGCAGTAGGACGAGAAAGCCACCGAGGGTCCGGCACAGATGCCGGGCCCTTTTCTTGTTCGATGATCAGAAACCTACGACTGCAAATGCTCTGCAATGAGCCGGTCGACGAGGGCCATCAGATGCTCGCCGGTGCGCGAAAGAACAAACACACAGGTGGCTTCGTCCCAATCGAGTTTGAAGCTGGTGGAGAGCGCGGAAACCCAGATCTGGCGCACCGGGGTATTCGGAGTAATCACGAACTTTCCTGGCGGCTCTTCGAAGATCACGTTCAGGACGCCATTTTGTTCCTCGACCTCGAAACCGGCATCGTCGTCTTGCTCACGCAGAATCAGGTGCTGCATCAGCGCGTTGAGAGCAATTTCGACCAGCTTTCGGAACTGCAGCTCGTCCACCATAGAACCAGTCTATCAAGATTGGCTTGAAGGTCCGGACCGCGCGATAGCTCGGAATGTGGCCCGGACTGCTTAGGGATTTATTGGCATTTATCCTATATTCCCTGGCTTACGCCTATATTTATGGACCATTTTCTTTGCTTATTCACAGAACCCTTGCAATCTCTTTATCGGAACAACCTCATACTTCATTCAGATCTCAAACACCTCAGGTCGGGAGGAAACGGGATGCGTGTGCTCTGGGCAGCTTTAGGGATTCTCGCGGTGACGCAGGGTGCCTGTTTCGGGTTCGGCCAGGAGACGATACCGGCCGGACAGCTGGTGCGCGAAGTGGTCTACAACGAGCTAAACGATCACCAGACCCACGGGTATTGGCGCTACTGGATCGAACGCCACACTTCAAAGGAAACCCGTCTTGAGGATCAGGTTGAGACCGCAGACGGCCCTGTGAGTCGGGTCACGCTCACCGACGGACATGTGCCGAGCCCGGAAACGCAGCAGCAGGATCATGCGCGTTTACAAAGACTGCTTGCCTCGCCAGCCGAGCAGGCACGGCACCTGCAAAACTATGAAGAGGACGAAAAGCGCATTGGCAGAATTCTGGCCCTGCTGCCCGACGCGTTCCTTTATGAGTATGCCGGGGATGAGAACGGCTGCCACAAGCTGAACTTTCGCCCCAATCCCAACTATCCCGCGCACACCATCGAAGCCAGCATCTTTCATGCGATGAGCGGCACGCTCTGGGTAAATGCACGCTACAAGCGGCTAGCGCGTCTCGACGCGCATGTCCAGAACAATTTGGATTTCGGTTACGGAATCCTGGGACGACTGTACAAAGGCGGCTGGTTCCAACTAGAACGCAGCCAGGTGAGCCCCACTGACTGGAAGACGGCGCGGCTGGAGGTCCACATGATGGGCCGGGCCTTACTTGTGAAGTCATTTGCCCGCGAGACCAGCGAGATTCGGGGTGGCTTTGCCCCGGTGCCCCCGGGGATGAGCTTGGCGCAGGGCATGCAGGTTCTGGAACAGTCCGTGGCACAAAGCAAGCTGGCGGCCAAGCCAGGCCTGATTGCCCCGTCAGCTCTGGCGATGCGACGCTAGTGTCCTGAGTCATTGATCTCTTGTATAAACAGCAGGTGCGTGAGCAGTCAGAGTGGAAGTGGCGAATCGGGTGATGGATGCCATGATTTGATCTGCGGACTTGGTCCATCGAAAGGGCTTGGGCTGTTGGTTGTGAACCTTGATGAACTCGCGAATGGCATCTTCCAAGTCGTGGACGCTTCTATGTGAACCGCGTTTGATCTGCCGCTCGGTGAGCAGAGCGAACCAGCGCTCGACCTGATTGAGCCATGAGGCGTGCGTAGGTGTGAAGTGCAGATGGTAGCGTGGCCGCTTCAGCAGCCAGTGGTGGACGAGCATAGTTTTGTGGGTGCCGTAGTTATCCAGCACTAGGTGGACATCGAGATCGGCTGGAACCGCGGCATCGATCTTGTTCAGAAAATCCAGGAATTCGACGGAACGATGACGCCGATAGCACTTGCCCAGAACATTGCCGGTCGCGATGTCCAGCGCAGCGAAGAGGCTGGTGACACCATGTCTTGTGTAGTCGTGAGTGCGCCGCTCCAGTTGTCCGACGCGCATGGGCAGCACAGGCTGGGTACGGCTCAGAGCCTGGATCTGCGATTTCTCATCCACGCACAACACCAACGCATGATGGGGAGGATCAAGATACAGTCCGACAATGTCTCGCACCTTGTCGATCAGCAACGGATCGCTGGAAAGCTGAAAGCTTTCCGCACGATGCGGTTTCAGTCCGAAAGCCCGCCAGATGCGGCTGATCGTCGACTGGCTCAACCCTGTCCTAGCCGCCAGCATACGACTGGACCAGTGGGTAGCGCCCTTCGGCGTCTTCTCCAGCGTCATCTGCACTACCCGTTCCACCTTTTCGTCGCCGATCTCCCGCGGCGCTCCTGGACGCGGTTCATCCCCCAGCCCAGCAACGCCTTCGCTGATGAAACGGTTGCGCCACAAACCCACTGTAAACCCCGTCGTGCGCAACTTCGCAGCCACGGCCGAGTTGCTGGCTCCTCCGGTGCACTCCAGAATGATCCGGGCGCGAAATGCCGCCGACCTGGCACTACCCGACTGCCGCGCAATACGTTCCAACTCCACTCTCTGCGCGGCGCTTACAACCAGTTCGTGCTTCTTCGGACGTCCACGGCGAGCATCCATAACTCAACGTAAAATATCTTCATAATATATACAAGCTATTTATGACTCAGCAGACTAGACCTAGTTGCACAAATGCCTCAAGGCGATGAGGAGACAGGCGAAGTGGAGAAAGCCTTGAAACACTGTGATGACGCGGTCGTATCGGACTTGGATGCGCCGGAAGTTTTGCAGCCAGGCATTGGTGCGCGCGGTTTTCCAGCGCTTTCGGTAACGGCGCAGCTTGCGTTTGTCCTCGAATCGGCGATTGTGGACATTCTTTCGATTGGGGGACAATCAACTCCGTGCCACGCTGTTTGAACCGCGCTCGCAACGCATCGGAGTCATATCCTCGATCGGCGATGACTCTGCGCAGATGGGAGCGCGGGCGTCCACGACCAACGCGGAACCTTCACATGCTGGAGCATGCTCTCCGCGAGCCGACATTCGGCAATCTGCGCGGACGCAAGTTGCACTCCGACAGGAACGCCCTTGCCGTCTACCACCACCATGCACTTCGTCCCTTTCCCGCGACGTGTTTTGCCGACTGCCGAGCCCCCTTTTTCGCCGTGATGAATGTGGCGTCGAGAAAGGCTTCTTCCCAATCCAGCAATCGGCGCTGGTCCAGCAGGGACCATAGCTTTTGCCATGCAGCCAGCCAAATTCCTTCTTCTTCCCACATCCGCAGTCGACGCCAACAGGTCGAACCATCCGGGTATTGTTCGGGTAGATCGCGCCACCTGGCTCCTGTCCGCAGAACCCACAATATCCCCTCCAGACAGGATCGATTCGATGCCCAAGGTCTCGGCCTCGTCCGTCCTGGCGTCCCTTCGGCTCAGGAAACAACGGGGCCAATTCATTCCAATGCGTATTGTCCAACAGAACTTCCCGCTTCTTCTGCCTCATGCCAGAAGATCAACAAACTTCCTGCCTCAGACATAAGTACCTATACATAAGTACCTATTCTGAGGCCGAACCTATTTATGCAACCAGTTCTAAGCTTTCAGTCCCCGGCGTCGCCGAGTCTTGATCCGGTCTGCAACCCGTCAGCCTAAAGGCGGCATCTGCTATAAGATGGCGAGCATGGAGATTCGCGCTATTCCCCCCACTCTTCTGACGGCCTTTCTCTGCGTATCCGCAAACGCCCAATCGAATGGGCCAAGTTTCAAGGAGCTTTCCGCCCAAGCCCCAGAGCTGGTTCAACTGCAAAGCGAGTTCGAGCAGACTGTGCCTCCCGGGGTTACGATCCGGGTCAAGGAAATCTACCGCAAGGGCAAGTCGGGCAAAGATCTCGCAGTGGGTTACAACATTTACGTTACAGGGGTTCCGTCGGGGACGACCTTCCGCCAGGCTCAATTCCCAGTGAACAACGACAAGGCGGTAGCAGGTATCAACGGCATCACTTTGAACAGGGACGGCCTGATGATTTGCGCTGGACGTACTGCGACGCAATGCCATAACGGCAGCAAGGTCGATGATCCGGTTCTATTTGACGAGCAGCAGCCGCTGAAGGGAGAACCAAGGCGATCTGTCTTTCTGGCTCCCGACTTGAGAATCCCGATTACCTTGCTCCCCGACCCCATCCAGTCGGTGGACAAGGGTTGCAGGTTGAGCGCGATTCGTCTGACTGCGAAGTTTGAGCTTGCTTATATTGAGGGATCCGGTTTCCCGCCAAACAGCGACGTGCATCTCCGCTTCTCCGATGACCAGGATGCAGGGGCTTCTATTGTCTCTGAGGACGGCGGAGTTACGGTGGCCCACCCCGGCGACACCAATCTTTCCGTCCGATCCGACGGCGCGGGCGCCATCCAGACGGCGGCGCTGTTCAATGTCTCCCGGCATCCGAAGGGAATGGAGACGGTGGAAGTCACCGACCCGAATTGCAGCCCGAAGGTCAGCTATCAATGGGGCGTATTCTAACAATCGCGGACGAAGGTGCGGAAATGTCCAGGAATAGGGAAGAAAACGAGAGGGAGCGCTAAAGTTCACGGCTTCGATGCCGATAGGTGTCTTGTGAGGATTCCTTGATCGAGGAGCGAAGATGGAGATCGGCCCCGTCATTGGAGTTCGCACGGTCCCGGTGGTTCCAGCACCGCCGATCGAGCCTGATTTGACGCCTGTCTTCGACATAGAGAAGCAGGCAAAAATGGGTGACGACGGGTATACGCCAAGCGGACAAGAGCAAGCAAGCGCAGGGGAAGACGAGGAATCCCAAGCTGAATCGGTCGAGGCGGCTGATGCAGACGAGGACACGACTGAGATGTCGGTGCCCCCGGCAGACCCAAGCAGCCAGATCAGCTTCTTCGCCTAATCGCAAAATCAGCGGTTTAAGTCACTGAGGCCGCCTCTCTCAGCACCTTCTACTACGTCTCACCCAGAAAACTGCATTCGGGAGGCTGGCGCGCTCTGCCCTGACCGCGCTACGTCCGATTTTCGTTAGTTCCCTGCACGAGGACTTGCAAATCTTTGAGTTCTTATGTAATTTACTAACCAGTTAGTTAAAAAACATGATCGCACCTACGTCATCTCGCACCCAAGCCGAACGCGCTGACCAGACACGCGCGCGGATTCTGGACGCCGCAGTCCAGGAATTCAGTTCGAACGGGCTGGCTGGTGCCCGTACCGAACAGATTGCCGAGGCTGCCGGCGTCAATAAGGCATTGCTCTACTACTACTTCAGCAGCAAACAGGCGCTCTACGACGCCGCTTTGGAGACGGTTGCCCGGCGTGTTGTGAGCAGCAGTCTGGCGTCAATGGGAACGGAGTGCTCGGCGGGCGAGCGGCTGGTTCAGTTCGCCCTGAACCACTTTGACCGCATCCACACCCAGCGAACGTTCCAATCGCTGATGCAGCAGGAGATGATGCGCCTGCACCAGGGCGAAGAGAACGCGGTTGCACCGCTGGTGGATAAAGTTTTTAGGCCGATGATGTCGCGGCTGCGCGAAGTATTTCAAGAGGGCAAGAGCTCAGGCGAATTGGTGCAAGTGGACGAGATGCAAATCATGTACGCAGCACTCGGAGCCAACGTCTTCTATTTCCTCTCGGCACCCGTCGTGGCAATCATGACGGACACGGATCCCTTTGCTCCGGATGCGTTGGAATCTCGACGGAAGGCCGCGATTGAATACCTGGGACAGACAGTCTTCGTAGACAGGGAGCACGGGGCACGCGTGGCCGCACGTGTGCTGGCCGCGACCCCGATGCCAAAGACGGATCCGGCTGGATTGCATACATCCCCGTTCAAGCCGCAACTGAACTCGACCGAGAACCGCAGGATTTAACAGAACAATATCCAGGCGGCCAAACCGTCTGCAAGTGAAGTGAGGCGCACGTGAACGCACGCAATCGAGTTTTTCTTATTCTGGGAATTCTCATGCTGGGGTCATTTGTCTGGTATCTGACCACCACCCACCGTTCCAGCGACCTGGAACTGATTGGCACAGTAGACGCCAATGAGGTGCTGGTGAGTGCCAAGATTCCTGGTCGCCTTGAGACACTAACGGTGGACGAAGGCCAGGACGTGAAGGCTGGCCAACTGATCGCGGTGATTGAGAGCGACGATCTGGAGGCCGCACGCAAAGCGGCCGAAGCAATGGCGACGAGCGAGCAATCCAAGCTGGGAGAAACCGTCGAGACCGAGCGCCAGGATCAGGGAGAAACCGGGAGCGCCACCGGTGCGGCCGAGGCTCAACTGATGGCAGCAAGAGCCTCTCTAGCGCAGGCCCAGGCCAACTACGACCACCAGCAGGCCGACACAAGCCGCACTGTCGCATTGGCTGCGCAGGGCATTATGAGCGAGCAAGCCAAGGACGAAGCGGCTACCAGCCTTCAGGCTTTCAAGGCGGCGGTGGACACGGCGAAGGAGAATGTCGTTGTCGCGGAAGCGTCGCTACGTCAGGCTCGCGCCCACGAACTTCTCACCACGGTGGCAGCGCGCACCATTGACGAAACCCGCGGCGCCGTGGAAAACGCCCGGGCCTTGGCGCAGCAGGCGAAGGTCGAGGTTGGCTACTCGAAGGTGTTTGCTCCGGTCAGCGGCAAGGTGAATATCCGCGCTGCGCGCCAGGGTGAAGTTGTGGCCGCGGGCGCACCCATCGTGACGATCATGGATCTTGCCGAGACCTGGGTGTACGCGCCACTGCCGGAAACGCAGGCCGACTCGGTTCAGCTAGGGGATATGCTGCGGGTTGAAATGCCTTCGGGCGCGACCGTGCAGGGCAAGGTGATCTCGAAGGCGTCCGAAGCGGATTTCGCCACACAGCGCGACATCAACGGCGGACCGAAGCGCGACATCCAAACCGTCCAGATCAAGCTATTGATAGACAACCCAGGCGAGCGTTTTGTTCCTGGCATGACGGCCGATGTTTACATACCCAAGAGCAAGCTGGTGAAGCCATGACTTCCGCGGCTGCAAACCCCGCCGCGTTGGAAGCGGGCCCGCAGCCCGCCATCGAGGTGGAAAACATCGTGAAACGCTACGGGACTTTTGAAGCCGTGAAAGGCGTCAGCTTCTCGGTCGCGGACGGCGAAATCTTTGGTCTACTGGGCCCGAACGGCGCAGGGAAGAGCACGCTGATCCGCATGATGACGACGTTGGTCCCCATCACCGGTGGGCACGCGAGAGTTGCGGGCTTCGATGTTACCAAGGACCCCAACTCCGTTCGTCGCCTCATCGGCGTGATTCCGCAGGCCCTGACCAGCGATCAGGACCTCACAGTTGAAGAGAACCTCAGCATCTACGCCAAGCTCTACAGCGTTCCCAAAGTCGAGCGCGAAAGGAATATTCAGGAGGTTCTGGAGGCAGTGGACCTGGTGAAGTGGCGGGGCGCGCAGACCAAGACTCTTTCAGGGGGAATGCGCCGTCGTCTTGAGATTGCGCGCGGGCTGGTGCACAATCCGCACATCTTCTTTCTCGATGAACCCACCACCGGATTGGATCCGGTCTCGCGCATCGCGGTCTGGGAGATGCTTGACAACCTCAGGAAGACCCGCCACCTGACGATGCTGATCACTACGCACTACATGGAAGAAGCGGACAAGCTTTGCGACCGCATTGCCATTGTGGATCATGGCACCCTCGTAGCCCTGGGGACGCCCATTGAGCTGAAGCAAAGCGTTCCTGGCGCAGATGTCGTTGAAGTCCATTTTGACCGGGAAACCGACGAATGGCAGTCCCGGCTCGAAGGTCTTGAGGGCGTAACCGGCGTTCAGGCTGAGAGTGCCGGCTTCTATCGTGTGCTAACGTCTTCCGGTTCGAAAACCACGATGCAGTTAGTGGAACTGGCGGCACAGCTCGGAGAGACTCTCACATCACTCAGTGTGCAAAACACTTCTCTCGACGATGTCTTCGTCCACTACACGGGCCGCCAGTTGCGCGATGAGCAGGTCAAGTCAGTCTTCATGATGCCGTCCCGGCCGGGAGTTCAGCCATGAACAGGATGTTCGCAATTTTCGAGCGCGAGATGCGCAAATTCTTCCGCTCGCCCGTGCTGATGATCATGTCGATGATGCTGCCGATTGTCCAGTTGATCATCCTGGGAAACGCGTACGGAGGGAAGATCCGTGGCGCAAAGGTAGCCATTGTCGACTACGATCACGGCCCGCAGGCGGTTGCCATTCGCGAGGCGTGCGCCGCAATCGCCGTTAATATAGCCACCTTCAAGACGACTAACTACTCGGACGAGCGCCAGGCACGCGAAGATGTGCGGACAGGCAAGCTCGATGGAGCAATTATCATTCCCGCTCAGTATTCGCGCCGCGTCTACGCGAAGGATGCACCTAAACTCGGACTGGTCGTTGATAATTCCGATCAGTTCACGAGCTCCAGTATCGAGAGTGAGATGCAATCGCTGGTGAATGCGCTGAATTCGCCGATCATTCAGCCTCGTGTCATCAACAGCATCGCTTTGCAATTTGTCGAGCTTTATCCCTACGTCTCTTACATGAAGTTTCTTCTGGCCGGATCGATATCGCTTGCAATGTATATCTCCGTCATGATTGGCGGCGGCATGTTATACATCGACGACAAAGCTCGGGGAGTTCACGAGGGCTATCTTGTGACTCCTATTACTAAGCTTGAGCTAGTTATGGGACTTAACCTTGCCGGAGCGGCCAAAGCTGTCTTGGCGGGCATTTGTCTCACCGTCATCGGTTCCATGATCGCCGGGCTCAGTGCAATCTTCAGCCCGACGGCGGACCTGGAATTGCTGGCCATGATCGTAGCGACCTCGCTGGCTTTTAATGGCATGATGTTTCTGATGATGGTCCGCGTGGATGACCCGCTGGTACCACGCGCGATGTTCGGCGTACTGAACACGCTGCTGTTCTTCCCGTCCGGCGCGGTGTTTCCGGTCTCGGCATTTCCCAAGTGGCTTCAGGCCATCGCTATTGTCGACCCTTTCACTTACTGCGTGCACGGCTTCAAGGCCATCCTCCTGAAAGACGGCGGCTTTGTAGCTATTCAATATGATCTGCTGTTTTTGTTCACATTCGGGATCGGAACGCTGCTCATTGCGACGCCGCTCTTCAAGCGAACGCTTTAGATTTTTCGTCGATCAGCCTGTCATGATGGAAAGGATGAAATACCCCCGTGAACCAATCGAGAACAAAACATTGCCACTCCGATTTCCGTCACAATTGCCGCACTGCCGTGCTCTTCCATGCCTGGATGGATCGACTGAGCGGACGGGAAGGGCAGACTGGAAGCCTGCGGCCGATTCACGCGGCGAAAGGAGCATCCCTAGTGATGTGCGAAAGAGAAGCAGCTTCAATGGTCTCTTCAGCGCAGTCATCTTCTTCGCCCACGGGCGAGTTAGTGACGACCGCAGAGCGAGAGTTAGCCGCATTTTATCGGGCCATTTCCGTGGCATACGGTCCCGAAGAGGCCATGCTGGCTGCTGAACTCTGGATCGAAGAGCTGGAGAAGTCGGATGGGGATAGATTGAAGGGCGCGTCCCTTCGTTTTGACGGATCGCTCTCCAAATGGCGCAGCGTGACAATCAACGCTTCTCGCCGTTTTGCCTCAAGGGTTGTCGATCGGCATGTCGACCTGCATGCCAACAGGCTCCGCCAGCATTGATTGCGAAACGGGATTCTCGACCAGCTTCTCGTTCATGACACACATAGATTTCCGGCGGGCAAGAACGAGCTCCGGAATGCAGACAGGCGGGCCACTCCTTGTGGGAGGGTGGACCGCCTTGCTGCGTTAGGTAAATCTATGGCTCTCATTGGGGGTTCGGGTCGCATTGACGCCTGCTGGCGGGCGGGAGACAATCGACCCTGTCGATGAACACTTCTCCAGTTGAGGGACCCGCAACATGAGCGCGCAATCAGCATCTTCCAATCCTGCTCAGTCCGAGTTTCTCAAGTCGCCCTGGCGCCGGGCCATCGGCCCACCCTGGCTGGTCGCGCTCTTACTTATGACACTCCTAGGCGCAGCGCGTTTCTTTGCCATATTCAGTTCCTATCAAGCCCAACCGATCTTTTTCTTTCAGTATGCAGTCACGTGGATGGTTCCGTTCATTTTCCTCACGAGCTACGGTCGCAATCAGATTGGCCTTCGCGAGCAAGGGACAAACCCGTTGTCGATGGCCCTGGGCGCACTGGCGGGCGCACTGTATGCGCTGGCGGTGTTTGCGATTGGGATGGTCCTCTATGGGGGATCGGGAGACAACTGGGATGTGAGCCTGCGCGACTATTTGCGGTTGATCGAATTGCGAGGCGTTTTGCCGCCTGGAGTCGTCTTCGCCATCTTCGGCGTGCCCGCGATTCTGTTTGCACCGATAGGAGACGAGATACTATTTCGTGGGTTTATCCAGGAGACCTTCGCACGGCGTTGGAATCCGATTGTGGCTACGCTGGTGAACTGCGTCACTTTTGGCCTCACGTATCTCTACTTCCATGCGATCTGGCAAGACTCGGGCGGAGTTCATCTTCGGCTTGTCTCGGGCGCTCTCGCGATGATTCTGTTTATTGGCGCTGGACTGGTTTTTACTCTTTGCCGGAGCGTCAGCGGTTCGCTTTGGAGTGCCGTGGCTGCACACGCCGCGTTCAACCTTACGATGCTTGGCGCGGCCATCTTGTATTACATGCGCTGACAGCGAGAGGGAATCTCCCAATCCATCTGCTGATGGATCAGCGCTTTACCGGCATTCCTATTGCATGCCAATTAACTCACCTTTACTTCGTGGTTCGACGCGGTTTCTCGATGGTCAAAAGAGCTCGTAACTTACCTGCAACCCGCTGAAAAGATTTCCACTTAAACGGTACTTTTTCCACAATATTAACAATTGACATAGAGAAACGATAAAGAGCATAGTTACTTTCATTCCGGGTTGCTAGGTAAGCCTGAGCATCTTCACTACGTGGCGTTGAGCGGACTTACCACTGGCCCCAAAAGTAAGCACTAAGTGTCAGGCGCGAAGTAATTCGAGGCTGACACAGGACGCTAAGTGTGGAACGCGGAGCAATCCGCAAGAAACAGGAGAGCGTCAAGTGTCGAGCACAGAGTAATCTGTGAACGGCGCGAGTGTTAAGTGTCAAGTATGGAGCAATCCATAATAGGCACGGTGCACTAAGTGCTGGACACCGAGCAATCGGCGAAAAGCACAGGGCGGGAAGTCGAGAGCACGGAGCAATCCGGGCGCTGGACGGAAGGCCAAGTATCGAGCACGAAGTAATTCGTGACCGGTGCGAGCGCTAAGTGTTGAGCACCGAGCAATCGGCGGTCAACACAGGGTGGGAAGTCGAGAGCACGGAGCAATCCGGGCGCTAGGCGGAATGCCAAGTGTCGAGCACGAAGCAATTCGTGACCGAGGCGGAGGACCAAGCGAGGAGGACGGAGCAATCCGGACTCAGCGAGTGGCGTCAAGTGTTGGACGCGGAGCAATCCGGGTGCAACACCAGGGGAACAAGGTGTCGAGCACGGAGAAATCCGGGCGCGTCGCGGATAACCCAAGTGTCGAGCACGGAGTAATCTGTGAACGGGGCGAAGCGCTAAAGTGTTGGGAACGGAGTTATCCGCAACCAGCACAGGCATTCAGAGTCAACCACGGAGCAATCCGTGTATAGCACTGGGTGCAAGTGTCGAACAGGGAGTAATTCCTGACCGGTGCGAAGTGCAGAGGGTTGGGACCAGCAACTCGGGACGACATTCGCGAGCCGCACTTAGGCAACTAAGTGCGGTTTGCTATTTGTGATTTTGACTACGACTCAGTTAGAAACTGAAGCTTATAACTCACAGGCTCGATTCAGCCACTTATCCAACTCTCACTCTTTTTTCTTCATTCGCTCGCGGATCGGTTCGTTATCCGCGTAGACGCGCCACTCCGCAACCTTGCCATGCTCAACCAGCGCACGGAATGCGGCGGGAGTTTTCCACCGGTTCTCCGGCGAGAGCTTGCCGTCTGGCGCATAGGTGCCTTCCGCGTTGCCCAGCATTACTACCGCTGGACCGTCGGAATAGGTTTCTTCCACAGCAATCGAGTAATCGGGAACCATGAGGAAATAGGCGGCCCACCCACCCTGTATCTTTTGCCGGCCGCGGACTGTATTTCCAACCGAACCGATGAAGCAGTGCTCTTCCGTCATCAATGCCGCCAAGTCATCTACCTGATGGCGGTTGATGGCACGTACAAAGGCATGGGCCACGGATATTGGCGATTTCCTCATGCGGACATTCTATGCGGATCGCGCAGAGTTTTGTCCACTTCGACTCGATTCGAGGAAGGACTGCCACTCCTACGTCAGCGGCGGAAGCGGCTTGGGCAATGTCTGGCGGCCGAGGACGTAGGTCAGGGCGTCCACAGTGCCGTGCAGGCGCAGGCCGAGTACCTGGGGCGAGGGAATGTAGTCGACCGCTGTCTTGCCATCCTTTGCCCACAGGATGGCGACGGTCTGGTCGTTCTGGAAAAGCAGCGGACCCTCGATATGCTTGTTCTGGTCGGATTTTGGATTAGGCGACGTGTCTTTGTATTCCACAGTGGCCGAGGGAAGATCAGTGGAGTGGATGAGTTTGCCGTAGGTATAGGGAATCATGACGGTGACCATGAGAAGAAGCAGTACAAAGACAGCAACGACCACCGCGCCGTGGGTCTTGAAGCGACCAGTTCGCTCGGAGGTGAACAGGAAGTTCCAGCCGATGAGGCAGAACAACATGGAACGAGCATATTGCGCATTCAGTACGTCATAGGCGCTTTGCGTGGTCAGCTTGAATCCTTTGAGTATGGGGAAGTCTGTGCTCCTGGTTGGGTCTTCCTTCACGCGCGAGCCGAAGATAAGGCGGACAAGGTTGTTGGTCTCCTTGTAGTCGGGGGTCTGTTCGGGGATGTTGGGTTGGTCTTTAGGGCTTGTAATCAGGAAATCGTGGAGATAGAGTGTGGGCGCCTGTTCGACGCGAAAGATGACACCGAAAGAAACAGACAGTACTAGATAGGCAGCGAGATGGAGGAAGCCGACCAGACCTGGCTTCTTGCACTTGAGAAGAGAATCGGTGAGCACAAACGCTGCCAGTAGCACAATGAGTGGAATGGCAACCTCTGGATGAATGACGTACTCGCACAGCAGGGTCGCGCTGGTGAGAGCGAATGAGCCGGCGAGCATCCCTAACTGGGAAGCATCCCAGTTGCCGGCGGAGACACCGAGGAAGTCTTCACGGGCAAACTTCACGATGAACCCGGAACCGGCAAGGATGCCAGCGATCTGTAGGGTGCCGAGGACGGTGACGATGGATTTCCAGTATTTGCCGGCTGGGTTGAGCGGTTCGGCAGTGGTCGCAATTCGAGGCTTCTTGCCGCTCAAAGATGAGCTGCTAGCGGTGCCCTTGCTATCGTCGGCGGAGGAGATCATTTCACTCGTTCCTGTTTACTGAGTTTCTCATCAGGTAAGGGATGTGTTCCGACCACGGTAGCCTTAAACTCGGTGAAGTTCAAGGAAATTCCAATTGGAAATGGTCAGGCGCCCGGGATAGAAGCGCGAGCAATGCGAACCGTTCGAGGGCCCTCAGGTCTGCGGGGATGGCTCCAATTATTTCATCGCCTTTTCGCACCCCGACCGCACCACCTACAATAGGTTGAGAACTTCAACATCGAGGGAAACTATGCCGCTCTCCGGAGAAGCCATCCGCCTGATGAACTACATTGACGACGTTGCCGTGACCCTGCGCCGGGTGTTGGCCACTATCCCCACGCTGACCCAGGAGGAGCGCGCCCGCGTGGCCGAGCACCTGCAGCGCGCCAGCCCCAATGCGGACGACGTGGCCAGAGCGCTGGCCATCAAGTAAGCGCAATTTGCCCAAGAATGTTGCCATCATCGGAGCCGGTCCGCTTGGCCGATGGCTCGCCTTGACCGCGGCCCGCGCAGGCTTCCGCGTGCTGCTGGAAGACGTGATGCCGGTGAATCTGCACCACGCGCGTCACGCCTTGCGAGCTGAGCTTGGTGCAGAGACGGTGCCGAACGTCACCTTCGCCTCGACCATTGAAGACGCGGTGCGGGAGGCGGATCTCGTGATTGACTGCGTACCTGACGAGTTGGAATCGAAGCTCGAAATATTTTGGCTGCTCGACCGCATGGCACCGCCTCGGACAGTGCTGGCCACGCCGACTACGCGGCTCTCCATCGCCGACCTGGCCGCATGTACCTACCGGGCAGACAAGTGCATCGCAATTGCTGAGGAGGCGAGCGCCCTGGCCAGTGATGCCGGCGGCACGGTTCTGTTGCGCACCACTGCGCGCACCGCGCCGGAGACGGCTGCACTGCTGAAAGAGTTCTGGGAGCGGCTGGGGTTCAAGACGATTTTTGAGGCCGAACGCAGCTAAGCTGCCGCCACCAAATCCTCGACTATGGGCTTTTTTACACTGGATTTGCGTCGCCCTGGCGGTCATTGAAAGCATATGGCAGTGGGGATGGACGGTTTCGCGCATTCGTCACGCGAAAAACGGATATATTGGCATCTACCAGGATCTGCAAACAGGATTTGCGCCATGACTCCAATTCCCCAGAGCCCCACAGTGACCTACACGGACGCAGACGGAGAACACACATTCGTTCTTGACCGCGAATCAACTTCGATTGGCCGCTCGGCAGATCAGGACTTCGTGCTGAACGACCCTCGCGTTTCACGCAAGCACGCGGTGATTGTGAGGGAGAACGATGTTTACACGGTGGTGGACCAGGGCAGCACACACGGAACTTACCTGAACGGAGAGCGTATCGCCCAAGCTACTTTGAAGGATGGCGACGTTTTGCATCTGGGTTCGCTGGTGGGCTCAAAGCTCCGTTTCCAATTGACTGCTGGGGCGAAGGAAAATACAGACCACCTGACCGTTGTAAGCGAGTTGCTTTCGTCGCTCCACGATTTGACGCCTTGCGCCGATCCTCAGAACCCGACAACGGGTGAGATCGGTAAACTGAGCTGGCTTTTGAACGCGGCGCGCCAATTGAACGCCGGCGGGGCGATTGGGGAGATCCTCACGACGCTGCTTGAACTCACGCTGCAGATCACTGGCGTGGAGCGTGGATTTGTCTTCCTGAAGGAAGGCAACGAGATGAAGCTGGCGCGTGGGTTGAATGCCGGTGGACAGATTATTGAGGAGGATTCAACCGTCTCGCGGAAGGCGATGCAGGCGGCGATTGAGAGCGGCGCGAAGTTTTCGATTCGCGACACCCACACGGACCAAGCCGCGTTGGCATGGGCCAGCGTGATCTTGAATAGCATTCGCAGCGTCTACTGCATTCCTCTGCGGAAACGCGACCTAAAAAACTCATCGAACGAACTGCTGGGGCTGCTCTATCTGGATAGCCAGATTGGGCCGGGATATCTAAGCGAGGTGGATCATCAACTGCTGGACACAATCGCAACGGAGGCTGCGGCGCTGCTGCAGAACGCGCTGCTGGCAGAGGCAGAACACAAGGCACGCCAAGCTCGCGAAGAGCTGGCCATAGCGGCGAAGATTCAGAGCGGGCTGATGTGCATCGACCTGCCGGTGCTTCCTTGGGCGGCGCTGCAGGCAAAGATGATTCCGTGCCTCGAAGTGGGCGGGGACTTTTTCAACGCAGTGGCGCTGGACGATTGCCTCTGTGCGGGCATTGCGGATGTATCTGGCAAAGGCGTTTCAGCGGCCATTGTGGCGGCAACTCTGCAGGGGATTATTCACGCGCAGTTGCAGTCGAGACAAAGCCTGCCCGAGATTGCTGCGCAGTTGAATCAGTTTTTGTCGGCTCGGAGCGTAGGGAAATACGCGACGCTGGTGCTGCTGAAGATCTACAAGGACGGCCGCGTGGAGTACTTGAATTGCGGGCATATTCAGCCACTTCTATTGCATCATGGGCAAATTGAGCGCCTCCAGGAAGGCAACATGGTGGTGGGTCTACTGCCCGAGGCAACATACCACTCGGGCTATTGCGCACTACGACCCGGGGACCGGTTGCTGCTGATCACGGATGGTCTGGTGGAAGCGGAGAACGCGGAAGGCGAACCATTGGGCGACGCCGGACTGGACCGGATTGCCCATTCCGAAGATATCGAGATCATTCTCGATCATGTGGCGCGATTCCAGGCGCACAGCAAGGCGCAAGATGATTGCACGGCGTTGCAGGTTCAGTACCTGGGCGTGCCGGAAGCGGAGTCTGGCGAATCGGTTTTGGACGGAACCGTTCTGGGCAAGGCTTGATGTTTCGCCGCGGTTATCCATTGAAGATCTTTAGCTAAAGGGCAGCCCTGGCAACTGGGTGTGCGGCCACAGTGTGCCTTGCCCACGGCTACTGTAAGGGCGTGAAACTCGTTGAAGAGCTGAGCGTGGCTGGCTGAGGGATCTGCGGCGAAGGCCTGGCGGGTAAGTTGGACGAGAGACTCATAGCTCCTGCGATCGTGACGGGGGGCGGGCATCAGAAGCTGGTGGCGCTTGACGATGCGGCGGAGATACTCGTCGGCTACAGGAGCTGGATGAACCAGAGCGTAGAGCAGGATGGCGTCAGCGGTCTCTGGTCCTACTCCGGGTAATGCGAGCAGGCGCTGGCGCAAAGGAGCGGTGGGAGTGGCTGCTAGGGCGTCGAGTGAACCGGAAAACTCCTCATCAAGCATAGCGATAAAGGCCTTGAGCGCCTGCGCTTTGCGGGTGTGAAATCCGGACGGGCGAATGAGGCTCTGCAGATCGGTGAGTGGAAGCGTGCGCAGGCTGTCGATGGTCAGCGCTCCGGCCCGACGCAGGTTGGCGAGAGAACGTTCGACTGCTTTCCACGCGGTGTTCTGGGTGAGATAGGCGCCAAGGATTACTTCGAAAGGGGTCTGGGCTGGCCACCAATGCTGAGGGCCGTACGCAGCGGCGAGCTTGGTGTGCATGGAACGCAGCCGCCGGGCGGGTCTGGAACGGCGCGGAGTGTTCACTGCAGGGAATCCTCGCCGGGCAGGGATTGAAGCTGTATCTTCCACTCGAGGATGCGTGCGCGGGCGGCGGCGGCCTCGGCTTGGGGAACGTGTCCGGCGGTTTGAAGAGAGATGGAGAGCGCGGTGTGGGCCAGTGGGTCTGCAGGAGTTAGAGCAGTGAGCGCGAGCGCGGCGGCGATAGATTGCTCGAGTTGGCCTGCATCGCGAAGAGCACGGATGAGGCCGTGGTGCGCATCGATCTGAGCCTGGCTTTTCTCAGGGCCAGCTACGATGGCGGCGCGAAAGGCTTTGACGGCTTCAGCGGGTGAGCCCGCAGCGAGCAGATCGAGGCCACGCTCATAGTGCGATTGGGCGAGCGATTCGGCAGTGGGAGTTTTGGATTCGGTCACGGCTGTTTTCAGGATACGGGAGCAATGGCCGCCTTCGCCGCTTAGGTACCGCAGAAGGTTTGACTGACGTATTCCTCAGGGCGAGCCGGCGTGGCGTAACGCTCCAGGTCTGGCCGGTCGTTGAATGGATGGGATACGACGGCGAGCAATTCCTCAAATGGCTGCAAGTCCTGGTGCCAGACGGCGGCATTGAGCGCTGCCTCCACGATGTGGTTGCGGGGGATGAAGGCTGGATTGATCGCTCGCATTGCCTCTGCGCGCGACTCGGGCGACTGCGGTTCTTCATTCAAGCGCTTGCGCCACCGAGAAGTCCACGAGTCATACGCCGCTGGATCGGTGAAAAGAACACGGACTTCCTTGTCGCCTTCGTGTCCGGCTGCGGCATCGCACAGGCGGCGGAAAGTCAGCGTGAAGTCGGCGCGATTGGCGGCCATGCGGTCTAACAGATCCTGAGCCAACTCCGCATCGCCCTCGTGTTCAGTAAAGAGGCCAAGCTTCTGGCGAATGCCGGAGTTACGCGCTGTTTCGTACTGCGGTTCGAAGGCAGCGAGGGCTTCTTGGGCCGAGGCAATGGCGGCTTCATCGCTTCCCGATTCTTCGGCAAGAACAGGTAGCAACGCCTCGGCGAGGCGTGTGAGGTTCCAATGTGCGGCTGCGGGCTGGTTGCCATAGGCATAGCGCCCTCGTTGATCAATGGAGCTGAAAACTGTGGCCGGATCATATGCTTCCATGAATGCGCAAGGGCCGTAGTCGATGGTCTCGCCGGAGATGGATGTGTTGTCAGTGTTCATGACGCCGTGGATGAATCCGAGAAGCATCCACTGTGCGATCAACTGTGCCTGTCGGGTGATTACGCCGTCGAAGAACGTGTGGTATGGTTGCTTCGCCTGCGCCGCCTCAGGGTAGTGGCGGGCGATGGCGTAGTCGGTAAGGATGCGCGTGGCATCCGCGTCGCCTCGCGCGGCGAAATACTGGAAGGTGCCTACGCGAATGTGGCTTGCCGCTACACGGGTGAACACGGCGCCGGGCAAGACTGTTTCGCGCAGCACGCGCTCGCCCGTGGTGACTGCGGCGAGAGCACGCGTGGTGGGCACACCGAGGGCTGCCATGGCCTCACTGACAATGTATTCGCGCAGAACCGGACCGAGTGCGGCCCGCCCATCACCTCGGCGCGAGAATGGCGTGGGACCGGAGCCTTTGAGCTGGATATCGTAGCGAACGCCGTTGCGCCCCATGACCTCACCCAACAGGTTTGCGCGGCCATCGCCGAGTTGCGGCACGAAATGCCCGAACTGGTGACCGGCGTAGGCGATTGCCAGCGGCTCGGAACCATCGGCAACACGATTGCCCGCCAGGATCTCCACGCTCTGCTCGCTTGCTAGCGCGTCCGGATCGAGGTCGAGGAATCGCGCCAGTTCCACGTTTACTTTAACGAGGCGTGGGGACGCGACCCGAGATGGATTCAGCCGCGCGTAGAAACGCTCAGGCAATCGAGCGTAGGTGTTCTCGAAGCCGAAACGAACGGAAGACCGCTCAGGGCTTGTGGCTTCGGTTGCGGCGATCATGGAAACGTCTGGGGAAGTCATCACTTATTGGATGTGTGAATCTTACTTTCGTTTCGGCTCTGGTGTCGGGTGCAATGCGGTTCGGTGCTTCCTGGGGAATTGCCGTGAGCCTTTACCTTATCAGGAGGGGGACCCTCGTGAGTTGTTGCAGTGTCTATTTGGGCTGGACTTCCAAAGGATCCTTCAAATGAATGTCCTGGACATGCGCGGCCACGGTGACTTTTTGACTCTTTGCTAGATAACGCGCCATCACTTCAGGACGTGCCCAATCTAGCGTCCATCCGTCCTGGATGGCGAGCAGCGTGTATTCTCCGGGGGCGATGTTGGGGAAGTTGAAGCTTCCATCGGAATCGCTTTGATTGAGGCTCCCACCTTGACTGCCGTCGGCGGGTTTCGTCGGAACCAGCACTACGCAGACACCGGACGCAGGTTTTCCATCCAATTGTGCAATTCCAATGATTCGGGCCGCACTTTCTGACAGGGTCACAGTGAGCTCAACGGGTTCACTGCCAACCTTCAAGACGGTGCCTTCCACGCCGCCGCCATTGGCATTGAGATGGGTAACGGACAGGGCATGACGGGATGCGCCCGCAACCAGTCCGTACGCACCGGGACGCACTGGGCGGAAATGAAAGCTGCCGTCCGCTTCCACCCGGCCAGCGGTGCCGTAGTCGCCTTGCTGTGGTCTCAGAATGAGATTCAAATCCGAAGGCAGAGTTCCGTGGTCAGCCATTGCGACCTTGCCTGATACCTCCACCAAGGGATTGGCCAAGGCGATATCTGCGGTTGCGTGGTCGGACGAGGCATCGATGGTCATAAACCGGCCCGACTCGTTGTTCTGGGAATTGAGTTCAACGCCGTATTGTCCCGGCGCGACGCCCTCAATCTCAACGGTAGTTGTGGAATTCGCGTCTCGCCGGTCGCCCTGCTGAAAGTAGGAGACGCCTGCCTGCACAAAATCTGAAGTTCCAAAGATCTCCTGATGTAATTGCGGCATAATAACTGGCTGGTTCGGGCCTGGGTTGGAGAGTTGCACCGTGATGTGAACAGCAGGCACGGGATGCAGGGTGATGGAGATGGGGATGCGATCGCCTGCGGTTACGGAGATGGGCGCTGCGGTGCCTGGGTCGGTGGTATCCGGGTAGTAGGTTACTGCATAGGCAACGTCCAGTGGTGAGCGGTTTCGGTCTTCGATCGTTTTCCCCTGCACATCGCGCATGAGCCGCGGGTGTGTTGCGTACCAGGGCCTGGCGACCACGGCTACGAAGTAGCTGCCCGGCGCGAGGTGGTCCAACTCGAAGTCGCCGCGCGCGTCGGCGCTGGTACTGTTCGCGCGAACCATCTTTCCTAATCCGTTGCGATGATCCTGGTGGTAGAGAGAGACCCGGGCCTGTGGGACAGGGTCGCCGGAGTCATCCGAAACCGTTCCGTAGAGTACCGCCTGCGGCGCAAGAGTAAAGCGGAGTCCCGTGGAAACCAGACCCTCTCCGGTGACGATACCGGTGAAGGCGCCGTCATGCTCCTCATAGGCGGCGGTGACGTAACCGCGATGGGCAGCGCTTAGCTTGAAGTTGCCGTCGGCGAGATGAGAGAAAGAGAAGCGGCCTTCCTCGTCGGCAGTGATCTCCGCCGCGGTCTTGCGGGCGACCGTGTCCCACAGGGTCACGTCGGCTTCGGCAAGTGGCTGGCCGGTTTTGCCGCTGAGGACAACTCCGCTGATGACGCGAGCGCCGTTGGTACCGACCGGCGGGGACGGCGACTGCGCACGCAGGAAACTGCAACCGACGCAGGCTGCCAGCAGTGCAAGGGGCAAGGCGATCAACTCAGCAATACGGCTCACGGGGTCGCCCCTTCCGCGCCACTTTGGGTCAACTCGAGCTGTACGCTTGCCGTGGCGCCGGATTCAACAGTTACTGTTTGTCCTTTAGCGGACAATCGCGACAGTCCCTGCGGATCACCCATATCAATGTCTTGAAATGAATCGAACGCGACGATGCGGTAGTTGCCGGGTGGGAGATTGGGGATGAAAAACTTGCCGCCATATTGCGCCATAGTCTGCGGAATCTGCGCCGACGTTGGAAAAAGCGGGATTGCGTAGACAAACGTGATGGCCACTTCTCCCACGCTCGAACCCGATCCGGATGCAGCGGCGGAAGAAGTTGAATTGACGGTTCCCGAAATCTGGCCTCCATCGTTGCGCATCGTGATCTGGATTGGCTCGGCTGTGTTACCAGGACCAATGACCAGCGGCTCGTGTGCGAGGTCAACACCGCCGCTGGTGATGGAATGGACGTAGCCCTGGAAAGCGGATACCTGCACCCAGTAACGCCCTGGAGTGACGTTGTCGATCTCAAAGAGGGAGCTGTCGGATGAGCCGTCGGCGTGGCGAAGGCCTCCACTCATGCCGCTTGAGAATTCCTCTGCTGGGACCAGCATCAGATTGAGCCCTGCATTGAAATCCTGTGACGCACCGCTCGAGTCGAAGGACACAAGGCCGCCTTGTTGGCTGTTACCCTCGTTTGCGGTGAAATCCTTGTGTATTTCTACCTGGATGGGATGCAGAGGCAGCAGCACCATGCTGAGGGCGTTAACCGGGCCGTTGGCTACGGTGAAGTCGACGCGTCCATAACTGGGAGGCTTGCCTCCCAATCGAGCTTCGGCATAGTAACGGCCGTTGGGCAGGTTTACCCCAGCCAGCTTATCTTCGACATTCCAGCGCGTCGAGAATCCCATCATGCGCCCACTCTGATCGTAGATCTGAATGCCCAGACCCTGGCCGGGCTGAGAATTCTTGATGGCGAAGGAGACCGGATAGAAAGGCTGCTTGTTGAGATTGATTTCCACTTGCGCCTGCTGGCCGGCTGCGACCGAGATCAGGTTGGCGGTGGAGAAGTCGCCCGCATCGGGATAGCAGACCGATGGGTAGCCGAATGTGGTTGCGCCCGGCGCGACGGTTCCAATGCGATCGCGCGTGGGCATGCCGCAGACCACATAAATGGCTGGCGCCTCAAGGTTCTCCAAGCGGAATACGCCTTCGCTGTTTGTGGTTGCCTGTCCTTGCATCATCCAACTCGGATGGCCATTTACGGTGTGCCTGCGATAAGCCATGAAGCGGATATCGCTAGCCTCGTCTCCACTGGAGAGCATTACATTGCCTGTGATGGAGGCGTCGGGTGTGAGATAGAAGGTCAGGTCGGGCATGTTAGCGCCCACTTGGACAGGATGCGATCCATTTCGCGCGTTGGAGTTGAAACCGGGTCGGCGTACGTTGATCTGTGTGAAAGAGTCGCGGAGATTGAGTTCGAAGCGTCCTTCATTGTCAGTGAGGACCGCATCTGAATTTGCATCGACGAGCGCGCGCGCAATGGGCTGGTGCGTAATGCTGTTCAGCACCACGCCGCGCACCGGGTAAGACTTCGGCGCATCCTGGGACGCACAGGTCAGAACCGCTGCGCTTGACAGACACGCAATCGCCGCGAAAACCGGAAGTCGACTCCGCTTCATCAAAGCCAGCATAGGAAGAAGCCTTCGATGATATTGTTACCGGCTTGGCTGAGAATTCCAACTGTGGATCACCTGTGCGCTGGGCCGGCTGAGTAGCTGTTGGACGGATTAGCGGGTGTTTGGAAAGGCGCGGGAGGAAGATTTTCATGGGCGGGGTGCTCAAGACGAGCGATTGAAAACTCGAAGTGTGACGGGTGTGGCTGAACTTCAGTGGAGACGACCGCGACCTAACGTCCAGCGAACAGGGAAGAGCGTGAGCGTGCGTGATACTTGGTAACCTGGGCTGCTACCCTGCACTTCTGTGAGCGCGTTAACCTTGCATTCACCGAGTAAAATCTAGGCATGCACACGGAAATCCCTCACCGAATCCCTGCGCGTGTCGCAACCGATTTTTTGGCCATTTGGGTACTTTCTTTCGCTTGGTTCGCCTTCGCCCTGCAGACGGCAGCGGGTCAAGAAGCGACTGCGCCGACTACTGCCTGGCAGCCTCGGATCCATTTCGATTCCCCGCCCAATTGGATCAACGACCCGAACGGCCCAATCAAACTGAACGGGCAATACCACTTGTTCTTCCAGCTGAACCCTTCTGGAGATGAGTGGGGTCACATGAGTTGGGGGCATGCAGTTTCGCCGGACCTGATCCACTGGAAGAAGCTCCCAGTCGCACTCCCCGAAGAAAAAGGCGAAGCCATCTTCAGCGGCTCCACCGTCGAGGATCTCGATAACACAAGCGGCTTGTGTGGCAACGCGGGCCAGAAGACTCCCGGATGCCTGGTGGCCATTTATACCGGGGCGACACAGGACAAGCAGACACAGAACATCGCCGTCAGCCGCGATGGTGGGGCTACCTGGACGAAGTACTCCGAGAACCCAGTGATCGACCTCGGCCTCAAAGACTTCCGCGACCCCAAGGTTTTCTGGCACAGCGCGACCCAGACTTGGGTCATGGTCGTCTCGCTTCCAGACCAGCACAAGGTGCGGTTCTATCGTTCAAAGAATCTGCGCCAATGGGAATTGGCAAGCGAGTTTGGGCCCGCAGGTGCTGTCTCTGGCGTCTGGGAGTGCCCTGACTTATTCGAGCTTCCAATTCTCGACGGTAAAGGCAAGCGCGTCTACGACACGATTGCCAAGCGTCCGGCGAGCCGCTGGGTGCTCAACGTGAACCTCAATCCCGGTGGGCCTGCGAAGGGTTCAGGCGACCAGTATTTTGTAGGTCAGTTCGACGGATTTCGTTTTGTCGAAGATCATCCAAACTCTGGACCCCACTGGGCAGATTGGGGCAAAGACTTCTATGCCTCCACCTCCGTTTCAAACACTCCCGATGGCGAGGATCGCCTCTGGATTGCGTGGATGAGCAACTGGCAATACGCCGCGAAACTGCCTTCGCTGCCGGGTCGCGGTGAGATGTCCGTCGCACGGCGCATTTACTTGCGACAGCCTCCGGCTCATCCTGCTCCGACGCCTTCCCAGGAACCTCTTCTGCTGGTACAGGAGCCCATCTTGCCGGGCCCCCCTCACAGGCCTTATGAAGCCATGTTCGGCGCTCCGTCGTTTCAGAGAATTGATCAGGCGAATACACGGATCGCCGCGCAAAAGCAATCCGGGAGCGTTTATCGATTGCGTTTCGATCTTGCACCGGGAGATGCCTCTGAATCGGGAGTGCGACTTCGTCGCAGCACCACAAATCCCAACGATCAGGCCGCCGAAGAAACCGTGGTCGGTGTCGATACGGCGAACGGCCGCATCTTTGTGGACCGTACGCACTCAGGAAAAACGGATTGGTCTCCGGATTTCCCAGCACGGGTTTCAGCCCCGCTGAAGCACTCGCAGGCAGAGTCGATCACGCTTGAAATTGTCGTGGACAATAACTCGATTGAGGTCTTCGCGGAAAACGGCGAGACCGTTCTCACCAACTTGATTTACCCGACGCCCTCAAGCGTTGGCGTGGCGTTTTACGCCACAGCTACTCCACCCGGAGCGGGGCCTGCTCTAATACGCGATGTGGAGTTTGTCCCACTTGAACAGACGCCAGCCGTGAAGTGAGCGATGCAATGCGAGGTGAGCACGGGAATCAGCGCCAGCCGCGCGAAAGGCTTCAGTGGGGGTGAATGAATCCAGCGGGTGTTGGGCTTGATAGCGATAGCCCCGGTTCATTGAGGCGATTGGCTGCGACTAGGTGAGAAAAGGCTTGCCATCCCGAGGCCGATTGAGCTTTGCATGAATTGCCTTAAGCACTGTCATGTGCTCAGAGATCCGTTCGAGGGAACGATTCAGGTAGACATCGCCATTCGGTTCGTCGTGCCAGGGGCCGCAAAGGGAGCGGGCCGCTGCAATTTCGAAGTCAATTGCTGTCAAGAAATCTTTGGCGAGCCGGAGGTTCTCCGCACCCGGTGCGGAAAGGCCGTCTGTCTCTTTGTCCAAAGCCGAGACTTTGCCAACGAAGGGAACGAGCTCCGGGCCGGCAAAAGCGTTTGCAATCACGACTAAAGCGGCATTCGCTGACATAATTTCTGCCTCCCGTTCGGCTCTTTTCGAAGTCTTCCAATTAGAGATTATTGGCTCGAATCTGAAGCATTCCAATACCACAAAGACATCGCCGGGCGAGATGCAGGTGGTACGGTCTTACAACGGAAGTCGTAAGGGATAGGCGCGGAGTCTTCGCTTTTGCAGAATTGGCGAGCCGCGATCTTATCGTCAGTAAAGGGTACTGCCTATCATCCCTGCGCCAGTGTCTCGGAGTTTGTCGACTGATTGAGGGTTGTTCTCTTAGATGCTGAATGTGTCGCGCTCTGTGTGAGGATGAGAATGGACATGTTGAAGCAGATGACGCTTGCGATGAGGGTGTGTTTGACAGATGGACGGGATTCGATTTCGGAACTGTCATTTCCTCTCCGGAAATAAAGCAGTCCTTCAAAGGGTTCATGCTTCGGGGCTAAGTAAAATGGGTTGGCAAGGAAAGCTCCAAGCGGTCTTTTTCGCAAAGCAAATTCCAGTGTGATTGCGGGCTCTGTTAATTACTCATGACTCCATCCCCGAAGGTCTACTGTCACTCCTCCCTGACTACCTCGACCGAGATGTGTTTTCGCTTGACTTGACTATATGAGCATGTTAGATTTCCCTTCCTAACCCGACATGTGGATTCCCCAATCTACTCTGAAATCTCAGGGTGTTTCATGCCGGGCGAAGCGGATATCGAATTTGTCAATGGAATGGAGCGTTTCGGACAACTCTATTCTTGCTTGATATTGATTGCTGCAGGTTGTCTTGGTTTTCTTGCTTTCCCCTGATTTCGTAGAGACTCATTGACAATTAAACCGCATCCGATAGTGCGGCTAGCTTGGTTGCCGCTCAGACTCAGGTCTTTGGGCGCCCGATCCATCTGTTTGGAGAACATTCATGATTCGCTATAAGTCAATTCGCCTTTGCGGAATTGCTGCGATGTCTTCGCTGGTCTTCCTGTTTTCCAGCGCATGCCTGGTTATCGGAGTGAGCGCGCAGTCAACCGAGTCGGCGATTGCCGGTTCTTCAAAGACCTCCGCTACACCTTCTGCCTTCCTGGTTGCCCCGTCGATCTCGCTTGGCTACGCTCCATCGAGCGTGGCGACGGGAGATTTGCGGCGGAGTGGCAAGCTGGACCTTGTCACTGCTGACTCTAGTTCCGGGAGTATTACCGTGTTTCTCGGCGTAGGGCAGGGCAAGTTTGCGCCCGGCGTCACGTACGAGGCCGGATCCCATCCCAGCGCCGTTTTGCTTGCCGATATCAACGGCGATGGAAGACCCGACGTTCTAGTCTCCAACGAATCCGAGGGCACGATCAGCGTGCTTCTGGGCAGTGGCGACGGGACGCTTCAGCCGCGACAGAGTTACGCGGTTGGCTTTAACCCGTCCTACATTGTCGCGGGCGACTTTAATGGAACCGGACACGTGGATGTAGCGGTCGCCGGAAAATCCGAGAGCCAGCTCGCTATTTTTTTCAACGCCGGCGACGGAAATCTGCAGAAGCCCGTTTTGCGTCGATTGAGCAAAACTCCGACGGCACTTACGGTGGCTGACTTCAACAACGATGGCCACGCCGACATTGCCCTTGCAAACACGGATGGAACGGTGAGCATCCTGCTCGGCAGAGGCGAAGGAGTATTTCACGCACTTACGGATATCAGTGTTGCCTCGGGTTCGCTTTCGTCAATCGCTTCAGGAGATTTCAATCAAGACGGCAAGATCGATCTCGTGGTTACGCAACCAGGCCAGAAGTCTATTTCAGTCCTGCTGGGTGACGGCAACGGCGGCTTTGCCTCCCCTGCGTCGTATGCGGTCGGGAACGAGCCAGTGTTCGCTGTGATTGCGGATGTGAATGGGGACGGCATTCCCGATCTTGTGGTCATCAACAACCAGAGCAACACATTCAGCGTGCTCAATGGAACCGGTGACGGGACGTTCAAGAGTCCGCTTGACTTTGTCGCGGGCAATGCACCTCTTGCCGCTGTCGCAGACGATTTCTATGGGAGCGGTCATGTTGACCTGGCGATCATCAACCAAGCGTCGCAAACGGTGAGCGTTCCCTCAGGCTATGGCGATGGCACATTCAAAGCTGCACGCTCCTATTTCGCAGGACAGCAGCCTGTCTCAATCGCGTCAGGTATTCTGGATGGCGGCAAGACTCCGGGAGTGGTGGTGGCGAACTATTGCGGCGCCGACCCCTCTTGCAGTTCCACGGGAAACGTAGCCGTTTTTCTTCCGGGCAGCAACGGTGTTAGCGGCTCTTATCGTCTTTCGTCCACTTATACCCTCGGCTCTGGTCCCGCAGCCGTAGCTTTGGCCGACGTAAACGGCGACAAGAACCTCGATATCGTCGCGGTCAACCGGCTGGATAAGACAGTCTCTGTCCTGCTGGGTGCGGGCGATGGGACTTTCCGCCAACTAGCAACCTTCCCGCTGGCCGCTTCTCCCATCGCGTTTGCAATTGGCGATCTGAACAACGACGGAAAGCCCGATCTTGCCGTGCTGGAGGACTGCGGGGCCGAAACGTGTTCGCAGACAGGTAGCGTTGAGCTGATGGCTGGCACAGGAACCGGGGCATTCCAGAGCTTGATGACTTACGCAGCGGACTATTCGCCAAGCTCCATCGCAATTGGAGATGTCAATGGCGACAAGATACCAGACATTGTGGTTGCAAATCGGTGCGGTGTTGATGCCACATGCCAGTCGCCCGGCACGGCCATCGTGTTGCTTGGCGATGGAACCGGTAAGTTCACACCTGGAGCTGCGCTCGACTTGGGGAGGAGCCCGTCATCGATTGCGCTTGGCAATCTGACGGGTTCCGGACTGGACCTGATCGTTTCGAGTTCCAGCGACAACACAGTTGCAGTGATGCAAGGGAATGGCGATGGAACATTCAAGGAGGCCGTTCCCTATGCTGTTGGGAAGCAGCCGGGATCGCTGGTGGTTGCCGACTTTAACGGAGATGGCAAGGCCGATGTGGCTGTGACTAACTTCACGGATTCAACGGTAAGTGTCCTGTATGGACGCGGGGATAACACGCTGTTACCCGCTACGACCTTGCCAGTCGGAACTGGTCCAATAGCGATGACCGCGATTGTCAGGGCGAGTGGCGGACGCGCCAGTCTGGCCACGGCCAATGGGAACACCGGAGCTCCCACGTTGGGGACAGAGTTCACGGCGATGCCGGCATTTTCAGGGACGACAGACTTTAGTACATTCACGTTGACGCCAGGGACTAATCCTTCAAGCCTGAATCAGCCGGACTTGCTGACTGCGACCATTACTACGCCGCCCGTCGGCCCCGCTCCGACGGCGAATGTGGTTTTCAGCGCCGGCGGCACGGCCCTCTCCGACTGCGGTGGAGCTAGCGGCGTGTCCGTGACCGGATCAGGTACGACTTACACTGCGACATGCACCACATCTACGCTCCCGGCGAGCACGGGCGAAACACTTACCGCCGAATTCCTTGGAGACGCTACGTACACGGACCAGACGAACGCGAACACGGTTACACAGGTCGTCGGCCAGCTCAGCCCCACGCTGACCATCTCGCCGACTACTGCGGCGAACTTGAACACGGCGGTGACGCTTACAGCCACCGTTGGCGGCGTGACTATAACACCAATCGGCCCCACGGGAACCGTAACCTTCTCGACTGGCGGGAACGCGATCACCTGCAGCAATCCCGCAACGGAAGCGGTGAGTGCCTCCACTGGTGTGGCTACCTGCACAACCTCGTCACTGCCTGTCGGCACCAATGTGATTACAGCCAGCTATTCCGGCGACAGTAACTATAGTGCCGCCCCTACCCCTGTGGCCACGGTCAACCAGGTCATCAACCAGCTCACTCCCACGCTGACCATCTCGCCGACTACCGCAGCGAACCTGAACACGGCGGTGACGTTGACGGCAACTGTTGGTGGCGTGACGATTACTCCTACCGGTCCTACGGGAACCGTAACATTCTCTACCGGCGGGAACGCGATCGCCTGCAGCAGCCCTACCACGGGAGCAGTGAATCCATCCAATGGCGTGGCCACATGCACGACTTCGTCCGTGCTTGCCGGTACCGATGTGATCACTGCGAGCTATTCGGGCGACAGCAACTACATTGCCGTTCCGGCCCCTGTGGCCACAGTCAACCAGGTCATCAACAAGCTAACTCCCACTGTCACTATCTCGCCTACAACTGCAACGAATCTGAACACGGCGGTGACACTCACGGCTACCGTCGGCGGCGTGACGATAACACCAATCGGCCCCACGGGAACCGTAACATTCTCCACTGGCGGGAACACAATCACCTGCAGCAGTCCCACGACGGGATCTGTGAATCCATCCACTGGCATAGCTACATGCACGACTTCGTCCCTGCCTGGCGGCATCGATGTGATCACAGCCAGCTATACGGGAGACAGCAACTACAATGCCGTCCCCACCCCTGTGGCCATGGTCAACCAGGTCATCAGCAAGCTCAGTCCGATGCTTACATTGTCGCCGGCAAGTACCACCGTGGACACGCCTGTGACCCTTACGGCCACTGTCGGCGGGGTCACGTTTACGCCTAACGGCCCCACCGGAACTGTAACCTTCTCAACCGGTGGGAATCCGATCGCTTGCAGCAGCCCCACAACGGGAGCGGTGAATTCAACCACCGGAGTGGCTACCTGCACGACCTCCGCTCTGGTTTCTCCGGCCGACATCGTCGCAGCGACTTACAACGGCGATAACAACTACAACAGTGCTGTGGCATCGCAGATCACGGTTAGCGTGGGTACAGCCGGCGCTACAACTTCGTTCTTGCCGTCCTCGCCGACTTCGGGCGCCGTGAACCAGCCATTGACCTTCACTGTGAAGGTAGCGCCTCCTGGCGGAGGCGGGACGCCGAATGAAGTGATCCCCAGCGGAAACGTGACGTTCAAGCAGGGAACGACGACTATGTGCAGCGCGGTGACAATCACAGGCGGTAATTCAGCCACAGGTACGGCCGGAACTGCGGCGTGCACCTATTCCTTCACCGCGGCAGTAGCGTCTCCGGGAGTTACGATCACCGCGGCTTACAGTGGCGATCAGAACTTCTCAAGCGGGTCTGGGACATTATCTCCGGCGCTGATCGTATCTCCTTCGGGCACTCAGACGAACGTTACATCGTCGCCTACCGGTCCTGTGAGCGTCAACCAAACAGTGACCATCACCGCCACAATTTCACCGACCTCGCCGGGATCCATAAGTCCGACGCTGCCGGTGAGTTTCACCTACACACTGAATGGGGGCGCGTCAACCTCTCTGTGCACCAATGTTGCGGTGAATACTACAGGCTCGGGCGCTTCCGCGGTCACTACAGCTGTATGCCCATTCACGCTGCCCTCAGCCGGAAGCTACGTCATCAAGGCGGTGTATCCGACGGGAGATCCTAACTTCGGAACCAGCACAGGGACAGAGGCGATGACTGTCAACAAGACCGTAACGACGACAACGGTTGTTTCCTCGCTTCCCTCTGCGGGAGTCAACCAACCGGTGACCTTCACTGCCACCATTACCCCGGTGGTTACAGGTTCGACAAATCCGACGGGTACTGTGGCTTTCACGTATACGCCTTCTAGTGGTTCGGCAACGGCGCTTAATTGCACAATCGCCCAGCCCATAACAGTGATCACTGCGTCTGGGGCTACTACGGCGGCCTGCACCGCCTCGCTACCGGCAAACGGGAACTACACAATCACGGCCACTTACAGTGGGGACGGGAATTTCACAGGTCCAACTTCCGGCACGGTAGTTCAGCCGGTCGGTTTGACACCAACTACGACCGCGGTTGTGTCATCGCTTTCCACTTCGTTCGTTAACGAACTGGTGACCTTTACCGCTACGGTGACGCCAAGTATCACCGGATCAACAACCCCGACCGGTTCAGTGGCCTTCGCTTCGAGTCTCGGCGGCCGGACAGTCATCCTGTGCTCATCCGCGCCCTTGAACAGCACAACTGGAATAGCTACTTGCGCGTCTCCGCTGCCTTCGGCGGGCTCCTACAGTGTTACTGCAACTTATAGCGGGGACGCGAACTTCCAATCAAGTTCGAACAGTGCGAGTCCACTTGCGCTGACTGTCAACCAACCGGTCACGACTGTCGATTTGACATCGTCTCTACCGGCCTCCTCGGTGGTGAATCAACCGGTGAGCTTCACAGCTGTGATTACACCTGCCTATACCGGTGCAACCGAACCATCTGGAACGGTGACGTTTACCGACACGCTGACCAATTCGACCTTGTGCACCACTACGGTGAGCACGACGGGAACCGTCCCTCTCTGCGTGTTTGCATTTCCAACCGCGGCCACGCACACTGTTAACGCGACTTATAGCGGTGACGGCAATTTCCCCAAAACAACATCGGTTGTTGACAGTCAGGTCGTCAACCAAGGTCCAACGACGATCACGGTTGTTTCGTCTTCTCCGAGCTCATCTGTCAACCAAGTGGTGACCTTCACGGCGACTGTCACGCCGACTACTTACTCAGGATCAACTTTTCCAACCGGCACCGTGACCTTCAGCTACGTGCTCAACGGCAGCGCTGCGGTCAATTTGAGTTGCACGGCCACTCAGCCTGTGAGTGTCAGCACACTGGGCACAATTACGACGGCTGCTTGCACGGCTCCGCTGCCGTCGCAGGGAGCCTACACGATTACCGCTGCATATTCTGGTGACAAGAACTTCCAGACGGGCTCTGGCACGGCTACACAGACTGTCGCCGGATCTGCAACTACAACTACGCTGATTGCTGCTCCTTCACCCTCGAATGTCAACCAGCCTGTGCTCTTTACAGCAACTGTCAAGCCGGGTGTTTCCGGCTCAACCAACCCGACGGGTACGGTTGCCTTCAGCTATGTTCTGAACGGCGGGGCGTCGGTCTCCCTCTGTTCGGCAGCACCTGTGACCGGCGCAACAGGCGTTTCTACATGCCTGGAATCGCTGCCCACGGCAGCCACTTCAAGCGCGCCGTATATGATCACAGCGAAGTACAGCGGTGATGCGAATTTTACAACCAGCTCGGGTGCCGTGACTCAGGCGGTCAACCCGGCTCCGCTCACCATTTCGGTAACTTCCTCGCAGACGCCTTCTCTGGTGAATGAGCCCGTCACATTCGCGGCCACGCTAACGCTCGCAAACTCCGGATCGGCACAGCCGACGGCCACAGTGTCATTCAAAGACACGCTTACTGGTTCGACATTGTGCGCCAATGCGACACTGACACTCAATGCGAACAATGCTTACACGGCGTCCTGTAGCCCGCCGGTTACGAACCAATGGACGGCTGCCACTCATCCAATTACGGCCACATACAACGGCGATCCTGATTTCCCCGCCACAACGTCTTCTGTGTTTGCTCAGGTAGTGGTGGCCGGACCCACGACCCCGGTTCTTACATCTGCATTGCCG